>NZ_JAUYRI010000026.1 GCF_030696885.1 Thiobacillus sp.
TGGCAAGTGCTACGGCCGCGACCTCGGCCGCGGCTACATGGTCAACGTCGGCGAAGCCGTCGGCGTGATCGCCGCGCAGTCGATCGGCGAGCCGGGCACCCAGCTCACCATGCGGACCTTCCACATCGGTGGTGCGGCATCGCGTGCCGCGGCGGCGAGCCAGCTCGAGGCCAAGTCCAACGGCACCGTGCAGTACACCGCCACCATGCGCTACGTGACCAACGCCCGCAAGGAGCTGGTGGCGATTTCGCGCAGCGGCGAAATCATCATCGCCGACGATTCGGGCCGCGAGCGCGAGCGTCAGAAAGTGCCGTACGGCGCGACCCTGATGGTGACCGATGGCGCCAAGATCAAGGCCGGCGCCGTGCTGGCAACCTGGGATCCGCACACCCGTCCGATCATCACCGAGTACGCCGGCCGCATCCGCTTCGAGAACATCGAGGAAGGCGTGACCGTCGCCAAGCAGCTCGACGACGTCACCGGCCTGTCGACGCTGGTGGTCATCGATCCCAAGCGCAAGGCAAGCAGCGCCGGCAAGGGCTTGCGTCCGCAGGTGAAGCTGCTGGACGAGGCCGGCAACGAGCTCAAGCTGGCCGGGACCGATACGCTGGTCAACATCACCTTCCAGATCGGCTCCATCATCACGGTGAAGGACAGCCAGGACGTGGCGGTGGGCGACGTGATCGCGCGGATTCCGCAGGAAACCTCGAAAACGCGTGACATCACCGGCGGCCTGCCGCGTGTGGCCGAGCTGTTCGAAGCACGTTCCCCGAAAGATGCCGGCGTGTTGGCAGAAGTTACGGGCACGGTGTCGTTCGGCAAGGACACCAAGGGCAAGCAGCGTCTGGTCATCACCGACCTCGACGGCGTCGCGCACGAATACCTGATCACCAAGGAAAAGCACGTCACCGCGCACGACGGCCAGATCGTCCAGAAGGGCGAAATGATCGTCGACGGTCCGGTCGACCCGCACGACATCCTGCGTCTGCAGGGCGTCGAGGCGCTGGCGCGCTACATCACCGACGAGGTGCAGGACGTGTACCGCCTGCAGGGTGTGAAGATCAACGACAAGCACATCGAGGTCATCGTGCGGCAGATGCTGCGCCGCGTCACGGTGGTGGATCCGGGTGACACCGGCCTCATCCCCGGCGAAGGCGTCGAGCGCTCGGAAGTGCTGCAGATCAACGACGAAATGGAAGCCGCCGGCAAGCAGCCCGCCGTCTATGACCCCATTTTGCTGGGCATCACCAAGGCGTCGCTGTCGACCGATTCCTTCATTTCCGCGGCGTCCTTCCAGGAAACCACGCGCGTGCTGACCGAAGCGGCCATCATGGGCAAGCGGGACGAGCTGCGCGGTCTGAAGGAAAACGTGATCGTCGGTCGCCTGATTCCGGCGGGCAGCGGTCTGGCCTACCACAACACCCGTCGCCGTCAGGCTGCCGGGGAGGACATGGGCGCCGAGCATCTGATCATCGGCGAGGACGCAAACCCCGCAGAGAATCAGGAAGTGGCTTGACAGGGGGGTGGCTCTCCCCTAGAATCACGCGTCTTTTTCCGGCCATACGTGTGCCGGGAAGCGCAGGACTGTAGCCCGGGACGGCGCATGCCGTCCCGCTTGTTTTAGAAACGATACGCTCACCTTAATTTTTCGGAATTTTTGACATGCCAACGATTAACCAGCTGATCCGCAAGCCGCGCCAGGCGCCGGTGGAAAAGAGCAAGGTTCCGGCCCTGAAGGCCTGCCCGCAACGCCGCGGCGTGTGCACCCGCGTGTACACCACGACGCCCAAGAAACCGAACTCCGCCTTGCGCAAGGTTTGCAAGGTCAAGCTCACCAGCGGCTTCGAGGTCATCAGCTACATCGGCGGCGAAGGCCACAATCTGCAGGAGCACTCGGTGGTACTGGTGCGCGGCGGCCGGGTCAAGGACTTGCCGGGTGTGCGTTACCACACCGTCCGCGGCAGCCTGGATACCGCAGGTGTCAAGGATCGTAAGCAGTCGCGCTCGAAGTACGGTGCCAAGCGCCCGAAGAAAGCCTGATTAAACCCGGCGCCCGAAAAAAGCCTAATTAGATAGAGAGACAGGAATATGCCCCGTCGTCGCGAAGTCCCCAAACGTGAAATCCTGCCTGATCCGAAATTCGGCAATCAGGAAGTTTCCAAATTCATGAACGTCGTCATGTCCAGCGGCAAGAAGTCGGTCGCTGAGCGCATCGTCTACGGCGCGTTCGAGCAGATCGTCCAGAAGTCCGGCAAGGACCCGCTGGAAGTGTTCGGTGTTGCGCTGAACAATGCGCGCCCCCTGGTCGAAGTGAAGAGCCGCCGCGTTGGTGGCGCCAACTACCAGGTGCCGGTCGAAGTGCGTTCCAGCCGTCGTACCGCGCTGGCGATGCGCTGGCTGAAGGATGCTGCGCGCAAGCGCGGCGAGAAGTCCATGGGCGCCCGTCTGGCAGGCGAATTGCTGGATGCGGCCGAAGGCCGTGGCGGCGCTGTGAAGAAGCGTGAGGAAGTGCACCGTATGGCTGAAGCCAACAAGGCCTTCTCGCATTTCCGTTTCTAAGAACAACTAACGCATTGATTGGCAGGTAATTAACGTGGCACGCAATACTCCTATCGAGCGCTATCGCAATATCGGCATTTCGGCCCATATCGACGCTGGCAAGACCACCACCACCGAGCGCGTCCTGTTTTACACGGGCGTGTCGCACAAGATCGGCGAAGTGCATGATGGCGCGGCCACCATGGACTGGATGGAACAGGAGCAGGAGCGCGGCATCACGATTACCTCCGCTGCGACCACGTGTTTCTGGAAGGGGATGGATGGCAAGTTCCCCGAGCACCGTATCAACATCATCGACACCCCGGGTCACGTTGACTTCACCATCGAGGTGGAGCGCTCCATGCGCGTGCTGGACGGCGCCTGCATGGTGTACTGCGCGGTGGGCGGTGTGCAGCCGCAGTCGGAAACCGTGTGGCGTCAGGCCAACAAGTACCGCGTGCCGCGTCTGGCGTTCGTCAACAAGATGGACCGCTCCGGCGCCGACTTCTTCAAGGTATACGATCAGATGCGCTTGCGTCTGAAGGCCAATCCGGTGCCGATCCAGGTGCCGATCGGCGCCGAGGAGAAGTTCGAGGGGGTGGTCGACCTCGTCAAGATGAAGGCGATTTACTGGGATGAAGCCAGCCAGGGCATGAAGTTCGACCTGCGCGACATTCCCGCGGAACTGCTCGAGACCTGCAAAAAGTGGCGCGAGGCCATGCTGGAAGCCGCTGCGGAGTCGTCCGAAGAAATGATGAACAAATACCTTGAAGAGGGCGACCTCTCCGAGGCCGACATCATCCAGGGTCTGCGTGCGCGCACCATCGCCAGCGAAATCGTGCCGATGATGTGCGGCAGCGCGTTCAAGAACAAGGGCGTGCAGGCCATGCTCGACAAGGTGGTCGAGCTGATGCCGGCGCCGACCGACGTGCCCGCGGTCAAGGGCGAACTGGATGATGGCAGCGAAGGCGAGCGCCTGCCGTCCGACGACGAAAAGTTTTCCGCCCTGGCGTTCAAGGTTGCAACCGACCCCTATGTGGGTCAGCTGATTTTCTTCCGTGTCTATTCCGGTGTCGTCAAATCGGGCGATACGATTTACAACCCGGTCAAGGGCCGCAAGGAGCGTCTGGGCCGCATTCTGCAGATGCACGCCAACCAGCGCGAAGAGATCAAGGAAGTGCGCGCGGGCGACATCGCGGCAGCCGTGGGCCTCAAGGATGTCACGACCGGCGACACGCTGTGTGATGTGGCGTCCCCGATCACGCTCGAGCGCATGGTGTTCCCCGAGCCGGTGATTCACGTCGCGGTCGAGCCGAAAACCAAGGCCGACCAGGAAAAAATGGGTATCGCGCTGGGCCGTCTGGCGCAGGAAGACCCGTCTTTCCGCGTGCGCACCGATGAGGAATCCGGCCAGACCATCATGTCGGGCATGGGCGAATTACACCTGGAGATTCTGGTTGACCGCATGCGTCGCGAATTCGGCGTTGAAGCCAACGTCGGTGCACCGCAGGTGGCCTACCGCGAAGCGATCAAGAAGGAAGTCGAGCAGGAAGGCAAACACGCCAAGCAGTCGGGCGGCAAGGGTCAATACGGCCACGTGTGGATCAAGATGGGGCCGAACGAACCGGGCAAGGGCTTTGAGTTCGTCGACGCCATCAAGGGCGGAACCGTGCCGCGTGAATATATTCCCGCGGTCGAAAAGGGCTTGAAAGAGGCGCTGTCCAATGGCGTGCTGGCAGGCTTCCCGGTGGTGGACGTCAAAGTCACGCTGTTCGACGGTTCCTATCACGATGTCGACTCGTCCGAGCTGGCGTTCAAGCTGGCGGCGATCCTGGCGTTCAAGGACGGCATGCGCAAGGCCAGCCCGATCCTGCTTGAGCCGATGATGGCGGTGGAAGTGGAAACGCCGGAAGACTACATGGGTGATGTGATGGGCGACCTCAACCGCCGTCGCGGCATCATCCAGGGTATGGAAGATGCGGCCGGCGTGAAGCTGGTCAAGGCGGAAGTGCCGCTGGCCGAGATGTTTGGCTACTCGACCGATCTGCGCTCCATGTCGCAGGGCCGCGCGACCTACTCGATGGAATTCAAGCATTACACCGAAGCGCCCAAGAGCGTTGCGGAAGCCGTGATTGCGAAAAAGTAAGCGGCCGCCAAGAAATAATTTTGATCTTATAGGGTACTGAAAAATGGCTAAGGAAAAATTCGAGCGGACCAAACCGCACGTAAACGTTGGCACCATTGGACACGTTGACCACGGCAAGACCACCTTGACCGCGGCGATCACCACCATTCTGGCGAAGAAGTTTGGCGGTGCTGCCAAGAAGT
>NZ_JAUYRI010000033.1 GCF_030696885.1 Thiobacillus sp.
CGGCCGAACTCGGCCCCGCCGTGTCGCGCAACCCCTACCTCGGCTTCAAGGTCAAGGGCCCCAAGGCCGGCGACAAGGTCGTCGTCAACTGGGTCGACAACAAGGGCGACAAAAACAGCGCCGAAGCCACCATCGGCTAAGACGGCAGCAAACGGGCGGGGCGTGACGCCCCGCTCCCGCTTTATTCATCAGGTTTCTGGAGGACGGCATGAAACAACAAATGATTACGAAACTGCTGACGGGAATGGTGGGTCTGGGCATCGCCCTGGGCGCTGCCACGGCATACGCTTCGCCGGAGAAGGACCGTCAGGAAATGGTCAAGTACTACACGGAGAAGTATCCAAACATCAAGCTTGAGGATTATGTCTACGGCGCGCTGGCGTTCGAGCCCGACGCCAAGGCGCAGTACGACGCCATCATGGAGTTCCCGCCTTTCGACTCAATGGTCGAGGCCGGTCGCAAGCTGTGGGAAACCCCGTTCAAGAACGGCAAGACCTACGCCAGCTGCATGCCCAACGGCGGCAAGATGATCGCAGGCAACTACCCGATGTTCAACGAAGCCAAGGGCAAGGTCGTCACGCTGATCGACGCCCTAAACGACTGCCGCGTCGCCAATGGCGAAGAGGCTTACAAGGTGGGCGACACCAAGACCATGGGCTACCTGACTGCCTATATGCGCACCCTGTCCGACGGCATGCTGATGAACATCAAGGCCGAAGGTCCCAAGGCCATGGCAGCGTATAACGACGGCAAGAAGAGCTTTTACCAGCGCAAGGGCCAGCTCAACTTCGCCTGCGCCAGCTGCCACGTGCAGAACGGCGGCGTCAAGCTGCGTTCCGAGCTGATCTCGCCTGCCGTTGGCCATGCCGTGCACTGGCCGGTGTTCCGCGGCGGCGACAACCTGGTGCTGCTGCAGCAGCGCTATGTCGGTTGCTACCGCTCGGTTCGCGCGATTTCGCCGGACCAGGGCAGCACCATGATGAACAACCTGGAGTACTTCCACTCCGCGTTGTCCAACGGTCTGCCGATGAAAGCCTCGGTGTTCCGCAAGTAAGCGGTCGCCCAGCAGAAAAAGCCCGGGCGACCGGGCTTTTTCTTTTTGGTTCGCACTCTAATTAACCCGGATTGCTGAGCTGGAGCTACTATTTACGGGTATACCGCCAGCACCGACAATACATAAAATCAATTTTCATTCGTTTTCAGGAGACCCCCCATGCATATGAACCGTCGCGAATTTCTGCAATTGCTGGCCGTCGCCGCTGCGTCCGGCATGGCAATTGACAGCAAGTCCGCTCTGGCGGGCAAGGCCCCGGCCAACTTCTATGATGTGCCCCGTCATGGCAATGTCTCGTTCATGCATTTCACCGACTGCCACGCCCAGCTGCTGCCGGTGTGGTTCCGCGAGCCCAACGTCAACCTCGGCGTCGGCGGCGCGTTCGGCAAGGTGCCGCACCTGGTCGGGCAGAACCTCCTGAAACATTACGGCATCAAGCCCGGCTCGGCCGAGGCCCATGCCTTCACCTACCTCGATTTCACCGAGGCCGCCAAGGTCTACGGCAAGGTCGGTGGCTTCGCCCACCTGAAAACCCTGGTCGACAAGATTCGCGCGCAGCGCCCAGGCGCACTGCTGCTCGACGGCGGCGATACCTGGCAGGGCTCGGCCACCTCGCTGTGGACCGATGCACAAGACATGGTCGATGCCTGCATCCAGCTGGGCGTCAACATCATGACCCCGCACTGGGAATCGACTTTTGGTGCCGACCGCGTGATGGAAATCGTCAACAGGGATTTCAAGAAAGCCGGCATCGATTTCGTCGCGCAGAACATCATCACCAACGATTTCGGCGACCAGGTGTTCAAGCCCTACACCATGAAGGAACAGAATGGCGTGAAAATCGCCATCGTCGGTCAGGCCTTCCCCTACACGCCGATCGCCAACCCGCGCTGGATGGTGCCGGACTGGAGCTTCGGCATCCGCGACGACAACATGCAGAAATGGGTCGATGACGCACGCGCGAAAGGTGCCAAGGTCGTCGTGGTGCTGTCGCACAACGGCATGGACGTCGACCTCAAGATGGCCAGCCGCGTCACCGGCATCGACGCCATCTTCGGCGGCCACACCCACGACGGCGTGCCGCAGCCGGTCAAGGTCAAGAACGCCAAGGGCGTCACGCTGGTCACCAACGCGGGCTCCAACGGCAAGTTCCTCGGCGTGATGGACTTCGACGTGCGCGGTGGCAAGGTGCAAAGCTTCAAATACCGTCTGTTGCCGGTGTTCTCCAACCTACTGCCGGCCGATCCGGCGATGGATGCCTACATCAAGAAGGTGCGCGCACCCTACGAGAAGAAGCTCAATGAAACGCTCGCCGTCACCGACGATTTCCTCTACCGCCGCGGCAACTTCAACGGCACCTGGGACCAGCTGCTGGTCGACGCGATGATGGACGTCAAGGGCGCGGACGCTGCGTTCTCGCCGGGCTTCCGCTGGGGCACCACGCTGCTGCCGGGGGATCCCATCACGATGGAACGGCTGATGGACCAGACCGCGATCACCTATCCGCAGACCACGCTCACCAACATGAGCGGCGAGATGATCAAGGTCATCATGGAAGACGTCGCCGACAACCTGTTCAATGCCGACCCCTACTACCAGCAGGGTGGCGACATGGTGCGTGTGGGCGGCATCGAGTACACCATGGCACCCAACGCCAAGATGGGCAGCCGGATCACCCGCATGACCATCAAGGGCAAACCGGTAGTGGCCAACAAGAACTACAAGGTTGCAGGCTGGGCGCCGGTGGCTGAAGGTGCAGACGGCGAGCCGATCTGGGAAGTCGTCGCCACCTACTTGCGCGACAAGAAAGTGATCAAGGGTCTGAAGCTGAATGAACCCAAGATCGTCGGTGTCGGCAAGTCCAACCCCGGTATCGCCGACTACAAGGGCGGCGTGTCCTGAACTGGAACTGCAGCACAAGAAAAGGGGCCTCGCGCCCCTTTTTTTCGTCCGCTATTTACCGGCGGCCGCGTCAGATTCTCGGGCGGCGCGGCCGCACCCGCGCCAGCGCGTCGACGAACGCCTGTCGCAGCGCGGGCAGATCAACGGGCGCAATGCCGAACTGCTGCTGCTCCAGCCGGCGCACCGCGTCCACCGCGCTCAAGGCGCCCGTTTCCTGCTGCAGGCGATCCAGCCAGGCGCCCAGGCTGGGCGCGGGCGCGTGCCCAAGCAGGGAAAACCGGCGCACCGCCTGCATCAGCTGCGCGGCGTCCTGTGCCTGGCGAATGGCCTGCAGCCCCCGCCGCCGCCACAAGCGCCAGCGCAACGCCCGCTGCAGAAGCCGGCCCAACACCCCCAGCAGCGCCAGACCGACCAGCCCGGCCCCAGCGCGGCCCACGGTCTGCAGGCGCGGATCGAATACCGTGATTGACTGCGCCGATACCGCGCGGCGGTCGAGTCGTTCGCGCACTGGGTCGTACCATGGCAGGCTCAGCACCGGCAGTTCCAGCTCGCCGCGGGCGCGCGGCTGCAGCGTCAGGGTGACGCGGTGGCGGGTACGCGTCGAGGCCGGATCGGACGGCGCCAGGGCTTCGATCAGCGGCGGATAGACGCCGAGTTCGGGCGTCTCGCGCAACTGCATCGCCAGCAGGGACTTGAGGCCGTCCGCGCTGTACGCCCCCTCGATGTCGATCTGCCAGGCCAGCGGTCGCTGCAGCGGCCAGCGCGCGGGCAAGGGCGCGGCCTTCACGCGCGGCGCAACCGGCGGGATGGTCTCCGGCAGCCAGGCCGGCAGGGCGCCGGCCACATACTCCAGCGCCGGTCCCGGATAGCGCAGGCGCTGGCCGAACAGGCCGGCGTCGAGCATAGGCATGACGACGCGCGCCGCGCCGCCGCGGGTGGGGACCAGCGTCCAGTGAAAACGCGTGCGGGTGCAGCGCTCGCCGGCCACCTCGTCGGGACCCTCGTCCTCGTTCAGCGCGCGCAGCTCGCGGCCACTCTCGGTCGGCAGAACCGGGCGCTGCCAGCGCAAGCCATCGTTGTCGCAGACCGACAAACTCAGGCGTGCGGGCTCGCCGACCCACGGCGCCGCCGGCGTCATCTGCACCTGGATGGCGACCGGCGACCGGTCCTCGCGCCGGGTTGCCACGCTGAGCGGCAAGGCGGCGGTATGCTGCGCGCCCACCTGCAAGGGCGGAATGCGCAGCGCGCCGCTCGCGCGCGGATACAGCGTCAGCACCAGGGTTTCGCTGGCCGGCGCGCGACTCAGCGTGCGCGCAAAAATCTCGAATTCGGTTTCCAGCGACGTCAGGTCGAGTTGATCTAGTTCGAGTCCGCGCGCTTCGATCGTCAGGCTGACCGCCTCGCCCAGCAGCGATGCGGAACGGTCCAGCCGCGCCTCGAGCGCGGCCGCAAGCGCACCGCTGCTCCACGCCGCAGCCAGCAGCAGGGGCAGAATCCGTCGTGTCTTGGCCGGCCTCACCATGGCGGCCTCGGCGTGTCATCGTGACGGGCGTCCTGCTTCAGCAGGTTCTTCAGCAGGGTCGCCGGACGGTCTTGCAGGCCATCGAGTTTTTTCAGGCCGGATGCGGCAAGCCGCGGGTCGAGGCGGGCACGGGCGCGCGGGGGCACCCCGTCCGCCGCGTGGGCGCCGCCATCACCCGGTGCAGCGCGATCGAGCTGCATGCCCGGCGCGTCGGATTCCGGGTCCGGCAGCGCCTCCGAGTCACGATCCAGCGCGACGATGCCCTCGGCCATGTAGCCGCGGCGCCCCCGCAGGTCGCTTGGCGCGGCCACATCGGCCCGGCGGTGGCGAATCAACCGCTGCGCCTGGTCGAGGTTGGCGCGCGCGCGGGCGTCGCCGGGACGCAGGCGCAGCACGATTTCGAACGCCTCAGCCGCGGCCTGCGGGTTGCCGTTGCCGTAGTGCGCGTTGCCGAGGTTGTACAGCGCATCGGTGCGCGCGCGTTCATCGCCGGCTTGCAGCAGCGCCGCGCCGAAGTGCCGGACAGCCGCCGCGTAATCGCCCTGCCGCCAGGCGGCGGCGCCGGCGCCCATCTGTCCGGCATAGCCGCCGATCTGGGCATAGCGGGCTTGCGCAACGGCATACTGTTTCTGCTGCCAGGCCTGCCAGGCGGTGGCCTCGTCGGCCCGCACCGGTGACGGCACCAGCGCCGCGCCCAGCACCAGCAGCGCGGCGCTGGCGACTGCCCGGCGCGGCAGCGAGACAGCCATCAGCAATGCCAGCGCAGGCGCCAGCAGCCAGGGGTAGTGTTCGCGCCAGGCGGGCGCATCGCCGGGTGCGACCGAGTCGCCCGGCAGGCGCGCGATGCCGCCGTCGTAGAGCTGCGCCCAGTCGGCATCGCCATCGCTGACGGCGGCAAAGCGGCCGCCGCTGGCATCGGCCCACTGGCGATATGTTGCGCTGTCCATACGGCTTAAGAGCGGCACGCCATCGCGTGCGGCCAGGCCGCCGTCGGGCAGCGGCACCGGGGCGCCGTCCGCGCTGCCCACGCCGAGCACGAACAGCGGCAGCCGCGCCTGGCGCAGGGCCGCGACCGCGGCGTGGGCCGCCGCGTCGACGCTGTCGGTTTCGACATCGCTCAGCAGCAGCACGGCTTTCGCCTGGCCTGGCGCAGCATCGAGCTGCGCCCGCGCGAGGTCGAGCGCCGCAGCAAGGTTGCTGCCCTGCGCATCGATCAGGCGCGGGTCGAGTTGGTCGAGCGCGCGTTCAAACAGCGCCGTATCGTCGGTCGGCGGCAGCAGCACGCCGGCCTCGCCGGCATAGACGATCAGGGCCAGCCGTTCACCATGCAGCCGCGGCAACAGATCGAGCAGCTCGATGCGCGCCCGGCTCAGCCGGTCCGGCGCAGACGGTTTTTCAGGGGCGTCGGTACGCAGAAATGCGGCGTCTCCGCGGGGGACGAGGTCGGTCGCGCGCATCGAGGCCGAAAGGTCGACCACCACCGCCAGCGTCAGCAGGTGGCGCGGCACGACCTCGCCCTCGCCCTCGCGCACGTCTATCGGCTGGCGCGGGCCGGCTGCCGCCAGCGCCAGCAGCAGCCACGCCAGCGCATGAACCGCCCTGCGCATGCGATGGCCCGCGCGTGCCGAGGACGCGCTCGCCGCCCACGGCAGCAGCGCGGCATCGGCATAGCGCAGCAGGCGCGCACGGCGCTGTCCGCGCCACCAGCCGAGCAGCAGCGGCACCGCCGCCAGCCCCAGCCACCCCGGTTCGCGCCAGTGCAACTGCAGCAAGAAATCCATCATGCCGTCTGCCTCAGCGTCAGCCAGCGCGCCCACGCCAGCACGGCGGCGGCCAGCGCCAGCAGCACCCAGTACCCTTCGCGCGCCTGGCGGTGCTGTGCCGGACGCGACAGGGTCGGCTCGAGCTGGTCGATCGCACGGATCACGCGCGCGGCGTCGTCGGCGCTGGCGATCGCAAAATGCTGGCCGCGGCTGAATTGCGCCAGGTCGATCAGGTCGGGTTGCGGATCGGGCAACGCGGCATTGCCGCCGCGCGCGGCGCGGCCGGCGGCATAGGGGTCGCTGCCGAACTGCAGGGTATGGATCGCGACCCCGGCCTGGCGTGCCACCGCCACCGCCTCGGAGGGCGTCAGCGTGCCGGCGTTGCTGTCGGCGCCGTCGCTGACCAGGATCACCACCGGACGCAGGCGGCGCGTCGTCACCTGCTTGAGCGCCATGCCGAGCGCGTCGCCCAGCGCGGTGTCGCCGCCCAGCATGCCGACCTGGATGCGCTGGATCTGCGCGATGGCGTGCTGGCGATCGAAGGTCGGCGGGGTCAGCGTCGCCACCTCGCTGCCGAACACGATGACGCCGAAGCGGTCGCCGGGACGGCCTTCGATGAAGCGGGCGAGCGTGTCCTTGAGCACCGTCATGCGTTCGACGTCGAGATCGCCCTGTCTGAAATCGCGGATGCTCATCGTGAGCGAGGTGTCGATCAGCAGCACCATGTCGCGTCCTTCCGGCGGCGGCGTGATCCAGTCGCCGACCTGACGCGGCTGCGCCAGCGCCAGCACCAGCAGACCAAACGCCAGCGCGCGCAGTACAACCGGCCGGCGCAGGCTGGGCGCGGGCAGCGACGCCACGGCCGCCAGCGGCAGCGCCGGGTGGTTGAGCACCAGTCCCGCGCCCTCGCCCTGGCGATCGGCCAACACGCGCCGCCAGGCCAGCCCGAACCAGCCGGCGACCCCGAGCCACAGCAGCAGCCAGCGCGGCTGCGCCAGCTCAAACCCGAGCGGCAGCATCCAGTCAGACATGGCGCTTCCAAACGCGCGCGGTTTCGCACAGCGCGGCCAGGGCCGCATACGCGTCGGGCGGCGACGGCGCGAAACGCAATTGGGTCAGGCGCGTCGCCCACTCTGCCCAGGCGCCAGGATCGTGCCCGGGCGGGCACTGCGCGGCCTCGATCCGCGCAAGCCCCAGGCGCTCCCGCGCCCACGCATCGAGCTGCGCCGCGAGCGCCGGCACCGGCGCCTGTTGCAGGCCCACAGCCGCGGCAATGCGCCGCAGCGCGCGGTGATGACGGCGGCGATGCCACAGCCAGGCCGCCAGCGCGATGCACGCCACCGCCGCCAGCGCGGCAACGCCCCACCCCGCCAGGCTGCTGCCGGCCGCCACTGTTGCAGGCGCAACCGGCGCGATGATGTCGGCAAGTTCGGTGCGCGGATCAGCCATGGATCAGGGGTACGACCAGATCGTCGGCTTCGCTGCCCACCCATTGATGGCGCACCCCGGCGCGGGCAAAGCGCGCCGCCTGCGCGTCGAGACGCTGCGTCCAGGCCGACTGGCAGGCGTCGCGCACCGCGGCCTGCGCGGTGTCGAGCCACGCGCCCTGCCCGCTCGCCATGTCGTGGAAACGCACCAGTCCCAGGTCCGGCAGCACGCGCTCGGCCGCGTCGATGATCTGGATCGCCCACACCTCGAAACGCGCAGCCAGCCGCGCCAGCTGCGATTCGTGTTCGGCCGTGAGCCAGCCGAAATCGCTGACCAGCACCAGTTGCGCGCCGCGCGGCAGACTGGCTTCGAGCGCGGCGAGGCGGTCGGCATGATGCAGCGATTCGGTCGATGCCGGGTCGGTCAGCGGCGGACACGGCGCCGCCGCCTGCTCGATCAGCGCGAGTGCGGCCAGCCGGCCATGGCGCGGCGGCAGATCCTGATCCTGCGCATCCCACAAGGTGGCGCCGATCACGCCGTTGCGTCCTGCGGTGGCAAACGACAGCACCGCGGCCACCCTGGCTGCCTGCGCGACCTTGAGCCGGCGGCGCGTGCCGAAGCGCATGGTGGCGCCGCGATCGATCACCAGGTGCACCGTCGGCTGGCGCTCCTCGCGGTAGATCTTCAGGTGCGGACGGCCGGTGCGCGCGGTGGTGCGCCAGTCCATGTCACGGATGTCGTCGCCGGGACTGTACAGCCGCGACTCCTCGAAATCGAGGCCGCGCCCGAGCCAACGCGAGGCCCAGTCGCCGGCATGGTGGTCATGCACTTCGCGCATCGGCTGCGTCGCCAGCAGACTCGCCTGCGCGGCGAGGCCGGCCATGTCGGCCGCCGCAATCAGCGGCGCGTGCACGACAGCCTCCGTGCTGTCCGGCTGCGCGCCCAGACGCAGCAGCCGCTTCAGCCGCACCGGCATCACGGCGCCGGCACGGCCTCGAGCAGACCGGCGATGAAGGTGTCGCGGTCGAGTTTCTGCAGCCGCGCATCGAGGCTCAACGTGATCCGGTGGCGCAGGCAGTCGGCCGCCAGTTCGCGCACGTCGTCCGGCGTCACGTAGTCGCGGCCGCGCAAATAGGCCGCGGCCGCCGACGCATGCAGCAGCGCGAGCGCGGCGCGCGGGCTGGCGCCCACGTCCACGGCGTGCGCCCAGTCGGCACGCCATTCGCCAGGTGCACGGGTGGCCCGCACCAGCGTGACGATGTAGCGCTCGACTTCGTCCGACACATGCACCTGCCGCACCTCCTCGCGCGCCGCCAGCACGGTCGCGGTGTCGATCACCGCCGTCAGCGGCGCCCGCCCGGCCACGGACGGATGTGCGCGATCGCGGCGCAGGATTTCCAGCTCCTCGGCATCACTCGGATAGTCCAGCGACACGTGCAGCAGGAAGCGGTCGAGCTGCGCTTCCGGCAGCGGATAAGTGCCGGCCTGCTCCAGCGGATTTTGCGTCGCCATCACCATGAACAGCGGCGGCAGCGGACGCGTCACGCCGCCCACCGTGATCTGGTGTTCTTGCATCGCCTCCAGGAGCGCAGCCTGGACCTTGGCGGGCGCGCGGTTGATTTCGTCGGCGAGGATGATTTCCTGGAACAGCGGGCCTTCGACGAACGCGAATTGACCCTCGTGATAGATATCGGTCCCGGTCAGATCGCCCGGCAGCAGATCGGGGGTGAACTGGATACGACGGAAGCTGCCGTGGATGGCGGCGGCGAGCGTCTTCACCGCCGTCGTCTTGGCCAGCCCCGGCAGGCCCTCGACCAGCACGTGCCCATCGGCGAGCAGGCCGATCACCAGACGGTCGAGCAGCGTGTCCTGACCGACGATGACGCCTGACAAGGCCTGGCGCAGCTCAAGGATGCGGGGTTGATTCGACATGGGCATTCCAGACTTTGAAAGAAAACCACATTAACGGGGCGGCCTGACGGCAGCAATGGGTGCAAAGGCCTAATCCTACAAGGCATGCTGCGCGGCCCTTCAGGTTTTTTCGCCGGATGCCAGCAACAGTCCGCCCCAGGGTAGCGTCTTGGGCACGCCGCGTTCCAGCCAGGTCGCAGACCCCGATCCTGAAGGCAGAAAAATGGCCGAGCGCAGTTTCAGGTTTTTCACCGGCAAGCCGGCGAATAGAGCGCGCACTTCGCGGGCGGTGTGCCAGCGCGCACCGCGATAGGCACCGCTGCCGCCATGACGGCCTTTTTGCCAGTACAGCAGGCTGGACCGGTTGAGCCAGCCCAGGGCGAAGCGGCGCCGCGCCACCCGCAAGGCTTCAGCCACCGCCTGCCGCTCGTCGTCGATAAAGCACAGGGCGGCAATCGACAGCACATGATCGAAGCTGGCGTCGGCAAACGGCAGCGCGCGCCCATCACCTTCCACCCAGCGCAAAGCCGGGCTGCTGTGGGCACGCGCGAAATCCAGCCAAGCCGCATTGGGGTCGAGCCCTGTGACGACAAGCTTGTCGGCCGCGGCGCGGCGGGTGAACCAGCCGGTGCCGCAGCCGACGTCGAGCAGGCTGTCGCCCGGCTGCGCAGCAAGCCCTCGCGTGGCCAGCGCGTATTCGGTTTCGCCTATCCAGCGCCCGCGCGGGGTGTCGTACCAAGCGTCGTAATCGTCAGGCTGCATGTGCTAGGTTTCGAGCATGCGCTCGAGCGGCCCTTCGAGCGCCTCGGTCAGGCGGGCCAGCGCCGTCGGATCGTGGCCTGCCGCGGCCAGTGCAGCGCATACGTCGGCCGGCATCAGAATCACGCCGTCGGCCGGCTGGATCGCGTGTCCGTTCAGCAGCAGCGAAGGAAAGCCCATGCCGTGCGCATCGCGTTCGGCGCTGAATGCAACCTCACTTGCGGCGCCCAGATGCGAGGCGATGACTTCCGCATACGCCACGTAGAGACCGCATCGCCCGCCGGGCGGCTTCTGCGAGATGACCCGAATGTGCAGACTCATCATGGGTGAAAAAATCAACTCCGGGCGGGATTGAGGCGCGGGTGCGTTTCCTCGCACGCCAGCAGCACGATCAGGCCGGAAACGAACATCGCGGCCGCGGTGAACCAGAAGCCCGCCTCGATGCCGCCGGCGAGTGCCGCGACCGCGCCCAGCAGCAGCGCGCCGATGCCGTAGCCGAGGTCGCGCCAGAAGCGGTAGATGCCGATCGCCGAGCCGCGCCAGTTGGGATGCGCGATGTCGGACACCGCGGCAGACAGCGTGGGGTACAGGAGCGCCATGCCGAAGCCCATCACCGCGGCGGCGAACGACCACCACAGCTCGCCCTCGCCCAACAGCACCAGGCCGACGCCAGCGCCGCACACCCACATGCCGGCGACGATGGGTTTCTTGCGGCCGATGCGGTCGGACAGGTGGCCGGTGAGGAACTGCGAGATGCCCCAGACGAAGCCATAGACGCCGACCACCCAGCCGATGCCGGCGAGCGAGAGGCCCTGCTGGTAGAGATAGACCGGGAAGAACACCCACACCAGCGCGTCGACGAATTTCTCCACCAGCCCGGCTTGGCTGACCGAGGCCATGCGCGCATCGCGCCAAGACATCAGCGTGAAGACTTCCCAGGTGCTGGGGGTGTCCGCAATGTTGGTCGGATAGCGCGGTGTCGGGCCGGTCATCTGGCCGGCGGCATGCTTGCGGCCTTCGGCATGCGCCCACGGCAGCGTGTCCTTCACCCACAGCAGCGTCAGCAGGCCGGCGGCGCCGATCACGATCACGCCGAAAATCAGCAGGCCTTCGCGCGGCCCGTAGGCGGTGGCGAGGTAGCCGGTGATGATGCCCGCCACCGCGACGCCGAAGTAGCCGGAGAATTCGTTGAGGCCGATGGTCAGCCCGCGCTGGTCGGCGGTGGTGAGGTCGAGCTTGGAGGTCTGCGTCATCGACCAGGCGAGGCCCTGGTTCACGCCCAGCAATACGGTCGCCGCGACGATCCAGCCCCAGCTCGGCGCGTACAGGATCATGAAGGGAATCGGCACCGCGGCCAGCCAGCCGATGAACAGCACCTTCTTGCGGCCCATGCGCTCGGACATGCGCCCGGCGACGAAATTGAGCGATCCCTTGACGAAGCCGAAGGCGGTGACGAAGGCCATCAGCATCATGAACGATCCCTTGGCGACGCCGAACTCGGATTCGGCAAGCGCCGGCACCACGGTGCGGAACATGCCGATGGTGAGGCCGACGAAGAACACCTGCACCAGCTGGTGCGAGAACTGGGCGAGGTTGTGGCGGATGCCGAAGCGGTACGCGTCCCCCCCATGGGCCACGTCTTGGGTCAACGGCATGTTCATTGGCCGAGGTTGAACGCGACCATGCGATCCATTTCCGCGGGGCGCGGCGGGATCGTCTCGGTCAGCGCGGTGACGAATTCATCGCGGCTCATCGACAGCATCGGATTCGAGCGCTTCTCGAAACCCAGGGTCGACATCGGCTTGCCCGACATGCCGGCGCCGCACGCGCTGCCCGAGGTGTGGCCGGGATAGAGCTCGACCTCGGCCGGCAGCGTGAGCAGACGCTGCTGCAGCGTGTCGTAGAGCTGCCCGGCCATCTCGGCTTCCTGACCGGCCAGATCGGGACGGCCGGCGCTGCCGACGAACAGCGTGTCGCCCGTCAGCACGAACCACGGCACTTCGGTGCGGCGCTTGTCGGTGACGACCAGGCAGATCGAATCGGGCGTGTGCCCGGGCGTGTGGATCACGTCGACGAGGACGTTGCCGACCTCGATGCGCTGCTTGTCCAGCAGCGGCTCGAACGGAAAGCTCACACGGCCGGCGTTGGATGCGTGCAGGCAGTAGGCCGCGCCGGTCAGTTCGGCGAGCTTGCGGCCGCCGGAGAAATGATCGGCGTGCACGTGCGTGTCGATGATGTGGGTGATCTTCACGTCCTGCTTCGCGGCTTCGTCGAGGAACCACTGCTCGTCGCCGAGCACGGGGTCGATGGCGACGCCGACATGGCACGAGCCGCAACCGAAGAAATAGGACAGGGTGGCGTCTTTGGTGAGGAGTTGACGGAAAAACATGGGAGTCTCCTTTATTCGTTTTCTGTTTCGACAGGCCGGCCAGCCGCGCGCCATTCCGGCACGCCATCCTGCAGACGCATGGCGTGAATGCCGTGCTCACGCAGCAGCGCGACGGCCTCCTTGCCCCACAGGCAGAACGGTCCGCGGCAATACGCCACCACCGGTTTTTTGCGCGGCAACTCACGGACGCGCGCGCGCAGTTCACCCAGCGGCATCGATTGCGCATGCGGCAGATGGCCGGTGTCGTATTCCTCGCGCGGGCGCACGTCGATCACGACGACATCGCCACGCGCGGCGCGCTGCAGCAATTCCGCGGGGGTGAGCGGCGACAGCTCGTCGCTGTGCTCGGCCAGCTGCGCCAGCGCCAGCTGCAGCTCGACCAGACGGTCTTCCGCAAGCGCGCGCAAGGCCACCCAGAAGTCGCCAACCGCCAGCGAGGACACCCGGTAGTGGATGTACTTGCCGTCGCGCCGGGTTTCCACCAGTTGCGCCTGGCGCAATTCCTTGAGGTGGGCGCTGGCGAGCTTCATGGAAATCTGCGCGTCGGCGGCGAGTTGCTCGACGGTCTTTTCGCCCTGGCAGAGGATTTCGATCAGCTCCAGCCGCTTGGGGCTGGAAATGGCCTTGCCCATGCGGGCAACCTGCGCGTAGAGGCGATCCTTGATGATGCGGCTGGGATCGGTCATGCGATGCACCCTCCAATTAAACAATCTAATGACTGTTAGATTATTGGACAAGACGGGACAAGGCAAGCGGTATTTTCTACCCGCCTTGCGGCGACTCGATGGATCAGTCGCGGCCGGACCGGGGGGTCAACGCAACAGCAGCAGGGGGATCTTCGCCTCGCGGATCGGGTAGTGGTGCTGCCGACCAGGAATTCGCGAATCTTGGAATGGCCGTAGGCGCCCATCACGATCAGGTCGATGGCGTGCTCGGTGCGGTAGGCGCACAGCACGTCCTCGACCTGGCCGGAACGCAGGAGGGCGGTCACCGCGAAGCCGGCTTGGGCCAGCATCGCGCGTGCCCACTCGAGCTGTTCCAGAAACGGCCGCCCCGCCCGCTCAGGCGGGATGACGCGGACGACGGTGTCGAAACGTGCGGAGGGTGATAGTCTGGACTGAGACCTATCCCAGGAATTTCCCATGCGCACCGAAACCCCGACCACGATCTACCTCAAGGATTATGTGCCCCCCGCCTGGTGGGTCGACACGGTCGATCTCCGTATCACAATCCATCCGGACCACGCCGAAGTGCGCGCCAGGCTGGCCTGCCGGCGCAATCCGCAGGGGGCCGGCGGCGCGCTGGTTCTGAATGGTGAAGACCTCGCCCTGCAGGCGCTGAGCCTCGACGGCGCCGCGCTCGACCCCACGCGTTATACCCTGACCGACGACACGCTGAGCATCGCCGGTCCGTTGCCGGACGCCTTCGTGCTCGAAACCGGGGTGCGCATCGAGCCGGACAGCAACACGCAACTGTCCGGCCTCTACCGCTCCCGCGACGGCTACTTCACCCAGTGCGAGGCCGAGGGCTTCCGCCGCATCACCTACTTTCCCGATCGCCCCGACGTGATGGCGCGCTTCAGCTGCACCCTCGAGGCCGATGTCGAGCGCTTCCCGCAATTGCTGTCGAACGGCAACCGGGTTGCGTCCGGCATCAGCGAGCACGACGCCTCGCGCCACTGGGCGCGCTGGGAAGACCCGTTCCCCAAGCCCTGCTACCTGTTCGCGCTGGTCGCCGCCAAGCTGGACATGCTGGAGGATGAATTCGTCACCGGTTCCGGCCGCAGCGTGCGCCTCGCCGTGTATGTCGAACCGGGCAAGCTCGACCAGTGCGGCCACGCCATGGCGGCGCTGAAGAAATCGATGCGCTGGGACGAAGAACGCTTCGGCCTCGAAATGGACCTCGACCACTACATGATCGTTGCGGTGGGCGACTTCAACATGGGGGCGATGGAGAACAAGGGCCTCAACATCTTCAACACCAAGTACGTGCTGGCCCGCCCCGACACCGCGACCGATACCGACTACCAGAACATCGACCGCGTCGTCGGCCACGAGTATTTCCACAACTGGACCGGCAATCGCGTCACCTGCCGCGACTGGTTCCAGCTGTCGCTGAAGGAAGGCCTCACCGTCTTCCGCGACCAGGAGTTCGGCGCCGACACGCACTCGCGCGCCGTCACCCGCATCCAGGAAGTGCGCGCCCTGCGCGTCGGCCAGTTTCCCGAGGACGCCGGCCCGATGGCGCATCCGGTGCGCCCGGCGTCCTACGCCGAAATCAACAATTTCTACACCGCCACGGTCTACAACAAGGGCGCCGAAGTCGTGCGCATGATCCACACGCTGCTTGGGCGCGAAGGGTTTCGCAAAGGCATGGACCTCTATTTCCAGCGCCACGACGGCCAGGCCGTCACCTGCGAGGATTTCGTCGCCGCCATGCAGGATGCCTCCGGCGTCGACCTCACCCAGTTCCGCCGTTGGTATGCCCGTGCCGGCACGCCGCGTCTCAAGGCCGAGGGGGCATGGGATGCAGCGGCCCGTCGCTACACGCTCACCCTCGCGCAAAGCCTCGCACCCACCGCCTACGAACAGCGCCTGGCGGAGGCGGGCATGCCAATCGTCGAAGGCCCGCTGCACATTCCGGTGGCGCTCGGCCTGGTGCTGCCCGACGGCACGGATGCCCCGCTGCGCCTCGCCAACGAGACCGCGCCGCGGGGCTCCACGCGCGTGCTGTCGCTCACCGCCGCAACCCAGACCTTCGTTTTCGAGGACATTGCGGCGGCGCCGGTCGCCTCGCTGCTGCGCGACTTTTCCGCGCCGGTGCAGCTTGAGTTCGAACAGGCCGATGCCGAACTCGCCCACTTGATGGCGCACGACGCCGACGCGTTCAACCGCTGGGAAGCAGGCCAGCGCCTCGCCACCCGCGTGCTGCTCGCCGGCATCGCGGCCGGTGGCGAGGGTGCCGGCTGGATCCCCGCAGACTTCGTCGCCGCCTGCGGCCGCGTGCTCGACGCCGGCCTCACCCACGACCCTGCGCTCGCCGCCGAAGCCTTGGTGCTGCCGGCCGAGCAAGTGCTGGCCGAGGACGTAGCCGGTCGCGGTCAGATCATCGACCCCGAGGCGATCCACCGTGCACGTGTCAGCCTGCGGCGCCACCTAGCAATGCAATTGCGCGACCGCTTCGAGACCGTGTGGACCACGCTCTCCCCGGCCGAACCCTACGCTGCGGACGGCGCCCAGGTTGGCCGCCGCGCCCTGCGCAATCTCTGCCTCGGCTATCTGGCCGAAAGCGACAACGCTTATCTGCGCGACGCCGTGATGCCGCGCCTGCTGGCCCAGTTCGAAGCCGGCGGCAACATGACCGACGTCATCGCCGCGCTCGGGACGCTGGCCAACCTCGACCTGCCCGAACGCGAAACCGCGCTGGCAGCGTTCTACGCGCGCTGGCACGACGAAGCACTGGTGGTCGACAAATGGCTGCAGGTACAGGCGATGTCGCGTCTGCCCGGCACCGCGGCACGGGTGCGAGAACTCATGCAGTCCCCGACCTTCGACCTCAAGAATCCGAACAAGGTCTACGCCCTGGTGCGCAGCTTCTGCGCCGCCAACCCGCGTCATTTCCACGCGACCGACGGCAGCGGCTACGCGCTGGCGGCCGATGTCATTATCGAGCTGCAGGCGATCAATCCACAGGTGGCGTCGCGTCTGGCGCGCAGCTTCGACCGCTGGCGCCAGTTCGATGCCGTGCGGCAGGACCACGCACGGACTGCGCTGGAGCAAATCGCGCGCTGCGAGAACCTGGCCAAAGACGTCGCCGAGGTCGTCGGCAATGCCCTGAAATGAACGGGGCGATGCGTTGCCCTGTGCCACCGGCCTGATGCGCTGCCCGGTTTGCGAAGCCGCGTCAGCGCGATTCTTTCTCCACGTCGTCGCGCGCGACTACTGGCGCTGCGTTGACTGCGAGGCGACTTTTCTCGACCCCGCGCAGCGCCCGGACGCCGCCACCGAAGCGGCGCAATACCGCCTGCATTGCAACGAACCGGATGACGCTGCGTATCGCGGCTTCCTCGGGCATCTGGCCAGGCCGCTCCTCGACCGCCTGCCCCCCGCGCAGCACGGGCTGGACTACGGCTGCGGACCGGGGCCGGTACTGGCGGCCATGCTGCGCGAGGCGGGGCACATCGTGGCGCTGTACGACCCGTTCTACTTCGACGATGCGACCGTGCTTGCCCAGGCCTACGATTTCATCTCCTGCACCGAAGTGACCGAGCATTTTCACCATCCCGCCGATGAATTCAGGCGGCTCGAACAGCTGCTGAAGCCCGGCGGCGTGCTGGCCGTGATGACGGCTTTCCTGACCGACGACACGCGCTTTGCCGACTGGCATTACCGGCGCGATCCGACTCATGTGGTGTTCTATCGGCCCGCGACGTTTCATCATCTGGCCCGGCAGCATGGCTGGGCATGTGAAATCCCCTGCCCGAATGTCGCCCTGCTGTTCAAACGGGAAGGCTGACCTGGCGCACCCGTCAGGGCTTGCGCCACAAGGCCTGCCAGCCCGCCAGCCCCAGGTTCTGCAGGGTTTCGATATTGCGCTGATAGATCGTCTCGGCCTCGGGGAAGGCCGCCACTGCGCGCGCGATGCTGGCCTCGCGCAACAGATGCAGGGTCGGGTATGGCGCCCGGTTGGTGTAGTTGCCGAGGTCGTCGGGCGCGGTGCCCTCGAACTGGAAGCGTGGGTGGAAGCTGGCGATCTGGATCACGCCGTCCAGCCCGTGCTCGTCGATGGCGGCCTCGGCCAGCTGCATGAAATCGTTGAAATCGAGAAAGTCCGGCAACAGCGTGGGATGGATCAACAGCGTGGTATCGACTGCTTCGGGATCGGCGGCAGCGAGAAAATCCAGCTCGCGGTCGAGGTCTTCCAGCAGGCCGTCCAGATGCCGGGCCGTGCTGACCACGAAGCGCACCTGGTTCTTCACGTAGACCGCCTTGGCGAACGGGCACAGGTTGAGCCCGATGACCGCCTTGTCGATCCATTCCCGCATGGCCGCGATGACTTCAGCTTCGTCCATGTTGCCTGCCCCAAACGCCTGTAAGGGCGGAACTTTAACGGATACAATGGCTTATTGTCCGCCGTTCACGCAAAAGCCCCTTAAAAATGAAAAGCAGCGCCATCCGCCAGAGCTTCCTCGACTTCTTCGCCTCCAAGGGCCACACCATTGTTCCCTCCAGCCCGCTGGTGCCGGGCAACGACCCGACCCTGCTGTTCACCAACGCCGGCATGGTGCAGTTCAAGGACGTGTTCACCGGCCAGGACACACGCGCCTACACCCGCGCGGTGTCGTCACAACGCTGCGTGCGCGCAGGCGGCAAGCACAACGACCTGGAAAACGTTGGCTACACCGCGCGCCACCACACCTTCTTCGAGATGCTGGGCAACTTCAGCTTCGGCGACTATTTCAAACAGGACGCGATCAAATATGCGTGGGAATTCCTGACCCAGGTCTTGAAGCTGCCGACCGAAAAGCTGTGGGTCACGGTGTACGCCGAAGACGACGAGGCCTACGACATCTGGCACAACGACATCGGCGTGCCTAAGGATCGCATCATTCGAATCGGCGACAACAAGGGCGCGCGCTACGCCAGCGATAACTTCTGGGCGATGGGCGACACCGGCCCCTGCGGTCCCTGCACCGAAATCTTCTACGACCACGGCGAGGGCATTTACGGCGGCCCGCCCGGCTCCCCGGATGAAGACGGCGACCGCTACATCGAAATCTGGAACAACGTGTTCATGCAGTTCAACCGCGATGAATCCGGAACGATGCACCCGCTGCCCAAGCCCAGCGTTGACACCGGCATGGGGCTGGAGCGCATTTCGGCGGTGATGCAACACGTGCATTCCAACTACGAAATCGACCTGTTCCAGGCGCTGATCGCCGCCGGCGCGCGCGAGACGCAAACCAGCGATCTTGCGAGCAACTCGCTCAAGGTCATTGCCGACCATATCCGCGCCTGTTCCTTCCTGATCGTCGACGGCGTCATTCCCGGCAACGAGGGGCGCGGCTACGTGCTGCGCCGCGTCATCCGCCGCGCGATCCGCCATGGTTACAAACTGGGCGCGCGCACCGCCTTCTTCCATCGCATCGTGCCCGACCTCGCGACGGTGATGGGCGACGCCTACCCCGAACTGATGAAGGCGCAGGCGCGCGTCACCGACATCCTGCGGCAGGAAGAGGATCGCTTCTTCGAGACCATTGAGCACGGCATGGGCATCCTCGAAACCACGCTGAAGACATTGCCCGCCGGCGGCGTGTTCGACGGCGAACTGGCGTTCAAGCTACACGACACCTATGGCTTCCCGCTCGACCTCACCGCCGACATCTGCCGCGAGGCGAATGTGAACGTCGACACCGCCGCATTCGACGCCGCGATGCAACGGCAAAAGGACCAGGCACGCGCCGCCGGCAAGTTCAAGCTCGGCGCCGGGCTGGACTACGCGGGCGCGGCGACCACCTTCCACGGCTACGACACGCTGACGCGCGACGCCACCGTGCTCGCGCTCTACAAGAACGGCGCCGCGGTCAACGAACTCAGGGAAGGCGAACTCGGCGTGGTCGTGCTCGATCACACGCCCTTCTATGCCGAGTCCGGCGGCCAGGTCGGCGATCGCGGCGCGCTACAGAGCACCCACGGCGTGTTCGAAGTTGAGGACACGCTGAAAATTCAGGCGCAGGTATTCGGCCACCACGGCGTGGTGAAGACCGGCTCGCTGACGCTCGGTGACGCTGTCCTCGCGCGGGTCGACGAAGACGCGCGCGCCCGCACCATGCGCAACCACTCGGTCACCCACCTGATGCACAAGGCATTGCGCGAGGTGCTGGGCGATCACGTGCAGCAGAAGGGCTCGCTGGTGGATGCTGAAAAAACCCGCTTCGACTTCGTGCAGCCGAGCCCGATGAGCGCCGCGCAAATCCGCGAAGTGGAAGCGCGCGTCAACGCCGAGATCCTCGCCAACACCGCGACCCAGGCGCGCGTGATGCCGATCGACGAGGCGCAGAAGACCGGCGCGATGATGCTGTTCGGCGAGAAATACGGCGACGAGGTGCGGGTGCTCGACATCGGCAGTTCGCGCGAATTGTGCGGCGGCACCCACGTTACGCGCACCGGCGACATCGGTGCTTTCAAGATCCTGCTGGAAACCGGCGTCGCCGCTGGTATCCGCCGGGTCGAGGCGACCACCGGCACCGGCGTGCTCAGCTACCTTGGCGAAACCGAAAAGAACCTCGGCGCGATTGCGCAACTGGTCAAGGCCACCCCGGCGGAAGCGGCCGAGCGCGTGACCCAATTGATGGAACACAGCCGCGCGCTGGAAAAGGAGCTCGACCGCCTGAAGTCGAAGCTCGCCTCCAGCCAGGGCGACGAACTGGTGCAGCAGGCCGTCGAGGTCGCCGGTGTGCGCGTGCTGGCGGCGCTACTCGACGGCGTCGACGCCAAGGGCCTGCGCGAGACCGCCGACAAGCTGCGCGACAAGCTACAATCCTGCGCGCTGGTGCTGGGTACGGTGGCCGACGGCAAGGTCAGCCTGATCGCCGCGGTGACGCCCGACGTGACCGGCCGCATCAAGGCCGGCGATCTGGTCAACCATGTCGCCACTCAGGTCGGCGGCAAGGGCGGCGGCAAACCGGACATGGCGATGGCCGGCGGCAACGCGCCGGGCGCCTTGCCGGCGGCCCTCGCCTCGGTGCCCGCTTGGGTACAAGGCAGGCTGTCTTGACCTGTTGGAACAGTTTTTGCACGATCATCCGTGCCATGCACGTATGCATGCATTCCGATCCCTGCGATAGATAGACTGAGACGATGAGTTCACTGGCCGCCAAACTTGCTTCGCACCTTTCCCGACTCGTGCCTTTCGGCACCGGAGGCGACAATCCGCAGGCCAGTCCGCGCGCAGCGATACGCTGGATCGAGAATCTGCCGGTCGGCGACGCCTTCAAGGCTCAGCAGGCCATCTGTCAGGAACTCAAGCGCTTCAATGCGGAAAATTCGTCAAAGTACACGCGCGATCGACTGATGATTTTCATGTTGCTCGACGAAAAGGCGAGCGACCTGCAGGACACCCTGGTGCGCCAATACCTGCGCAACCCGCGCATGTCGCGCTCGCTGGAAAGCCAGCTCTGGCACGCCGTGTACGGCCATTATTGGGAAGTGGCGCGGGGCTACCACGCCTTTGTGCTGCATCTCACCCAGGGAGTAGGCAAGACACCGCACGATGCCGACATCCAGCTGGTCACGCTGCGCGCGATCCGCGCCATGGGCCAGCTGCTGAAGTGGCGCGCGATCCGCTACCTGCCGGCAAGCGAGAAACTGTGGCTGCGCCTGCACAATCTGTATCGCGTCGCCGAAACCGGGCAGTTCCACCGGCTACCGCAGCGGGTGTATCCCGAGGACGCGGCAACTTGCAACTGCGAAACGGCCTATCTGCATATCCTGATGGTCGACCTGGCCAACTCCGGTACGCTCTACCCGCGCCAGCTCGACCTGCTCGACCGCTGGCTGTGCGGCTGGCACGACTCGCTGAGCCTGGATACCGCTTTCGCGTCCGATACCCACACTTTCTACATCGACCTGTCGGCCGACCACGGGCCGCGCCATGTCCGCAAGCCCAACGACGACAAGCCCTTGCGCTACTGGAGCACGGCCGGGCTGCTGCAGAAGCTGGACGAACTGCAAACCTCATTGCGCGCCGGGCACATCGCGCCTTCGGAACTGGGCCTGACCAGCGGCGCACGCACCAGCGAAAGCCTCGAACTGCTGCACCACCTGCTGCACCAGTGGGCACCGCTCGCCACCCGCGAGCAACGCCGCGCGCCGCGCGAGGCAAGCAAGCGCCTGGTCGACGTGGCACACGGCATCAACGCCATCGTCAACCAACTCAAGGCGAGCGAAAGCGGGACCGCATCGCCCTACGGCACTGGACTCAGCTACAGCGAAGTCGACGATGTGCAGGTGTATGGCTTCATCACCGACCGCACCCGCGAACGCGTCTCGCACCTGCATGTTCCGACCGTCGCGGTCTCGCCCGACGTCGAACGCTGGGTCATGCACGACGAAAGCGAATGCGGCTACGGCGCCATTGTGGAATCGCGCGACCGGGACTGGCTGCGGGTCGGCGCCCTGATCGGCATCAAGCCGCACGACGCCCGGATCTGGGCAATCGGCATCGTGCGCCGCATTTCGCGCATCAACGACGATACCAGCTCGATCGGGGTCGAAACGCTGCGCGAGCCGCCCGCCCTGGTCACGCTCTACGAAATCTCGCCGTCGGGTTATCTGGTAGACGGTTTCGACAGCAACGGCGGGGGGCTGCCGCACGCCAGCCTGTTGCTGGCCCGCAACGACGGCACCCCCGACAGCCTCATCCTCGACCCCGTGCATTTCATGCCGGGCAAAACCGCCGAACTGCGCGGCATGGGCCAGCCCCGGCTCATCACGCTGGGCAATCCGATTGAGCACAGCGAGGGCTGGATGCGCGTCACGGTGGTTCCCCAGCCCGGCTGACGCCGCCAGCCGCACGGGCTGGTTTAACTTTCAGCGTTCCTCTGGCACAATCGTCGAAAATCCGACACGCGCACAATAATCCCCTTCTCCCCGAGAGCAGGCGCGGTCGCGACACCATTGGACCTGGAGGATATGTGTCCCAAACCAACAAACCGAGCCTGCTGATCGTCGATGACGACCCGCTGATTTCCGACACGCTTACCTACGTTCTGGGCAAGGACTTCGAGATCTCGGCCGCCGAGTCGCGAGCCCAGGTCAAGAGCCTGATGATGCAGCTGGATGAGCCGCCGCAACTGGCGCTGGTCGACCTCGGTCTGCCGCCGCAGCCACACAAGCCGGACGAGGGCTTTGCCCTGATCGCCGACCTGCTCGGCATCTCGCCCAGCATCAAGATCCTGGTGCTGTCGGGCCAGAGCGACGAGGCCAACGCGCGCCACGCGCGTGCGCTCGGCGCGATCGATTTCGTCGCCAAGCCATGCGAACCCGAGCGGCTCAAGTCGCTGCTGTTCAACGCCCTGCTGGTGCAGGATGCCGAGCGCAGCGCCGACAAGGTGCCAACGCCGGTCAAGGATTCCGGCATCGTCGGCGCCAGCCCGGCGATGGACAAGCTGCGCGAGCAGATCAAGCAGTACGCCGCCGCCCCCTTCCCGGTGTTGATCGAGGGCGAATCCGGCAGCGGCAAGGAGCGCGTCGCCTCCAGCCTGCACAGCTTGTCGCCACGTGCGGCCAAGCCCTATCTGGCGCTCAACTGCGCAGCGATTTCGCCGACGCTGGTCGAGCCGACCCTGTTCGGCTACGCCAAGGGCGCCTTCACCGGCGCCACCAGCGCGCGTGCCGGCTATTTCGAGGAAGCCGAGAACGGCACGCTGTTCCTCGACGAGATCGGCGAACTGCCGCTGGAACTGCAGGCCAAGCTCTTGCGCGTGCTGGAAAACGGCGAATACCAGCGCGTCGGCGAAACCCAGCCGCGCTTTTCCAACGCCCGCGTGGTCACCGCGACCAACCGCGACCTGCGCGCCGAGATCAAGGCCGGCCGCTTCCGCGCCGACCTCTACCACCGGCTGTCGGTGTTTTCCATTGCGGTGCCGCCGCTGCGGGAAATGGGCGAGGACAAGCTCACCCTGCTCGACCACTTCCGCGATTTCTACGCGCGCGAAGCCAAGAGCCAGCCGTTCACGCTCGATACGCGCGCGCAGCAACTGTGGGCGGACTATCACTTCCCTGGCAACGTGCGCGAACTGCGCAACATTGCTATCCGCCTCACCACCAAATACCCCGGCATGGCGGTCGACGTTCAGCAACTGGAAACCGAACTCGATACCGACCAGGCCTATCCGCAGGAAATCCCGCTTGCCAGCGACAGCAAGGCGCTGATCGACATGGCGCGCAAGCAGTTGCAAACGCTGGCCAACTTCAACCTCGACGCCACCCTGCGGCAATGGGAAAAAGCCTACGTCGAGGCCGCGCTCACCATGACCCACGGCAATCTGTCGCAGGCGGCCAAGCTGCTGGGGATCAACCGCACCACGCTCTATAGCCGTATGCAGACGTACGGAACTGAATAATCCCCCTCCGTGTACCTTGAATTTTTCGGTCTGAAAGAAGCCCCCTTCCGCATCACGCCGAACACCGAGTACTGGCATGCGGGGGGCCAGCGCGGCGAAATCCTCGCAGCGCTGCAATACGCCATCGGCCAGGGCGAGGGCATCATCAAGGTGGTGGGCGAAGTCGGCAGCGGCAAGACCATGCTGTGCCGCAAGCTGGTGGCGCAGTTGCCCGACACGATCGACAGCGTCTATCTCGGCAATCCCACGCTCGACCCGGACGACATGCTGGCGGCGATTCTGGCCGATCTCGGCGAGGCGCCCGCCGACGGCCGGCAGGCCCGGCTGGCGCAGCTCAACGCCAGTCTGCTGGCACGCCATCAGGCCGGACGCCGGGTGGTGGTGTTCGTCGAGGAGGCACAGGGCATTGCGCTCGACCATCTCGAGTTCCTGCGCCTGCTGACCAATCTGGAGACCGCCACCGACAAGCTGCTGCAGATCGTGCTGTTCGGCCAGCCCGAGCTCGACGTGCATCTGGCCGAGCCGCGCATCCGCCAGCTGAAGGACCGCATCACGCTGAGCCTCAACCTGTCGCCGCTGGCCGAAGCCGAAATCGCCGATTACCTGCGCGCGCGGCTGGCGGTGGCCGGCTATCGCGGTCCCGACCTGTTTCCGCCACCGCTGATCGCGCGCATGGCGCAGCTTTCGGGCGGCCTGTCGCGCCGTATCAACGTGCTGGCCGACAAAACGCTCTTGGCGGCCTACGCCGGGCAAACCCACAGCCTCGCCCCGGCGCACCTGGAAGCCGCCGCCGGCGATGCCGAAATGCCGCTTCCATCACGCTCGCAGCCGTCCCAACGACGCCTGTGGCTGGCAGCCGGTGGAATCGCGGCGGCCGCCGCGCTGGGCCTGCTGGCATGGCTCGCCTGGCCTACGCTGTCGCCCGGCATGCCGCAGCCCGTCTCGCCTGCCGCCGCGGTGTCGCCGGCGGCGCCGGCGCCCGTCGCCGAACCGACGCTCGCCGAGCGGGCGCTGCAAACCCAGCGTTGGCTGGCCAGCGCCGCGCCCGGGACCCATGTCATCCAGCTGGCTTCGACTAAAGATGCCGCCCGCGCAGCCGTATTATTGAAAAGTCTCGATGCCACCACCCCGCAACCTGTCCGGGTGCTGCACGGTCTGAGCCAGGGCAGCCCCGCCTGGATGATCCTGGCGGGCGAATTTCCCGATCGCGAGGCGGCGTTGGCGGTCCTGCGCACGCTCCCACCCTCGCCCGTCGGCGACCCGTTTCTGCGCACGGTCGGCAAAATGCGCACTGTAGTCTTGCCAACAGGATAAGGGCTCGTCGATGAATGCTGTGTTGAAACGCTCCGGATGGACAGGACTGCCGCTGGCCGGCCTGCTGCTGATCGGGGGTTGCGTGCCGCCACAGGCTTTCGACACCTCGGCCGGCCACATCAGCCAGCCCAGCCAGCCCGTCGAACTGGCGCCGCCTCCCGCCCCGGTGCGCGCCGCCCCCGCGCTGCCGCCGCCCCGACCGAGCGCCCCGGTCCCGACCTACACCGTGGTGGTCAACGACGTGCCGGTGAAAGACCTGCTGTTTTCCATCGCGCGCGACACCCAGTACAACATCGACCTGCATCCCGGCATTGCCGGCAACGTCTCGCTCAACGCCGTACAGGAACCCTTGCCCGCGATCCTCGAGCGCATCGCGCGGCAGGCCAATCTGCGCTACGAAATGAACGGCCGCACCGTGTCGATCATGCCGGACACCCCCTACGTCAAGACCTATGCGGTCAACTACGTCAACGTGGCGCGCAACACCACGTCCAGCGTCGGCGTGGCGGCGCAGATCGCCAGCACCGGCGGGGGCGGCATCGGCACCGGTACTGGGGGGGCTGGCAGTTCGGCCAGCGGAAATTCCTCCACCACCACGGTGTCCAGCGAATCCAACAACGACCTGTGGACGGTGCTCGCCGACAACATCCGCACCATTCTCGCCGGCACCCGCGCGGTCACCCAAAACACCGAGGAACGCGCCGCGCGGCTGGATGCCGAAAAACGCGCGCGCGCCGAGCGCGTGTCGCAGGCCGAGGCCGCCAGCAAGGCCGGCGCGGGCGCGGCCAGCCTGTTTACCGCGGCGTTTGCCGACCAGCCCGCGGGCGATGGCACCCACGACGTCGCGGCCAACCCGGTGGCGGGCACCGTCAGCGTGCTGGGCACCGCCAAGCAGCATGAGCTGGTGCAGCAGTATCTCGACCGCGTGATGCAGTCCGCGCAGCGCCAGGTGCTGATCGAGGCCACCATCGTCGAGGTCAGCCTGAAAGACCAGTACCGCGCCGGCATCGACTGGTCGAAAGCGCTGCAAGGCGCGACCGGCTGGTCCATCAACACCCTCGGCGGCGGCACCAATGCGCTGGCCGCTACGCTGACGCCCTTCATCCAGGCCACCTATACCAAGTCGGGCAGCAATGGCTTCACCGCCGCGATCGACCTGCTGGAATCCTTCGGCAACACCAAGGTGCTGTCGAGCCCAAAGCTGATGGCGCTGAACAATCAGACCGCGCTGCTCAAGGTGGTCGACAACCTGGTGTACTTCACCGTCAAGGCTGATACCAATCAGAATGCCAATAACACCACCACGACCTTCACCACCACGCCGCAAACCGTCCCGGTCGGCATCGTGATGACGATGACACCGCAGATCAACGAGAACGGCATGGTTTCGCTGACTGTGCGGCCCACGATCTCGCGCAATGTCGGCTTCGTCAGGGATCCCAATCCCAGCATCCCGGCAGCCTTCCCGAACCAGGTGCCCATCATCCAGGTGCGCGAGATGGAATCGTTGCTGCAAATCCGCAGCGGCCAGACCGTGATACTCGGCGGCCTGATCCAGGACGACCGCAACAACGCGCGCGACGGCCTGCCGGGCCTGTCGCGTCCGGAAGGCATCGGCGCGGTGTTCGGTCAGCACGAACGGATCAACAGCCAGACCGAACTGGTGATCTTTCTGCGCCCCATCGTCGTCTCCAACCCCACGCTGGAAAGCGAGGAGCTGCGCCAGTTTCAACGGCTGCTGCCCAGCGCGCGGAGCGCGCAATGAATAGCGCTTGGCGCGCGGAGTGCGCGCTGATTGAAACCCACGTGCGGAGTTCGCCGTGAGTCTGCTGCTCAAGGCCTTGAAGCAGGCCGAGGCCGCCCAGGGCGGCCGTACGGGGAACACACCCAACGGCCAGGCCGACGGCGACCTGGAGCTCGAGCCGCTTGCGCCCGGCGCGGCCCAGGCGCGCGAATGGGTGGAGCCGCCCGGTCTGCTGTTCGGCAGCAACGGGCTTTCATCCGATGCGCCGCGCCGCGCGCGCAACTTCCGCTGGCCGCAGTTCAGGCTGGTGCCGTTCGTCGCGCTGCTGGCCGCACTGGTGGCGCTGGGCTACGGCATCTATCTCTACTTCGCGCTGCAGCCGCCCGCTGCCGTCGTGGTTGCCCCGCCGATCGACAGCACACCCGCTGTCGCACCCACCCCTGCGCCGGTGCGAATCGCGTCGCCCCCTGCTGTCGCGATCGAGCCCGCACCCACGCCTCAAGCTGCACCGGCTACACCCGCACAAGCACCAGCGCCAGCGGCCAGCCTTGCGGCCGAGCCCGCACCTGCGATGGCTCCGCCGGCGCGCAATCTGCCGCGCAGCACGTCGCCGGCGCGCAGCCCCGCACCCACCGCGCCGCTGCTGCTGCAGGCCGACGTGCACAGCAACGTGCTCAACCAGGCCTATGCGGCTTACCAGCGCGGCGCGCTGGCCGAGGCGGAGCGGCTCTACGCCCAGGCCGCCGCCCGCACCCGCAGCGTGGATGCGCTGCTGGGACTGGCCACGATCGCCAGCGTGCAGAACCGCGACGCCGAAGCGCAGCTGCTGTATCGCGAAGTCCTTGAACGCGACCCGCGCAATGCCACCGCGCAGGGCGCGCTGCTCGATCTGCTCGGCAATACCGACAGTCAGGCCGCCGAAAGCCGGCTCAAGCTTTTGATCGAGCGCGACCCCAGCCCGCAGCTTTATCAGACCCTAGGCAACCTGTACGCCGAGCAGTCGCGCTGGAACGACGCCCAGGCAGCTTACTTCGAGGCCTTGCGCGGTGCACCGGGCAATGCCGATTACGCCTTCAACCTGGCGGTCAGCCTCGACCAGCTGCGCCAGCATCCGGCCGCACTGACGTATTACGAAAAGGCGCTTACCAGCGGCAGTGCGCACCGCTTCGACCGTGCGCAGGCCGAAGCGCGCGTGCGGCAGCTGAAGTCGGTTCGTTAAGCGCAATCGTATGGAGCGCAGAAAAAAACTCCGGATGGGCGAAACCCTGGTTTCGCAGGGGCTCATCACTCTCGACCAGCTGCGCATCGGCCTGAAGGAACAGAAGTCGACCGGCCTGCCGATCGGCCGTCAGCTGGTGGCGCTGGGCTTCATGACCGAGGCGGTGCTGCGCGACCAGCTCGCCAATGCGCTCGGCAGCCAGGGCATCGACCTCACCCAGGTGGTGGCCGACCCCGAGGCGCTGCAGCTGGTGCCCGAGGAGTTCGCCCGTCGCCACCACCTGCTGCCGATCGCGCACGATGCCGCGCGCAACGTGCTGACGCTGGCGACCACCGACATGTTCAACGTCGTCGCGCTCGACCAGCTGAAAGCCGCGCTCGGCGGCCAGCTCGAAATCGACACGCTGCTGGCGAGCGAAGCGCAGCTGCTCGAATGCATCGACAAGTTCTACGGCTTCGACCTCTCGCTCGACGGCATCCTGCGCGAAATCGAGACCGGCGAAGTCGACTACGCGAGCCTCAACCCCGAGACCGAGGAATACACCCAGCCGGTGGTGCGGCTGGTCGGCGCGCTCTTGACCGACGCGGTGAAGCGCGAATCATCGGACATCCACTTCGAGCCCGAGCACGCCTTCCTGCGCATCCGTTACCGCATCGATGGCGTGCTGGAGCAGATCCGCAGCCTGCACAAGACCTACTGGCCGGGCATCCTGGTGCGGCTTAAAGTGCTGTCGGGGATGAACATCGCCGAGACGCGCGCGCCACAGGACGGCCGCATGTCGCTGACGCTGAACGGCCGCCCGATCGATTTCCGCGTATCCAGCCAGCCCGGCATCCACGGCGAGAACCTGGTGCTGCGCATCCTCGACCGCGAAAAGTCCATCATGCCGCTGGAGCAGATGGGTTTCACCGACGACGCGCTGCGCGAACTGCAGCTGATGATGGCGCGCCCCGAAGGCATTCTGGTCGTCACCGGCCCGACAGGGTCAGGGAAAACCACCACGCTGTACTCGATGCTCTCGCACCTGAACAACGAGACCGTCAACATCATGACGCTGGAAGACCCGGTTGAATACCCGGTCACGCTGATGCGGCAGAGCTCGGTCAACGAAACGCTCAAGCTCGATTTCGCCAACGGCATCCGCTCGATCATGCGGCAGGACCCGGACATCATCCTGGTCGGCGAAATCCGCGACAAGGACACCGCCGAAATGGCGTTCCGCGCCGCGATGACCGGCCACCAGGTGTTCACCACCCTGCACACCAACTCAGCGCTCGGCGTGTTTCCGCGCCTGATGGACATCGGCATCCAGCCCGGCATCCTGTCGGGCAACATCATCGGCGTCGTCGCGCAACGGCTGGTGCGCAAGCTGTGTGCGCACTGCAAGGAAGCCTACACGCCGGACGAAGACGAGGCGCGCATCCTCGGCATCGACATCGCCCAGCCGCCGCAGATCTATCGCCCTGTCGGCTGCCCGCGCTGCAGCAACAAGGGCTACCGGGGGCGGCTGGCGCTGATCGAATTGCTGCGGATGGACCCCGAGCTCGACGAACTGGTGGCCAACCATGCGCCCCTGCACGAAATCCGCCGCGCCGCGCTCGCGCATGGCTACCACCCGCTGGCCGAGGATGGCGTCAAGCGCGTGCTGGATGGCATCACGTCGTTGACGGAAGTGGCGCGGGTGGTGGACTTGACGGGGCGGGTGTGAGGATGGGGCTCGCGGTATTTTTTCCTTTCGCGGATAAGCAGAGGCTTCGCTTTTCGCCTTTGGGCGAGTTACTTTCTTTTGCTTCGCCGCTACTTTTAGGGTCGAACATGCCAAGGCATGTTCTCCAAAGTAACCAAAGAAAAGGCGACCCCACATCGCTGCCCTGCGGGTACCCGATTTGGCGCGCGCGTGCGGGCGCTCCACCAACTCGCCCTGGCACGGGGCACAAAACGCCCCGTGCTGCGGAGCTCGGACACGGTTCCGCTTTTTTCCCGCCCGCACACGCCAAATCGGCAGCGCTGAAGGGGAACAACCCCGGGTGCCGCTCACGCGTAATGCCCACGCTTCGCCAAGCACTGGCCCATGCAAGGGCGCCCCTTGTGTGTCGCCGAGAAGCGCAGCCGGCCGAGGGAAAAAGGGGCTGGGTGTCTGAGCTCCGCAGCAGGGCACGTTGTGTGTGCCCTGCCAGGGCGAGTTCCAGCCCCGCCTCGGGTGGCGAGCATCGCAGGGGAGCCGAAGGCCGACACACCAGGGGTGGCTTTTTCTTTGGTTACTTTCTTTTGGCCACGCAAAAGAAAGTGACTCGCCCAAAGGCGAAAAGCGAAGCCGTCGCACACCAGAACAACCTGGCGAGGCACCCCTAACCCATGCCCTTCTTCGACTACCGCGCCATCGATCAAACCGGCCGCAGCGTCAAAGGCACGCTGTCGGCGGTCAACGACATCGACCTCGAACTGCGGCTGAAGCGCATGGGGCTCGATCTCATCACGCTGGCCGAGCTGTCGCGGCAATATGCGCCGAGCGGACGCGAGCGCGTGACGCGGCGCGACCTGGTGACCTTCTGCATCCACATGCGCTACATCACCCGCGCCGGCATTCCGCTGTTGGAAGGCTTGCGCGACCTGCGCGACAGCATGGAAAAGCCCGGCTTTCGCGATGTGCTGACTGCGCTGCTGGAAGACCTGGAAGGCGGCAAGGTGCTGTCGCAGGCGCTGGCCGCGCACCCCGCGGTATTCGGTGCGGTGTTCGTGCACAGCGTGCGGGCGGGCGAGCAGACCGGTCTGCTGGACGCCGTGTTCGATCGACTGGCCGAATCGCTGAAGTGGCAGGAAGAGGTCGCCTCCAAGGCCAAGCGCCTGATGATTTACCCTGCCATGGTGCTGACCGTCGTCGGCGCGGCCATCATTTTCCTGCTGGTGTATCTGGTGCCGCAGGTGCTCTCGCTGGTGGAAACCATGGGCGTGGTGCTGCCGCTGCCCACGCTGATTCTGATGGCGATATCGAACGCGCTGCGTTCGTACTGGCTGGTCTTTCTGCTGCTGATTCTGATTCCGGCCATCGGCCTGCCGCTGTGGGTACAACAGAGCGAGGCCGGGCGCGAATGGTGGGATCGCACCCAGTTGCGGCTGCCCATCATCGGGCCGGTCGTGCAGAAGATCGCGCTGTCGCGTTTCACCAGTACGCTGGCGATGATGTACCGCTCGGGCGTCACCGTGCTCGATGCGCTGCGCGCGGGTGAAATGGTCGCCGGCAACCGGGTGATCGCCGGCGGCATCCGCCGCGCGGCGCAGCAAATCGCCGACGGCCGCGGCCTGTCCGAAAGCTTCCAGTCGGTGGCGCTGTTCCCCCCGCTGGTGCTGCGCATGCTGCGCGTGGGCGAAACCACCGGCGCACTCGACGAGGCGCTCGACAACGTGACCTATTTCTACAATCGCGAAGTGCTCGATTCGATCGAGAACGGCCTCAGGGTGCTCGAACCCCTGCTCACCGCCATTCTCGGCCTGCTGCTCGGCGGCATCCTGGTGTCGGTGCTGCTGCCCATTTACGACCTGATCGGGAATCTGCCGCTGTGATCATGTTCGATCACCGCCTCATATTGCTTGCCACACCACGTCAGATTGGCGTGCTCGACTGGCGCCCCGGGCAAATGCACTGGCTGGGCGAATATGCCAACGACACGGCCGGCTTGGCGGCCTTCCGCCAGCTGGTAGTCCGCCATGCCCAGCTTCCGGTGCTACTGGTGGTCGACACCGTCGACGAGGACTACCGCAGCGAAGTGCTGCCGCATGTGCAGGGCCGCGCGCGCGCGGAACTGCTGGCGCGCAAGCTCAAGCAGGTGTTCCGCAATGCGCGCTTCACCGGCGCCTGGCGGCAGGCGCGCGAAACGGCCGGCCGCCGCGACGACCGCTACCTGCTGGCCGCGCTGCCCGATGCCGAATGGCTGACACCCTGGCTCAGCGTGCTGCACCGCGAACAGGTGCCGCTGGCCGGCATCACGCCGCTGGCCGTGGCCTACCAGCACCTGCTGTCCAGGCTGCGCGCGCAGGAGCCGCACGTGCTGCTCGCCTGCCGCCTCAACAACAGCCTGCGGCTGTCCTACTATCAAAACGGCCTGCTGCGCTTTTCGCGTCTGATCGGCAGCGACACGCCGACCCAGTTTCCCGGTAACGCGGCCGACGAAATCGCCAAAACGCAGCTCTACCTCACCGGCCAGCGCATCCTGCCGCGCGAAGCGCGCCTGCAGGTGCTGCTGCTCGATCCCAGCGGCCAGCTCGACAGCGCGCAGGCGCCGCTCAATGCAGACCCCGCGTTTCGGGTCCAGATGATCGACATGGCCAGCCTCGCGCGTGCGCTGCGAATTCCCGATGCCTACCTCGCCGCCACCCCGGAAGTTGCGCCGCTGGCCGCGATTGCAGGCGAGTCCTTGTTGCTGAATCTGGCGCCACCCGAACTGCTGCAGCGACACACCGAGTTCCGCTGGCGGCGCGGCCTGCACTGGGCGGCCGGCCTGATTGCCGCAGCCAGCCTCACGCTGACGGCCAGCTACTGGCTGCATGCGCAGGACCTGCTCAATGAGGCACAGAAAATCGGGGCCGAAGCGCAACGCGGCGACGCCCGCCATGCCGCCATCGTGAAGAATTTCCCCGCGCTTGCCACCCGCCCCGACCAGCTCGGCCACACCCTGGCGCTGGCGCAGCAGATCGAGCAGACGCCGTTCGATCTCAACGCGCTGTATGTGCCGCTGGGGCAGGCGCTGTCAGCCCATCCCGAGGTGATGGTCAAGGTCCTGACGCTGGCACAACTGTCCGACCGCAGCGCGGACATCACGCTCGATGCGCAGCTGGCCGATTTCGACGGCAACTACCGCGCGGCCATGCAGCGCATCGACGGCTTCGTCGCCACCCTGGCCAGCGCACCCGGCGTGCTGTCGGTCGAGCGCGTGAGCAGCCCGATCAATACCGCATCCACCGCCACGCTGAGCGGCCGGACCACGGGCAATGCATTGCCCGAGGAAACCCGTTTCAGCGTGAACCTGCAGGTGCGCCCATGATGACCCGGCCCCCCTTCGCCTCGCTCAAAACCAGCATCGCGTTGCTGCTTGTTGCCGTGACGCTGTCTGCCGTGGGCATCGTCTGGAGCAGCATGCAGCGCACGCAAGCACATGCCGAGCTGCAACGCCAGCAGGCCGCGCTCGATGCCACGCATGCGCGCCAGGCACAGGGGCAGGCGGAGGCACGCATGATCGAGCAGCACCTGGGCGCCTATCACGCCCTGGTTGCGCGCGGATTCGTCGGCGAGGAAAACCGCCTTGCCTGGATCGAGGCCGCGCAACTCGCCAATCAGGATGCCCGGCTTTACGGACTCACCTATACGCTGTCGCCGCGCACCGCTGCGCCGGCGGCGCTGGCCGGCGGCCTGCCCTTGAAGCAGACCCGCATGGTGATCAAGATGCCGCTGCTGGTGGAGACCGACCTGCCGCGCTATCTCGATGCCCTGCGCGCCCGTTCGGCCGGCCTGTTCCGCGTCGATCACTGCCGCCTGACCCGCAGCAGCGATACCGCGCCGCAGCCTGTCAACCGCCCCGAACTCGACGCCGAATGCGAACTGCTGTGGTATACCGTGATGGCTGATACGCCGGAGGCCAAATGAGCCCGCGCCCCAATCGTCTCGCTGTGCTGTCCGTGTGTCTGCTGGCCCTGGCCGGCAGCGGCGTGAGCCTCGCTGCCGATCCCGGGCGCCTGTTCTATACGCCCGCCCAACGCGCGCAACTGGAAGCTGCACGCGCCCGCAACGTCACCCGGGTCGAGACCCGCATGCCCGCGTTCAGCGCGCCGCCGGTGCGCTTCGATGGCGTGGTCATCCGCTCGGACGGTCAGGGCACCGCCTGGGTCGACGGCCGGCCGCAGACGGGCACAGCCGGGGTGCCCGGCCTGAAGCCCGGCCAGATCCGCGCCGACGAGCGGGTTTACGAACCCTACCAGGTGCTGCGCCCCGCTCCCGCCCCGCCCGCGGCGCCCGCCGTCAAGGAGCCCAACCCATGAAGCGGATACGCGGCTTTTCCCTGATCGAACTGGCCATCGTGCTGGTCATCGTCACCCTGCTGATCGGCGGGCTGGCCGTTCCCCTGACCGCACAGATCCAGGCGCGGCGGATCGCCGAGACCCGTGCGGACATGAATGCCATTCGAGAAGCGATCATTGGCTATGCCATGCGCCAACCGGCCGGCCAACCCTATTTACCTTGTCCTGACGATGGCACGGGTTTAGCGGAAGGAGACGAAGGCAGTCGTGATGCCGGGCGTTGTCTGAACACCCGCGGGAAACTACCCTGGCGCACCTTGGGTGTGGACAATGCCGATGCATGGGGAAATCGCTTTACCTACGCGGTAACAAGGGATTTCACCAACGACAGGTCGCTAATACTCGTTAATACCGGGTTCGACTCCAATACGCCTGGCGATCTGGAGGTGCATAAAGGCCAAAACTGTAGCGATGCTGGCATCGCCCATCAAGTTGCAGTGGTCGTCGTGTCGCACGGACCAAATGGTCGAGGCGCGCAAAACAAGGGCGGTGGTACGCCGCTGGCACCGGCTCAAGTACCCGCCAGCGAACGAGCAAATCTGGTCGTGCCGACAGCCCCATGCACAGAGACGGATTTCGTGAGTCTCACTCCGCTCGATGACGATTTCGACGATTTGATCGTATGGTTACATCCCAATACGCTCAAGAATCGGCTATGCCAGAACGGCTGTCCCCTAAATTCGCCACCGTAGCCTGCAGCCAGAACGTCACCCGTCCCGGCTGATTCTCCGGCAGCTCAAGCCGGAACCCGGAGCGCGCCGCCTGGCGCGCGGCCTGATAGAGTCCCACCCCCAGTCCGAAATCCGATGCCACCGGGCTCAGGAACAGGTTGCGCGCCACATGCTCGGGCGCCGGCGCGCCGCTGTCGGTAACGGTCAGGCCCAGCAATGGCTGCAATTCCAGCCGCACTTCAATCGCCACGCCGGGCTCGCTCTGTCGCTTGCGCAGGGCATTGGTCAGCAGGTTGTCGGCGACGCTGTCGAACAAGTCCTGCGGCACCGGCGTGTCATCGACCGCCTCGGCAAAAAACCGCACGTCATCGTGTTCGTAGCGGGTTTGCAGCGCGCGCCACCACACCTGCGCCGGCATGTAGGCGGCCTCGGTTTCGGCCGGCTGCTTCAGCTTGTCGACGGTTTGCGACAGGCGTGCCGCCAGTTGCGGCAGCTGGCGGCGAATCAGCGCAAGCAGGCGCTCGCTGTCATCCGGGGTGGCGGTCTCGGCCGCGGCGAGCAGGGTTTTCAGCGACTGCAGGATGTTCTTCACGTCGTGGGTCAGGCGTGCGCCGGTGTCATGGATCGCCTGACTGTAGGCCTGTTCGCGCAGTGTCTGCTCGCGCACCTTGGCGGCATAAAAATACCCCAGGAGCTGCGACAGCAGGCGCACATGCAGTGCCAGCGCCGGCGTCAGCGGACGGCTCGATTGCCAGGTGACGGTCAGGCCGTGGAAATCGTGGCTGATACCGTGTTCGGCGGGCTCGCCGAAGCGCCCCTCGCCGCGCGCCGCCTGCCAGTGACCGCCGCGGATCCAGGTCAGCTCGTGCAGGTCGGCCAGCGCATCGCGCACGAAGGATTCGGGATCGCGCTCGCGTTCGGCCCGTGTCGCCAGCCGCTGCGCCCAACCTTCGAAGGGCAACCCCACCGACAGCAGATAGCGCGAGGTGACCTGGCCCAGCCCGGCAAAACCGGCGCGTGGATTCCACAGCCACGACAGCGCCAGCAGCAGGGCGGCCATGCCCAGCAGCGTCTGCACCAGCGCCCAGGCATAGCTCACCTGGGCCACCGCCACCACCGCGAACACGCCGAGCGCCATCACCATGATCAGCAGCGAGAGCATCAGCCCGTAAATGAAATCGAGCGTGGACGACCCGCCCCGCACCCGCGCCGCCGGCAGGAACAGAATGATCAGCGGCAGCAGCGCCAGGCCATAGCGCGCCGCGGTCTGCATCGTCGCCGGCAGCAGCGCCGCGCCGCCCAGGCTTTGCGGCAGCACCCAGGCCAGTAGCAGCGCCAGCAGATAGGCGAGGGCCAGCAGGTAGCCCAGCCGTCGCCCCTCGTGCTGCGAGGCCGCCACCGCGCCCACCAGCCCGGCCAGGATCGCCAGCCACAAGGCCATCACCCAGGTGCTGTCGACCAGCACCAGCAAGGCCGCCATCGCAAACACCGGCACCGCCAGCCGCGGCTCGATGCGCGTTTCGCTGCGCACCAGCGGCTGCCACAGCAGGAACAGGCCGTAATGCGCCAGCAGGAAAGCGCGCGTCACCGTCGCGTCGGCATCGAGCACTACCGCCACATGCAGGGCCAGCAGCATGAGCGCCAGCCAGCGCTCGGGCGCCACACGGGTGAAGCGCGCGATCAGCGCTGCCATCCCGTCGGGGCGCGCAGCAGTTTCAGCGCGCTCAGACATGGCGCTGCGCATTCCGGACGTCGACACAAAACGACACGCGGCAGCGACGCACGGCATGGCACCCGCACACAGCGAGGGTGTCGTCCGGTCGACTCACCCTGATGTAATTCCAACAATGGCGTTGCACATTCGTCAGTTCAGCTGGGTTTTTTGCGGACATTTATCTTGTTTGTTATTGATTATCAATGTGTTGACATGAGACCCATACTGGCACGTATTTTGCAGGATTGGCAAAACCAAATGACGATAACGGAGCAACTCACCATGTCCCACCCCAATTTTCCGCGGCACCAGTCAGGCTTCACGCTGATCGAGATCGCCATTGTGCTGGTGATCATCGGCCTGCTGCTTGGCGGCATCCTCAAGGGGCAGGAGCTTATCACCCAAGGCCGCATCCGCAACGTGTCGAACGACCTGCAGTCGATGACCGCCGCCATCAACCTGTATCAGGGCCGCTATCTGGCGCTGCCCGGCGACGATGCCGGCGCAGCGGCACGCTGGACCATAACCGCACCTACGCCCAGCACCGGTACCGTAGGCGACGGCGTAATTGCCGGCGCCTACAACACCGCCACTGCCGCCGACGAGTCGCGCCAGTTCTGGCTGCACCTGCGCCGTGCGGGACTGGTGGGGGGCGCCGTCAACGACAGCAACCCGCCCAATGCCGTGGGCGGCGTTACCGGCGTGCAAACCATCGCCTTCGGCCTGCCCGGCATCGTGGTCTGCACCAATAACCTGCCGGCCGTGATTGCACAGGCCATCGATACCCAGTTCGACGATGGCAACGCCATCACCGGCTCAGTGCGTGGCGCCACGGCAATGGTCGCCACAACGCCCACAGTCAACTATGTCGACAACGGCTCCAACTTCTATGTCGTCTGCATGCGCCCCTGACGCAAGCCCATTGCTGCCGGTCTAGCCCTGCAGCACCCTGAATTCGGCCGCCGCCAGTCCATCGGCGGCGCCGCGCAGCACCAGCACATCGCCCACCCGGATATCAGTGTCGGGCTGCGGATCGACCCCCTTGATTCCCTGGCGGCGAATCGCCACCACGTCCACCCGTAATTCATCCAGCATCAGCGCGTCCAGGCGCTGCCCTGCCGCCGCGGCGCCCTGCGTGATCAGCACGGTATGCAGGCGCGGCTGGGCATGCTGGTCCAGCTCGCTGTCGGCGTCCGAGGCGCCCCGGAAAAAGCCGCGCATGATCGCGTAGCGCGATTCGCGCACGTCGCGGATCCGCTTCAGCACCTGGGTGAGCGGCACCCCTAGCAGCATCAGCGCGTGCGAGGCCAGCATCAGCGAGCCTTCCATCACTTCGGACACCACTTCGGTCGCACCGGCCGCTTTCAGCGCATCGATGTGGGTGTCGTCGATGGTGCGCACCACCACCGGGAGGTCGGGTCGCAGTTCGCGCACGTGGCGCAGGATGGCCATGCTCGAATGCAGGTCGGAGTAGGTCACCACAATGGCCTGCGCGCGTGAAAGCCCGGCGGCGACCAGCACTTCGCGGCGGCTGGCGTCGCCGTACACGACGCTGACGCCGGACGCTGCCACCGCGCGAATCCGCTCGGGGTCGGCGTCGAGCGCGACGAAGCTGATGCCCTCGGCCTCGAGCAGGCGCGCCAGGTTCTGGCCGCTGCGGCCGTAGCCGCAGACGATCACGTGCTGCGCCTTGCCGAAGGTCTTGACCGCGATGTCGTGCACTTGCTTGGCGCGCCCGGCCCATTCGCTGCCGGCAAGCAGCCGGGTGATGGCATCCATGCGGTGGATCAAGAGCGGCGCGATCAGCATCGACAGCACCATGGCCGCCAGCACCGGCTGGGTGATCTCGGCACCCAGCAGTTTCAGGTCGGCCGCCTGCGCCAGCAGCACGAAGCCGAATTCGCCGGCCTGCGCCAGCCCGAGCGCGGTGCGCACGGCGGTAGGCCGGCTGCTGCCGAAGGCCTTGGCCAGTGCGCCCACCAGCGCCACCTTGCCAACCACGATGGCCAGCAGCAGCAACAGCACATCGCCCCAGTTCAGCATCACCTGCATCAGGTCGAGCCGCATGCCGATGGTGACGAAGAACAAGCCCAGCAGCACATCGCGGAAGGGCTTGATGTCGTCTTCGACCTGGTAGCGGTATTCGGTCTCGGAAATCAGCATGCCGGCGAGAAAGGCACCCAAGGCCAGCGACAGGCCGGCGCTTTCTGTCAGAAAGGCGAGCCCGAGGGTGAACAGCAGCAGGTTGAGCGTGAACAGCTCGGGCGACTTGCGCCCCGCCACCCACTGGAACCACGGCCGCATGATGCGCTGGCCGACGAACAGCAGGAAGCCCAGCACCACCACCGCCTTCAGCGCGGCGAGGCCGAGCACCCAGCCCATGTTGTCGGCATCCTTGGCGAAGGCCGGAATCAGGATCAACAGCGGCACCACCGCCAGATCCTGGAACAGCAGCGCGCCGAAAATCTGGCGTCCGTGCGGGGTCTGGATTTCCAGCCGCTCGGCCAGGAGCTTCGAGACGATGGCGGTGGACGACATCGACATGATGCCGCCCAGTGCGATCGCCGCCAGCAGTGGCAGGTCGAGCAGCCAGGCGATGAAGGCGGTGAGCACGATGGTCAGCACGACCTGCGCGCCGCCGAAGCCGAACACGGTCATGCGCATTGTCATCAGACGCGGCAGACTGAATTCGAGGCCGATCGAGAACATCAGGAAGACCACGCCGAATTCGGCGAGGTAACGCGCTTCCTCGCTGTCCGGAATCCAGCCGAGCGCAAAGGGGCCGATGGCGATGCCGGTGACCAGGTAGCCGAGCATGGTCGGCAGGCGCAGTGCGCGCGCGGCCGCGGTCACCAGCACGGCGACCACCAGCAGGATCAGTACAAGCGGAAGCGTGCCATGCATCGAGTAAATCACGGTTGGATAGGCAGGCTTTAGTATACTTGCCGACCATGCACTCCCAGCCCCCCAGTCCCGAACATTTGCTCACCCTCGCGCGCCAGGTGCTCGACATCGAGGCCGACGCCCTGCGCGTCATGTCGTCGCGTCTCGACGCCGGCTTTGCCGATGCCGTGGCGCTGATGCTGGCCTGCACCGGACGCGTCGTGGTCTCCGGCATGGGCAAGTCGGGCCACGTCGGCGGCAAGATCGCTGCCACCCTGGCATCCACCGGCACGCCGGCCTTTTTCATGCACCCGGGCGAAGCCAGCCACGGCGACCTCGGCATGATCGCGCCCAACGACGTGGTGCTGGCTTTATCGAACTCGGGCGAGAGCAGCGAAATCGTCTGCATCGTGCCGCTGATCAAGCGACGCGGCGCCAAGCTCGTCGCGATGACCGGCAATCCGAACTCGACGCTGGCGCGCGAAGCCGACGCGCATCTCCACGCCGGGGTCGACAAGGAAGCCTGTCCGCTCAACCTGGCGCCCACCGCCAGCACCACCGCGGCGCTGGCGCTGGGCGATGCGCTGGCGGTGGCGCTGCTCGACGCGCGCGGTTTTTCAGCCGACGACTTTGCGCGCACCCATCCCGGCGGCAGCCTCGGCCGCCGCCTGCTGGTGCATGTGCGCGACATCATGCAAAGCGGCGATGCGCTGCCACAGGTTCCGTTCGACGCCTCGCTCAAGGCTGCGCTGTTTGAAATCACACAAAAGGGACTCGGCATGACCGCCGTGGTCGATGCCGCTGGCCGCGTGGCCGGCGTGTTCACCGACGGCGACCTGCGCCGCGCGCTGGAACACACGCTCGACCTGCAGCAGGCGCGCGTGGCCGACCTGATGACCCGCAACCCAAAAACGATCCGCGCGGACGAACTTGCCGTGGCGGCGGTGGAAAAAATGGAAACGCTCAAAATCAACGGCCTGCTGGTGATCGATGCAAACGACACCCTGGTGGGCGCGCTCAACATGCACGCGCTGCTGAAGGCGGGGGTGGTGTGATGACGCCGGTTTCGATTCCCGCCGCCCTGCTCGCCCGCGCGCAAAAAATCCGGCTGATCGCATTCGACGTCGACGGCGTGATGACTGACGGCACACTATTCCTGGCCGACGACGGCCAGGAATTCAAGGGTTTCAACTCGCTCGACGGCCACGGTTTGAAAATGCTCCGCGGCAGCGGCGTGCAGCTCGCCATCATCACCGGCCGCCGTTCGCGCGTGGTGGAGCACCGCGCCAAAAACCTCGGCATCGAGATCGTCCATCAGGGCGCGCACGACAAGCTGATCGTCTACGAAGCGCTGTGCCGCGAACTCAAGCTCGACTGCGACGTCACCGCCTACATGGGCGACGACGTCGTCGACCTGCCGGTGATGCGGCGCGCCGGGCTCGCGATCACGGTGCCGGCGGCACCCGAACTGGTCAAAGCCCACAGCCACTACACCACCACGCGCGAGGCCGGGCACGGCGCGGTGCGCGAAGCCTGCGAATTCCTGATGCGTGCACAGGGCACGCTGGACGCCGCGCTGGCGCCCTATCTGAAATGATTGCACGCGGCTCGCTGTGGCTGCCCCTGGCCATGCTGCTGCTGCTGGCCGCGCTCAGTTTCTGGATCGAACGGTCGGTGCAGGCGCCGGCGCCGGGCACGCTGGCAAACCAGACCGAACCCGAGGGCATCATGGAAAATTTCGATGCGCTGCGCACCGACCTCGAGGGACGGCCGCAATACCGCCTGTCTGCCGACCGGCTCAAGCATTACACCGGCAGCAAGCGCACCGAACTGGAGGCGCCGCGTTTCGTCCGCATCAACGACGAGGCCGGCGAAGTGAGCGCCGTGGCGCGTGAAGGCACGGTCTCTCCGGATGGCAGCGAAGTGGACCTGCGCGGCGACGTCGTCGTCGAGCGGGCGGCGCGCCCCGGGCAATCCCTGATGACGCTGAAGACAGGACGCCTGCTGGTGTTTCCCGAGCGCGACCAGATGCGCGCGCCGGGTGCGGTCGAAGTGCGCGACGACACGCTGGAAGTGCGTGCGGGCGGCATGGAGTACGACGCCCAGCAACGCATGATGAAGCTGACAGGGCGGGTGAATGCCCGCTACATTTCTGGAAGAACATGAACACCATGCCCACACTGAAAATCGTTTTATCCGCAGCGTTGTACGCCGCGCTGCTGGTCTCGCCCGCCCATGCCGAGAAGGCCGACCGCGACAAGCCGGTCAACATCGAAGCGAACACGGTCACGCTCGACGACATCAAGAAGATCAGCATCTATCAGGGGAATGTGATTCTCAGCCAGGGCACGCTGATGCTGCGCGCCGATTACGTGCAGGTGACGCAGAACGCGGACGGCGTCGACCGGATCAGCGCCACCGGCCGGCCGGTGGCGTTTCGCCAGAGAGTCGACGGCCGCGAGGAATACATCGAGGGATTTTCCGACCGCATCGAGTACGACAGCGTCAACGGGCAGCTCGAACTGATCGGCCAGGCACGCCTGCGGCGCGGCGGCGACGAGCTGCGTGGGGCGCAGATTTCCTACAACGCCAACACCGCGTTCTACTCCGTCGTCGGCCAGCCCAACGCGCAAACCCCGAGTGGCCGCGTGCGCGCGGTCATCCGTCCGAAACCGCGCGCCGAGCAACCCGCCGCGCCCCAGCCATGAGCAAGATTTCGGCCCACAATCTGCGCAAGACCTACGGCAAACGCACCGTGGTCCACGACGTCTCGTTCGAGGTCAACAGCGGCGAAGTGGTCGGCCTGCTCGGCCCCAACGGCGCCGGCAAGACCACCTGTTTCTACATGGTGGTGGGGCTGGTCGCGGCCGACGGCGGCAGCGTGCACCTGGATACGCACGACCTCACCCACATGACGATCCACCAGCGCGCGCGGCTGGGCCTGTCGTATCTGCCGCAGGAGCCGTCGATCTTCCGCAAGATGACGGTGGAGGAGAACATCCAGGCCATCCTCGAACTCAAGCCATACACCGCTGAAGAACGCGCGGAACACCTGGAAAACCTGCTTGAAGACCTGCACATCGCCCACCTGCGCGAAGCGTCCGCGATCAGCCTTTCCGGCGGCGAGCGGCGCCGGGTGGAAATCGCCCGCGCACTGGCGATCAACCCGCGCTTCGTCCTGCTCGACGAACCGTTCGCCGGCATCGACCCCATTGCGGTGCTCGATATCCAGAAACTGGTGCATTTTCTGATCGAGCGTGACATCGGCGTGCTGATCACCGACCACAACGTGCGCGAAACGCTGGGCATCTGCAGCCGCGCCTACATCATCAACGAAGGCCGCGTCCTGATTGGCGGCGCGCCGGATCGCATCATCGAGGACGACAACGCGCGCAAGGTTTATCTGGGCGAAAACTTTCGCCTGTAGTTCAGGCCGAGCGCGAATCGCGCTACACTCGCCTCAAGCCGGCACGATTTTTGCCGTAGTCAAATCCCATGAAGCACAGTCTCCAACTCAAGCTCGGTCAGCACCTCACCCTGACGCCCCAACTGCAGCAGTCGATCCGGCTGTTGCAGCTGTCGACGCTCGAACTGAACCAGGAACTGGAGCAGATGCTGCAGGACAATCCGCTGCTGGAGCGCGAGGACGAGGACGAAACCCCGCCCGAAGCGCCGGTCCATACCGCCGAGGCCGAGACACAGGGCACGGAAACGGCGGCAGCGCCGGAACCGAGCAACGAATCCGAGCCGGCCACCTCGCTCGACGATGCCGACTGGAACGACTACAGCAGCGCCAGCGGCGATGACGAAGACAACGATTACGCGCAGGGCGCGGTCTCCGGCGCGACGCTGCGCGAGCACCTGCTGAACCAGCTGATCGTCAGCCCGCTCACCTTGCGCGACCGAACCATCGTCGCCGCGCTGATCGACGACCTCGACGAGGCCGGTTTCCTTACCCAGCCGCTGGAAGACATTGCCGCCGGTCTCGCGGACGAACTCGAGGAACTCGAGCCCGAAGAGGTCGAAACTGCGCTCAAACACCTGCAAAACATGGATCCGACCGGGGTCGGCGCACGCAACCTGGCCGAATGCCTGACGCTGCAGCTGCGCGTCCTGCCCGCCGACACGCCGGCGCGCGACGACGCCATCCGGCTGACCACGCATTACCTGGACCTGCTGGCGGCGCGCGACGTCGGCAAACTGAAGAAAATGCTCGGCATCGACGACCCCACACTGCGTACCGTGCGGACCCTGATTCTCTCGATGAATCCGCGCCCCGGCGCGGCCTTCGGCGTCGATGAAACGCACTACGTCATCCCCGATGTCTACGTGCGCAAGATCAAGGGCATGTGGATCGCCAGCCTCAATGCCGACGCCATGCCCAAGCTGCGCGTCAACCGCGTCTATGCCGACATCCTGGCGCGCCATCGCGAGAATGGCGGAAATCAACTGGCCACCCAGCTGCAGGAAGCGCGCTGGCTGATCAAGAACGTGCAGCAGCGCTTCGACACCATCCTGCGCGTGTCGCAGGCCATCGTCGACCGCCAGAAGCATTTTTTCGAGCATGGCGAGGTGGCGATGCGTCCGTTGGTACTGCGCGAGATCGCCGACGCGGTGGAACTGCACGAATCGACCATTTCGCGCGTCACCACGCAAAAGTACATGATGACGCCACGCGGGCTGTACGAATTGAAGTACTTTTTCGGCAGCCACGTCTCCACCGACAACGGCGGCGCCTGCTCGTCGACCGCCATCCGCGCGCTGATCAAGCAGCTGGTTGCCGCCGAGAACATCGGAAAACCGCTGTCCGACGGCCAGCTGGCGGAAGTACTCGGCCAGCAGGGCATCGTGGTGGCCCGCCGCACCGTCGCCAAATACCGCGAATCACTGCAAATTCCGCCCGCCAACATGCGGCGTTCGCTCTGATTCAAGGGTTTTCACGATCCATCGGCATGGAGTGCCTGGCCTGCTTGAATGTCTTCTGCTTTCGTCCCACAATGAAATTAGGCGTACACAATCGCGCCTAAACCAGCGCAATACTGGCAATCCGTTTTTTCAGCCGCTTTAGGAGGCGCTATGAATTTGACAATTTCCGGCCATCACTTGGAAGTAACCCCAGCCATCCGCGACTACGTGTCCGAAAAACTCGATCGCGTCAAACGCCACTTCGACCATGTCATCAACATGAACGTGATCATGCAGGTCGACAAGCTGGTACATAAAGTGGAAGCCACCCTGCACGTGAAGGGCCATGATTTTCACGCGCACAGCGAAGACGGCAACATGTACGCCGCGATCGACCTGCTGGCCGACAAGCTGGACCGCCAGATCGTCAAGCACAAGGAAAAAACCTCGGACGTCCATCAGGGCAGCGGTGGCCTCAAGCATCAGGTCAACGTAAACGAGAATACCGCCTGAACCGGTTCTTTTGATCAGGACAGCCCGGACACGCTCCGGGCGTATAATTTGCGGACCCCCGGCGCTTTGCCCGGCCGTGCAACTGGCATGAACCTAATCGCCCCACTCCTCTCCCTCGACACCACCTTGCTGGACCTGAGTTTCAGCAGCAAGAAAAAGCTGTTCGAACACGCCGCGGACCTGTTTGCGCAGACCCACGGACTCAAATCCACCGACATCTTCACCAGTCTGTTCGAGCGCGAACGCCTGGGCTCGACCGCGCTCGGCTACGGCATCGCGATTCCGCACGGCCGCATCAAGGGCCTGAAGGATGCCTGCGGTGCGCTGTATCGCCTGAGCACCCCGCTCGACTTCGACGCACCGGACAACCAGCCGGTATCGCTGTGCTTCATCTTGCTGGTGCCCAAGGACGCCAATGAACGGCACCTGCAGATTCTCGGCGAACTGGCGCAACTGTTCGGCGACGAAGTCATGCGCACCAACATGCTGGCTGCCGCCAGCCCCGATGATCTCCTCGCCATGCTCAATGCATGGTCCAGCTAGGCGCGTTCCGCGCATGGACGACACCAGCCAGGTTTCGGTCGAGACACTGTTTCGCGACATGGCCGAGCAGCTCGGCCTGCAATGGCTGGCCGGCCGCGGCGGTGGCCACCGCACCCTGTCCTCCGAGACCATCCAGAAACCAACGCTGGCACTGATTGGCCATCTCAATTTCGTCCATCCCAACCGCGTCCAGGTGCTGGGCTGCGCCGAGATGGACTACCTGCGGGGCCTGCCGCAGGCCGGGCTGGAAGACGCCATCCAGCACCTGTTTTCGTCCGAGCTGGCCGCCATCATCGTTTCCAACGGCGAGTCCGTGCCGGCAGTGCTACTCGAGACTGCCGAGCGCAGCGGCACGCCCCTGCTCACCTCGGGGCTCGCGAGCCCCATCCTGATGTCCTACCTGGGGCATTACCTGACGCAGCGCCTGGCCGAATGCAGTTCGCTGCACGGGGTGTTTCTGGAAGTGCTCGGCACCGGTGTGCTGCTCACGGGCGACGCCGGCGTCGGCAAGAGCGAGCTGGCGCTGGAACTCATCACGCGCGGCCACCGCCTGATCGCCGACGACGTCGTCGAACTGAAGCACGTCGCGCCCAAAACGCTGGAAGGCAGCTGCCCACCGCTGATCCGCGACTTTCTCGAAGTGCGTGGCCTCGGCATCCTCAATATCCGCTTTCTATTCGGCGAAATGGCGGTCAAGCAGAAGAAGAACCTCAAGCTCATCGTCGAACTGGTGCAGCCGCAGGAAATCGGCGAAGTCGGACTCAACCGGCTCGACATGGTGGCGTCGGTCGAAACCATTCTCGATGTCGATATTCCCAAAGTGCACATCCCGGTGGCGGCGGGCCGCAACCTCGCCGTGCTGGTCGAGGTTGCGGTGCGCAACCACATCCTCAAGCACCGTGGCGTCAACCCGCTCGAGCAGTTCATCCAGCGCCAGCAGGCGGCCATCAACGAGAACGAGAACCCCTGATGCAGATCGTGCTGGTTTCCGGTCTGTCCGGCTCGGGAAAAAGCATCGCCATCGCGGTGCTGGAAGACATCGGCTACTACTGCGTCGACAACCTGCCGCTCGCCATGTTGCAGCCGCTGGTCGACTATCTGAAGGGTGCGGGCCACGCGCGCATCGCGATTGCCATCGACGCGCGCAGCAGCGCAAGTTTTTCGCAATTGCCGGCAGTCACTCAGGCGCTGCGGGAACAGGGCGCTGACCTGCGCATGATTTTCCTCGAGGCCAAGACGCTCACGCTGGTGAAGCGTTTTTCCGAAACGCGGCGGCGTCACCCGCTCTCCAGCGAAAGCGTTTCGCTGCAGGAGGCGATCCAGTTGGAACGCGAGATGCTCGGTGAGATCGCGCTGCTGGCGCATCGCATCGACACCAGCGATTTGTCCGCCGCGGCCCTGCGGATGTGGATCAAGGACCTGGTCGGCCAGGACCGTTCGCGCATCACGCTGCTGTTCGAATCCTTCGGTTTCAAGCACGGCATTCCGCTCGATGCCGACCTGGTGTTCGACGTGCGCTGCCTGCCCAACCCGCACTACGTTGCCGAGCTGCGGCCGCTCACTGGCTGCGACCAGCCGGTGAAGGACTACATCGAATCCAGTCCCAACGCGATGGCGCTGCTAGCCGACATCCGCGGTTTCGTCGAAAACTGGCTGCCGTGCTTCATCCGCGACCATCGTGCCTATCTGACGGTGGCCATCGGCTGCACCGGCGGCCAGCACCGCAGCGTCTACTTTGCCGAAACCCTGGCCGCCGCCTTCCGCGAACGCGAGCAGGTGCTGGTGCGCCACCGCGAGCTCAGCTGATGCTGCGGGCCGGCGACGTGGGCGTGCTGCTGGCCGGCGCCGGCTTCGTCATCGGGCTGACCGTGGTGGCCTGGGGCGGTCCCCGCGGCGACACCGCGGTGATTCGCGCCGCCGGCCAGATCGTCGAGACCACTGCGCTCACCCACGCGCGCACCCTATCCGTCAAGGGCCCGCTCGGCACCACCGAGATCGAGATCGAACCCGGCCGCGCCCGTGTGGCCGTCGACCCGTCGCCGCGCCAGTTGTGCGTGAAACAGGGCTGGCTCACCCAGTCCGGCCAGGCGGCGCTGTGCCTGCCGAATCAGGTCAGCCTCGAAATCCGCGGCCGCACCGCTGCCTATGACACGCTCGGTTATTGAATTACCCGTCACGCCGGACGACCGCCGCATCGCGCGGCTGGCAGCGCTGGCAATCGGGCTCACGCTGGTCGAAGCGGCGATTCCCAGCCCGATTCCGGGCGTCAAGCCCGGCCTCGCCAATATCGTCATCCTGCTGGTGCTGCTGCAATTTGGCTGGCGCGCCGCCGCCTGGGTATCGGCGTTGCGCATCCTGGCCGGCGGCCTGCTGCTGGGCAGCCTGTTCGCGCCGGGATTCTGGCTGTCGGCCGCCGGCGCGCTCACCAGTCTGCTTGTGCTGGGGCTTGCGCAGCATCTGCCGCAGCGCCATTTCGGTCCGGTCAGCCTGTCGGTGCTGGCGGCATTCGGCCATATCGGCGGGCAGCTCGCGTTGGCCGGCTGGTGGCTGTTGCCGGCTGCCGCCCTGCTCAAGCTGCTGCCGGTATTTGCCGCCGCCGCGCTGATTTTCGGCGCGGTGAACGGCGTCATCGTGGCGCGTCTGCTTGCCGGCCCCGCATCATCCGGGCGACAATCGGCGTCATGTCTGCCTCCCTCCGCACCGTAACCCTGGCGCTGTCCGGCGCGTCCGGCATGGCCTATGGCCTGCGCCTGCTCGAGTGCCTGCTGGCCGCCGAGCTGCGCGTCTACCTGCTGGTTTCGCAGGCCGCCCACATCGTCGCCAAGCAGGAACTCGGGGTGGCCTTGCCGGCGCGCGCCGGCGACCTCGAAAAACAGCTGTCGTCCGGCATGAACGCACGCGACGGCCAGTTGCGCGTGTTCGGTCGCGACGACTGGAATGCACCGGTCGCGTCTGGCTCCAACCCGGCCGATGCGATGGTGGTCTGTCCCTGCTCGATGGGCACGCTCGCCGCCATCGCCCATGGCATGTCGGACAACCTGATCGAACGCGCTGCCGACGTCATGCTGAAAGAGCAGAAAAAGCTCATCCTGGTGCCGCGCGAAACGCCGTTTTCCACGCTGCATCTGGAAAACATGCTGACGCTGTCGCGCATGAACGCCGTGATCCTGCCGGCCAATCCCGGCTTTTATCATCGCCCGCAATCGGTCGAGGCCATCGTCGACTTCATCGTCGCACGCATCCTCGATCAGCTCGGCATTGCGCACACGCTGATGGCGCGCTGGGGAGAGGACCGATGAGCGGGGATCTCAAACCGTTCCCGCTGCCGCTGTTTCCGCTCAATACCGTGGTGTTTCCCGGCGGCCAGCTGCCGCTGCGCATTTTTGAGCCGCGCTACCTCGACATGGTCAAGCAGGCCATCGCCGACGGCACGCCGTTCGGCATCTGCGGCATCCGCGAAGGCCAGGAGACGGGCACCCCCGCCGTGCCCTACCCGGTCGGCACCCGGGTGTACGTCACCGACTGGGACATGCCGCAGACCGGCATCCTGCACATCGACACCCGGGCGCAGGACCGCTTCGTCATCCGCAGTACCCGCACCGAAACCAGCGGCCTGTTGATCGGCACTGTGGAATCGGTCAGCAGCGAAGCTGCCACCGCCGTTCCCGACGATCTCGAACTCGCCGTCGAGATCCTGCGCCACATCGTCAACGAATACGGCGATGCGCATTTCGCTGCCCCGCACGAATTCGACAACGCGGTGTGGGTCGGCTATCGCCTGTCCGAGGTGCTGCCGCTCAAGCATTCCATCAAACAGAACCTGCTGGAGATGAACGACAGCGTGACGCGGCTGCGCATCCTCACCGAGTTTCTGAAGAAGCACATCAACTGATGAATGCCTCTAGAAATCGTAGCGAGCGGGCATCAGCCGGGTGCGCCCGGAGCGCAGGAACCGGAATGTACACAGGAGTACATGAGGATTCCGAGCACCGGACGCGCCCGGATCATGGCCGCGCAGTAGATTTATAGAGGTATTCACATGGCGCGTTTTTATTCTTCGCTCGAGCCGCGACACCGCGACTTCATTGCCGCGCAAAAAATATTCTTCACCGCCACCGGCACGGCGAACAGCCGGCTCAATTTGTCGCCCAAGGGCATGGACAGCCTGCGCGTGCTGTCCGACACCTGCGTGGCCTACCTCGACCTCACCGGCAGCGGCAACGAAACGGCCGCGCATTTGAAGCACGACGGCCGCATGACGTTGATGTGGTGCAGCTTCGACGCCGACCCGCTGATCCTGCGCCTGTACGGACGCGGCCGCGCCGTGCGCAGGCAGGATGCCGGCTGGGCTGAATTGCGCCGCCATTTCCCCGCCCTGCCCGGCGAACGCCAGCTCATCGTGCTCGACATCGACTCGGTGCAGACCTCGTGCGGCTATGCCGTGCCGATGTATGCCTACCGCGGCGAGCGCGATACACTGGCCCGCTGGGCCGAGAAGAAAGGCCCGGTCGGCCTGCTTGACTACTGGCGCGAGAAAAACCAGGCCAGTATCGACGGCCTGCCCACCGGACTGCTGGAGAACACCCCATGAAACGTATTCTGATGATCGCCGGAATGCTGCTGCTTGCCGCCTGCGACCCCACCCCACCGCCGCAGCCCGAAACCGAACGCCAACCCAACCCGGTGTTCGAGACACAGATCCAGGCGATGGAAAAGGCACGCGCAGTGGAAGGCCAGGTCATGGAGGCGGCGGAAGCCCAGCGCCGACAAATGGACGCGGCGACGCAGCCTTGACCGATGTTGAAGTGGTTGCTCACCCTGATCGCGGCCCTGCTGGTGCTGGGCCTGCTGACACCGTGGCTCAACCGGCTGGGCTTCGGCCGGCTGCCGGGCGACCTGCGGATCAAGCGCGCCCGTGGCACCCTGTACTTTCCGTTCACAAGCGTCATCCTGCTGTCGCTGGCACTGACGCTGCTGGTCCACCTGTTTGGTCGATGACCCAGGCGCCTGCCATGAGGCTTGATGCACAATGAATAAAGCCTTCGTCAAGGAAACCGACGCGCCCGACGCCGACGAGGACGAGATCGCCGCGCCCGCCCTGCCCGCCGGGTCGAAGAATTACATGACGCCCGCCGGCTACGCGCAGCTGGATGCCGAATTCAGCCAGCTGTGGAAAGTCGAGCGGCCCAAGCTGGTGGAAATCATTTCGTGGGCGGCCAGCAACGGCGACCGCTCGGAAAACGGCGACTACATCTACGGCAAGAAGCGCCTGCGCGAAGTCGATCGCCGCATCCGTTTTCTGTCAAAGCGACTGGAAAACGCGGAAGTGGTCGACCCCGCGACGCGCGAGGATTCCGACCAGGTCTTCTTCGGTGCCACCGTCACGGTGGCGGACACGGATGGCAGCGAATCCACCTTCGCCATCGTCGGCATCGACGAGGCCGATGCCGGCCGCGGCCGCATCGCCTGGATTTCGCCGATGGCACGCGCACTCATGAAAGCGCGCGAGGGCGACACCGTCACGGTGCAGACTCCGGACGGACGGCGCGAGGTGGAGATCGTCGCAGTGCGCTACCAGGCGATCGACTGAGAAAAACTCAGTACAGCAAACTGGAAAGCTGGCGCCGGTAGCGGCTGACCAACTCGCCGCCACCCAGCAGATCGAATACCGATAGCAAGGTCTTGCGGCCGATATCGTCTTCAAAGCCGCGGTCGCGGCGGACGATTTCCAGCAACTGATCCATGCCCGCCTCGTGCTGGCCGGCGGCGACCAGCAGCTTGGCGAGCTTCAGCCGCGCCGCCAGATCGTTTTCGTTCGCTGCCACCTGTGCGGTCAGTGCGGCCACATCCTCGCCTGCCACGCCCATGAACTGCAGCCGCGCCTTCAACTGCGCGACACGCGGATCGGCATCGTCCGGCACGCTCGCGATCAATCGCCGCGCTTCGTCGGCTTCGCCGAGATCCATCATGATTTCCGCCGCATCGAGGCGCACGCCAACATGGGCCGGATCAACGCGTGAGGCATCGGCGAGCGCCTGCAGCGCGGCAGGCAGGTCGCCCGCGGCGCGCAAGCCGGCGGCCTGCGCGCGCATCTCCTCGGCCGGGCTGGGAATCAGTCGATCCAGAAAGGCGCGCACCTCGCCTTCCGGCAGCGCGCCGGAAAACTCGTCGACCTGCTCGCCGTTGACGAAGGCCTTGACGCTGGGGATGCCGCGCACGCCGTAGCGCACGGCAAGCTCCTGGTTGTCGTCGGAGTTGATCTTGGCGAGCAGGAATTTGCCGCCGTATTCGGCCGCGAGTTTTTCCAGGACGGGCTTGAGTGATTTGCACGGCCCGCACCAGGGCGCCCAAAAATCGACGACGACCGGGCGATGCTTCGATTCATCGAGAACGTGTTGCTGGAAATCGGCGAGACCAACGTCGAGGGCGTGTTCAGACATGGGCGCTCCGTTTAAAGGTGTCCGTTAAATCTGCCGAGCCAGTTCGGCCGCCACGCCGATATAGGTGCCGGGCGTCAGCGTTCTCAGGCGGGCCTTCTCGGTATCGGGAATCGCCAGCCCGTCGATGAAGGCGTGCAGCGTCTCGCGTGTCATGCCGGCCTTGCCGCGCGTCAGTTCCTTCAGCTGTTCGTAAGGATTGGCGACGCCGTAGCGGCGCATCACGGTCTGGATCGGCTCGGCCAGCACTTCCCAGTTGGCGTCGAGGTCGGCAGCCAGTGCGGCCGGGTTGGCTTCGAGCTTGGACAGTCCGCGCAGGCAGGATTCGTAGGCCAGGAGGCTGTAGCCGAAGCCGACGCCCATGTTGCGCAGCACGGTGGAATCGGTGAGGTCGCGCTGCCAGCGCGAGACCGGCAGCTTTTCGGCCAGGTGGCGCAGCACCGCGTTGGCCAGACCCAGGTTGCCTTCGCTGTTCTCGAAGTCGATCGGGTTGACCTTGTGCGGCATGGTGGAGGATCCCACCTCGCCCGCCTTCACTTTCTGCTTGAAGTAACCGACCGAGATATAACCCCAGACGTCGCGGTTGAAGTCGATCAGGATGGTGTTGGTGCGCGCAATCGCATCGTACAGCTCGGCCATGGCGTCGTGCGGTTCGATCTGGATGGTGTAGGGGTTGAAGGAGAGGCCCAGTTCCATCACGAAGCTGCGCGCGAAATATTCCCAGTCCAGGTCCGGGTAGGCCGACAGATGCGCGTTGTAATTGCCGACCGCGCCGTTGACCTTGCCCATCAGCTCGACCGCGCCGATCGCATCCCAGGCACGGCGCAGGCGGTAGACGACGTTGGCGAGCTCCTTGCCGACCGTGGTCGGCGAAGCCGGCTGGCCATGGGTGCGCGACAGCATCGGCAGGTCGGCCAGTTCGTGCGCCAGATCGGTCAGGCGCGCGATGACTTTTTCCAGCGCGGGCAGCAGCACGGCATCGCGCGCGCCTTTCAGCATCAGCGCATGCGACAGGTTGTTGATGTCCTCCGAGGTGCAGGCGAAATGGATGAACTCGGACACCGCCGCGATTTCAGCGCTGGATTGCGTTTTTTCCTTGAGAAAATACTCGACCGCCTTGACGTCGTGGTTGGTGGTCGCCTCGATCGCCTTGACGCGCTCGGCGTCAGCCACCGAAAAGTGGTCGGCGATGCCGTCGAGCAGCGCGATCGCCGCATCTGAAAACGCCGGCACCTCGGCGATCGCCGGTTCGGCCGCCAGCGCCTTCAGCCATTCGATCTCGACGATGACGCGGTATTTGATCAGCGCGTATTCGCTGAAGAAATCGCGGAGTGCAGCAGTCTTGCTGCCGTAGCGGCCATCGAGCGGGGATAGGGCAGTGAGTGCGGTCAGTTCCATGATTTTGTCCGGATTCGTTTCAGTTTTTTTAGTCAGCTCGCCGATCGCGCCACATTAAACGGTCCGCCTGTCGCGGACGGCCTGCGCCAGCGTGCCGCTGTCGACATATTCCAGTTCGCCGCCCACCGGCACGCCACGCGCCAACCGGCTGACCTTGAGGCCGCGCGCCTTCAGCAATTCGCCGATGGTGTGCGCGGTGGCTTCGCCCTCGGGGGTGAAGTTGGTCGCCAGGATGACTTCTTCCACCGTCCCGTCGAGTGCGCGGCTGATCAGCCGGTCGAGATGAATCTCGCGCGGGCCGATGCCGTCGAGCGGGCTCAAGCGCCCCATCAGCACGAAATACAGGCCGGCGTAGCTGTGCGTGGCTTCCATCATGTTGAAGTCGGTCGGCATTTCGACCACTGCCAGCTGTTGCTTGTCGCGCTTGGGGCTGGTGCAGACCTCGCACACTTCCGCCTCGGAAAAATTGTTGCACAGGCGACAGTGGTGCAGATGCGTCAGCGCATGCTTGAGCGCGCCGGCCAGCTGCTCGGCGCCTTTGCGGTCGCGCTGCAACAGATGGTAGGCCATGCGTGCCGCCGACTTGGGCCCGACGCCGGGCAGCACGCGCAGCGCGCCGATCAGGTTTTCAAGTGCGGCAGGTTGCACGGGGTCAGAACGGCAGCTTCATGCCGGGCGGAATCGGCATACCGGCGGTCACGCCCGCCATTTTTTCCTGCACCGTGGCTTCGACCTTGCGCACTGCGTCGTTCATTGCCGCGGCCACCAGGTCTTCCAACATTTCACGGTCGTCCGTCATCAGGCTTGGGTCGATGACGACGCGGCGCACGTCGTGCTTGCAGGTCATCGTCACCTTGACCATGCCGGCGCCGCTGGCGCCCTCGACCTCGATTTCGGCGAGCTTGGCCTGCATCTTGGCCATGTTCTCCTGCATCTGCTGGACCTGCTTCATCATGTTGCCGATGCCGCCCTTCATCATGTTGATTCTCCTAATGGCTGTATGGTTGAGGCGTCCACCCGACCGCCAAACTGTTCGACCAGCTCGCGCACGAACGGATCCGATTCGATCGCGGCCACCGCTTCGGCCTGGCGCGCTTCCTTGATGCGGGTGCGCACTTGCTGCGGCGTTTGTTCGGCGGCAGCGCCGATCTCGAACGTCACCTGCAGCGCCGCGCCGTGCTTGTCACGCAGCGCCGATACCAGCTTGTCCTGATAGGCGCGGTCGAGCAAATGTTTGTCCGCTTCGCCAACGCGCAGCGTCACCGCATTGTCCGTCTGCGATACCAGTTCGCAGTGGTCGGCGAGCATCTTGGCCATGCCGCCCAGGCGCAATGCGGCCACCACCGCGAGCCAGTCCCAGGCTGCGGTGGGCGCAGGCTCGCGCGCCTGCAGCGGTGCAGCGGCGGCGGCGGCAGCAGCGGCAGCGGCAGCGGCAGCGGCAGCGGGGGACGCGGGCGGCTCGGCAATGACTTCGGCACGCGGCACCACGACGGGCGCGGCTGCCGCAGGCGCACGGGTCGTCGCCGCCGGTGCCGCGGCCTGCGGCGTAGGCGCGCGCGCCGGTGTCGGACGGGCGGGCGGCGCCGGACGCGGCGCGCCCGACCCTGCGGCGAACGCCAGCATGCGCAGCAGCGTCATGCAGAAACCGGAAAACTCGTCCGGCGCATACGGCAGGTCGCGGCGGCCGTTCAGCGCAATCTGGTAATACAGCTGCACCGTTTCGGCGTCCAGCTGCGCGGCCGCGGTCTGCATGCGCTCGGCGTCCATGCCGGCTTCAATGGCATTGGGGGCGTGCAGCAGCAAGGCCAGCTGGGTCAGCACATTGCCAAGATCCTGCAGCGCGGCGTCAAACGCGATGCCGCGCTCGGCCAACTGGCGCGCCTGCGCCAGCAACGCGTCGCCGTCCTGCGCCGCCAGCGCATCGAGCAGGTCGAACAGGTAATCGCGCCGCACCGTGCCAAGCATGGCCTCGACGGCGGCGGCCTCCACCTTGCCGCCGCCGTAGGCAATCGCCTGATCGGTCAGCGACAGCGCATCGCGCATGCTGCCGGCGGCAGCGCGCGCCAGAATATTCAGCGCAGCGGGTTCGGCGTCGACGTTTTCCTGCGCCAGCACCTCGCCCAGGTGCTGTGCCACCAGCGCGGGCAGCATCGGCTTCAGGTTGAACTGCAGGCAACGCGACAGCACCGTCACCGGAATTTTCTGTGGGTCGGTGGTGGCGAGGATGAATTTCACATGCGCGGGCGGCTCTTCCAGCGTCTTCAGCATGGAGTTGAACGCCGGCTTCGACAACATGTGCACTTCGTCGATGATGTAGACCTTGTAGCGCCCCACCGTCGGCGCGTACTGCGCATTGTCGAGCACTTCGCGCATGTTGTCGACGCCGGTGTTCGACGCGGCGTCGAGCTCCAGCAGGTCGACAAAGCGCCCGGCATCGATCTGGGTGCAGGCCGAACAGGTGCCGCAGGGAGTATTGGTGACGCCGGTTTCGCAGTTGAGGCACTTGGCAAGAATCCGCGCCAGCGTGGTCTTGCCCACCCCGCGCGTGCCGGTCAGCAGATAGGCATGGTGTAGCCGCCCCTGGGTCAGCGCATTCGACAGCGCCTGTACCACATGCTCCTGTCCCTTGAGGTCGGCAAACACGCGCGGCCGCCACTTGCGCGCCAGCGCAAGTGCGGGGGATGCGGAATCGCCGAAGAGATCAGTCATGGTTTATGTGGAAGCGGGAACCATTCCAGGTTGCTTTCTAACGGAGACAAGGCGGAGAGCCGCAGACAGTACATCGCAGTACGGCAAGGCTCGACAACGCAGTATCCGTTAGAAAGCAGCCTGGAATGGCGAGCCAGAACCCCGGCACTGGCATCGGTCGCTGTGGCTGCTTCCTTCCGGACCTGACCCGATTCACAACTTAGCCATGCGGGGAGGCCCGCCACGCGTATTTTACCCCGGATGCGGGTTATTCCTCATCCGCCGGCGCGGTCAGCCGGCGTTTTTTCACGGCGTCGGCCAGCATGCGCAGCAGCGGCACGGTGTCGTCCCAGCCGATGCAGGCGTCGGTGATTGACTTGGCGTATTCCAGCGGCTGGCCCGGCACCAGATCCTGGCGCCCGGCATTGAGATGGCTCTCGACCATGGCGCCGATGATGCGCATGTCGCCGCCGGCCACCTGGGCGGCCACCTCGGCGCCCACATCGATCTGGCGCTGGTGCTGCTTGCTCGAATTGGCGTGCGAAAAATCGATCATCAACTGCTGGCGCAGGCCGGCAGCGGCCAGTTCGCCGCACGCCAGATTGACGCTCGCGGCGTCGTAGTTGGGCGTCTTGCCGCCGCGCAGGATCACATGGGTGTCCTCGTTGCCCGTGGTGCTGAACACGCCGACGTGGCCCGACTTGGTGATGGAGATGAAATGGTGGCGCCCCGCTGCCGCCTTGATCGCATCCACGGCGATCCGCAGGCTGCCATCGGTACCGTTCTTGAACCCCACCGGGCACGACAGGCCGGACGCCAGCTGGCGGTGCGACTGCGACTCGGTGGTGCGCGCGCCGATTGCACCCCAGCTCACCAGGTCGGCTATGTACTGCGGCGACACCAGGTCGAGGAACTCGGTCGCGCATGGCAGACCGATTTCACTGATCTCCAGCAATAACTTGCGTGCCAGCCGCAGGCCCTCGTTGATGTCGTAGCTCTCGTTCAGATGCGGGTCGTTGATCAGGCCTTTCCAGCCCACGGTGGTGCGCGGCTTCTCGAAATACACCCGCATCACGATAATGAGCTCGTGCGCGAGTTCGTCAGCCAGCGGTTTCAACTTGCGGGCATAATCCAGCGCAGCATCCGGGTCATGAATGGAACACGGTCCGACGATGATGAACAGGCGATCATCCGCCCCGCGCAGCACGTCGTGGATCGCGCTGCGCGCATGCGCCACATGCGCGTGCACGGCCTCGCTGGCACGCAGCTCGCGCATGATCTGCATCGGTGCGAGCAGTTCGCCGCTTTGCTCGATGCGGGTGTCGTCGGTTCGGGTAGACATGTTCTGGCTCCGTAAATGTGCGTTGCATTGCGGCGGCGGCGTCCTAAACGAAAAAACCGCCAGCGGGCTGGCGGTTTCGTCAAGGCCGGCTGTTCGTCTCAGCGCCTCCCGACCGCCTGTGGCGTGGGATAAAAGCGGCTAAAAAAGAACTTCCCGGCATGGATCATGCATGGCAGTCTATCAAATTAGACCAGACCCCGCCAAGCGCTTTGTGCCGGCCGGGGCACCCCGATCCGGGCACGCCACCGCCTCGTTCCAGGACCGGCGAGGCAAACATAAGGAGAAACAGCGTGGAAACAATGGCCAAGGTGTCCGACACTCAACACCCCACTCGGGAAATGCGTCGCGACAGGCGTTTTCAGGTTTCGCAGGCGGCCATGATCTCGCAGCCCGGACACGCGGAAATTGCCTGTGGAATCCGCGATTTTTGCCAGGGCGGCCTGTTCCTCAAATTTTCCAATCCGGAAACCGCGATCGCGTCGCTGGCCCAGCGTACCGATGCCGTGGTCGAGATCGTCGTGACCCCGGTCGGTAGCCAGGGCTTCCGTATTCCGGCGCAACTCAAACGCCTGAGCCCGCTCGGCATCGGTGTCGCATTCACCCAGCAGCCGACGGACGCCTTGCGTGCGCTGCAAAAGCTGCGCATGGCCGAACACCGGCGACGTTTTTCCCTCCTGCCCACAACCGATGCAAACCCGCATCTACGTGAAGCCTGCACCACCCTGCTGAGCGAAACCCTGTTCCAGGTTCATGACCAATTGATGCGCATGCTGGGCGAAAAGCTGAGCGCTGCCGCCCTGCATGCCACCGGCATTTCAGAACACAGCGGCTTGCTGGGTGCTGTCAACGAGTTCAGCACCCACGCGGCAAGCGTGCAAACCCGCTTCGTTCAGCAGGTGCTGGATGCGCTGAAGCAGGCGAGTCCGGTGCAGACCCAGGCCACCCGCGACACCCTCGATGGCGCGCTGGCACTGGTCGACGAGCTTGATTTCGAGGACTGGCTTGCCACCTCGTCCGAGGCCAACAAGCTGGAAGAGCAGTTCCGCGAGCAGCTTGCCGATATCGAACCCCGCATTGGCCAGGTGTTCGGCTTTGCCTGCGATAGCAACAGCAACCCCTTTGGCCCCGCCGTCATCGGCCATGCCTATCGCATCGCGCTGCAGGATCTGCCCTTACTGGCGCGCGCACGCCAGGTGGCCTACACCACGCTGCGCGAGGTCCTGGCCGAGCCGCTTGCCGCGCTCTATGCCGAACTGCTGGCACTGCTGCCCGTTTCGCAGGCCGAAGTCGAGCAGCAGAAAGCCATCGCCACGCCGCAGTCGCAGTCGCAGTCGCAGTCGCAGCCGCAGCCGCTGCATGTCCCGCCACAGACTGAAACTGCGGAGCATGCCGCCCCCCCATCGCAAGGCGCGCTGAGTCGCCTGACCGGCTCGCTGATGGATTTCTTCCGTGGCCAGCCCGCAGCGGCATCCGCGCCCACTGGTGCGCCCGCTGCCGCACCCGCCGGCGCCCCGGCCACCATGGCGTCCGGCCATGCCGCCCAGGGCGCCGTCGCCAACGCGAGTCCTCAGCCGACGCGGGTCGGCATGCCCGGTATCGCACCCTCGCCGGTGCTGCAGCGTCTGGCGTCTGCGGGCGCACTGCCGGCCACGGTCACCCAGGAAATGCAACGTTCGGTCGACATGTTCGGTGCGCTGTTCGACACCATGCACGCCGAGAAATCGGTCAGCGAGGGCATGCGGCCCTTCTTTCAGCAGCTGGAAACCAGCCTGATCAAACTGGCGATGTCCGACCCGCAATTTCTCAGCTCGCCCTCCCATCCGGCGCACAAGGTGCTGAACACGCTCGACCGCATCAGCATGGCCGCGGGAGACGACGGCAAGATCACTGATCAACGCCTGATGCGCCTGATGAGCCGCTGGACCGACCGCATCAATTCCGAGGCCGACAAGAACCCGGGCGTGTTCGAAGAAGCCCGCACCCAGCTCGAGCGCGTGCTGAAGCCCATCCTGAACGAGCGCACCGCGCGCGTATCCCGCCTGCAGGCCATGTGCGAAGGCCGCCAGCACGCCGACGGGGTCAAGCAGCGCATCCTGCGCGAACTGCTGGCGCGCATGGGCGAACGCATGGTGCCCAACGCCGTGATCGAACTGTTGAACGGCGGCTGGCGCAACGTGCTGCTGATCGCCGAAATGCGCCATGGCGCCGACAGCAACGAAGCACGCGAAGCCTGGCAGTTCCTGCACCAGCTGTGCACCTGGCTGGACCCGGAACGGGCCACCCCCCCCAGCGCGGCCGCTGTCCAGGCGCTGCTGCAACGCATCGACCAGGCGCTGACCCAGGTCTGCGCCGACAAGTTTGCGCAGGACCGCATCGTCGACCAGCTTGCCAGTGCGCTGTTCGATACGGACAGCGCACAGCAACAGCACAGCCCGATCGCCGCCCGCCTCAACGACGCCGCCAGCGAGCCCCTGAGCGAGGCACAGGACATGCTGGCCGGGCGCCTGCGGGTTGGCGACTGGCTGCTGTTCAACTCGTTCGACACACCGCTCAATCTGGTGTGGATCGGCGACGAGCTGCCGGTGTACGTGTTCGCCAACTACCGCGGCATCAAGAAGCTCGACATCAAGCGCCAGGATCTGCTGCGATCGCTGGAGTCCGGCGAAGCACGCTGGACCGAAGACCTGGAACTGCCGCTGATGGACCGTTCCTACAGTGCAATGATCCAGAAGATGCAGCGCGATCTGGTGTGGCAGGCCACCCACGACCCCGCCACTGGGCTCGCCAACCGCAAGCATTTCTTCCGCTCCATCCGTCGCGACTGGCTGAGGAGCCCGTCACGCGACAGTGGCTGCGCCATCGGTGTCGTCCAGCTCGACATCAGCACCCCTGCGGGCGATGCGGCTGGAAGCGACATCCGCATTCCCATCCTGCGCGATCTCGCCCAGATGTTGCCTGCACACCTGCCACCCGGCGCGCTGCTCGCGCGCGCCGGCGAATCCGGTCTGGCATTCTGGGTCGCGGCCGCCGACAGTGCTGCCGCCCAGGCCCAGGCCGCATCGCTGGTCAGCGTCATCGCCGCGCAGCTGCAGGAAATCAACGGCGTCCGCTACCGCATCCATGCAGTGGCCGGCCTGATGTGGGCAAGCGACTGGCTCAGTCCCGAAACCTATTACGACAACGCCAACGCAGCCTGCGCCCGCGCGCGCGAATCGGGCAATGCGGTGGTTGAATATGGCAGCCAGACAGACGACAGCGGCGTGATGGCACTGGCGCAATGGGCGCACGAACTGACTTCCATCCTCGCCAACAACCAGCTCAGTCTCGACTGCCAGCCGGTGGTGGCCACCGCCGACGTCCAGCAGGCCACCGAAGTGCACACAGACGTGTCGGTCGCGAACAGCCCGCTGTATTACGAAGTGCTGCTGCACCCAGTCACCCAGGCCGAGCACACCTTCCCCACGCGCGACCTGATCGACGTGGCCGAGCGGCTGCAGCGCATCACCGAAATCGACCGCTGGGTCGTCCGGCACGTGCTGCAGTGGATGCGCGACCACACCGACAGCCTTGCCCGGATCGGGGGGCTCTCGATCAATCTGTCAGGCCAGTCCGTCATCAACCCGCTGTTCCTGAAGTTTCTGTTGTCCGAGCTGTCACACGGCGACATCCCCGGCGACAAGCTGATTTTCGAAATCAGCGAAGCCGACGCCGTCGAAGGCCACGCCCAGACCCAGATGTTCATGCGCCAGCTGCAGCGCCACGGCTGCCGCTTCACCCTCGACGATTTTGGCGTAGGCAGCAGTTCCTACACCAGCCTGAAGAGCATGAAGCTCGACCACCTGAAGATCGATCGCGCCCTGGTGCGGGAAATCACCACCAGCATGATCGACGAGGCACTGGTGCGCTCCATCATGGAGACGGGGAGCTTCCTCGGGATCAGGACGGTGGCGGGGTTTGTCGAGGATGCGGAGACGCTGGCGAAACTGGAGGAGATGGAGGTGGATTGTGTGCAGGGGTATTTTATTGGGGAACCGAAGCCGCTGGACACGCTGGCCTGAGGCTTGGTCCTGTCATTGCGAGCGCCGCGAAGCAATCCAGTTGAGTTGAGCGCGAAGCACACCAGTGGTTGATCCATCGCTGTGCTACTGACCGTTGGCCGGGGGTAGCCCGGCGGCTAGTCACTTTCTTTTGTCTCGCCAAAAGAAAGTAACCAAAGAAAAGGCGACCCCGACATCCCCGAATTCCCGAAAACCGAGCCTGCCGGACGGGCGACGAAGAACTCGCCCCACCTTGCTGTTTTTGATTTGGTTTTTTGTGGGCGGGGCTCAAACACCTTCGCCGCTGATCCGCCCGGCAGGCTCAATTTTCGGCGGGGCTGTAAGGGGGAAGAAAGTCAAAACCAGGGCGGTGATGACTGGACGGCTTGGGCGTTTGTGTGGACGCACATCCGGCGCAATACCCTTCGGTTATTGCGCCCTACGCGGGCTAGTATCTTCGCTTCTTCTGCATTTCTAGTGTGGCATAGATATTGGCAGCCATTCTTGCATCCGGCGGAGCACCTTCCAAACTCTTCCCGTCCACGTTCAAGCCACAGGTGGAGGCGAATAGGGCATTCTTTGCGGAGCCAAAATGATTGACTCTATAAACCAAATCAGCCCAGTCCCTAAAACGACGTTTGTTCCGCTCTTCTATGATTTTTGTCGCAGCCTCATGGCCCACACTTATCACATCTGCAATCTCGTCCGCTGTTGCAGTATTGATGTCTACATCACGTATCACGATGTTCTGCATGGCTTCTGCAAGCCTGCTTTCTTCGGTCGCATCCTGGCGCGCTCGCTCCTCAGCTTCAAGCGCCCTTTGCTGCATATCGATCTCCCGCTGCTTGGCAAGGTCCCGCATTCTCTTGGCGATCGCCTCGGGAGTGTTGGCGGCTCTCCATTTGGCTTCTTGCTCATTGCCCGCCATATAAGACGCCTTGTCTATGCAACGAAATTGTTCGTTTATTAAATAGCCGTCTTCCATTGCCTGATTCCGCTGCTCCAGCGTTCGCAGCGGTTCTCCATGACATGCTGCCTGATAGGCTTGGGAGTCTTGTGTCTTGGAACAGCTTGCCATCAGCAAGGTTGTCGAGAGTATGGCAACGAGAATGGTGGGGCTTTGGCTTATGTTGTTCATTTGTAAATATGGCGTTTCCGAATCAAACCGGTCAGCTCGTGTAGGGCACAATAATCGAAGGGTATTGCGCCGTATTTTCAATAAGCCGGCTTACGCCGTCCCGCCCACCGTCAACCCATCAATCCGCAACGTCGGCTGTCCCACGCCGACCGGCACGCTTTGCCCTTCCTTGCCGCAGGTCCCCACGCCGGAATCCATTTCCATGTCGTTGCCGATCATCGAGACGCGGGTCAGCACTTCGGGGCCGTTGCCGATCAGGGTGGCGCCTTTGACCGGGTAGGTGATCTTGCCGTCTTCGATCATGTAGGCCTCGGCGGCGGAAAAAACGAACTTGCCGCTGGTGATGTCGACCTGGCCGCCGCCGAAGTTGACGGCGTAGAGGCCGTTCTTCACCGAGGCGATGATTTCGTGCGGGTCCTTGTCGCCATTCAGCATCAGCGTGTTGGTCATGCGCGGCATGGTGAGGTGGGCGAAGGATTCGCGGCGGGCGTTGCCGGTGATCGGCATGCCCATCAGGCGCGCGTTCATCATGTCCTGCATGTAGCCGGTGAGGATGCCGTCTTCGATCAGCACAGTGCGCTGGGTGGGGTTGCCTTCGTCGTCGACGTTGAGCGAACCGCGGCGCAGCGGGATGGTGCCGTCGTCGACGACCGTGACGCCCGGCGCAGCAACGCGTTCACCGATGCGGCCGGAAAACGCCGAGCTGCCCTTGCGGTTGAAGTCGCCTTCGAGGCCGTGGCCGATCGCTTCGTGCAGCAGGATGCCGGGCCAGCCGGAGCCGAGGACGACCGTCATGGTGCCGGCGGGCGCGGGACGCGCGTCGAGGTTGACCATGGCCTGGTGCACGGCCTGGCGCGCGTATTTTTCCAGGATGTCATCGGTGAAATAGCTGTAGTCGAAGCGACCGCCACCGCCGCCGGAACCCTGCTCACGGCGACCGTCCTGCTCGGCGATGACCTGCAGCGACAGCCGCACCAGCGGACGCACGTCGGCGGCGAGGTGGCCGTCGGAACGCGCGATGAAGATCACTTCGTATTCGGAGGCGAGGCTGGCCATCACCTGTTTCACGCGCGGGTCCATCGCGCGCGCTTTTTTCTCCAGCCGCTCCAGCAGCGCGACCTTGGCCGGGTCGTCCAGGCTCGCCAGCGGGTCGACCGCGTTGTAGAGCAGGCGGCCTTCGCCGCGCTTCACCATGCCAACGCTGCGGTTCTGGCCGGCGCGCGCAATCGCACGGGTGGCGTCAGCCGCAGCGCCGAGCGCATCGAGGCTGATGTCGTCGGAATAGGCGAAGGCGGTTTTCTCGCCTGAGATCGCGCGCACGCCGACGCCCTGGTCGATGTTGAAGCTGCCCGATTTGACCTGGCCTTCTTCCAGGCTCCAGCCTTCGGAACGGCTGTACTGAAAATACAGGTCGGCGTAGTCGACGTCATGCGTGAGCAGGCGGCCGAAGACGGGTGCCAGCTTGTCGGCGTCGAGCCCGTTCGGCGTCAGCAGGGTGGACTCGGCGGACTGGAACAGCTGTTCGGCGGTCTGGAGGGGAACGAAAGCGTCGCTGGGATTCATGGTGTGTCCTGGTTTATTTGGCGGAGGGCTCGCGCTTGGCCACCGCGCGGCGCTCGACCACTTCGACCTCGATCTGCTGGCATGTGATGAAGCGGTGCTGCAGCGCGGGCAGGCTCTTCCTGAGACTGGCCTGGTAGGCCGAGTTGATGTTGGCGATGACGACGCCGGACCCGCGCGGCAGGCGGTCGAGCACCACGCCCCAGGGGTCGACGATCATGCTGTCGCCGTGGGTTTCGCGGCCCGACAGATGGTAGCCGCCCTGCGCCGGCGCAATCACGTAGGCGAGGTTTTCGATCGCGCGCGCGCGGATCAGCGTTTCGAAATGCGCGCGCCCGGTGGTGGCGGTAAACGCCGACGGCACCACGATGATGTCGACGTCGGGCATCGCGCGATACAACTCGGGGAAACGCAGGTCGTAGCAGATCGACAGGCCAATGCGGCCGAACGGGCTGTTGACGACGACGACCTGGTCGCCCGGCTCGATCAGCTTGGCTTCCTGGTAACGCTCATTGCCGAGGTCGAGGCCGAACAGGTGAATCTTGTCGTAGCGCGCCACCTGCTTGCCGCGTTCGTCGTACACCAGGCAGCTGTTGCGCACCTTGTTCGCGACGCTGGCCTCCAGCGGCACCGAGCCGCCGACCAGCCAGATCTTGTGTTTTTTCGCCATGCGCGACAGGAAGGTCTGGATCGGGCCGTGACCTTCGGCCTCGCGCGCCTTCACTACATAGCTGTCTTTGATCGCCATGATGCAGAAGAATTCCGGTAGCACGATCAGGCGCGCACCTTCCTCGACAGCCAGCTCGATCAGCCGTTCGGTCTCGGCCAGGTTGGCCGGCACATTGGGTCCGGAAGCCATCTGGATCGCTGCCACGCGGATTGCACCGGCCTGAACAGCGGGCTTTTTCACCTGCGCACCTTTGCTACGCGTCACGCTGGGCTTGGCTGGTTTTTTCGTCGTCATGTCACTGATTCCACGCTTACGGCTCCGACACCGGCGTGTCGGGTTTGGTTAATTTCTTGACGTCAGGCGTCTGCCATGGCCCCGTCACCATATATTCCCGGCTGATCGCCTCCTCGAACGGATCGCGCAACAGCTTCTGCGCAGCCAGCGCGCCCACCCCGGCGAGCGGCCCACCGATCAGGGCACCGGCCACCGCCAGGCCTTCGGACAGCTTGGGAATCACTTTCACCCGCAACTGCACGGATTCCTGATTGAGGTCGGCCAGTCCGGACATGTTGACCTTGGCAGCCGGCCCCCGCATCCGGAAGTCATCGCTGTAAACCACCCCGCGCGCAATACGCAGCGTGGCGTTGATGTCGTCGAAGGCATAGCCTTGATTGAAGATATCACGGAAATCGAAGTTGAGCCGGCGCGGCAGCGATTGCAGGCTCAACACACCAAGCAGCTTGCCGGCACCGGGATTGACCTTGAGAAACTGCCCGCCCTGCGCCTTGAAATCGAGCTGCCCCGCCAGGGTGTCAAACGCGAAGTCTGCCGGCGAGCCCACCCAGGTGGCGTTGCCCTGAATTTCCACCCTGCCGCGCCGCACCGCGTCGGGGTAATCGAAGCGGGCTAGAAACCGCCCCGCATCCTCCACGCTCAGGTTCAGCTCGGCACGGGTTTCGCTCTGCGCCCCGGCGCGCCACAGGCCGCTCATGCGGAACACGCTGTCGGGGTGTGTCAAGTGCAGGCTATCGATCACCAGGCCCTGCGGCGCACCATGCGCCACCGCTTCCAGCCGCCCCATCGGGCGCGCCTGCAGGCGGAAGTCCTCGACCGTCAAGTCCATGCGCGGAAAATTCTCGGCAAGCAGGTTGATATGGCCTCCCGCCACGTCGTCTGCCTGCGCCCGTTCCGGTATCGTCAGCAACCTGAATTGCGCCGATATCCGGCCGGCCTGCTCTCCGGCGGGGCGATGGGTCAGCATGCCGTCGATGCCCTGCCCGGTCAGCTGGGTACGCAAAATTCCGTTGCGGCTGCGACCCTGCACGCGCACATCCTGATAGCGCCGTTCCAGCAGGTCGAGTGTTTCAAATCCCAGATCGATGGAAGTCAGCGTCAAGCCGGTCCGCGCCTCGTTATCCTCCGGCAGCAGCGCCAGCCAGCCCGACACGTCGAGTGCACGACCGCTGCCGGCTAGGCGCAGGCCCGGCTCGGTCGGCAGCGTCGCCGGTGCGCCGAAGCGAATCTCGCCGCGTTCGAAATCGCCCGCCGCATTGCTGCGCCAGACTGCGCTGACAGCCTGATCCAGCTGCACCTCGACCCGCTGCCGGTCGCCATCGGCCTCGCGCACCACGCGCAGCGGCATCGGCTGCGCGGCCGTCTTGGCCAGCGGCGCAGGCAGGCTGGAGCCCAGCCCGGCCAGATCCGATTCGACGCGCAGGCGCGCACCGGATGCCAGCAGGTCGATGCGTCCCCGCCAGTTCGTCTCCCCGCTCAGGTGTTTGCCCCAGGCCGGACCGATCCACGGCGTCATGCCGGCCGCCGTGGCGCGGCCCTGCGCCAGAATCTGCACATCGCCGTTGCGGGTGACGGCATCGACACGCAGTGGGCCGCCAAGGAACTGGGCCACAAGATTACGTGCCGTCACGCCGTCTCCGGTGAAATCGATGTCGCCGCGCGCCCGATCAAGCCGCGACAGGCTGGGCGGGAACAGGGTATTGCCGAGAAAGGACAAGCGTCCCTGCAGCGTGGTGTCGTGGCTGTGGCGCAGCGGCACATGCAGCTTGAGCGAAAGCCGCATCGGACCGGTACCGTCGAGGGTGTCGGTAAAGCCGCGCAGGCGCGCGCCCACCGGGCTGGCATTGGCAAAGCGGATGAAATCCTGGATGGGTCCGTTGGCCTGGCCCTCGATATGCAGCTCTTCCTCGTGATGCAGCAGATCGGGGATCGACGCCTTCACCGGCGCCAGTGCCACACCGTAAATGCGCGCCCGGGTCGCCGTCAGTTCCATTTCCTTGCCCTGGAACAGCAGGTTCGCCTCGATATCCTCGATGCGCGGCCAGCCCGCGATGTAGTCGATCACCGCACCCTTGATCGGCGCCTCGAAGCGAAACACGCCCTCGCCCTGCTCGAACGGAAACATCGCCAGATCGCCCTTGAGCGTCATCCGTGCCGCATCGGTGTGCCCCGCGACCACACCCCGCTTGACCCAGTTGAACGTGTCGTCGCCGATCACGCGCGGAAAATAGTGGTGTGCAGCCGTGCCGTCGATATGGCTCAGTCGCGCCTCCAGATCGGCAACGCCGGGGTGGCCCGCGATCAGTTCGTAGTGGCCCTTGATGGCGGCCGTCATATCGGCATTGGAAAAATCCAGCGCATCCAGCGTCAGCCGGTGGCCGCGCTTCGATTTTTTCCAGCTGCCGCGCGCCTGCAGCCGGTCGAACGCAAACGACGGTTCACGGAACCATTCGGGCAGGCTCAGGCCAAGCCGACCGGCGTCGACCTCAAATACGCCGGCGCGCGCATCGCCTTCGATGCGCCCGCTCAGATGGGCAAGGCCAGGCAGGCCCTCGGTGGCCGCGATCCCCACCCCGCTGACGTGGGCCGCCACCTCGAAGTTGTCGAGCCCCGGCTGCGCACCGGCCCAGCGCAGCCGCAAGGTGTCGACGCGGCCCTGCGGCTGCATGGCCTGCAGTCGCGTCCGCAATGCCGCATCCATCGGCAGGTTCGGCAGCATCGCCTGCCAGTCGCCCAGCCGGAATGCCTGCGCGGTGATTTCATGCGCACGCGCGTCCCAGTACAGGCCGGCATTGAAGGGTTTGCCGAGTACGGCACCTGGCGGTGCCAGACGCAGGTTTTCGAATGTCACCCGCTGCCCGTCCGCGTCGCGGGTCCAGCGTGCGTTGCCGCGCGCCTGCGCCAGCCGCAGCGGGGGCAGGCCCTCGCCCAGCACGGTTTCGATCGATCGCAGTTCGAATCCGACGTTCGCTGCAGCCAGCTTTCCAGCGGCCACGTCGAACTGCACCCTGAGCGCGCCCGACCCGCGTTGCGGCTGATGAGGCAAATCCAGCCAGTTCTTCAGCGCCGGAAACGCTACGCCGGCCACGGCGAGGTGGACGGTCCCGGCCCAGGTGGCGGGATCCTTGACATCGTGGCTGGTCAGTCTCGCCTCGGCCGTCAGCGGTCGCGCCAGGCTGACCGGCGGCACGGCGCGCATCGTCATGTGGTGGGTGGCGCGTGTGTTGTCCAGCGTGAAATCGACCGCGCTCAGGATCAGCGGCGGCGCATCGACCCGCTCGTCGCGCCAGGTAAGCGTGGCACTGCTGACCTGCACCTGCCCCTGCCGCAGCAGCCAACTGACAAAACCGCTGTCGGGGTCGGCCGGGTTGACCGGAATGCCACCGACATAGAGATGCCCGTCGGGCGCGCGCCGCACGCCGATGGCAAGCCCCTGCAGTTCGATGCGGTTAAAGCGCGGCTCAAGAAACAGCAGCGAGCGCCAGGCAAATCTTGCGTTCAGATCCGGCAAGTACAGCGCTGCGCGTCCCTGCGCATCATGCAGACGCACGCCCTGCAGCCGAAACTCGGGGCGCGCCTGCTGCCACACGCCCGACACCGCCTCCAGCGTCACCCGCTGGCCCAGCGCGCGCGACATCAGCTTCGCCACCGTATCGCGGTGGTCAGCAATGTTGGGCAACACCCAGAAATACATCAGCGCCGCCGCGATGGAAAAACCCACCGCCCCCAGTGCGACAAGCACCGCCAGCCAGCGCGTTGCACGGCGCAGGCTTGGGGAAAACGCGGGGAGTGCTGTCATCAATAAATGCTCAGGGAAAACACGATTCTATGCGCTGCCCGCACTTCGCGGCAGCAGCCGGCCTTGCGGGGAAGCGTTTCATTCTTCGGTGAAGCGGTGGATCAGCCGCCGGTCGCGCTTGGTCGGACGGCCCTTGATCGCCGCCGCCGGACTGGCCGTCAATGCGCGATCCTGAGCCCGCTGCTGGCGGCGCGCGATGCTGGCGGGGTCTTCCTCGTATAGCGTCTGCGCCACCGGCGCCGGGCCGCGCTGCATCGACAGCGCGCGCACCGTCAGCGTCCAGCCGGTTTCGCCGAGTTGGACTTCAAGTCGGTCGCCAGGTTTCACTTCGCGCGCAGGTTTGGTGCGCGCGCCGTTCAACTTGACGCGCCCCTGCTCGATGGCCTGGGTGGCGAGACTGCGCGTCTTGTAAAAGCGCGCGGCCCACAGCCACTTGTCGATTCGCATGACGGCAAGCGCAGTGTGTTCAGCCGGCATCGGTCATCCCGCCCTGCATCGGTGGGCAAACATACATCGGAAAACGCCCGCGTCCGGGCGAGCAGCAGCATGCACAAATCATCGACCGCATTGTGCCGGTTTTGCCACCGCGAAACCACGTCATGCCCGATCCTGACGCGGCGCCCGGTCACGCGGGTTTCGCGTGCGCGCCACGGACCGATACAATCGGCCTCTTTTGACGCAAGGACACACCATGCCCAAGATCCTCGCCCTGTCCGGCAGCATTCGCCGCGACTCCTGGAACCGCAAGCTCATACAGGCGGCCGTGGAGGCGGCCCGCGCCGCCGGCGGCGACGTCACCCTGATCGATCTCGCCGACTACCCGCTGCCGCTGATGAACGAGGACCTTGAAGCCCGCGACGGTCTGCCCGACAACGCGCAGCGACTGAAGGCGTTGTTCAAGGAACATGACGCCCTATTGATCGCCAGCCCCGAATACAACAGCTCGATTCCGCCGCTGTTGAAGAACACGCTCGACTGGGTGTCGCGCGAATGGCAGGGCGAATCGGGGCTGGTGCCCTATCAGAACAAGGTCGCCGCCATGCTGGCCGCATCGCCCGGCAGCTTCGGCGGCATGCGCATGCTGCCCCACCTGCGCCAGGTGCTGAACACGCTGGGCGTGCTGGTACTGCCGGGCCAGTTTTCGCTGGCGCATGCAGACAAGGCCTTCGACGAAGAGAGCGGCGCGCTGAAGTCGCCGGCGCGCCTGCACGCGCTGGTGCTGGAACTGGTCAACATCACCGCTGCGCTGAATCGCGCCTAAAAAAATGCGCCCCGAAGGGCGGCAAGCTAAAAAAAGCGCCCCGAAGGGCGCAAGGAGGAGACACACGGCTGCAGAGCGGCAACCCAGGGTTGCCAACGAAACATCGCTGCTGTCGGCGGGTCAGGCCGGCAGGGACGGCGATCTCAGAAAGGGGGCAAGGGAAGGCGACAAGGCGGCTGCCCCACCGCTGTATGGCTGGGCGACAGCCTGCTCAGACAGCCGCTCGGCGCCCGCGGGGGCGGAAAAGCCGAATCCGGCCAGGGCGGCGGCGATCAAGGCGAGGCCGAGGGCGAGGCCCGGCACGCTGCCGGCACGGTAGGAAGAACGGGGATCGGTCGAGCGGACGGGAAACGGACATTGATGTGACATGGCGGGCTCCTTTAATCAAGACACTGCCTGATCGGGGTGCGACGCATGCCACATGCGGACTTTCTTGGCGGCCCCGCTGTCTTGGATTCAAGACCGGAAGCTTTGCGTCCCCGCCTCGCGACGGGTTTGCCCTTGTACAGGTTACCAACAGTAACGTCGATTTTTCGACAAACTTTAGGCCAGGACGGGGCCCGCGCTCAAAATAATTCCCTTTTATTTCAATACCCTATCAAATGCCCATCAAAAAGCCCCCGAAACGGGGGCTTTTTGATGGGTCGGACGTACGCCCTTACTGCGGCAGCAGCCGGTCCTTGGCCACGAAATACTTGCGGGCAAACGCCACCAGCTGCGCGTCGCTCGGATGATCCACAGTTTCCACGCCGATCACGCGCGCGCTGGTCGCGGGGTCGTGGCTGTGGATGTGCTTGATCAGTTCGAGCTTGGCCTGCCCCGGTCCGACGATCAGGATCTCTGTCGCGCCGGCCAGCGCCTCGACGACCTCGTGATAATAGTGCGGGTCTTCGGCTTGGCGGCTGCCGCTGACCGAGCCCCGCTTGCGGTGCAGGTTGCGGTGCGGCGAGGCCGGGCTGACCACCGATTTCTCGACGTCATCCGGGCTGATGTGCATGATGCGGGCTTCGTTGTGGTCGAGCCAGACGACGGCATGGTAATGAGACATGATTTCCTTTCGCGCGTGAGTAAAAAGACCAACGGCTCTTAATATTGCGCGCTTGCGCAGTAAATTCAAGCCCCGATACGCGCCCCCGCCGCTTTATTTCACCGCTTCCTTGAGCTGGTCGAGGATGGCCGGGTTTTCCAGCGTGGAAACGTCCTGGGTGATTTCCTCGCCCTTGGCGATCGCGCGCAGCAGGCGACGCATGATCTTGCCGGAGCGGGTCTTGGGCAGGTTGTCGCCAAAGCGGATTTCGTCCGGCTTGGCGATCGGTCCGATTTCCTTGCCGACCCAGTCGCGCAGCTCGACAGCGATCTGCTTCGCCTCGTCGCCGGTGGGACGCGTGCCTTTCAGTACCACGTAGGCCACCACTGCCTCGCCCTTGATGTCGTGTGGCCGACCGACCACGGCGGCTTCGGCGACGCGCGGGTTGGACACCAGCGCAGACTCGATTTCCATCGTGCCCAGACGGTGGCCGGAGACGTTCAGCACGTCGTCGATGCGGCCCATGATCCAGAAGTAGCCACTGTCGTCGCGGTGCGCGGAGTCGCCGGCGAGATAGGTCTTGCCGCCGAGTTCCTCGGGGAAATAGGTTTTCCTGAAGCGCTCGGGATCGCCCCACAGCGTGCGCAGCTGTGACGGGAACGGCCGCTGGATCACCAGATAACCACCCTGCCCTTTTTCCACCGGATGGCCGTGCTCGTCGGTAATCGCGGCCATGATGCCGGGTAGCGGCAGGGTGCAGGAGCCGGGCTTGGTCGGCACCGCGCCGGGCAGTGGCGAAATCATGTTGGCACCGGTCTCGGTCTGCCACCAGGTGTCGACGATGGGGCAGCGGCCGCCGCCGATCACCTCGTGGTACCACATCCAGGCTTCGGGGTTGATCGGCTCGCCCACCGTGCCCAGCAGGCGCAACGACGACAGGTCGAACTTGGCCGGCTCCTGCGCGCCGAGCTTGATCAGGCTGCGGATCGCGGTCGGCGCGGTATAGAAAGTGGTGACCTTGTGTTTGGCGACGGTTTCCCAGAAGCGGCCGGCATGCGGATAAGTGGGGATGCCCTCGAAGATGACTTCGGTCATGCCCAGCGCCAGCGGGCCGTAGGCGACATAGGTGTGGCCGGTGATCCAGCCGACGTCGGCGGTGCACCAGTAGACGTCGGAATCCGGCTTGGCGTCGAACACCCATTCCATCGACAGGATGGCGCCGAGCAGATAGCCGCCGCTGGAATGCTGCACGCCCTTGGGCTTGCCGGTCGAGCCCGAGGTATACAGGATGAACAGCGGATGCTCGGCGTTGACCCAAGTCGGTTCGCAGGTCTCGGCCTGCGTCTGCGCCAGTTCGTGCCACCACAGGTCACGCGCGCCCCAGTTCACCGCGCCGCCAGAGCGGCGGTACACCACCACGCGCTCGACGCACGAGGTGTCGCCCATCGCCAGCGCTTCGTCGACCGCGCGCTTCAGCGGCACCGCCTTGCCGCCGCGCAGCGACTCGTCGGCGGTGATGATCACCTTGGCGCGGGCATCCTCGATACGCTCGAACAGGCTCTTGGCGGAAAAACCGCCGAACACCACCGAATGGCTCGCGCCGATGCGCGCGCACGCCTGCATCGCCACCACCGCTTCGATGCTCATCGGCATGTAGACGATGACGCGGTCGCCCTGATTCACGCCGAGCGACTTCAGGCCATTGGCGAACTGGCACACGCGCGCGTGCAGCTCCTTATAGGTCACTTTCGTCACCGTGCCGTCATCGGCCTCGAAAATCAGCGCAGTCTTGTCGCCCTTGGTCGCCAGATTGCGATCCAGGCAGTTGTAGGAAACGTTGAGCTCGCCATCGTCGAACCATTTGTAGAACGGCGCCTGGCTCTCGTCGAGCGTGCGGCTGAATGGCTTGTGCCAGGCGATGGTCCGGCGCGCCTGGTCGGCCCAGAAACCCGCGTAATCGGTTTCGGCCTGGCGGCACAGCGCCTGGTAGGCTTCCATGCCGGACACGTTGGCCTGTTTGACGAACGCGTCCGCAGGCGGGAACACACGGGTTTCGGTCAGAATCGATTCGATGGCTGCCATACAGTCTCTCCGCTGATAGAGTGTTCGTTAGGCTGTCGATTCTAAATCAAAACCCAACCCCTCTGACCCACACCATGAGCCACCCCGCCCTCGACCGCGTCGCCCGCTGTTCCCGTTATGGCCGCCGCCTGCTGGCCGCACACGCGCAATGGGCCGACGCCCTGGCCGCACAGTTCGATCGCGCCGTGACCCGCGAGGCGATGCAGGCCTTCCTCGCCGAGCCGCCGTGCAGCGACGAAGCGGCGCTGCACCAGCGTTTGCGGCAGCTGCGCCAGCGCGTCTGGCTGATCGTCACCGCGCGCGACCTGGCCGGCAGCGCCGACCTGGCCGAGGTGACCGCCACCTGGAGCACGCTGGCCGAAGTCTGCATCGGCACGGCGCTCGACTTCCACCATGCCGCACTGGCCGCCCGCCATGGCGAGCCGCGCGACGAGAACGGCCAGCCGCAGCAGATGGTCGTGGTGGCCATGGGCAAGCTCGGCGGCGGTGAACTCAACGTGTCGTCCGACATCGACCTGATCTACCTCTACCCCGATGAAGGCGACACCGCGGCGGACGACGACACGGTCAAGCCGATCAGCAACCACGAATTCTTCATCCGCGTGGGGCGCAAGCTGACCGCCGCGCTGGGGGAAGCCACCGCCGACGGCTACGTATTCCGCGTCGACCTGCGGCTGCGTCCATGGGGCGAGTCCGGCCCATTCGCGATGGGCTTCGCGATGCTGGAGGACTATCTGGTGGCGCAGGGCCGGCCGTGGGAGCGCTACGCCTGGATCAAGGCGCGCCCGCTGACCGGGACTCGCCACGACGAACTGATGCAGATCGTGCGGCCTTTCGTGTTCCGCAAATACCTCGACTTCGGCGCCTTTGCCGCGATCCGCGACCTGCACGTGCAGATTCGCCGCGAGGTGGCGCGCCGTGAAATGGCGCACAACGTCAAGCTCGGGCCGGGCGGCATCCGCGAAATCGAATTCACCGCGCAGGTGTTCCAGCTCATCCGCGGTGGCCAGATCGCCGCGCTGCAGCAGCGACCCACGCTCACGGTGCTGGACGAACTGGCGAAGGGCGGGCTGATGACCGAGGATGCGCAGCAGGAACTCGCCGCCGCTTACGATTTTTTGCGCCGGCTGGAACACCGCATCCAGTATCTCGACGACGCGCAGACCCAGCAGATGCCAGACGACGCCGAATCGCAGGCGATGCTCGCCGAGGCGATGGGGTTTGCCGACCACGCCGCCCTGCTGGCCGCGCTCGACTACCACCGCAACAAGGTCACGCGCCATTTCGAGCAGGTGTTCGCGGCACCGCAGACCGACCAGATGAGCCATCCGCTGTCCGCCGTGTGCTGCGGAACGGCGAATGCCGTCACCATCCACGCGCTGCTGGAAAACGCCGGCTACGACGATCCGGAGCGGGTGCTGGCGACACTCGACGCGCTGCGTCACGGCACCGCGCGGCTGGCCGAGTCGACCCAGCTCATTCTGAATGCACTGTTGCCGCCGGCGCTCGAAGTCATCGGCAGCCAGCCCGACCCGGCGGTCACGCTGGAGCGTTTCGCCGCGCTGGTGCAGGCGATTGCGCGCCGCTCCACCTATCTGGCGCTGCTCGCCGAATACCCGGCGGCGCTGCGCCAGCTGGTGCGCCTGCTGGCAGCGAGCCCGTGGGCCGCGCAGATGATCACGCAGCAGCCGCAATTGCTGGACGAACTGATCGCGCCGCAGCACCTGATGCGTGTGCCCGACTGGACGCAACTGGCCGCGCAGTTGCACGACGAACTCGATGCCCACCCCGGCGACACCGAGGCGCAGATGGATGCGCTGCGCCGCTTCAAGCGGGCGCAGACGCTGCGCCTGCTGGCGCAGGACGTGGCCGGCCGGCTGACGCTGGAAGCGCTGTCGGATCACCTGTCGTATCTGGCCGACACGCTGTTGAATGAAACGCTGGCGCGCTGCTGGGCCGGGCTGAAGTCGCGCCACCGCGACGAACCGCGCTTCGCCGTCATCGGCTACGGCAAGCTCGGCGGCAAAGAGCTCGGCTATGCCTCCGACCTCGACTTGGTGTTCCTCTACGACGACGCCGACGAACGCGCGCAGGAAACCTATGCGCGGCTGGCGCAGCGCATCAACACCTGGCTGGGCACGCTGACACCGGCCGGCATGCTCTACGAAACCGACCTGCGCCTGCGCCCGGACGGCGCCTCGGGCCTGCTGGTCAGTTCGACCGAGGCCTTCCGCGACTACCAGCTGCACCATGCCTGGGTGTGGGAACACCAGGCGCTGACGCGCGCGCGTTTCGTCTGCGGCGACGCGGCGATCGGTGCGGTCTTCGAGGCGCTGCGCCGCGCGGTGCTGTGCCTGCCGCGCGATGCCGCAAAACTGCGCGAGGAGGTGCTGGCCATGCGCGAAAAAATGCACGCCGGCCACGTCAACGATTCCGATCTGTTCGACCTCAAGCACGACAATGGCGGCATCGTCGACGTCGAATTCAGCGTGCAGTATCTGGTGCTGCGGCACTGCGCCGCGCACCCCGAGCTCGCCGACAACGTCGGCAACATCGCACTGCTGCTGCGTGCCGGCGCCGCCGGCCTGATTCCCGCCGACATTGCCAAGGCCGCCGCCGACGCCTACCGCGAGCTGCGCCGCCAGCAGCACGCCATCAAGCTCTCCGGCGCGGAATACGCCCGGGTGCCGCCGGCGGCCCTAGCCGGCGCCCGCGATGCGGTCCGGACACTATGGTCGCAGGTGATGTGCGATCCGCAATGATTCCTGCCATGATGACGGTTTTGACCTATCCGGAGCGTTCATCTTGACCCCATCGCCTAACCCGGCCCACGAGGCCTTGCGCCAGTTTCGCGTGATTTTCAGCGCGGTGCGCCAGCATTTCCAGGCCGTCGAGAAAGCCTGCGGGGTCAGCGGCGCCCAGATCTGGGCCATGTCGGCGTTGCGCCAGTCGCCCGGCATGAAAGTGTCCGAACTGGCGCAGGCCATGTCGATCCACACCTCCACCGCCAGCAACCTGCTCGACAAGATCGAGCGGGCCGGCCTGGTGCGGCGCGAGCGCAAGCACGCCGACCAGCGCGTGGTTCAGCTCTACCTCACCGAAAAGGGGGAACAGGCACTCGACAAGGCGCCGCAGCCGCTGACCGGCATGCTGACGCACGCCCTCGGCCAGCTGTCCGAAGACACCTTGAGCCGTCTGAATCAGGATCTGGCCACGCTGATCGCGCACATGGGCGCGGTCGACTACCAGGCCGCGCAAAAACCGCTGTCGTAAGCCCGTAGCCTGTGCGTTAACGCGCGGCGCGGCGCGCACGACGGCGCTGCCAGGCGCGCACGATGCGCATCCGCCAGGCCCAGTGCACCGCAAAATACATCACCACCGACAGCGTGATCGCCAGCGTCAGCAGGCCCAGCGCCAGCGGCGCGCCCACCGTGGCCAGGCGGTCCATCCACAGCGCCAGCCCAGTCGCCGTCTTGGCCGCCACGCGTTCGAGGTCGACTTCGGTCACCGGCACGTTGGCGTGCCCCAGCATCCAGGCGCCCAGGTGATAGGCGGCGTAATACACCGGCGCGAACGTGATCGGATTGGTCACCAGCGTGCTGCCGACGGCGGCCGGAATATTGGCGCGCAGCAGCAAGGCCGCCCCCGAGGCAAAGAGGATCTGCGCCACCGGCATCAGCAGACCGAAGAAAATCCCGATCGCGAGCCCCAGCGCAATGCCACGGCGATTCACATGCCACAGCCGCGGGTGATGCAGCATCGGCCCCATCCACTGCAGCGCACGGTGATTGCGCAGGGTGTGCGGGTCGGGCATGAAACGGCGAAAACGCTCGGGCAGCATGATGAGGGGGTCAGACGGTTTTGGACGAAATGGGCATGTCAGCTTCTATGACGGCCTGATCGGTAGAAAGGTTTAATCCTGCCACGTAATGTTTGCGCTCATCTACCGGACTTGCAAGCGGTTGGCAGATGACGGCTGCATGACGACATGGGCGCCGCCAGCGCGCGCAATCCGGAACCTCGCGGTCATTTCATCGAGGTGTGCCAGAATTGTAAGGGTACGCCAACCGAACGGAGACCTCGCTTGCAAACAAACGACCGTCCGCCCCCCTGGCACAGCCTGCCCGCCAGCGACGCCCTGACTCGGCTGGATACCCCGCGCAGCGGCCTCGATCCGGCCGAGATCGAATCCCGGCGCGCGCAGTACGGCGCCAACCGACTGCCGCCGCCGCAATCGCAGCCAGCCTGGCAGCGACTGCTGCTGCAGTTCCACAATGTGCTGATCTACGTGCTGCTGGCAGCCGGCGTCATCACCGCCGTGCTCGGCCACTGGCTCGATTCCGGCGTGATTTTCGGTGTGGTCGTCATCAATGCGGTGATCGGCTTCATCCAGGAGGGCCGCGCCGAACAGGCACTCGATGCGATCCGCGACATGCTGTCGCCGCACGCCATCGTCACCCGCGCCGGCGAACGCCATGAAATTCCGGCCGAGGACCTGGTGCCCGGCGACATCGTGCACCTGGCCTCGGGCGACCGCGTGCCGGCCGACCTTCGCCTGATCGACATCAAGAGCCTGAGGGTGATGGAAGCCGCGCTGACCGGCGAATCGCTCGCGGTCGACAAGCAGGTCGATCCGGTGGCGGAAGACGCCGCGCTCGGCGACCGCGCCAGCATGGCGTGGTCGGGCACGCTGGTCACCTACGGTCAGGGCACCGGCGTGGTAACAGCCACCGGCACCGAAACCGAGCTGGGCCGCATCAGCACCCTGCTGTCGACCGTCGAGAAACTCACCACCCCGCTGCTGAAACAGATGTCGCGCTTCGGCCAGTGGCTGGCAGGCGGCATCCTGCTGCTGTCGGCGCTGCTGTTCGGCTTTGGCGTATGGGTGCGCGACTATGCGGCGAACGACATGTTCCTCGCTGCGGTGGGCCTGGCGGTGGCGGCGATTCCCGAGGGCCTGCCGGCGATCATGACCATCACGCTCGCCATCGGCGTCACGCGCATGGCGCATCGCCACGCCATCATCCGCCGCCTGCCCGCAGTGGAAACGCTGGGCGCGGTCAGCGTCATTTGCTCGGACAAGACCGGTACGCTGACGCGCAATGAAATGACGGTGCAGATCGTCATCGACACCGACGCCAGCTTCGACGTATCGGGCAGCGGTTATGCGCCCGAGGGCGGCTTCAGCCGCGCCGGTGCGCAGGTCGATCCGGAATCGCAGCCGCTGCTGCAGGAGCTGGCGCACGCTGCCCTGCTCTGCAACGACGCCGACCTGCGCGAAACCGGCGACGGCTGGCAACTGACCGGCGACCCCACCGAAGGCGCGCTGCTGACCCTGGCGCTGAAGGCCGGGCTGGACCTGCGCCGCACCCGCGAGGCGCTGCCGCGCACCGACGTCATCCCGTTCGAGTCCGAGCACCGCTTCATGGCGACGCTCAACCACGACCACGCCGGCCACGGCTATCTCTATCTCAAGGGCGCACCGGAGCGCGTGCTGGCGCTGTGCACCACGCAACGCGGCGCGGACGGCGACAACGCATTCGACCCCGAGCACTGGCACGCCCGCACGGAAGCGGCCGCTTCCCAAGGCATGCGGCTGCTGGCGCTGGCGGTGCGGCGCAGCGACGACGCGACGACGCTCAACTTCGACGACATCGAGCGCGGCGACTTCACCCTGCTGGCCGTGCTGGGGCTGGCCGACCCGCCGCGCGAGGAGGCCATCCGTGCGGTCGCCGACTGCCGTGCAGCGGGCATCAAGGTCAAGATGATCACCGGCGACCACGCCGCCACCGCGCTGGCCATCGGCAAACAGCTCGGGCTGGACGAATCGGTCACCGCAATGACCGGTGCCGAGATCGAGACCTTCGATGACGCCCGTCTGCGCGAAGTGGTGGGCGAAGTCGACGTGTTCGCGCGCGCCAGCCCGGAACACAAGCTGCGCCTGGTCGAGGCCCTGCAAAGCCTGGGCGAGGTCACCGCGATGACCGGCGACGGCGTCAACGACGCGCCGGCGCTGCGGCGCGCCGACATCGGCGTGGCGATGGGCAAGAAAGGCACCGAGGCCGCCAAGGAAGCGGCAGAAATGGTGCTGGCCGACGACAACTTCGCCTCGATCGCGCACGCGGTCGAGGAAGGCCGCACCGTCTACGGCAACCTGAAAAAGGCCATCGTGTTCATCCTCCCCACCAACGCGGCGCAGGCCGGCATGGTGCTGATCGCGATCCTGCTCGGGCTCACCCTGCCGATCACCCCGGTGCAGATCCTGTGGGTCAACATGGTGACGGCGGTGACGCTGGCGCTGGCGCTCGCCTTCGAGCATCCCGAGCCCGAAGCCATGCGCCAGCCGCCGCGCGACCCGCGCGAACCGCTGCTGACGCGCTTCATGCTGTGGCGCATCACGTTCGTCACGGTGTTTCTGGTGGCCGGATCGCTCGGCCTGTTCCTGTGGGAACTGGAGCGCGGCATGCCACTTGAGGCGGCGCGCACCGCCGCGATCAATGCGCTGGTCATGGGCGAGATTTTCTATCTGTTCAACTGCCGCCGCCTCACCGCGCCGGTCGTCGGCTGGTCGGGCTTTTTCGGCAACCGGGCGGTGCTGATCGCGATCGGCGTGCTGATCGTGCTGCAGGGCCTGTTCACCTACCTGCCGCTGCTGCAGTCGCTGTTCGCCACCACGCCGCTCGACCTCGCAACCTGGGGACGCATCGTCCTGTTCGGCCTCATCGTCTACAGCGTGGTTGAAATCGAAAAAGCCGTGATCCGCCGCGGCAACCGGCCCACCGCCACGCGCTGACGCAGCATGGATCTGATCAACCAGTTCGTCCTCGCCGGCGCCGTGCTGCTGTTGCTGGCCATCCTCGCCAGCGCGCTGTCGTATCGCATCGGCATGCCGCTGCTGCTGGTATTTCTGGCGGTCGGCATGCTGGCCGGCGAAGACGGTCCGGGCGGCATTCAGTTCGACGACAGCGGCATCGCCTACACCGTCGGCAGCGTCGCGCTCGCCATCATCCTGCTCGATGGCGGACTCAACACGCGCGCGGAGACTTTCCGCGCCAGCCTCAAGCCCGCCTCCATGCTGGCCACGCTGGGCGTGCTGGTCACCTGCGTGGTGACGGGCCTGTTCGCTGCCTGGGTGCTCAATTTTGGCCTGCTGGAAGGCATGCTGGTCGGCGCGGTGGTCGGCTCGACCGACGCCGCGGCGGTGTTCGCGCTGCTGCACGCCAAGGGGCTGGCGCTGAAGGAGCGCGTGTCCGCCACGCTGGAAATCGAATCCGGCAGCAACGACCCGATGGCGGCGCTGCTCACCATTGTCTTTATCGAGCTGATCCTCGCCGGCCAACGCAGCCCGGGGTGGGAGACGCTGGGCCTGCTGGCGCAGCAGATGGGCCTCGGCCTCGTTGCCGGCCTGGGCGGCGGCAGGCTGCTGGTGTGGCTGGCCAATCGCCTGCCGCTGGAACGCGGCATGTATCCGATGCTGATCCTCGCCGGCGGACTGATGCTCTACAGCCTCACGACGGTGCTCGGCGGCAGCGGCTTCCTCGCGATCTATCTGGCCGGCGTGGTGGTGGGCAACCGCAGTCCGCGTGAGGCAACCAACATCCTGCAGGTGCACAACGGCCTGTCCTGGCTGGCGCAGATCGGCATGTTCCTGATGCTGGGCCTGCTCGCCACCCCGAGCGAACTCATCCAGCACGCGCCGGCGGCGCTTGCCATTGCGCTGGTCCTGATGTTCGTCGCGCGTCCGCTTGCGGTGTGGCTGTGTCTGCTGCCTTTCCACTTTCCGTGGCGCGAACAGGTGTTCATTTCCTGGGTCGGGCTGCGCGGCGCGGTGCCCATCATTCTTGCCCTGTTTCCGCTGCTGGCGGGGATTCCGGAGGCCACGCTGATTCTCGACGTGGCCTTCTTCGTCGTGCTGATCTCGCTCACCGTGCAGGGCTGGACCATCCCCGCCCTGGCCCGCCACCTGCGTCTGCAGGTGCCGCCGGCGCCCGAACCCACCGAGCGCCACGATCTGGCGGCAGGGGCGGCGAATGGACATGCACTGTTCGGCTATCGACTGACGCCCGACGCGCCGCTGCTCGGGCAGGATGCCCACGCGCTGCGCTTGCCGGGCGCTGCGCGACCCGTCGCGGTCATGCGAGACAGCGCGGCACTGGACCTGGAAGCTGCAGGCCCGCTGGCCACCGGGGATACGCTGTACGTCCTCGCCCGGGCGGAAGTAGGCGCCACCCTGAGCGATCTGCTGGTGACGCCCGCCGCGCCGACCTACCTGGAAAAGCGCGAGTTTTATGGCGACTTTGTGCTGCGCGGGGATGCGCAGGTGGCGGCGGTGGCAGCGCAATACGATCTGCCTTTGCCGGAGGCCATGACGGGACTGACACTGGAAGATTTCCTTGCATTGAAGCTGCGCAGCCACCCGGTGGTGGGCGATCGCGTACGCCTGGGCAAGCTGGAATTTGTGGTGCGAACGGTCGCGGACGGTCACGTCACCCAGGTGGGCTTGAGGATTCCGACCCATCTCGACGAGATGTCTTGATGCCGCAACAATACTGCAACAATTCGGCGCGCTTCCATGCATTCCGAATACGGCGCTGCAGCCAGCCACTCGGGCGTACGGACGTACAGGCCGGTACCCTAGAATGAATATGTTGACGACAAAACAAACCCAGACCGATGAATGAACCGTTTGCCGAATTCGCCCTGCTGCTGATCATCACGGCCGCGGTCAGCGCACTGGCGGTGCGGCTGCGCCAGCCGGTGCTGATCGCCTACATCGCGGTGGGCATCCTGGTCGGGCCCGCCGGCTTCTCGCTGGTGACGGCACACGATCAGATCGACCTGCTGGCACAGATCGGCATCACCGTGCTGCTGTTCGTGGTGGGCCTCAAGCTCGACCTGCGCCATATCCGCCACATCGGCGCGGTCGCGCTTGCCACCGGCCTCGGGCAACTGACCTTCACCATTCTGTTCGGCTTCTTCATCATCATCGCGCTCGGCAAAGGCTGGATGGAGGCGCTTTACGTCGCGGTAGCGCTGACGTTTTCCAGCACCATCATCGTGGTCAAGCTGTTGTCCGACAAGCGCGAGCTCGACTCGCTGCATGGCCGCATCGCGGTCGGGTTTCTGATCGTGCAGGACCTCGCCGTGGTAATCGCGATGATGGTCATGAGCGGGATCGGCGGCATGGACGAGGGCACCGGGGGCGGCACCCTGGCCCTGACCCTGCTGGCACGGCTGGCCGGCGCCGCACTGCTGCTGTTCATCCTGATGCGCTATGTGCTGCCGCGCATCGTCCATACCCTGGCGCGCTCGCAGGAGCTGCTGCTGATTTTCGCCATCGCCTGGGGCACCGCGCTGGCAGCACTGGGCGAGACCGCCGGCTTCAGCAAGGAGGCCGGCGCATTTCTCGCCGGCTTCTCGCTGGCGTCAACGGCATACCGGGAAGCGATCAGCGCGCGACTGGCAAGCATCCGCGATTTTCTGCTGCTGTTCTTTTTCCTCGACCTCGGCTCGAAACTCGACTTTTCCACGCTCGGCGACGAGATCGTCACCTCGATCGTGCTGTCGCTGTTCGTGCTGATCGGCAACCCGCTGATCGTGATGGCGATCATGGGCTACATGGGCTATCGCAAGCGGACCGGCTTTCTCGCCGGACTCACGGTGGCGCAGATCTCGGAGTTCTCGATCATCTTCGTCGCCATGGGCATCAGCCTCGGACATATCGGCAACAACGCGCTCGGGCTGACCACGCTGGTCGGCCTCATCACGATCGCGCTGTCGTCCTACATGATCATCTATTCGCACCGTTTGTATACCTGGATGGCGCCGTGGCTGGGTGTGTTCGAACGCCTGCACCCTTTTCGCGAACTGGCGGTCGAGCATGCACAACGTAACAACGTGCAGCCCGACATCATCGTTTTCGGCCTCGGACGCTATGGCAGCCGGCTGGCCCATACGCTCAAGCAGCAGGGCATCAGGGTATTGGGCGTGGATTTCGACCCCGAGGTGGTGCGGGCGTTGCAGAATCAGGGCATGGATGCACGCTTCGGCGATGGCGAAGCGCCCGACTACATCGAAAGTCTGCCTATTGCACACACGCCATGGGTCGTCAGCACCCTGCCCGACTATGCGTCCAACTTCGCGCTGCTGCATGCGCTGAAGGAGCAGCATTACGACGGTCATATCGCCATCGTGGCGCGCGATGAAAACGAGGCCGCCCGTCTGGGCAAGCTCGACAACATCGAAGTCATTCACCCGTTCAACCAGGCTGCAGATTTTGCCGCGCTCGATCTGGCTGCCCGCATCGCTTCCGCAGAACTGTCCGCTAACAAGGAATCGCCATGACCCGAACCCTGCTCGCCGCCACCGATTTTTCCGCCCCTGCGCGGCACGCACTGGAGCGTGCCGCGATGCTTGCGCAGGCGCATCCGGATGCCCGCCTCACCCTCGCCCATGTCGTCAGCCAATCGGCATTCGATACGCTGCGCCGCATGCTGCCGGGAAACGCCGCCGCGCTTGAAACCCAGGTGCTCACCCAGGCGGAAAAAGCCTTGAGCGAACTGGCAGCCAACCTGGCTGCGCATCACCCCTGCACCATCGACACCGTGCTGGCACAGGGCGCGGCACTGACCGCACTGGTTGAGCTCGCCGACACGCGCCAAATCGACCTGATGGTCATGGGCGTGCGCGGCGCGCATTTCGTGCGCGAACTGCTGATCGGCTCGACCACCGAACGCGTGCTGCGCAAATCGCGGCGCCCACTGCTGGCAGTCAAGCAGCGGCCGCAATCGCCCTACCGGCGCATTCTGGCGCCGGTCGACTTTTCCGCGCACGCCGCCGCCGCCATCAACGCCGCCCACGCCTGGCTGCCCGACGCCGACATCGTGCTGTTTCATGCGTTCGAGGTCGAACTGGAGTCCACCTTCCGCCTCGCCGGCATGGAGGACGACAAGATTCACGCCTACCGCATTCAGGCACGCGAAGCGGCGATCGCCGAAATGGACGCCTTCGTCGCCCAGCTGCAGGTGCCGGCCAGCCGGCTGACGCGTCATTTCGAGCATGGGGCGCCGACCCTGCGGATTATCGGGCACGAGCAAACGATGGACGCCGACCTGATCGTGATGGGCAAGCGCGGCCAGTCGATGGTGGAGGAACTGCTGCTCGGCAGCGTGACCAAACATGTGCTGGCGCACTCAAGCAGCGATGTGTTCATCGCCGGCCCAGCGAACTAGATACGCACATGCCCAATACACCGCCCGGACGCCGCAATCCGCACCTGTTCCGCTACCTGCTGATCGGTTTTTTCACCGTCGCCCCGCTGTGGGTAACCTGGCTGGTATTCGATTTCCTGTTCGGTCTGCTGGCCAGCCCCGGCGTGCCTTTTCTCAAGGGGCTGGCGGCCCTGTTACGACCGCTGTCCGACACGCTATCGAACTGGCTGCTCGACAGCGACGTGCAGTACGCGCTGTCTGCCCTGTTCACGCTGGCCGCGCTGTACCTGATTGGCCTCCTGGCTTCGTTCGTGGTTGGCAAGAGAGTCATCGCCACGCTCGAATACTGGGTCGGCCGGCTACCATTGGTGCAGACCATCTACGGCGCCACCAAGCGTTTCCTGCATACCGTCAGCAAGCCGCCGGTGCAGGGCCAGCGCGTAGTGTTAATCAGCTTTCCCTCGCCGGAGATGAAGGCCGTGGGCCTGATCACCAAGGTGATGCGGGACGCCGTCAGCGGTGAAGAACTGGCAGTCGTCTACGTGCCCACTTCACCCAACCCGACCTCGGGCTATATCGAAATCCTGCCGCTGGCCGACGTGGTGATGACCGACTGGACCATGGAAGAAGCGATGAGCTTCGTCATGACCGGCGGCACCAATGCGCCCGATACGGTGCGTTTCAGGAATCCGCCCCGCGCGGCAGACCTGCCGCCTGCGCCATGAAGCTTACGCTCGCCACCGTCCGCGCCGTGCTCTGGCGCAGCGCCCTGTTCGCCGTATTGTGGTGGGCACTGACCGACGGTCGCCCCGACAGTTGGGGGGTGGGCAGCGTCAGCGTCGCGTTCGCCACCACGGTCAGTATTTACCTGCTGCCGCCCGTCAACACCTATGTCTCGCGCATCGGCCTGCTGCGATTTCTCGTCTTCTTCATCGTGCAATCACTGCGCGGCGGTGCGCAGGTTGCGGGGTTCGCGCTACGTCCCCGCATGGGGCTGCGGCCCGGCTTTCACGAAATCGACCTGCGGCTACCCGAGGGCATCGGCCGGGTGCTGCTGGCCAACACGCTGAGCTTGCTGCCGGGCACCTTGAGCGTGGAACTGCAGGGCAATCGTCTGTGTCTGCATGTACTCGATGAGCGGGCACCGACGGAAACCGAGGTACGCGCCGCCGAAAGCCGCCTCGCGGACCTGCTCGGCCTCACCCTGCACACGACTGGATGAATTTAACCCTCACGCTCGCCGTATTCCTGCTGCTGAACCTGCTGGTTGCCCTGATCCGGGTGGCGCGCGGCCCGACGCCGGCGGACCGCCTGCTGGCCGCCCTGCTGTTCGGCACCACCGGGGTGGCAATCCTGCTGCTGCTGGCCGATGCGATGAGCCAGACTGCATTCATCGACGCCGCCCTTGTGTTTGCCCTGCTGGCGGCGATCAGCGGCGCCGCGTTCGCGCGGCGCGCCTGGCGCGAGGAGGTGCCGGACGATGAGTCTCGTTGAGGGCGCGAGCCTGGCGCTGCTGATTGCCGGCGCGGCGTTCTTCTTCGCCGGCACCGTCGGCCTGTTGCGCTTCCCCGATGTCTACACCCGCCTGCACGCGCTCGCCAAGGCCGACAACCTCGGCCTCGGCCTCGTCGTGCTCGGCCTCTTGCTGCGCGCGCCGGGCTGGGCGACGGGCATCAAGCTGGTGCTGATCTGGCTCTTGGCGCTGCTCGCCAGCGCAACGGTCGGCTTCCTGATTGCCCGCCGCGCGCGCCGCCACGGCATCGCGCCCTGGCGGGCGGGAGACCGCGAATGAGTGCGGCGCTCGCCTTCGATCTGCTGATCATCGCCGCCTTGGTGTGGAGCGCGGCGCGCGCACTCACCGTCGCCGACCTGTTCCGCGGCGTGGTGCTGTTCATCGTGTTCGGGTTGTTGATGGCGCTGGCCTGGGCGCGGCTCGGCGCGCCCGACATCGCACTCGCCGAAGCCGCGATCGGCGCCGGGCTGACCGGCGCGCTGCTGCTCGACGCCGTCGGCCACCTGCGCGCCAAGCGGGAGCCCGAGGCATGAGACGCGTGCTGCCGGTCGCCATCGTCGCGCTCGCCGCCCTGTTCGGCGTGGCGCTCGCCGCCGCGATGCTCGAGCTGCCGCCGCACGCGGTGCGCCTGCCCGACGACGTCGCGGCAAACATTGCAGCCAGCGGCGTGGCGCACCCGATCACCGCGGTGCTGCTGAATTTCCGCGGCTACGACACCCTGCTCGAAATCGCCGTGCTGCTGCTCGCGCTGTTCGGCGTGCTGGCGCTGGTGAAGCCGCACGCGGCGCGCGCCGCGCATCCGGCACATCCGCTGCTGCAGACGCTGGCGCGCCTGCTCGCGCCCTTGATGGTGCTGGTCGCGGGCTACCTGCTGTGGGTCGGCGCCATCGCACCGGGCGGCGCGTTCCAAGCCGGTGCGGTACTCGCCGCCGCTGGCGTGCTGCTACGCCTCGCCGGACTGCTGCCGGCGTGGGTGGCGCCCACGCTGCTGCTGCGCGTCGGGCTCGCGCTAGGTCTCCTGGTATTCGTCGCGGTCGCCGCGGCGGTGCTCGGCCACGCCACCCTGCTCACCTATCCGCCCGCGTTGGCTGGCGGCCTGATCCTGATGGTCGAGGCGGCGCTGACGCTGTCGATCGGGCTCACACTTGCCGCGCTCTACCTCGCCAGCACCGAGGTGCGGCCGTGAGCGTCGGCCTGCTTTATGCGCTAGCGGGGGCGGCGCTGTTCGCCATTGGGCTCGCGGGCCTGCTGGCATTGCCGCATCTGTTGCGGAAAATCCTCGCCTTCAACATCCTCGGCAGCGGCGCCTTCCTGATCCTGGTCGGCCTCGGCCAGCGCGACGGCAGCGTCGACCCGGTGCCGCAGGCGATGGTGCTCACCGGCATCGTCGTCGCCATCGCCGCCACCGCGCTTGCCCTGGCGCTGGCGCGGCAACTGCTCGAACGCACCGGCCGCATGCAGTTGCCGGAAGACCGCGCCGACGCGGAGACCGACGATGCGTGAAACGGTTTACAGACCTTCGAATGCGTCGGCCGGGCGGCGGGTCACGAACACCGTGCCGAGCCGGTCGTTCAACCCCATTACCGGCACCACCAGCAGCAGCGTGCCGTCTGCCTCGCTGCGCACCGTCACCTGCGGCAGCAGCAGCGCTTCCGGCGGCACCAGCGTGCTCGCTTCCGCGCCCAGATGGCGACGGTCGGTCGACACCGCGATCTTGCCGTCGACGCCCGCGAGCAACGCGCGTTCGGTGCCGGGCAACTTGACGATCTCGGTGAAGAACTGGTCGACCTGGTCGAGGTTGTTGCGGATCATCTCGCCGCGCACCGCCCACGCCAGCGCCGTGCCAAATTCGCGCAACGATGCCTCGGACGCCGCCCCCGCGCGGGTACGCAGCTGGCCGAGCAGCGCCTGCCGGTCATTGTCGGCCTGCGCCGTCATCGCCGCGCGGTCGGTTTCCAGTTTCGCCACCAGCCGTTTCTGCGCCAGGCTCTGCCAGGCGAAGCTGATCGCCCACAGGATCACGAGCGCGAGGCTCACCCACAGCGGCAGCTTGACGGCGGTGAGCTTACCCAGGACGCCGGTGGAGGCGTTCGCGGAAAAATCGTTCGGTTCGGACATGGTGTGCTCCTCAGGACGGGGTGAAACGAACAGGCTGCGACTGCAGTTCAGTATGGCAGGAATTCGATGACGGATTGGCTCGATCCCCTGCCCTGGCTGATCGTGCTGCCGCTGGTGTGGGGCACGCTCGCTTTCGTGCTCGGCCCCGGGCGCGGCGCGCGTCTCGCCATCGTCGCGCTGGTTTTGCAGATGCTGCTCGCGCTGCAACTTGCGGCGCAACTCGTCGACGCCGGTGCGCGCGCCTACGCGGTCGGCGGCTGGGGCGCGCCGCTCGGCATCGATCTCTACGCCGACGGGCTGGCCGCCGTGATGCTGCTGTTGACGCAGGCGGTCGCGCTGCCGCTGGCAGTTTACGCGCGCGGCTACTTCGCTGCGACCACAAAAGGGCGCGATTTGTTCTGGCCGATCACCGGGCTCATGCTCGCCGCACTCAACGCGCTGTTCGTGTCCGCCGACCTGTTCAATATCTATGTCACGCTGGAACTGCTCGGGCTCGCCGCAGTGGGTCTGGTGGCGATCGCCGGCGGCACTGCGCCGGTGACCGCGGCGCTGCGATACCTGCTGGCGACGCTGCTTGGCTCCGGCGCGTATCTCTTGGGCGTGGCGCTGATCTACGGCACCTACGGCAGCGTATCGCTCGAGGTGCTGGCGCCGCTGATCACGGACGAGGCACCGTTTGCCGTCACGCTGGCCGCCGCGCTGATGCTGCTCGGTCTGATGCTGAAGACCGCGCTCTTCCCATTCCACTTCTGGTTGCCGCCCGCGCACGGCGGCGCGCCGGCGCCGGTGTCGGCGCTGCTCTCGGCGCTTGTCATCAAGGCCTCGTTCTATCTCGTCGTGCGGTTATGGCTCGACCTGTTCGAGCCGTTGACCACGGTCGACGCCGCGCAGCTGATCGGCGCGCTGGGCGCAGCCGCGATCATCTGGGGCTCGCTGCTCGCATTGACGCAGACACGGCTGAAAATGCTCGTCGCCTATTCGACCGTAGCGCAGATCGGCTATCTGTTCCTGTTGTTCCCGCTCGCCACGCTGACGCTGCCGGCCGCTGCCGACAGCGCCTTGCAGGGCGGCGTAATGCAGGCCTTGGCGCACGGGCTCGCCAAGGCGGCGATGTTCGCCGCCGCCGGCAGCATGATCGTCGCCACCGGGCGCGACGACATCAACCGCCTCGGCGGCGTCGGCGCGCGCCTGCCGCTGACCCTATTCACCTTCGGCATGGCCGGCGTCACGCTGATGGGCCTGCCGCCGTCGGGCGGTTTTTCGGCCAAGTGGCTGCTGCTGCAGGCCGCGCTGGAATCCGGTCAATGGTGGTGGGTCGCGGTGATGGTCGTCGGTGGGCTGCTCACCGCGGCCTATGTGTTCAAGGTGCTGCGCCGCGCCTTCCTGCCGGTGGCCGAGGGCGACAGCGTCACGCCGGTGCCGCGCGTGCTCGAATTCAGCGCCTTCGCGCTGGCGCTGGCGTCCATCCTGCTGGGCGTGTTCGGCGCGCCGCTGATGGACCTGCTCGCGGTCGGGAGAGGCGCATGATCGCCGACACCTGGCTGCCGGTCGCGGTGGTGCTGAGTTCCCTGGTGCCGGGGTTGTTCATTTTCTTCCTCGCCGAATCGCGCGTGCGGCTCCGCACCACGCTCAACCTCGTCGGCGCCTTCGCCAAGCTGGCGCTGATCGGCGTCATGCTGTGGGGCGTGCTGCACGACCACGAGTACGTGTTCACCCACACCGTGTTGCCCGGTCTTGATCTGGTGCTCAAGGCCGACGCGCTGGCGATGCTGTTCGTCACCCTGTCCGCAGTGCTATGGCTGTTCACCACCCTGTACGCGATCGGCTATCTGGAAGGCGCACCGAACCGCAGCCGCTTCTTCGGCTTCTTCAGCCTGTGCGTCACCGCCACGGTCGGCGTGGCGATGGCGGGCAACCTGTTCACCTTCTTCCTGTTCTACGAACTGCTGACGCTCGCCACCTATCCGCTGGTGGTTCACCGCGGCACCGAGAAAGCACTGCGCGCCGGCCATATCTACCTTGCCTACACGCTCGGCGGCGGCGCGCTGCTACTAATCGGCACGGTGTGGCTGTATGGCCTGGCCGGGCAGGTCGACTTTGCGCCGGGCGGCACGCTGTCCACGCTGCCACCGGACACTGCCGGACAATTGCAGATCATTTTCCTGCTGCTGATCGCCGGCGTCGGCGTCAAGGCCGCGCTGGTGCCGCTGCATGGCTGGCTGCCGCTGGCGATGGTGGCGCCGGCGCCGGTGTCGGCGCTGCTGCACGCGGTCGCCGTGGTGAAGGCCGGCGCCTTCGGCATCGTGCGCATCGTCTACGAGGTCTACGGCATCGAGTTCGCGCAGTCGCTCTCGCTGCTGCTGCCGCTGGCGATCGTCGCCTCGATCACCATCCTCTGGGGCAGCCTGCGCGCGCTGTTTCAGGACGATCTGAAAAGGCGCCTCGCCTATTCCACCGTCAGCCAGGTGGCCTACATCGTGCTCGGCGTCACGCTGTTCGGCCCAGTCGGCACGATCGGCGGCATCGTCCATCTGGTGCACCAGGGCATCATGAAAATCACGCTGTTCTTCTGCGCCGGCAACTACGCGGAGACGCTGGGCATCCACAAGGTGAGCGAAATGGACGGCGTCGGCCGCCGCATGCCTTGGACCACGCTCGCCTTCACGATCGGCGCCTTCGGCATGATCGGCGTGCCGCCGCTCGCCGGCTTCATCAGCAAGTGGTACCTCGGGCTGGGCGCGCTCGAGGCCGGCATGCCGTGGGTGCTGGCGGTGCTTGCGGTTTCGAGCCTGCTGAACGCCGCCTATTTCCTGCCCATCCTGCACCGCGCCTGGTTCCGTCCGCCACCCGAAACCTGGCCGCACGAGCACATCCCGCTGCGGCGCGGCTGGGAAACCGCGCCGCTGCTGCTGTTGCCACCGATGGCCACGGCCGCCGCAACGCTGATCGTCGGCCTGTTCGCCGCCAGCGCGTTCAGCCCGCTCGACTGGGCCACGCTCATTGCCGGACGCGAGTATCTGCAATGGACACCCTGATCCTCGTCAGCCTCGCACTGCCGCTGCTGCTCGCGCTGCTCGTGGCGCTGCCGCGCAGCCGCGCCGTTGCACTGGCCCTCGCGCCGGGGGCGCCGCTGCCCGCACTGGTACTCGCGCTCGCCGCGCGTGAGCCGCTGTTATTCGAACTACCCGACGTGCTCACCGGCCTGCAATTGGGCGTGGACGACACCGGTCGCGTGTTCCTGCTGTTCACGTCGCTGATCTGGCTCGCCGCTGGCTGGTACGCGCGCGGTTGGCTCGCCGACGATCCGCGCCGCGCGCGCTTCGCCGTGTTCTTTCTGCTGACCCAGGCCGGCAATCTCGGCGCCTGCCTCGCGCTCGACGCCGCAGGTTTTTATGCCTTCTACGCGCTGATGAGCTTCGCCGCCTACGGCCTCGTCGCGCACGACAACAACGCCGTCGCGCGGCGCGCCGGCCGCGTCTATCTGGTGCTGGCCGTCGCGGGCGAAATGCTGATTCTCTCGGGCCTGCTGCTCGCGCTCGGCCTCGCGCCCGACCATCCGTGGGCGGTCGCCTGCCTCCTCCTCGGCTTCGGCGTGAAGGTGGGACTGCCGTTGTTGCACGTCTCGCTGCCGCTCGCTTACGCCGCGGCGCCCGCGCCCGCCGCGGCGGTGCTCGCCGGCGCCATGATCAAGGCGGGATTGCTCGGCTGGCTGCGCTTCCTGCCGCTCGGCGACGCCGCGCTGCCGGACGCCGGTCAGATCCTGATGCTGGCAGGCGGCGCGGCCATCGTCGGCGGCAGCGTGATCGGCCTGATGCAGCGCCAGCCCGGCGCGATCCTCGCCTATTCGAGCGTCGCCCAGATGGGCCACTTCGCGCTCGGCGTTGGCGCGGGACTCGTCGCGCCCGAACTGTGGCCGCTCATCGCCGCCGCGCTCGTCGTCTACGCCGCCCACCATGCCCTCGCCAAGGCGGCACTATTCCTTGGCCTCGGCGTCGTCGCGCGCCACGGCGCAAGCTTCATCCATCTCGCCGGCCTCGCGCTGCCCGCGCTCGCGCTTGCCGGCGCGCCTTTCAGCAGCGGCATGCTCGCCAAGCTCGGCCTCAAGGACGCACTCGCCCCGCTGCCCGCGCCGTGGGCCGACGTATTGCCGGTACTGCTCGCCGTCGGCGTGCTCGGCACCGCGCTGCTGATGGCGCGGTTTCTGGTACGGGTCCGCGAAGCGCCCACTGCTGGCGGCGCACCGGCATCGCTGTGGGCGCCGTGGCTGCTGATGCTTGCGGGCGTCGCCGGGATGACGGCAGGCCTTGCGCCGTCGGCAAGCTGGACCGCGGCCTTGCAACCGGGCGTGCTCCTTTACGCCCTGTGGCCGATCCTCGCCGCTCTCGTCCTGACCGTAATCGCCCTGAGGCTGCGTCTGCGCGCGCCGCAGATTCCGGCAGGCGACCTGCTCGTGCCCTTCGAGCGCCTGCTGGCTACCCTCGCGCGGCGCCTCGCCCACCTGCGTCCCCCTGCGCTGCCCACGTTGCCCACCCACGCTGCGCGTCGCCCGCCGCGCCTGGAATCGCGCCTGCGCGCCTGGCCCTTGGCCGGTGCGTTGTGGCTGGCGCTGCTCGCCGGTTTCATCGTACTGCTGGCCCGCTGAGCGCGACGCAGGAACTGGCCGAGGCAGAATAAGGTCTCTTTGCAAGGCCGCATGTAGATTCATACCAGTGCGACGCTACGTCTGGCCCCGCCTGCTAACATGGTTTGCAGCAAAACTGATATTGATAACGGATGGAGACCCCCATGACGATTCGCTACGTTTTTGCATTGACCGGTCTGCTCGCAGCGTTTGCCTTGCAGGCCGCCACACCCGGCCAGGCCCCCGCCCGCACCGGCACCTACTACGGCGCCCAGGCCACCGAGTATCCCGCGTGGTTCAAGGAAAGCTTCCTGGTACTACGCGACGACGTGAAGGAAGCCGCCAAGGCCAACAAGCGCGTCATGCTGCTGTTCAACCAAGACAACTGTCCCTATTGTTCGGCGCTGGTCGAACGCAATCTTTCGCAGCGCGAAATCGAAACCACGATGCGTGAAAAATTCGACGTCATCGCGATGAACCTGTGGGGCGACCGCGAAGTCGTCGGGCTCGACGGCAAGACCTACACCGAAAAATCCTACGGCGCGGCGATGAAGGTGCAGTTCACCCCCAGCCTGATGTTCCTCGACGAGCAGGGCGAGATCGTGCTGCGCTTGAACGGCTACGTGCCGCCGGCGCGCATGCAGGCCGCGCTCGACTGGGTCGGTGGCAAGATGGAAAAGAAAACGGCCTTCCGCGACTTTGTTGCCGAGCGCGAGAAGGGCGCGCCCAAAAAGAGCTCGGGCGAGATGATCTCGCAGGAATTTTTCCTCAAGAACGTCACCGATCTGCGCCGCAAGGGCCAGGGCGCCAAGCCGCTCGCCGTGTACTTCGAACAGAAGGACTGCCCCGACTGCGAGGTGTTGCACCACCGCGTGATCGCCGACCCAGAAGTGAGGAAGGCGCTGGCGAAATTCGACAACGTGCGCTTCGACATGTGGTCGCGCGAGATGATCACCACCCCCGACGGCAAGCGCATGGCGGTGCGCGACTGGGTGCGCGAGCTCGGCGTGAACTACGCGCCCGGCATCGTGCTGTTCAACCCCGCCGGCAAGGAAGTCATCCGCTGGGAGTCCGCGTTCCGCGTGTTCCATACCATGGGCATGTTCGATTACGTCAGTGGCAAGGACTACCAGAAGGAGCCGAGCTTCCAGCGCTACCTCGCCGGGGTGACCGAGCACGTCCGTGAGCAGGGCCGCGACGTCAACATCTACCGCTACGCCGACGAACCGCTGGCGATGCCGGTGCGGCACGTGCGCTGATTGGGCGTCACGCCTCGTGGCGCTGGCGCTGCATTTGCAGCGGCAGTGCTGCGGCATGCCCCGACTTGTCCTGTCCGGCATACATAGTGAGGTGCGGAAACGGAATCTCGATGCCGGCGGCGTCGAAGGCCTTTTTCAGATGGTAGAGGTAGGCGCGCCGCACCCCCCACTGCTCGAGCGGCTTGACCTTGAAGCGGCAGCGGATCACCACCGCGGAATCCGCCCAGTTGTCGACGCCGGCAATTTCCAGATCGTCCTCGATCTTGCCGGCATACTCGGGATCGGCACGCAGCGCCACGCCGACTTCGCGCATTACGGCATAAACCTCGTCGACGTCCTCGCGGTAGGCCACGCCAATGTCGATCACGGCATAGGCAAAGCCGCGGCTGCGGTTGGTGACGCTGTCGATGGTGCCATTCGGCACGTAATGCACGCTGCCCTCGTAATCGCGCAGACGGATGTAGCGCAGCGTCATTTCCTCGACCAGCCCGCCCTTGCCGGCCACTTCCACCACGTCGCCCTGGCGCACCTGGTTTTCCAGCAACAGGAACAGCCCGGTGAAATAATCCTTGACCAGGCTTTGCGCGCCGAAACCGATGGCGATGCCGAGCACGCCCGCCGCAGCGAGGATCGGTGCAATCGAAATGCCGAGCTCGGACAGCACCAGCATGCCGGTGACCAGGGTGATGATCACCGCGATGGCGTAGCGGAACACCTGCTCCAGCGTGTTCAGCCGCTTGACGCGTTCAAAATCGGCCAGTCCGCCCGCCTGCATGCGCGCGCGCAGACGCGCCAATCCTTTGCGTGACAGCCGCAGCGCCAGCCACGCCAGCGCCAGGATGATGACGACATTCACCAGCGTGAGTGCGAGGCCGCGCCATTCGCCCAGTTGCGCCTGCATTAAATCCAGATACGACATCGAGTGCTGCCCTTTCAGTGTTCGCCCACGGCGCGTGCCAGCGGTCGGTATTGCAGGTGGTGAAACAGTTGCAGGTAGCGGCCGGCCTCGCCACGCTCCAGGTTGCTGACGAACTTCCAGAACCCGTAGATGCGCGACAGCGTCATCATGCGCTCGGCATACAGCTGCCAGGTATAGCGTGCCGCCACCCGCGCCAGCGCGCCCTCGGACACGCGCTGCCATTTTGCCGGATCCTGTTCGCATTGCTGCAGGAAATCGGCCATCGCCGTCGCGGCGGCCGCGCCCTCGTTGGGATCGATATGAAATCCGGAGATGCCGTGCTGGATGATTTCCAGCGGGCCGCCGTAGCGGGTGGCGAACACCGGCAGACCGGACGCCATCGCCTCGATCAGCGTGAGGCCGAAAGCCTCGAACAAGGCGGGCTGCACAAAAAGGCCGCGGCGATCGGCGACATGCCGATACAGCTCGCCGGCCAGGTTCTTGTCGAGGCGGGCGCCGAGCCAGCGCATGCGGCCGTCCAGCCGGTACTGGTCCATCAGGCCGTGCATGCGGTCGATCTCCGCCCGTTCTTCCTCGTCATCCGAGGCGGCGGCATCGACATGGCCGCCGATCACCAGCAGGTTGGCGGACTCGGACAGACGCTCGCAGGCGCCAAACCATTCGGTCAGGCCGGACAGATTCTTGATGCGGTCGAGCCGCGCCATGGTGAAGAGCAGCGGCTTGTCGGGATCGTCGAAGTGGCCGCGATACGGCACGCCGGGGTCGGGCGCGTAGAGCATCCTGTCGATCTCGGGCATCAGCGAATGCATGCGGCGCGCCGTCTCGGTGTAGGGGAAATACACCGTGGCATCGGCGCCCGGCGACACGATATTGAACTTGGGATCGAACAGGTCGATACCGTTGACCACGCGGTACAGCCCCGGCATCGTGAACGCGCGGTAACTTTCGTACTGGCCGATGCTGTCCGGCGTGCCGGCGATTTCCTGGTAGGTGCTGGTGATGATGAAGTCGGCGTGGTTCATGCCGATGATGTCCGCGGTGTACTGGCAGGCGAAGTGATAGGCCGCTTCGTTGCCCTCCCAGTACAGGGCCGAGTGCAGGTACTTGGTTTGCTCCAGCGCATGGGCGATGTTGCACTGCGTAACGCCCATGCGCGTCGACAGCAGGCTGGCAACCAGGTTGCCGTCGGAATAGTTGCCGATGATCAGGTCCGGGCGGCCGCCGAATTTTGCCAGAACCTCATGCTCGACATCATGCGCGAAGGTTTCCAGATACGGCCAGATCTCGAAGCGCGACACCCATTGCTGGACAACCTCGCCGTTGGCATGGTGGAAAGGCACCCGCACGATCCACGCATGGTCGGTGCCCTGGATTTTTTCCAGCGACTGATCGCAGGTGGTGCCGTCGGCTTCGGGGATCAGGCGGGTGACGACGACGATCTGCGGGTCGACCGTCACGCCCTGGATCGCCATGCGCGCGCGCATCTCGTGTTCCAGCGCGCGCACCTGGTCGAGGATATAGACCACCTGGCCGCCGGTGTCGGGACGGCCCAGCACATTGTCCTGACCGAAATAGCCGTGCGGCGACACAATCAGCAGGCGCGAGATCATCGGGATGCGTGCAAGAAAGGCCTCCAGCACGGCAGGCGACGGCGCCTCCAGAATGTCGACCAGCTGGCTCATGGTCTCGCTCGCCCGGCCCGCCGTCGCGCCCCAGCCGGGCTCGAATCCCAGCGCACCCAGCGCCGCCGCGCACGCCGACCACGGCGAGTCGGGGTCGAGCGCATCGAGCTGCTGGCGCGCGCCGCGCAACGCATTGCGCAAAGTCTCCACATCGCCGATATGCGGCGCCAGCATCAGCTGCTGGCCGTCGATCTTGTGCATGCGCAGAAAATGCAGCAGCTTGGCCTGTCCCACCTCGGGTCGGGTGAACATCGCGCTCGCCAGCGCCCGGTTGAGATGCAGCACGCCCTGCCCGATCGAACGCGTTTCCTGCAGCCGCGGCACATGGCGGCCGAAGGGTTCGAAATCGATTTCCAGCACGCTGTCGCCCGAGATCGCCGGCTTCACCAGCGTCTCCTTGAACGCCAGAAACTCGCTCACCGATACGCGCTCCGGCACCAGCTGTTCCAGGTGCATGCGCAGGTAATGCCAGCGGCCGGCACCCTCGCGCAGCGCGAAATAGGCCCACGGCTGCTGGAACACGCCTTCCTGAAAGTGCCGCACCGCCTGATGCAGGGGTGAGCCCTTCAGGTCGGTCTCATAGTCGCGTGCCAGCGCATCGAACACATGGCACAGGTCGCTCTGCAGCAGCAGCGCGCGATCTTCGGCAAAGCAATGGCGCAGGTAGGCGCCCACCGGATCACGGTGGTCCACCGTCCAGGTTTTCAAAGCATCGATCATGCGACCTCCGGGGTCTTGGAATATGGATATGGGATCAGGCGGCCTGTGGCTGCGGGACGGGCAAGGGCTCCCCGACAAAACCGTAATGCGCCATGCCTTCGAGAATGCCGGACGCGCACGGCGTGTCGGCGAAATACACCTGGTCCATGCCGCGCAGCTTCTCCAATTCGACGCTGTGGTTGGACACCACGACGGCCTGCGTGTCGCCCACCAGCATTTCCAGGTCGTTGCCGGAATCGCCCGCCACCAGGAAAGCGCGCAGCGGCAAACTCCATTTATAGGCCAGATAGCGGATGGCCTGCCCCTTGGACGCGCGGATCGGCAGCACGTCGAGATAGGCCTGATGTGAATAAATCAGGTTGGCGCGCAGGCGATGCTCGCGCAGCCGTATGTCGATCTGGCGCAGGCTGGGCATGGTGGCCGGGTCGACATTAAAGCTCAGCTTGTATTCGCTTTGCTGGTCGCCCGACTGCAGCGTGAGGCCGGGCAGATCCTCGAACAATGCAGCCAGTGCGTCGCGCCGCCACAGATGCTGGATATGGCGTTGCCATCCGACATCGGGACGGAGCTCGGGGCCGTAATGGATCTCGCTGCCGACCGCGGTGATCAGCACATCGGGCAGCGGCACCCGCGCCTGTCGCAACTCCGCGAGCGCGCTCGGCAGGTGGCGCCCGGTGGCCACCCCGAAGCCGTCGCTGGGCGGCCGCTCGCGCAGCACGCGCACCAGTGCGGCGAGTCCGGCGCGGTCGCCGATCAGGGTGTTGTCGATGTCGCTCACCAGCATGCGCTGCACGTAAGGCATGGGGTTGTGATGCAGCTGCTGTGCCACGCGTTCGCGCCGCACCTGCTTGCGGCTGCGGTAGACCACGCGGTCGATCGCCCGCAGATATTTGTCGACGTGGGCATCCCATGTGTAATGGTGCGTCACGCCGTTGATGCCGCGCCGCGCATAGCGCTGCCAGGTGCGCGCGTCCGACACCACGGCGAGCAGGCCGCGCGCAATGTCGGCGGGATCGAGCGGGTCGACCAGCACGCCGTTTTCGCAATGCGCCAGGATGTCGGGCGGGCCGCCGTCACGGGTGGCCACCACCGGCAGGCCGCTCGCCGCTGCCTCGATCAGCGTCAGGCCGAACGGCTCGGTCAGCGCCGGATTGACGAACACGCCACGCCGCTGCGCCGCCAGCCGGTACAGCGCGGGGATGTCGTCCGACTGATGCTGCTTCGGCAGCGCGACGCTGCCCCACAAGTCGTAGCGGTCGACGTCGAGCAGCAGGTCCTTCAATACATCGGCCTGTGCCTCGTCCAGCGTACGGATGTCGTCGCGATTGCCGGCGACGATCGCGAGGTTGGCGCGTTCGCGCAGTTCGGGCGATTCGCCGTAAGCGGCCACCAGCCGGCCCAGGTTCTTGCGCACTTCGGGACGGCAGATGGCGAGGATGAGCGGTTTTTTCGGCTGCGTGAGAAAGCGGTCGACCAACGCCGGCACGTGCGGCGGAATCGGCTCGCGTCCGGGCGGCGCAAAGCGCGAGGTATCGGTGCCGGGCGCAATCACCACCATGCGCGACGGCTGGTGATGATGGTAGAGGCCGTACTGCTCGACGCTTTCCTGCGCCGTGCTGGTCACCACCAGCGAAGCCTGCGCCAGCGCCGCTTCTTCGGCGGCGATGCGACGCACAAAATTGAACTGCCGTTCGATCGTCTGCGCTCGGCGGCCATGGTCGAGCAGGCGCTGGCGCTTGCAGCGCCCGAGCGAATGCCCGGTGTGCACCAGCGGGATGCCGAGCAGCTGCGACAGCTGCACGCCGACATGGCCGGCATCGGCGTAATGGCTGTGGATGATGTCGGGCAGGCGCGGCTGTTGCCGCAGATGGCTGATGGTGCGATCGACCAGCTGGTCGAGATGGTTCCACAGGCTTTCCTTGCGCAGGTAGCGCCGCGGGCCGCACGGCAATCGCACCAGGCGGGCGCGCTCTCCCAGCATTTCAGTCGGTGCCGCATAGTCCGTCGACACTGCGGGGTCGTCGATCAGGCGCGTCAGCACGTCGACCTGCTCGACCCGCGGATGCCGCCCCAGCGCCCGCGCCAGTTCGATCACATACAGTGTCTGTCCGCCGGTGTCGGCGTCGCGCCCAAGCTCCAGGTCGTGCCCGCGCATCAGGCCATGCACACTCAGCATCAGCACGTAGAGATCACGCACGCACCCCTCCCTATTCAAGTTTCCAGCCGCGTATGAACGGCTGGTAGAAATCCGGTGTATCCGGCACTGCGCCACGGATCTGGCACAGCGCGCGGGCAAATGCATCGGCGCGCGCCAGGCTCATCGCGAGCGGCCATCCGCGCAGCATGCCGAGCATGAAAATCGCAGCGAAGCCGTCACCTGCACCCACGGTGTCAACCAGGTGCGGCAGCGGCTCGCCGGCCACCGCTTCAATCCGGCCAGCGTGGTCGAGCGTCCAGGCGCCCTCGGCGCCGCACGTCACCACCACGCGCTCCAGCGCGAACCCCGACACCAGCACGCCGGCCCGCGCCCGGGGCGTGGCGCCATCGAGCGCGAGCAGGTCGCTGATGCGGATCAGTTCATCCTCGTTGAGCTTGACCACATGGGCCTGCTGCAACGACCAGCGCAACGTGTCCGGGTCCACCCAGGGATCGCGCAGATTGACGTCGAGAAACGCGCAGGCGTCGACCGCGCCAAGCAGCGCATGCAAGGCACGACGTGAATCGCTGCGTTGGGACAGCGTACCGAAGTAGATGATCCGCGGATGTGAGGACAGGCCCACCATGCGCGCCAGACTCGGGTGAATGTGGTCGTAGGCCTGATCCGACAGGATGTCAAAGGCATGCCCACGCTCGGTTTCAGTGACCTTGACGCGGCCGGTCGGGCGCCCCGGATCGCGCTGCACGCCTTGCATGTCCAGCCCGCGTTCGGTCATCGCCTGCAGCAGCTGGTCGCCCAGCGCATCCTTGCCGGCGCGTGTCACCAGCACCGGATCCGCCCCCAGCGCGCGCAGATGGCACGCCACATTGAAGGGCGCCCCGCCCAGCACGCTGCGGTCCCGGAACTGGTCGACCAGGGTTTCGCCAAAGGCGATCACGCTCTGGTCTGCCACAGGCAAGCTGTCGTCGAACGGTCGCATCGTGCGCATTTCAGTCGGCGTATTCATGGTTCACGTTCACCAAAACAATATTGAACAATAATTTAACTAGGGCGGCCTGCCCGGACAAAGATTCCCTTCAAATCACGTCATTCAGCTTGAAAATCAGGCTGAACAAGAATCGCTGTGATGGAACAGCGTCAGCCGCCCTGTCCAGGAAGACTGCTCGTATTTCAACACCACGCGCCGAAACAGGCTCTGAGTGAAGGCGCTGGCAGAACATTTGGGGGAGCGGCAGCAGGCTGCGCGGGGACGCGCATCCACCCGGACATCCCACGGACCAGCGCAGGCGACGGGCGGAGCGCTTATTTATATTTGCACAAAACATTATTGCTGCGCAAGCCTGGCCGCCAAGTTGCGCGCCCCCCAGGACCTAGGCACCTGCGAGACAAACGGCCTTGACCCTTGGTGGCGCGCGGGTTAACGTCGCAACACTTCACTACGACGCACGCGCGATGGACGTCCCACACACGCCCTGCCCCGACCTGCCCCGAATCGCCGCGCGCCTTCCCGTTTCTTCCGCCCCCGCTTCTCGCGTTCCGTTCGTCCATTCATGAGCGGCTGGGCCAACTCCCATCTCGGGCTGATCTATCAGGTATACGGTCTGGCCTTTTTCACGCTGGGCGTGGTGGCGTACGTGCTGCCGCGGCAGGACACCACCCTGCGTTTTGCGCGCGACCTGTGGCTGCTGGCCCTGTTCGGCCTGCTGCACGGCGTGCTCGAATTCGTCGAATGGGAACGGCTGACCCGGCCCAGCCTCGCGCTCGCCACACTGAGTCCCGTGCTGCTCGCCGTCTCCTATGTGCCGCTGCTGGAATTCGGCCGCCGCACGCTGGCGCGCAGCGGCGTGCGGCTGCCTGCCGTATGGGTGTACGGCGTAGCGGCACTGGGGGTCGTCGCGCTGGCTGTGGTCATTTCCCCGACACTGGCCGTCCTCGAGGCGGGCTCGCGCTATTTTGTCGGCCTGCCCGGCGCCCTGCTGAGCGGCTGGAGCTTGTTCGCGCTGCGGCGCAGCATGATGGCCTCTGCCCGGGCCGACGGCACACCTAATCATGCACACTGGCTCACCGCACTCGCAACCGCCCTTATCGGCTATGGCATCCTCACGCCCGTCGTCTCGCCGGGATCCGAACTGGCCATCCAGGTACCCAACACAGCAGACTTTGTTGCCGTCACCGGCGTGCCGATCCAGCTCTTGCGCGCGGGCAGCGCGGTGCTTGCCACGCTGGCGCTCATCATGCTGGTGCGCGAGGCCGGCAGCCGCAGCCACAACAACCTGCAACGCATCCTGGGCACCCTCAGCGGCCTCGTCTATCGCTGCAACAATGACCGCAACTGGTCCTTCGTCTACCTCGCTGGCAATGTCGAGGAGCTGACCGGCTACACCACGGATGATTTCATGGTCCGCCGCCGCATCACCATGGGCGGACTGATCCATGGCGACGATGCCCGCCGGGTGTGGGACACCGTGCAAACGGCACTCGGCGAGCAGCGCGATTTCGAGCTGTCGTACCGGATCCAGGCGCGCGACGGCGCCCTACGCTGGGTCTACGAACGCGGTCGCGGCATCTACGACCGCGACGGCCGGCTGCGCTACCTGGAAGGCCACGTCACCGACGCCACCGCGCTGATGCGGGCCAACGAATCCCTGCGTATCAAGGACGCCGCCATCGAGTCGTCGATCAATGCCATCGCCATTTCCGGCATGGATGGGCAGATCACCTATGTCAACCCCGCCTATCTCGCGCTCTGGGGGATGGACAGCGCGGACGAGGCGCTCGGCCATTACCCGCACGAATTCATGGCCGACGCACAGCAGGCCCAGACCGGGATCGCGGCGCTGACGCGCGATGGCCTGTGGCAAGGAACGATCCGGGCACGGCGGCGCGACGGCAGCTGTTTCGATGCGCAGGTTTCCGCCAACCAGGTGCGCGACGAGGCCGGCACGCCGATCTGCATGATGGCGTCGTTCATCGACATCACCGAACAGCTGCGCGCCGACCGCGCGCTGCGCGAAAGCGCCGAGCGGCTGAGCCAGAGTCAGGCCATGGCGCATGTCGGCAGCTGGGAATGGGACATCGCCAGCGGCGCGCTCACCTGGACCGACGAGCACTACCGCATCTACGGCTACGAGCCGGGCGCCGTCGCCGCCACGTTCGAGCTGTTCATCAACGCGATCCACCCCGAGGACCGCGACCGGGTGGTGGCGCAGGTCAACCATGCGATGCGCGAGCACACGCCCTACGCAACCGAATTTCGCATCCGCCGCCCCAATGGCGAAATCCGCATCACCACGGCGCGCGGCGAAGTGCGCCGCGATGCCAGCGGCACCCCGCGGCAGATGTACGGCATGAGCCAGGACGTGACTGCGCGGCGGATGGCCGATGAGGCTACCCGGACCGCGCGCCGCCAACTACAGGCGGTGATCGACGCCGCCACCCAGGTTTCGATCATCGCCACCGACGAAAACGGACGGATCACGCTGTTCAACCAGGGCGCGGAACGAATGCTCGGCATGCGGGCGGAAGACATGGTCGACAAGCAGACGCCGCAGGTCTTCCACGCCGCCGCCGAACTGGCGACGCGCGCCGAGCAGCTGGGCCGCCAGTACGGCCGGCCGTTGCAGGGGATGGACGTGTTTTTCGAACCGGTCCGGCACGGCGACCTGGTCCCGCAGGAATGGACCTACATCCGCAGCGACGGCGTGCGCCTGACCGTTAACCTGGGGGTGACGGCACTGCGCGACGAGAGCGGCCACATCACGGGCTATCTCGGCATTGCCACCGACGTCACCGCGCGCGCCGAACTGCTGGCACGCTTGAACAAGATCGGCCGCAATGCGCCCGGCATGATTTTCCAGTTCCAGATGCGGCCGGACGGCAGTTCATGCTTTCCCTACGCCAGCGAAGGCATCCGCGACATCTTCGGCGTGGCGCCCGAGGAGGTCGCCAGCGACGGCGCCATCGTCTTTGAATACAAGCACCCGGACGACCTGCCGCGCATCAGCGACTACATCCAGCGCTCAGCGCGTGAACTCACGCCCTGGCAACTGCGATACCGCATTAACCATCCGCTCAAGGGTGAAATCTGGGTGGAAGGCCGCGCCTCGCCCGAGCGCCTGCCCGACGGCAGCGTGCTGTGGCACGGCGTGATCTTCGACATCACCGAGCAGAAACAGACCGAACTGGCGCTGGCGCGCAGCCTGGAAGAGCTGCGCGCCTCCGAGCAGCGCCAGCACGAACTGCTGGCGCTGACCCAACGTGAGCAGGGCCGCATGGCCGCGCTGCTGTCGGGGATGAGCATCGGCATCCTGTTCGAGGACCGCGAGGGCCGGGTCGAATACGTCAACCCGTCGTTCCGCCACATGTGGGCGATCAAGGACGACATCGAACTGGTGGGGCGCCCGACCCGGGCCGTGCTCGATCACTCGACCCATCGCTTCGCGCGCCCAGACCACGCCTCCAAGCACATCCTGCATGTGCTCGACACGCACGAGATCAGCGAGCGCTTCGAGGTCGACCTCTATGACGGCCGCATCCTCACCCAGCTGTCCTATCCGGTGTCCGACCCCGACGGCCGCGTGATCGGCCGGCTGTGGATCTACGAGGACATCACCCACGAGCGGCAGACCGCGCAGCAGCTGATCTACCTGGCCGAGCACGACGCGCTGACCGGCCTCTACAACCGCCACCGTTTCCAGGACCATCTGGAGCGCATGATCAGCGCCTCGTCGCGCAGCGGTGCGCGCTTCGGTCTGCTGTATTTCGATCTGGACGAATTCAAGACCATCAACGACACCTTCGGCCACCGCGCCGGCGACACCGTGCTGGTGCGGGCGGCAGGCGAAGTCGCCAGCCTGGTACGCGGCGGCGAAATGTTCGCGCGCGTCGGCGGCGACGAGTTCGCCATCCTGGTCGAACTCCTTCGCGGCGACGAAGCGGTGCAGCTGGCCGAACGCGTGGTGCACGCCATCGCGGCGATTCCCTTCCGCTTCCGCGGCAGCAACCTGCGCCTGACCGTCAGCATCGGCATCGCGCTGTTCTCCGAGCACGGCGACAACGCCGAGGATCTGGTCGCGCATGCCGATACCGCGATGTATCAGGCAAAAGACAGCGGCAAGAACACCTGGGCCGTCTACGACGCCAGCCGCAACGTGGCCGAAGCCATGCTGGCGCGCATGACCTGGAGCAGCCGCATTGCGCAGGCGCTCGCACAGGGCGGGCTGGAACTGCACTTCCAGGGCATTTACCACACCCGCGACGGCAGCCTCAGTCATCTGGAGGCGCTGGTGCGGATGCAGGATCCGCTCGATCCCACGCGCCTGATCATGCCCGGCCAGTTCATCCCGATCGCCGAGAAAAACGGCCAGATTCTCGAAATCGACCGCTGGGTGATTCGCCGCAGCATCGAGACGCTGGCCAGCCATCCCGACCTGGCGGCGCTGGCGGTCAACATCTCCGGCCGCAGCTTCGACGAACCCACGCTGCCGCACTACATCCAGGAACAGCTGCAGGCACACGGCGTCGCGCCGAAGCGGCTGATCATCGAACTGACCGAGACCGCGGCCGTGTCCGAAATGCAGGATGCGCAACGCTTCATCGAGGCACTGCAGCAGACCGGTTGTCTGATTTGTCTCGACGATTTCGGCTCCGGCTTTTCCACCTTCGCCTACCTCAAGTACCTCAGCGTGCAGATCCTCAAGATCGACGGCATGTTCATCCGCGACCTGCCCAACAACCGCGACAACCAGGCCTTCGTCAAGGCGATGATCGACGTCGCCCGCGGCCTCGGCAAGGTCACGGTGGCGGAGTTCGTCGAGGATGCCGCGACGCTCGACATGCTGGCGCAGTTTGGCGTCGACATGGCGCAGGGCTATCACCTCGACCGGCCGACGGCCACGCATCCCAGCCTCGACTGAGGCCGCATCACACGGGTCCGATGCGGGCCACAGGTTCTGGGTGGCCGCAAGTCACGCTAGAATGTCGCGTCCGTCGGCCCCTGTACCGGCTTCAACCCCACGCTCTGATCGATGACGCTGTTCTTCGCCGTAATGACCCCGTTCGTAGGCGCAGCCCTGGTTGCGCTGGCGTCCCGCTTCGGCCGCTCGCATTCGGCGTGGGCGGCCGGCGCCGTCACGCTGGCGGCGCTGGCGCTGCTGGCGCCGTCCGCGCACCTGCCCTTCGCCGGCGAGATGCTGATCCAGCAGCGCGACTGGATACCCGCGCTGGGACTCAACCTGTCCTTCCGCCTCGACGGCCTCGCGCTGCTGTTCGCCGGGCTGATTCTGGGCATCGGCCTGCTGATCGTGCTGTACGCGCGCTACTACCTGTCCGAGCGCGACAGCATGGGACGCTTCTACAGCTATCTGATGCTGTTCATGGGCTCGATGCTCGGCATCGTGCTGTCGGAAAACCTGATCCAGCTGCTGATCTTCTGGGAGCTCACCAGCCTGTCGTCCTTCCTGCTGATCAGCTACTGGCAGCATCGCGAGGAAGCCCGCCACGGCGCGCGCATGGCGCTGGCGGTCACCGGGCTGGGCGGCTTCGCGATGCTCGGCGGCTTCCTGCTGCTCGGCCACATCGTCGGCAGCTACGAACTCTCGGACGTGTTCGCTTCCGGCGACCTGATCCGAGAACATCCGCTTTACGTGCCGACGCTGCTGCTGATCCTGCTCGGCGTGTTCACCAAGTCGGCGCAGTTCCCCTTCCACTTCTGGCTGCCGCACGCGATGGCCGCGCCCACCCCGGTGTCGGCCTACCTGCATTCGGCGACCATGGTGAAGGCCGGCGTGTTTCTGCTGGCGCGCCTGTGGCCCGTGCTGTCGGGCACGCCGGAATGGTTCTGGCTGGTGAGCGGCGCGGGGCTCGCCACGCTCCTGCTCGGCGCCTACGTCGCGCTGTTCAAGCATGACCTGAAGGGGCTCCTGGCCTATTCGACCATCAGCCACCTTGGCCTGATCACCCTGCTGTTCGGCCTGTCGACGCCGCTCGCCGCGGTGGCCGGTGTATTCCACATCATCAACCACGCCATCTTCAAGGCTTCGCTGTTCATGGCGGCCGGCATCATCGATCACGAATCCGGCACCCGCGACATGCGGCGGCTGAACGGCCTGTGGAAGTTCATGCCCTATACCGCGACCCTGGCCATGGTGGCGGCCGCCGCGATGGCGGGCGTGCCGCTGATGAACGGCTTCCTGTCGAAGGAAATGTTCTTCGCCGAGGCGGTGCACATTGCCGAAGGCCATATCGGCGGTTGGCTGCTGCCCGCGCTGGTCACCCTGGCCGGCGCTTTTGCGGTGGCCTATTCGATCCGCTTCATCCACGACGTGTTCTTCAACGGCGAGCCGGTCGATCTGCCGAAGACGCCGCATGAGCCACCGCGCTGGATGAAAGTGCCGGTGGAAATCCTGGTGGTGCTGTGCCTGGTGGTGGGCATCGCGCCCGCGCTCACCGTCGCGCCGCTGTTGGCCGTGGCGGCCGAGGGCACGCTGCAGGCCGCGCTGCCCGAGTATCACTTGGCCCTGTGGCACGGCATCAACCCGGCGCTGGTCATGAGTCTGTTCGCGCTGGTGGGCGGCGCGCTGCTCTATCTCTCGCGCCATCCGCTGACAGCGTGGCATGAGCGCACCCTCGATCGCATCGACGCGCGCATCGCTTTCAACGCGCTGCAGGATGGCTTGTTCGCCCTCAGCCGCGGCATCACGCGGCTGATCGACACCGGTTCGCTGCAGCGCCAGGTGTTCCTGTTCCTGCTGGCCGCGCTGACGCTAGGCATCGTGCCCTGGCTGGCGAACGACACGCCGCTCACCGGCAACCGCGAAGGCCTGCCGCTCGACGCCGTCAGCCTGATCGCCGCCGGCGCCCTGATCGTCGCCACCTTCGCTACCGTGTGGTGGCACCGCCAGCGCTTCATCGCGCTCATCACCATCGGCGTGGTGGGCCTGGTGGTGTCGCTCGCCTTCATCAAGTTCTCCGCCCCCGACCTCGCGCTGACCCAGTTGTCGGTCGAGATCGTCACCATTGTTTTGCTGCTGCTGGCGCTCTACTTCCTGCCGCAGCAGGCGGCACCGGAAAAAGACCGCGGACGCGTGTGGCGCGACGGCGTGATCGCGCTGGTGGCTGGCAGCGGTGCCGCAGCGCTGGCGTGGGCGGTGCTGACCCGGCCCTACGACACCATCGCCGGCTACTTCCTCGAAAACAGCAAGCCGGGCGGCGGCGGCACCAACGTGGTCAACGTCATCCTGGTCGACTTCCGCGGCTACGATACGCTCGGCGAAATCACCGTGCTGGCGCTGGCCGGCCTTGGCATCGTGGCGCTGCTGCAGGGCCTGCAGCTGAACGCGCCGAGCCGCGATGCCGCCGGCCGCAGCTGGGATGCCGATGCCCACCCGGCGATCATGGCCACGCTCACCCGCATCCTGCTGCCGCTGGCGCTGCTGGTGGCGGTGTTCATCCTGTTGCGCGGCCACAACCAGCCGGGCGGCGGCTTCATCGCCGGCCTCATCACCGCGGTGGCGCTGATCGTGCAGTACCTCGCCAACGGCGCCGCGTGGACCCACCAGCGCATGGCATCCGACAGCCATCCGATGATCGCCTGGGGCTTGGGCATCGCGACCTTCACCGGTCTGGCGAGTTGGGCCTTCGACCATCCCTTCCTCACCTCGACCTTCGGCTACATGAACTGGCCGGTGGTCGGAAAATTCGAGCTCGCCTCGGCGATGGTGTTCGACCTTGGCGTCTTCCTCGTCGTCGTCGGCGCCACGCTGATGATCCTCACCGGCCTCGGCAGCCTGCACCGCGGCGAACCCCGCACTAAGGAGGCCCGCTGATGGAAGCGCTCATCGCCCTCGTCATCGGCGTGCTCACCGCGGGCGGCGTGTTCCTCGCGCTGCGCGGCCAGACCTTTCCGGTGGTGCTCGGGCTCACCCTGATGTCCTACGCCGTCAACCTGTTCCTGTTCGTCATGGGGCGCCTCGCCATTGGCGTGCCGCCGGTGATCAGCGACGCGGCCCAGGGCTACACCGACCCGCTGCCGCAGGCGCTGGTGCTCACCGCCATCGTCATCAGCTTCGGCATGACCGCTTTCGTCATCGTGCTGTCGCTCAAGGCGCGCGCCGAACTCGGCAACGACCATGTCGACGGTCACCACGAAGATAGCCCCGAGGGCCGGCATTGATGAACGCGCTCGCCCATCTGCCCATCCTGCCGGTGGTGCTGCCGCTTTTAATCGGCATCCTGCTGCTGGCGCTGCGCAGCGCGCCGCTCGCGCTGCAGCGCGGCATCAGCCTCGCCGCCGCGCTGGCGCTGATCCCGCTGGCGCTCGCGCTCAACGACGCGACCGCCGACGGCACCCATCTCGTCTACCTGCTCGGCAACTGGGTGGCGCCCTACGGCATTGTGCTGGTGGCCGACCGGCTGGCAGCGTGGATGCTGCTGACCACGGCCCTGCTCGCGGTGTTTGCGCTGGGCTATGCCGTGCGCGGCATCGACACCCAGGGCCGGCATTTCCACGTGCTGTTCCAGCTGCAGTTGTTCGGTCTGAACGGCGCCTTCCTCACCGGCGACCTGTTCAACCTGTTTGTCTTCTTCGAGATTTTGCTGCTCGCCTCCTACGGTCTGGTGCTGCACGGCGGCGGCCGCCATCGGGTCAAGGCCGGCCTGCATTACGTCGTCATCAACCTGGTCGGCTCGACCCTGTTCCTGTTCGCCGTCGGCACCCTGTACGGCGTCACCGGCACGCTCAACATGGCCGACCTCGCGGTCAAGCTGGCCGCGACGCCGGCGGAGCACGCGGCGCTGGTGCAATCCGCCGCCCTGCTGCTGTTCGGCGTATTCGCGTTGAAAGCCGCGCTGCTGCCGCTCTACCTGTGGCTGCCCGCCGCCTACGCCCACACCAGCGCCCCGGTAGCGGCGCTGTTCGCGATCATGACCAAGGTCGGCGCCTACAGCATCCTGCGCGTCTATAGCCTGATGGCCGGCGAAGCGGCCGGGCCGCTGACCGATCTGCTCGACGCCTGGCTGGCGCCGCTCGCACTCATTACGCTGGCGCTCGGCATGGCCGGCGCCGTGGCCAGCACCTCGCTCAAGCAGCAGGCGGCCTATCTGGTGGTGGCCTCGATCGGCACCCTGCTGCTGGCCTTCGGCCTGGGCAGCGCCGGCGCGCTCGCCGCCGGTCTCTACTACCTGCCGCACTCCACCTTCGCCGCGGCCGCGCTGTTCCTGCTGGCCGACAGCATCGCCCGCGCGCGCGGCGAACGCGACGACCGCTTCGAGTCCGGCCCCGCCCTGCCGCGCGCACGCCTGCTGGGCGGGCTGTTCTTCATCGTCGCCGTGGCCATCACCGGGCTGCCGCCGCTGTCGGGCTTCCTCGGCAAGTTCATGCTGCTGCAGGCCGCGCTCGACTCGCCGCTGCTGCCGTGGGTGTGGGGCGTGGTGCTGGTCACCGGTCTGGTGAGCGTGATCGCGCTGGCGCGCAGCGGCAGTCTGCTGTTCTACCGCACCTACACCGCGCACGACTCGGCGGCGCTGACCTCGCCCGCGAACGCGGCGCTGGCGCCGGTGGTCGGCCTGCTCGGACTGCTTATCGGTATGGTGATCTGGGCCGGGCCGCTGTCCGATCACGCCGCAGCCATCGCGGCGCAGCTGCTGGACCCGCGCCAATACATCGACGCCGTGCTGGGAGGACGGGGATGAGACGCCTGCTGCCGCACCCGCTGCTGAGCCTGTCGCTCGCCCTCCTGTGGCTGCTGCTGGTCAACGAGTTCTCCGCCGGCGCGCTCGTACTCGGCGCGCTGCTCGGCTGGCTGATTCCCTTCGCCACTTCGCGCTTCTGGCCGGAACGGATCCGCATTCGCCACACTGGCGTCCTGCTGCGCTTTCTCGGCGTGTTCTTCATCGACATCGTGCGCGGCAGTTTCCTGGTCGCCTGGCTGATCCTCAAGGGCCCCAAACGCCTGCGCCCGGCCTTCGTCGAGGTGCCGCTGGCGCTGAAGACCGATCTGGCGATCGGCCTGCTGGCCAACACCATCTCGCTGACGCCGGGCACGGTGTCGGCCAATCTGAGCGCGGACAAGCGCACCCTGATCGTGCACACGCTCGACACCGGCGACGCGGCCGCGCTGGTCGCCGAAATCAAGCAGCGCTACGAGACGCCGCTGAAACAGGTATTCGAAGAGGAGAACGCATGATGCTGGAGACCGTCATCCCGATCGCCTATGCGTTGGTCGCCCTGGCCTTCCTGCTGAGCTTCTGGCGGCTGATCCAGGGCCCGGACGCGCCCGACCGCATCCTCGCGCTCGACACCCTGTACGTGAACACCATCGCGCTCCTGGTGCTGCTCGGTATCCACCTCGGCAGCGCGATCTATTTCGAGGCGGCGCTCTTGATCGCAATGATGGGCTTTGTCGGCACCGTGGCGCTGTGCAAGTATCTGCTGCGCGGCGACATCATCGAATGAGGACCGGGCAACCATGATCGACATCCTGCTGTCCCTGCTGATTCTCACCGGCGCGATCTTCACCTTGATCGGCTCGCTCGGGCTGGCGCGCCTGCGCGATTTCTACACCCGCCTGCACGGCCCCACCAAGGCCACCACGCTGGGCGTCGGCTGCCTGCTGATCGCCTCCGCCGTGCACTTCAGCGTGCGCGAGGAAGGCGTCAGCCTGCACGAAGTGCTGGTCACGCTTTTCCTCTTCATCACCGCGCCGGTCTCCGCGCACCTGCTCGCCAAGGCGGCGCTGCACCTGAAGGTCAAGTCGCTCGCCGCCCTCCCCGCTCAGGACACCTCGACCGCGCCGGACCCGGCCCTGCAGCGCGATCCGGCGGATTGACTGCACGTATATTCGCGCCGCGGCCGCAATCAGGCCGGGAACCCGGACAGTCTGTCCGATTTCGGATCAGCCGCTTCAAGCCTCGCAGCCGGGGCAGGATCTTTTTTTAGGTCTAGAGTGAAGCCATGGCCGACCCGCTGCGCTTCCTGTCCCGACTTGTCCTGTTTACCTGCCTGACGCTGCTGCTGGCCGCCCCAGCGAGTGCGTCGGTGGTGCGGGTGCTGACGGTGCAGGGGGCGATCAGCCCGGCCAGCGCCGACTATCTGCTGCGCGGCATCAAGAAGGCGAACGACGACCAGGCGCATCTGATCGTGATCGAGATGGACACTCCGGGCGGGCTCGATACTGCGATGCGCGACATCATCAAGGCCATTCTGGCTTCCAGGGTTCCGGTGGCGACCTATGTCTCGCCGCAGGGTGCCCGCGCCGCCAGCGCCGGCACCTACATCCTGTATGCCAGCCACATCGCGGCGATGGCGCCAGCCACCAACCTGGGCGCGGCGACACCGGTCGAGCTGGCGCCGGCGGGCGGCGACAAGCCGGCCGCGCCGGACAAGCCCGACGCAACCCCGCCGGGCGATCCGAAAATGCGCAAGGCGGTGCATGACGCCGCCGCCTACATCCGAGGGCTGGCCGAGCTGCGCGGACGCAATGTCGAATGGGCCGAACGGGCCGTGCGCGAAGCCGTCAGCCTGCCAGCGTCCGACGCGCTGAAGCTGAAGGTGGTCGACCTGGTGGCGACCGATCTCGGCGACCTGCTGCGACAGGTCAACGGCCGCGCCATCCCAATGGAAAGCCGGCCGATGGATGGCCAGCAGACGGGTGGCCGGAGCGTCACCCTCGACACCGCGCAGGCCGAAATCGAGCGCGTCATGCCCGACTGGCGCAGCCGCCTGCTGGCGGTGATCGGCGACCCCGGCATTGCCTACATCCTGATGCTGCTCGGCATCTACGGGCTGATCTACGAATTCTCCAATCCCGGCATGCTGTTTCCCGGCGTGGTCGGCGGCATCTGCCTGCTGCTCGCGCTGTTCGCGCTGCAGGTCATGCCGATCAGCTATGCCGGGCTGGCGCTGATCATCCTCGGCATCGTGCTGATGATCTCGGAAGCCTTCATTCCCAGCTTCGGCGCGCTGGGGCTGGGCGGCATCGTCGCCTTCATCATCGGCTCGGTGATGCTGATCGACACTGACCTCCCGGGCTACGGCATCCCGTGGATGCTGATCGTTCCGGTGGCCTTGGCGAGCGCGCTGTTCAGCTTCTTTGTCGCCGGTATGGCGATCCGGGCGCGGGCGCGGCCGGTGGTCACCGGCGCGGAACAAATGATCGGCGCCACTGGCGAAATTCTGGAGGACCTGGAGCATGAAGGCTGGGCACGCGTCCACGGCGAGCAGTGGCGGGTGCGCAGCGCGGTACCGCTGCAACGCGGCAGCCGGGTGCAGGTGCGCGCCCGGCACGATCTGATACTCGACGTGGAAGCGGAAAAGGAGAATGGACATGTTTGAATTCGGCTGGATCACCCTCGTCTTTGTCATCATCGCGCTGCTGGTCGCCAGCATCCGCATCCTGCGCGAGTACGAGCGCGGCGTGGTGTTCATGCTGGGACGCTTCTGGAAAGTGAAGGGGCCGGGGCTGATCATCATCATTCCCGGCATCCAGCAGATGGTGCGGGTCGACCTGCGCACGGTGGTGTTCGACGTGCCGAGCCAGGACGTGATCTCGCGCGACAACGTCTCGGTCAAGGTCAACGCGGTGGTGTATTTCCGCGTCATCGATCCGGCCAAATCCATCCTGCAGGTGGAGGATTACCTGGTCGCCACCAGCCAGCTGGCGCAGACCACGCTGCGCGCAGTGCTGGGCAAGCACGAACTCGACGACATGCTGGCCGAGCGCGAACGCCTGAACCAGGACATCCAGCAGTTGCTCGACGCGCAGACCGACGCCTGGGGCATCAAGGTATCCAACGTCGAGATCAAGCACGTCGACATCGACGAAACCATGGTGCGCGCGATCGCCAAGCAGGCCGAGGCCGAGCGCGAACGGCGCGCCAAGGTGATCCATGCCGAGGGCGAGCTGCAGGCCTCGGAAAAACTGCTGGCCGCCGCCGAGGTCCTCGCCGGCCGGCCGCAGGCGATGCAGCTGCGCTATCTGCAGACGCTCGCCAACATCGCTGGCGACCGCACCAATACCATCGTCTTCCCGATGCCGGGGGAATTGATGAACCTGATGATGCGCAGCGGCAAGCCCGGCGAATAGCCGCCTGAAAAAACCACGCGGAATGCAGGGTTACGGTGGCATGCCGGCCCGCATCACGGTATGCTCAGCGCCAATCCCGAACGCATTCGGGAACCTGTGGGGTACGTATCCACTCAGTACCAGCACACTGTTTCGCAATTCTTCAAGAGGAGGTCAGATGAACCCGCAAGTCACCACCCTGGGCCGCAGCCAGTCTGCGGCGCTGTCGACCAACAAGGTTGTCAGAAACACCTACATGCTGCTGTCGATGACGCTGGCGTTCGCCGCGTTGACCGCCGGCGTCTCCATGTCGCTGAACCTGCCGCATCCCGGCCTCATCATCACCCTGGTGGGCTACTTTGGCCTGCTGTTCCTGACCAGCAAGTTCCGTAACAGCGGTCTGGGCATCGCCTTTGTGTTCGCCCTGACCGGTTTCATGGGCTACACGCTGGGCCCGATCCTCAACATGTACCTGTCGCTCCCCAACGGCGGGCAGGTGGTGATGATGGCGATGGGTGGCACTGCCGCGATCTTCCTCGGGCTGTCGGCCTACGTGATGACGACCCGCAAGGACTTCAGCTTCATGGGCGGCTTCCTGATGGTCGGCATCCTGGTCGCCTTCCTCGCCGGTCTCGGTGCCATCTTCTTCCAGATGCCCGGCCTGTCGCTGGCGGTCTCCGCGATGTTCGTACTGCTGATGTCCGGCCTCATCCTGTATGAGACCAGCAACATCATCCACGGCGGCGAGACCAACTACATCATGGCGACGGTCACGCTGTTCGTGTCGATCTTCAACCTGTTCACCAGCCTGTTGCACCTGCTGGGTTTTGCCAGCAACGATTAGTATCGTGACGGGCATGACGAAAACGGCACCGAACGCGGTGCCGTTTTTCATTGACACCCACTGCCATTTTGACGCGGCCGAGTTCGACGCCGACCGCGACGCCGAATACGCGCGCGCCGTCGCCGGTGGCGTCGGCACCCAGATCGTTCCGGCCGTCAGCCGCGACAATTTCGCCGCGGTGGCCGCCACCTGCGCACGCTATCCGGGCTGCCTGCCGGCCTGGGGGCTGCACCCGATGTACATCCACCAGCACCGCCCCGAGCATCTGGCTGACCTGCGCGCGCAGATCGAGACACAGCGCCCAGTCGCAGTGGGCGAAATCGGCCTCGATCTGTTCGTCAAAGACCTCGACTACGCCACCCAGGAGTACTTCTGCGTCGAGCAGCTGAAGATCGCGAAGGACCATGACCTGCCGGTGCTGCTGCACTGCCGCAAAGCCAACGATGAATTGCTCAAGCACTTGCGCAGGATCGGTGTGCGCGGCGGCATCGCGCATGCCTTCAACGGCAGCCCGCAGCAGGCCAAGGAATTCATCAAGCTGGGATTCAAACTGGGATTCGGCGGCGCTTTTACCTGGCCGCGCGCCAACAACCTGCGTCGGTTGGCGGCCGACCTGCCGTTGGACGCGATCGTGCTGGAAACCGACAGTCCCGACATTCCGCCGGTGTGGATCGGCCGCGGCCGCAACGCGCCGGGCGAACTGCCGCGCATTGCGCAGGTGCTGGCCGAATTGCGCGGGCTGGAGGTCGACGCAGTGGCGCAGGCCACGACGCGCAACGCCCGCGAACTTTTCCGCCTGGATTAGACAGGCCTTCAGTCAGCGTAGCCGAAATTGCCCACCCACTCGCCGCGACGGTAGTCGATGCTGAGCCAGTTGGGCACGTAGGGGCGCGGATTTTCCAGCGGGAAACGTTCCGAGGGTGGCGCGGCGCCGCCTTCGGCCACGCTGCACTTGCGCGTCATGATGGGCTTGAAGCGCACGGCGAGGCAGTCGCCGGCCGGCGTGGTGTCGTCGAGCGCCTCGCCGAAATACACCCGCTTGCGTAGCAGACAGGAAAACAGCAGTTCCATCTCGGCCACCAGCGGCGTTGCACGCCGAGCCAGCGCTTTTTGCGCCGCGGCGCTCAGGCGGATTTCCAGTGCTTTGTCGTGCAGGGTGATGTGCATGCCGGGCTCCCTCACAAGTTCCTACCGGTTTTATCGGCCACGATCGGGACCGACTTCAGTTCAGCCGCCGCCGGGCGGGCGCTCGAGGCGCCGGGTCTCGCCCACGCGCAGCACAAAGAACGCGTCCTCCGCCAGCCCGGCGGCCTGGCGCGCGGCCGCCAGATCGTGCGGCGCCTGGTCGAGCGCCTCGTCGGCCATCTCGAACGCGCCCCAGTGCACGCCCAGCGACTGGCGGGCGCCGAGGTCGCGGTGGATTTGCACCGCTTCCGCCGGGTCGACGTGCTGCGCCCGCATGAACCAGCGCGGCGCATAGGCGCCGATCGGCAGCGCAGCGAGATCGAAGGGGCCGAGGCGACGCGCGGTTTCCTTGAAATCGCCCGAATAGCCAGTATCGCCGGCAAAGTAGAAATTGAGGTCGGGCGCACGGATCGCCCAGCCGCCCCACAGGGTGCGGTTGCGGTCGAACAGGCTGCGCGCGCTCCAGTGCTGGACCGGCGTCAGGGTGAAGCGCACGCCGCCCAACTCGCCCTGTTCCCACCAGTCGAGTTCGGTGACGGTGTCGATGCCGAGGTCGGCAAACCAGGCTTTCAGCCCCAGCGGCACGAAAAAATGCAGGCTGCCGCCGCTGCGCTGGTGCAGTAGCCGCACGCTGTCGACGTCGAGGTGGTCGTAATGACTGTGCGAGATTACCACCGCATGAATCGCCGGCAGGTCCGACAGCGCTACGCCCGGCGGATGAAAACGTTTCGGCCCGGCAAAGCCGACCGGCGACGCGCGCTCGGAAAAATGTGGATCGGTCAGCACGTTGATGCCGCCCAGCCGCACCAGCACCGTGGCATGGCCAATCCAGGTGACACTAGGATTGCCCGCGGGCGTCTGCAGCAGCGCCAGATCGGGCGCCACCCGCCAGTCGCGGTGGGACGCGGCCGGTGGAGGCGGCAAGCCGGCCGTGCGGCGCGCCCATTGCCAGCGCCAGAAGCCCTCCCCGATGCGGGCATCCGGATCGATGTTGCGAAAGCCGTCCGGCGTGTGGTGCGGTCGGGCCGGGTCGTAGCGGGGATTGGCATGCATGCCGCAGCCGGTCAGCAGCAGCACGCACAGGCCGGCGAGGCCGACGGCCGCCGCGTTCACAGCCAGCGCCTCACCTGCGCCCGGTAGGCGCGGTACGCGTCGCCGAACTTTGCCTCCAGATGCGCTTCCTCGTGGCGAATCACGCCGTAGCGCAGCAGCACCCAGATCAGCGGCGCGAACAGCAGCGGCCAGAATGTCGCCAGCAGCATCGACACGCCCCCAAGGATGAACCAGTCGCCGACATAGATCGGATTGCGGCTGAAGCGGAATGGCCCGCCGGTGCACAGGCTGGACGCCGCCTTGTAGGGATTGACCGTGGTGCGGTGGCGCCAGAACGTCAGCAGCGTCCAGAAGAACAGCAGCAGCCCGATGCCCACCAGCATCCAGCCCAATGGCCGCGTCGCCAGGCCCCAGTCGAGCGGCAAGGCATGGACATGGCGATCGAGCCACCAACCGCCGATCAGGGCGGCAGCATACGGCGCGGGCGGCAGGATCCAGGTACGGGGGCGCGAGTGGGTTAAGTCAGTCATGCGGTTCTGCGGCGTGAAACGGTTTCTGCATGATACGCCGCGCGGGCCGGCTCCAGCCCGGCCCCGCATGCGGTCAACATGGAGATGCATCCAGTTGCTGGCATTCGCCAATCGCGCCTGCGCCTTGCGTATAACGATCCAGTAAACGACCCAGCGCCGAGGGCGTGGTCCAGCCAGAGCGCTCGATGCTGTCGAACGGCGGGACGCCGGCAATCAGGTTATGCACGGCCACGGCACAAAACAGGGGTGGCGTGGGCCCGGTCTGCTGCACGCGCTGCGCAATCACCGCAAAGGTGTCGGGCGCCAGGCGAAACCGGTACATCCGAATTTTCAGGCCATCGATCGTCTGGTAGCGCGCGTAATCCGCCAACGTCGGCCCGTCCCAGCTTTTGTCCTGGCCGCGCACGCCGAAATAGCTGCCCGCCGGATCGATTAATTTGTTGCCGGCGAACAGGCCCGCATGGTTGCCGCCGAACGCGTTGTCATTGACGACGACGACCACCTCGTTCGGCGCCGGCTCGGCAACGCTGACCGCCACATCGGGCGTGGGATGCGCGTTCCAGTTGGGCGCCTCCTGGGCATGCAACATGCCCGTGCCCAGCAGGCAAAGCAGAACAAGCCCGCGTTTCATGCGGCACGGCTGGCGCGATTGTGTCTCACCCGCATGTGCGGTCAGCGCAAATCCGATTGCGCCACGGCGCGCAGAAACTCATTGCGCTGCTGGTCGCTGGACCTGAAGCAGCCGGTGAAGGCCTGCGTCACCACGCGCTCGTCGCCGCGCCGGTCCTCGCCCAGCAGCAGGCACAGCTGCTCGGCCTCGATGATGCACGCCGCGCCCTGCGCCTGGCCGTGCGTCACCAGCGCCTCGGCGATGTCGCGCGTCATCCATTCCTGGTAGGTGAAGCGGTGGCCGATGGCGTCGACCATGCGCGCGATGCGGCCGAATCCGTGCAGGCGCCCGCCGGGAATGTAGGCGACATGTGCCACCCCGCGAAACGGCACCAAGTGGTGTGGGCACACGCCGTGCACCGCGATGCCGCGCACCACCACCATGTCGTCGCGGTCGTCGGCAAAGCCTTCGCCCAGCGCCGCCGCGGGTTCGATCGCGTAGCCGCCGAGCAGACGCTTTTGCCACAGCTCGCGCACCCGCTCGGCGGTGCGCCCGGTGTGTACCGAATCCGGCGCCACCCCGCAGGCGGCGAGCATGGCGTTGACCGCCTGCTCGAACGCCACCGGGTCGAACGCACCGACCTGCGGAATGCCGAGGCTGCCGCCGGCGCGCGGCACATGACAGTCGTCGTGGTCGCAGCGGTCGGTCATTGCTTGAGCGTCGCCTTCAGGAACTCCAGCGTGCGCGTCCACGAGTCGTTGTCGGCCGCGTTGTCGTACTTGAGCGGCAGGTTGAACTGCGCGGCATAACTGTCGGCCTCGCGGTTGGTGAAGGTGTGCTTCACACCGGGATAGCTCACGAACATGTAGTCGGCCTTGGCATTGTCCATTTCGGTCTTGAACGCATCGACCTGCTCCGGCGGCACGATGGGATCGGCGTCACCATGGAAGACGCGAATCTTCGCCTTGATCTCGCCGGGCTTGGGCGAGACGTCACTCGCCAGCACACCGTGGTAGCTGACCACCGATTTCAGCGGCATTCCCGCGCGCGCCATGTTGAGCACCACGCCGCCGCCGAAGCAGTAACCCAGCGCGGCGATCTCGCCTTTTTTCACATTGGGCTGCCTGTCGAGAAACGCGCGAGCGGCATCGAAACGTGCGTAAGCCAGCGGCGGATTGCGGTTCACGTTGCCGGCCAGCGCGCCGGCATCCTTGGGATTGTCCGCAACCTGCCCGTCGCCGTACATGTCGACCACCATCGCCACGTAGCCCTCTTCCGCCAGCATCCGCGCGCGTTTTTTCGCGTAGTCGTTGGCGCCCCACCATTCCGGCACCACCAGCACGCCGGCGCGCCGGCCCTTGACGGCATCGTCATACGCCAGATAGCCCTTCATGGCAGTCTCGCCCGCCTTGTAGGTGACATCTTTGCCGACCACCGCAGCGAGGGCGGACGAGGTGAAAAACAACAATGACAGCGCAAGTGCGGTTTTCATGGGCGTCTCCGGGCGTTAAGCGGTCGCGATGCGACCGGGTTGATCAAGCCTCAAAGCATACCGCGGCGGCAGGCGCAATAACAACCGCATTCCCACCACGGCCATGCGCGCATGCTGTGCGCGATGGCGGTCCGGCGTACACTCGCGGCTCCACCCGCACGCCCGACTGCCATGACCGACCCCATCCGCCTTGCCAAGCGCGTCGCCGAACTGCGCGCCTGCTCGCGCCGCGAAGCCGAGCAGTTGATCACCGGCGGTTGGGTGAAAGTGGATGGCATCGTGATCGAGGAACCGCAGTTCCGCGTCACCGACCAGATTATTGAGATCGATCCGCAGGCTGATCCCGCTCAGGCCGAGCCGGTTACGTTGCTGCTGCACAAGCCCCCTGGCTTTCAATCGACCGATGGCGAGCAGTCGGCATCGCAGTTGCTCACCCCCGCCACCCTGTGGAGCGAAGCGGCCTCCGGCATCCACCCGCTGAAAAAGCATTTCACCCGGCTCGCCTTGTGCGTGCCCCTGGAGCCTTCCGCCAGCGGCCTGCTGGTCTTCACCCAGGACTGGCGCGTGGCGCGCAAGCTGACCGAGGATGCGGCCACGCTGGAACACGAAGTCATTGTCGAGGTTGCGGGCGAACTCGCGCCCAACGGACTCAAGCGTCTGAACCGGGGCATTCCCTATCAAGGCCGCACCCCGGCCGCCATCAAGGTCAGCTGGCAAAACGAAACCCGATTGCGGGTGGCGCTGAAAGGCGCACAGCCGGGGCAGATCGCGCATCTGTGCGAAGCCGTCGGCCTGCAGGTACTGTCGATGAAACGGATCCGGCTCGGCCGCGTTCCGCTGGGAAAACTGCCGTCCGGGCAGTGGCGCTATCTGCGCGAAGACGAACGCTTTTGAGCGGCGCCCCTGAAGCGGGTTTGCATCCTGCCGCCACACGTTCCATGATGCAGTCATGCCATCGATGCGGGAGCGAACGCCATGAATACGAATGCCTCTCCAGCCGGGACCCGACGCCAGTTCAGCCGCATTGAATTCGACGCCGGCGTTGTCCTCAACACCTTCCCCGGCCGACACGAATGCCGGCTGGTGGACATCTCGCTGAAAGGCGCGCTGGTCGAGCGCCTGCTGCCCTGGCAGGTCCGCCTCGGCGACCCGTGCAGCCTCGTCGTTCACCTGTCAAAAAACGGCCCCGCCATCCACATGTCGGGCGAGATCGCCCATGTGGAACAGGGCCGGCTCGGCATGCACTGCACGGAAATCGACCTCGAAAGCGTCACCAATCTGCGGCGCCTGGTGGAATTGAACCTGGGCGACGAAGCCGCGCTGCAGCGCGAGCTTTCCGCCATGGTCGGCATCGACGCGGCAGGCATCGACGCCCCCGTCCCGCCCGACGCGCCGACCTAATCCGGCAGAAACAGCGCCAGCAGGTCGTTCAGAAAACGCTGCCCCGGCAGCGTCGGCCGGAGCCGGGTCGCATCGCGCTCGAGCAGGCCCTGCGCACGCGCCCGCTCAAGCGCTGCAGTGCAGACGATCAAGGGCAGGCCGGTGCGTTCCTCGAACAAGGCGGCGGGCACGCCTTCAGTCAAGCGCAACACATTCATCATGAACTCGAACGGCAGGTCTGCGCGCGTGAGAACGCGGACGTCGGCCACATGGGCATCAGCCTGCACCGCATCCATGTATTGCTGCGGATGCTTCACGCGCATCTGCCGCACGATGCGGTCGTGGAAACTGAGCTTGGAATGGGCGCCGGCACCGATCCCGAGGTAGTCGCCGAACTGCCAGTAGTTGAGGTTGTGGCGACTGGCGTGGCCAGGCCGGGCATAGGCCGAGGTTTCGTAGTGCTGCATGCCGGCGTCGCGTAGCCGCGTGTCGATCGCCTGCTGCATGTCGGCGGCGAGGTCGTCATCCGGCAACCTGGGCGGCGCGGTGTGGCCGAACGGCGTATTGGGCTCGAGCGTCAGGTGATAGGCCGACAGGTGTGGCGGCTGGAAAGTCAGCGCGCAGTCGATGTCCGCCAGCGCCTCGTCCAGCGTCTGGTCGGGCAGCGCATACATCAGGTCGAGGTTGAAGGTGTCGAAATGGGTGGCGGCGAGTTCGGTGGCGCGGCGTGCCTCGGCATCGTCATGGATGCGTCCCAGCGCCTTGAGATGGCGCGGATTGAAGCTCTGGATGCCGAGCGATACACGCGTCACGCCCGCGGCGCGGAAGCCGGAGAACTTGGCCGCTTCCACGGTGCCGGGGTTGGCCTCGAGCGTGATTTCCGCATTCGGCATCAGCTGTGTCAGGGTACGCACGCCGGTCAGGATGCGGTCGATGCCATCGGCCGAAAACAGGCTGGGCGTACCGCCGCCGAAAAATACCGTGTGGACTCTGCGACCCCAGATGTCGGGCAGCGCGCGTTCCAGGTCCAGCAGCAACGCGTCGATATAAGCCGCCTCGGGGAGCGTTGGCGCCGCGTGCGAATTGAAGTCGCAATACGGGCATTTCTTCACGCACCACGGCAGGTGGATGTAGAGCGACAGCGGCGGCGACACCTTGAGGCCGCCGTTGGCGAGATGGATGACGCTTTCAGCCAAACCGTCTCAGCTTGTCGGCCAGTTCGCGAAGCGCCTGGCCGCGATGCGAGATGGCATTTTTCTCATCTTCGCCCAGCTCGGCGCCGGTCTTGCCCAGTTGCGGCAGCAGGAAATACGGGTCGTAGCCAAAGCCGCCCTCACCACGCGGGGTATCGATGATTTCTCCGTGCCAGCGGCCCTCGGCGATCAGCGGTTCGGGGTCGTCGCCGTAGCGCACCAGCACCATCACGCAGTAGTAGTGCGCGCGCCGGTTCGCCTGTCCGACAAGTGCGGCGATCAGCTTTTCGTTGTTGCGCGCATCGGATTTCGGCTCGCCCGCATAGCGCGCGGAGTACACCCCAGGTGCGCCATTGAGTGCCGCGACGCAGATTCCGGAATCGTCGGCCAGTGCCGGCAGGCCGGTGTGTTCGCTGGCGTGGCGCGCCTTGGCGAGGCAGTTCTCGATGAAGGTGACATGCGGCTCGGGACATTCAGGAACGCCGAAGTCGGACTGCGGCGCCGCGGTGATGGCGAGCGGTTCGAGTATGCGCGCGATCTCGCGCAGCTTGCCGGCGTTGCCGGAAGCGATGACGAGCTTTCTCATGCCGCCAGCGCCCGGTGCTGGGCCAGGGTGATCTCGGCGATGCCGGCGGTGGCGAGGTCGAGCAGGGCCTCGAGGGTGGCACGCGAAAACGGCGCGCCTTCGGCGGTGCCCTGCACTTCGACCATGCCGCCGGTGCCGGTCATCACCACGTTCATGTCGGTGTCGCAGCCGAAGTCCTCGACATAGTCGAGGTCGAGCACCGGCTGGCCCTGGAACACGCCGACCGAGACGGCGGCGATGCTGTCGGTGAGCGGGGTTTCGCTCAGCGCGCCGCTTGCAAGCAGACCGGCGACCGCGTCGGCCACCGCCACCCAGGCGCCGCAAATGCTGGCACAGCGGGTGCCACCGTCGGCCTGTAGCACGTCGCAGTCGATGTGCAGGGTGCGCTCGCCGAGCTTCTTCAGGTCGACCACGGCCCTGAGGCTGCGCCCGATCAGGCGCTGGATTTCCTGGGTGCGACCGGACTGCTTGCCGCGCGCGGCTTCGCGGTCGGTGCGGGTGTGGGTAGAGCGCGGCAGCATGCCGTATTCGGCGGTCACCCAGCCTTCGCCGCTGCCTTTCTTGTGTGGCGGAATCTTGTCGAGCACGCTGGCGGTGCACAGCACCCGGGTGTCGCCCATCGAAACCAGCACCGAGCCTTCGGCGTGCTTGGTGAACTGGCGGTTGAAAGTCAGCGTGCGCAGCGCGTTGGGCGCGCGGCCGCTGGGGCGAACAATCGGGTTGGACATGGCGGAGGGCTCAAAACGGAAAGCGCGATTTTACCGCGCCGCGCGCGTGCCGCCGCAGTTCCCCGGCAAACCGCCTACTTGCTGGAAATTTTCTGGATGGCCTGCTGGATTTCAGCGATGGCGCGTTCGATCTCGTCGTCCGACACCGCCGGCGTACCGGGCACCGGACGCAACGCATTGATCTGCGTGGTGACGCCGCCGTCCGGCAGCGCCAGGGTGGAAATGGAATCCTTGCTCGGCATCCGCGCCTCGCCCCAGGTCATCGCGATCAGGCTGAGATTGTCGCCGTGCTCGCCGCCGCGAAATTCGGCGTGGTCCATCAGGTGGCGCACCGCATCCTCCAGCGTGTAGGCATGCAGCAACGCGGCCACTTCGGGAATGCTGACCATGCCCCAGATGCCATCGGTGCACAGCAGCATCGTATCGGCGTCGTGCAGCGGAATCGGCGCACCGCATTCGACATGCGGCGCGACGTAGCCGCCCAGGCAGTTGGAGACCTTGTTGCGCTCCGGGTGATGCCCCGCCTCCTCCTCGCTGATAATGCCGTCCCGCACCAGCTGGGCGACCGCGGTATGGTCTTCGGTGCGCGCAATCAGGCTGCCATCGCTGAACAGGTAAAAGCGCGAATCGCCCACGTGCGACCAGTAGACCGTGTTGTCCTGCACCACCGCCACGACCAGGGTGGTATGGGGGATTTCCAGCAGGTCCTGTTCGACCGCGTAATCGTTGATTGCATAGTGTGCGCGCTCGCCGGCTTCGGTCAGGAACAGCATCGGATCGTCCAGCCGCGGCTTGGCGTGCTTCTGGAACTGCTCGGTCAGCGTCTGCACCGCGATCTGCGCGGCAATCTCACCGTGCATGTGGCCGCCCATGCCGTCGGCCACCACCATCAGCAGGGCCTCGCGACTGTAGGAATAGGCAACCCGGTCCTGGTTGTTCTTGCGCCCGCCCTGGCGGGATGCCTGGTAAATGGTGAATTTCATGAAAACTCTCTAAAACAATTCCTTGCGCAGCGAACGCTTGATGCTGGAAAGCAGCGAGGCGCGCGGCGGCGTCATCGCAGTACGGTCCATCAGCACCTTTTGCAGGCTGAACACGCTCTGCGGGCGCTCCATGTAGTTGAGCTTGAGGCAGTGGTCGATGGTTTCGAGCAGCTGGTCAGAATAAGCGCCGCGCCAGTTCTCCTGTGCCGGCATCAGCTTGTCGTTGAGCAGGCGCGCATCGGCCGCCTGCGGCGGATAGCCGGCCAGACAAGCATACAGGCTGGCGCCGATGCTGTAGATATCGGTCCACGGCCCTAGCCGCTCGCGGTTGTGATACTGCTCGGGTGCGGCGAAACCGGGCGTGTACATGGGCTGCAGCTTGCTTTCCTCCTGCGAGAGCGTCTGCCGCGCCGCACCAAAATCGATCAGCACCGGCGACCCGTCGAGGCGAACGTAGAGGTTGGACGGCTTGATGTCCAGATGCAGCAGCTTGTGCGTATGCACCTCGCGCAGGCCATTCAACAACTGCGCGAACACGCGCCGGATGAAGCTTTCGCGGATGGTGCCGCGGTTGGCCTGGATGTGCTGCTGCAGGGTCTTGCCGCGTTCGAAGCGCATCACCATGTAGACGGTGTCGTTGGCGCGGAAGAAGTTGGTCACCCGGATGACGTTGGGATGGTCGATGCGCGCCAGCGCGCGGCCTTCCTCGAAGAAGCACTTCAGGCCATGGCGGAAAATGTTGTTGTTCTCGGTCGAGCTGGCCTGCACGATGACCGAGCCCTCGGTGCGCAGCACCAGCGCGCCCGGCAGGTATTCCTTGATCGCCACCGACTGGTTGTCGTCGTCGCGCGCCAGGTAGACCATGCTGAAGCCGCCGCCGCCGATCTTGCGGACGATGGTGTATTCGTTGAGCCGGTATCCGTTGGGGAGCGGCTGGTTAGGTTGAGTCGCCATAGTCGAACGTCTATTATCTTTTCTTTTATGCCTGTGGGTCGGCTCTGCCGATGGCGCGCCGGATCCAACCGGCAATCCTCATTTATAACCCAATTCAAGAGCTTACATGACAGCCAGCATGACCGGGTTCGCCGCCCGCAGCCTCAACTCCGATCATGCCAGTGTCAGCGTTGACCTGCGCAGCGTCAACCAGCGCTATCTGGAACTGCATTTCCGCCTGGCCGACGAATTCCGTCCGCTGGAGCCGCAACTGCGCGAGCTGCTCAATCAGCGCCTGGCCCGGGGCAAGGTCGAATGCCGGATCGGCCTGGTGCTGCCGTCTGTAGCCTCGCTGGATAACGGCCTGAACCCGGCCATTCTTGAGCGTCTGGTGCACTGGCAGGACGAGGTGCTGCCGCGCCTGCCGGGCGCCGCCCCGCTCTCCGTGCACGAGGTGCTGCGTTGGCCCGGCGCGGTGCAAACCGCCGCCCTGTCGCAGGACGCGCTGAACGAGGCGGCGCTGGCCGCGATGGGCGCGGCCCTCGACGACCTGGTGGACAGCCGCCGGCGCGAGGGCCTCCGCCTGCGCCAGCACATTCTCGACCGCCTGGCAGCCGCCGAAGCCCAGGTGGACGGCCTCAAGCCGCTGCTGCCGGCGCTGGCCGCCACCCAGCGCGAAAAGCTGGCCGAACGACTGCGCGACGCGCTCGGTGAGGCCGGCCACGAGCGGCTGGCGCAGGAAGTCGCACTGGCGGCGCAAAAAGCCGACATCGACGAGGAATGTTCGCGCCTCGTCACCCACTTCACCGAGGTGCGGCGCGTGCTCGACCAGGCCGGCGCGGTTGGCAAACGGCTCGACTTCCTGATGCAGGAACTCCACCGCGAGGCCAATACGCTGGGTTCGAAGTCGGTGGCGGTCGAAACCTCGCGCGTCTCGCTTGAACTCAAGGTGCTGATCGAGCAGATGCGCGAACAAGTCCAGAATATCGAATAACCCCGCAACGGAGCCTCCATGACCCCCTCCCCCCATCAAGGCGTGCTGTACATCGTCAGTGCCCCGTCCGGCGCCGGCAAGACCAGTCTGGTCAAGGCGCTGCTGAAAGCCGACCCCGCCATCCGGCTGTCGGTGTCGTTCACCACGCGTGCGCCGCGGCCCGGCGAAACCGACGGCCGCGATTACCACTTCGTCAACCGCGAGCGTTTCGAACTAATGCTGGCCGAAGGCGAATTTCTCGAGCATGCCGAGGTGTACGGCAATTTCTATGGCACCTCCAAGGGCAGTATCGGACGCGATCTCAACGCCGGCCACGACATCCTGCTGGAAATCGACTGGCAGGGCGCGGAGCAGGTCCGGCGGCATTTTGCGGAATCCTCCTCGATTTACATCCTGCCGCCGTCGTTCAGCGCGCTGCGCACCCGGCTGGCAGGGCGTGGACAGGACAGTGACGCGGTGATCGAGCGCCGGCTGGCCGCGGCCGCCCACGACGTCGCGCATGCCGATGCGTTCGACTATATAATCGTGAACGATGATTTCGACCACGCCCTGCAGGACCTGGTCGCAATTACCCGCAGCATTCGCCTCGCAGCGGCGCGCCAGCTCAAACGGCACGCCGCGCTGTTCGACGAATTCCGACACGTCTGAGGTGCACCCGCACCGACTGAATCTGGAGTATCCGCATGGCTCGCATTACCGTTGATGACTGCATCGATCTGATCCCCAACCGCTTCGAGCTGACGCTTGTCGCGACCTACCGCGCACGCCAGCTGGCGCAGGGCTCGCAACCGATGGTCGAATCGAAAGACAAACCCGTCGTCACTGCACTGCGCGAAATCGCCGCAGGCAAGGTTGGCCGTGAAATCCTCAACCGAGGCCGCGCCTGAGCCTTCCCCGAATCCTCATCCGGCGCACGCCCGACGCGCGCCGGCGATGACGCACGAATTCGACTCGCTGCGTCCGGCACTGTCCTACTTATCGCCTGACGAGATCGGCCTGATCGAGCAGGCCTACGAGTTCAGCCGCAGTGCCCACGAAGGGCAGTTTCGCAAGAGCGGCGAACCTTACATTTCCCACCCGCTGGCCGTCGCCGACATCCTTGCCGGCTGGCATCTCGACGCCCAAACCCTGTGCGCCGCCCTGCTGCACGACGTGGTCGAGGACACCCCGGCCACCGCGACCGAGATCGAGGCGCGTTTCGGCAAGGCGGTGGCCATGCTGGTGGAAGGCGTCTCCAAGCTCGACAAGCTGTCGTTTGCCTCGGAACAACACGCGCAGGCGGAAAACTTCCGCAAAATGCTGCTGGCGATGGCGCAGGACGTGCGGGTCATCCTGGTCAAGCTGGCCGACCGCCTGCACAACATGCACACCATGGGTTCGATGCCGCCCGACAAGCGCCGCCGCATCGCGACCGAAACGCTGGAAATCTACGCCCCCATCGCCAACCGGCTGGGGCTGCATACCGTCTACCAGGAACTCGAAGACCTCGGCTTCCGCTACAGCCACCCCAACCGCTACCAGGTGCTGGCCAAGGCGGTGAAGGCGGCGCGCGGCAACCGCCGCGAGTTGGTCGACAAGATCAAGATCGCGCTGCAGGAAAAGCTCGAGCAGTGCAAGATCGACGCCTCCATCACCGGCCGCGAAAAACACCTCTACAGCATCTACCGCAAGATGCAGGAGAAGAACCTGGCGTTTTCCGAAGTGTTCGACATCTACGGCTTCCGCGTCGTAGTGCGCGACCAGCCACACTGTTATCTCGCGCTCGGCGCGCTGCATGCGCTGTACAAACCGATCCCGGGCAAATTCAAGGACTACATCGCGATTCCCAAGGCCAACGGCTACCAGTCGCTGCATTCGATCCTGTTCGGCCCCAATGGCACCCCGATCGAGATCCAGATCCGCACTGTCGACATGAACCGGCTGGCCGAATCCGGCGTGGCGTCGCACTGGATGTACAAGTCGGCCGACACGGCACTGAACGACGTGCAGTCGCGCACCCACCGCTGGCTGCAGTCGCTGCTCGATATCCACGCGGACCATGGCGATTCGCCGGAATTCCTCGAACATATAAAAGTGGATCTGTTTCCGGACGAGGTCTACGTATTCACGCCGAAGGGCAAGATCATGGCCTTGTCGCGCGGCGCGACGGCAGTCGACTTTGCGTTCGCGGTGCACACCGACGTCGGCCGCCACTGCGTGGCGGTGAAGATCAACTACGAACTGATGCCCTTGCGTACCCAGCTCAGGAACGGCGACCACGTCGAAATCATCACGGCGTCCAATGCCAGCCCCAATGCGGCCTGGCTCAATTTCGTCGTTACTGGCAAGGCGCGCTCGCATATCCGCAACTACCTGCGCAATACGCGGGTGGAGGAAGCGTCGGCGCTGGGCGAGCGGCTGCTCAACCATGCCATCGCCGCGCTGCATCCCGAGCCGGTGGAGCCCGACGCCTCGGTATGGGAGCGCCTGCTCAAGGATTACGGCATGCAGACCCGCGATGACCTGTTCGCGGCAATCGGCCTCGGCGGCAAATTGCCGCTGGTGGTGGCGCACCAACTGCTGCACGTGCAGGGCGAAAAAACCGGCGAGCCCGCGCACCCCCATGCGATCAGCATCCGCGGCACCGAAGGCATCGCGGTCGAGTTGGCGCAATGCTGCCACCCGATTCCCGGCGACCCCATTCTCGGCTTCATCCACAAGGACCGCGGCCTGATCATCCATACCCACGACTGCCCGTCGATCCGCGCCTTCCGCACCGACCCCGACAAGTGGCTCGATGTGGAATGGGAAGCCGAACCCGGTCACATGTTCGACGTCTCGATCAAGGTCGTCGTCGGCAACCAGCGCGGCGTGCTGGCCAAGGTCGCGGCCGCGATCGCCGAACACGGCTCCAACATCGGCAACGTCGCCATGGAAGAAGAGGACGGCAGCCCCTACACCGTGCTGTTCTTCACCGTGCAGGTGGAAAACCGCATGCACCTCGCACGCGTGATGCGCGGCCTGCGCCAGCTGCCCGACGTGGTGCGAATTTTCCGCATCAAGGGCAGGAAGGACGGCCGCGCCGCACAAACCCAATAATCCGGCATCAGGAAACCCGCATGAACAAAAGCATCATCCAGACCCTAGACGCACCGGCCGCGATCGGAACCTACTCGCAGGCCGTGCGCGTCGACCACACCGTCTACCTGTCCGGCCAGATCGGCCTCGACCCCGCCTCCATGCAACTGGTCGACGGCATCGAGACGCAGATCCACCAGGTGTTCAAGAACCTGGCTGCCGTGGCGACGGCGGCCGGCGGCTCGCTGGCCGATGTCGTGAAGTTGAATGTGTTCCTCACCGATCTCGGCCACTTCCCCAAAGTCAACGAAATCATGGCGCAGTATTTCGCGGAGCCCTACCCCGCACGCGCTGCGGTCGGCGTCGCCGCACTACCGCGCGGCGCACTGGTCGAGGCCGACGCCGTGATGGTGCTGGGGTAAATTGACCAATTGAAAGCGGCGTCGCCGTTTTCCTTTCCCGTCAGCCCGGCGCTCGCCGCCAAACTCGCCAAGCTGGGCCTCACCCGCGACGCAGATCTGGTGCTGCACCTGCCGCTGCGCTGGGAAGACGAAACCCGCATCACGCCGATCCGCGACCTGCTCCCCGGGCAGACGGTGCTGGTCCAGGCAGTGGTGCGCGAGGCGAAGGTCGCCTACCGACCACGCCGCATGCTAACGGTGACGGTGGAAGACGGCGGCGGCGTGCTCGGCATCCGCTTCCTGAATTTCTACCCCAGCCACCTCAAACTGTTCCAGCCGGGCGAGTCCTTCCGTTTCAACGGCGAGGTGCGTGGCGGTTTTCTCGGGCTGGAAATGGTGCATCCACGCTTTTCCAAAGCCGGCGACGACACGCCGCTGCCGACGCAGCTGACCCCGGTGTATCCCACGACGGCCGGACTCGGCCAGGCCACCCTGCGCCGCGCAGTCGAGCGCGCATTGGTGGCGCCGATTCCCGACACCCTGCCCGCCGAATGGCTGGCCGACCTCGGGCTGCCGGAACTGGAAGCCAGCATTCGCCTGCTGCACCAGCCGCCGCTGGAATGCGCACTGGCCGAACTCGAATCGCGCCGCCATCCCGCGTGGCAGCGGCTGGCATTCGACGAATTGCTGGCGCAGCAGCTGTCGCTGGCCACCGCACGCAGACAACGCAAGTCGCGTCCAACCGAGTCCCTGCCACCCCAGGCGAAGCTCACCGCCGCGTTCATTCGCGCGCTGCCGTTCGCGCTGACTGCCGCACAGGCGCGCGCCTGGCAGGAAATCAGCGCCGACCTTGCACAGCCGCATCCGATGCGCCGCCTGCTGCAGGGCGACGTCGGCAGCGGCAAGACCGTGGTAGCCGCGCTGGCCTGCCTGCAGGCGATCGAGAACGGGTTTCAGGCCGCCTTCATGGCGCCGACCGAAATCCTCGCCGAACAGCATTACCGCAAGCTGGCACCCGTGTTGTCCGGGCTCGGCGTGCGCTGCGCCTGGGTATCGGGCAGCCAGCGCAAGTCCGAGCGCAGCGCCGCCTGGCAGGCGATCGCTGCGGGCGAAGCCGATCTCGCGTTCGGCACCCATGCATTGTTCCAGGAAGCCGGCAGTTTCCAGCGGCTGGGCGTAGCGGTGGTCGACGAACAGCACCGCTTCGGCGTCGGTCAGCGGCTGGCGCTGATGCAGAAGGGCGTGGAACCGCACCAGCTGATGATGAGCGCGACGCCGATTCCGCGCACGCTGGCAATGAGTTTTTTTGCCGACCTCGACGTCTCGGTGATCGACGAACTGCCGCCGGGCCGCACGCCCATCGTTACAAAATTAGTGAGCGCCGCGCGCCGCGACGACGTGCTGGCACGGGTGACGGACGCCTGCCTCGCCGGCGGCCAGGCCTACTGGGTATGCCCGCTGATCGAGGAATCCGAGAAGCTGCAGCTGCAGACCGCAGAGGATACCTACGCGACCCTGACCGAACAGCTGCCCGACCTGAAGGTCGGGCTGGTGCACGGACGGCTGAAAGCGGACGAGAAGCAGGCAGTGATGGCGGCGTTCCAGGCGCATGAAATCGACCTGCTGGTCGCCACCACGGTGATCGAGGTCGGTGTCGACGTGCCCAATGCCGCACTGATGGTGATCGAGCACGCCGAACGCATGGGGCTCGCGCAACTGCATCAACTTCGGGGGCGCGTCGGGCGTGGTAGCCGCGAATCGGTCTGCGTGCTGCTGTACGAAACGCCGCTGTCCGAACTCGCGCGCGCGCGCCTGAAGGTGATTTTCGAATTGACCGACGGTTTCGAGATTGCGCGCCAGGACCTGCTGCTGCGCGGGCCGGGCGAATTCCTCGGCAACCGCCAGAGCGGCCTGCCGATGCTGCGCTTTGCTGATCTGGAGCGCGACGTGGCGCTACTGGAACAGGCGCGCGACTACGCCCAGCGTTGCCTCAAGACGCACCCCGCCATTGCTGCGCGCCATGTCGAACGCTGGCTCGGCAACCGCGCCGGCCTGTCACAGACCTGATTGATGCCACAGACTCAAGGCCGGGATGTAGGTCAATAACGCAAGCCACACCAGCATCAGCAGCAGAAATGGCAGCGTCGCGTTGAACACGGCAAACACCGGCCGCTTGAAACGCTGGCTGGCAAGGTAAAGGTTGATTCCGACCGGCGGCGTGAGATAGCCGATTTCCAGGTTGGCGAGGATGACGATGCCCAGGTGCACCGGATGGATGCCGAAGTGCGCCGCCAGCGGCAGCAACAGTGGCGTGACGATAACGATGGCGGAAAAGATGTCCATCATGCAGCCCACCACCAGCAGCGCGAGATTCATCCACAGCAGAAATTCCAGCGGGCTGGTGACCTGGGCCTGGATCCATTCGAGCAGGTGCATGGGCACCTGCGCATCGATCAGCAGGTTGGTGAGCCCCAGACTCAGACCCAGAATAATGAAAAGACTGCCCACCAGGGTTGCGGCTTCATACACGACCCACATCAGCGATTTCACCTTGATGGTGCGATGAACCAGCATCTCGAGTACAAGCGCGTAGAGCGCAGTGCAGGCGGCGAGTTCGGCGACGGTCAGCACACCCCCCGCGAGTCCGCCGATCACGCCGACGGGTAGCAGCAGATCGGCCCAGCCTTCACGCGCGGCAGCGGCGAGTTCGCGCAGGCGGAAGGGATGACGCGGTGCGCCGCGCGCGCCACGCAGGAAAGCATAGCCCCCCACCATCAGAAACAGCAGCAGGGTCGGCAGCAGGCCTGCGACGAACAGGTCACCGATGCTGACCTGCGCGACCACGCCATACAGCAGCACCGCCAGACTGGGCGGCAGCAACAGTCCCATCGAACCGGCCGAGGTGACGAGTCCGAGCGCGAACTTTTCAGGGTAAAGCTCGCGCTTGAGCATGGGATACAGCAGTCCGCCCAGCGCCAGGATCGTCACCCCCGACGCGCCGGAAAATGCGGTGAACACCATGCAGGTCCCCGTGGTGACCCAGGCGATTCCGGCCGGCATCCAGCCCAGCAACGCGTTGAAGAAGCGTACCAGCCGCCGTGCCGCCCCGCCCTGCCCCAGCGTTGCCCCGGCCAGCACAAACAGCGGGATCGCCACCAGATTGGGCGAGGCGGCAAGCCGCGCGAATTCGACCATCAGCAGCGCCGGGTCCAGCTGGGCCTCGCGCGTGGCGGTGAGTGCCGCTGCACCCAACACGATGAAGAGCGGCATGCCGACCAGGGCCAGCACGACGAAAAGCAGAGGCGTCACGCCGCGGTCTCCTGATTCTCCAGCACGGCGCGCAGCAGGAAATGCAGCACCAGCAAGCCGAAGGCGATCGGCAGAATCAGCCCCAGCCAGACCAGCCAGACGGCATCCGCCGACTGGTATTGCCGCGCGTCCTGCCAGTACGCCCACGCGGCGTGCGTGAGCAGCGCGCAGACGAAGGCCGCGGCCAGGTTGAAGGGGATCGCAGTCAGCTTTCTCCAGCGCGGGCGCGCCGCCAGGTTGGCGGGGTCGAGGTGCAGATGGCGCTGGGCGGCAACGGCGAGCGCAGCGCCAGGCAACGCGATCCACAGCACCAGTTGGCGCAGCACGAGGTCGCCGCCGGGCAAGGTCGCATTGAACAGGTTGCGTCCGATGATGTCGGCCACCGACAACGCCAGCATGGCCGCAAAAGCGAGTAGCGCCGCGCCGAGCTCGACCCGGGTCAGCGCCTGTTCCAGCCAGCGACAGGCGCGCAGCACCATCACCTTATTTGCTGCCGCTGCGATGAGCGGCGAGTGCGGCGTCCACCTGACGGTTGAGTTCGGGCGACAGATAATTCCTGGCTTCCAGCGTACTGACCGTCTTGCGGGAACGCGCAGCCTGCTCGGCAAGATCGACTTTCTGCAGACCCGCCATCGGCTGGGCCCGCTGTGCCAGCACCGCGAGCGATTTCAGGTCGTCGCGCCGCGTGTCGGCAATCAGTCTTTTCGAAAGCGGCCCTCCCGTGCTTTTCAGCAGCGCCTGCAGATCGGGCGGCAGGCCGGCGTAGAACTTGTCCGACACCACCACTGCGCCGATCCCCGTCGCCACCGGTTGCGTGCTCATGTAGGGTGTCTTGCCTGACCATTGCAGCGCAATGCTGGCGAGCGGCGTGCTCACCACGGTATCGACGAGTCCGGTCGAGAGGCCGGTATAGACCTCGGTGATCGGCAGCGCCACCGGCGACCAGCCATTGGCGCTGAAAAACGCATCGATGAAGCGGTCGCCCTGCCATTGCCAGATGCGACGGCGTGCGAGCTCGTCCATGCTCGCCAGCGGCTTGGTCGAGAAGAAATGAATGTTGCCGACTTCCATCCAGGCGACGAGCTCGTACCGGTTGTTGCGGAACCCGGCGTCGATCGCCGGCTGGATTTTGGCGCGCACCGCGTCGATCTCGGCGTGGTCGCGAAACAGGAAGGGCGTTTCGAGAATGCGCGCCGGCGGAAAAATCTCTCCGATGCCGTGGCCCGACAGGGCCGCACCCTGCAGCTGGCCGAAGCGGATCTTCTTCAGCATGTCGGGTTCATCGCCCGAAATGCCGCCAGGGTAGAACTTGACCGTGAGCCGCCCTTGGCTCTTGGCTGCCAACTCCTTGCCCCAGGCGTCGAAGACTTTCATCCAGGTCGAACCAGTGGGCGCGAGCGTGGCGAATTTGAGCACATAGGCGTCAGCCGCGTGGGCGGCAGCGCTTCCCCATAGCGCACACGCAAACAGGGCTTTGAGCAGGTTTCTGCGCATCAGAACAAATCCTCTTCTTGGGCAAGCAACGCGGCAGCCTGCTTTCTGGCCAGCGCGTTGGAAAGATTGAGATCGGGGTCGACGCTGGCAGGCGCGTCGAGCACGCGATTCAGCGTGGCGTGGAACGCCACACGGTCGCCCATTTGCCGCAATAGGTAGCGCGCGCGATACACCTCGACCCACAGGAGCTGGTTCTGGCCGAGCGCCGCCGCCCGATCGAAGTGCCGTGCCGCGCGGCCGAAATCGCCGCCGAACATGGGCGCGCGCCCGCCGTAATACACACCGAAAAACACGTGCGCGCCACCGTGATAATAGGTTTCATCCAGCGCCAGAGCTCGCTGCATCAGCGCCTCGACGCGCGGCAGTTCGGCGAGCCGCGCGGGATCGTCGAGTTGGAGCTCGATCCATTTTCCCCATGACGACGCGGTCCAGAACAAGGCGGGGACAGCCCGTGCGTCGAGCTTCGCCAAAGCCTGTGTCAATAGCGCCGCGTCGCCGTCCAGCATGGCCTGCGTCACCCCGGCCCGATCGAGCGCGACCAGGCCATGATTGCGTGCGCGCTGATACAGCAAGGCTGCGCGTTCACGATCATCGGTTTCGACAAAGCCCAGCGCGTACCCGTAAAACCCCATCGCAGCCTGCACCCGATACGCCTCATTGCCCGGGTCGGCGAGCAGCAGGGCTTCGATCATCTTGAGGTTGGCCGGAATGCTTGCACGCGCGAGCTCGAGATCGGTCTCGCGGTTCATCGCCGTCACCCCGTGCTCAATCAACGGCGACGCGCCTCGCGCGACCAGCTGGCTGGTCGAACAGCCCGACAAGGTCAACAAGGTCATCGCCAGGCTCGCGAAGGCGACACGGCTTAGGGGTGCTTGCAAAGGCATTCAGTCTCCTCGTTTGATATCGTTGGAATGCGGCCTCCATGCTAGCACCGCCCGAATGTCTCCGCCGCTTTGGCATAATGCACGCTTTGCTCTGGACTCCGCAGTGACCGCTTCCCGGCACGACCCCCGCCAACACATCAGTCTGCAGCACGGGTGGCTGGCGCATCCCTTCCGCGCACCGCGCGCGCTGCGTAGCTGGCTCGCGGACCGAGGGTCGCTTACCCGGCGCCTCAAGGCACGCCATGCCGATTTCAGGGTCAACCCGGTCGCACGCGGATTCGCGTCGCCGTTTCTCGACGAAGCTCAGGTACTTCATTTGCGTCCAAAAATCCAGGCCTATGTTCGCAACGTCCTGCTGATCGGCGGCGGCCACTCCCGAGTGTTCGCCCACAGCGTGCTGCCCCGCACCAGCCTGCGCGGGGGCTGGTGTGGAATCACCCGGCTGGGGACGAAGCCGCTGGGTGAAGCGCTGTTTACCGATCCGCGCATCCGCCGACTCGCACTGACGATGCGCCGGCTCGACGCACGTCACCCGCTCTATCGCGCGGCCCGCCTTCACACCGGCTTCACGGGGCGTCATCTGTGGGCGCGCCGTTCGGTGTTCTGCCTCAACGGTCACCCGCTTCTGGTGACCGAAGTTTTTCTGCCCAACCACTTCGCGCCATGACCCTGACCGAACGCCTGTCCAATTACGAAAAGCTGATGCGGCTCGACAAGCCGATCGGCATCCTGCTGCTGCTGTGGCCCACTTTGTGGGGACAGTGGCTCGCCAGCAACGGGCGGCCGGACTGGCTGATCCTATGGATTTTCGTCATGGGCGTGGTACTGATGCGCTCGGCCGGCTGCGTCATCAACGACTACGCCGACCGCGATTTCGACCCCCTCGTGGCACGCACCCGCGAACGTCCGCTGGCCGCCGGCAAGGTGACGCCGAAAGAGGCGCTGCTACTGGCGGCGGGGCTGTCACTGCTGGCCTTCCTCTTGATCCTGCCGCTCGATGCGCTGGTGCTGCAACTGTCGGTGGTCGCGCTGTTTCTCGCCGCAAGCTATCCCTTTACCAAGCGTTTCTTTGCGATTCCGCAGGCCTATCTCGGTGTCGCCTTCGGTTTTGGCATTCCAATGAGCTATGCCGCGCTGTGGGGCGAGGTCCCGCATGAAGCCTGGATCATGCTGCTCGCCAACGTGTTCTGGGCGATCGCCTACGATACGCAGTATGCGATGGTCGACCGTGAAGACGATCTGAAGATTGGCATCAAGACCTCAGCGATTACCTTCGGTCGTTTCGATCTGGCGGCGATTGCGCTGTGCTATGCGGCGACGCTGGGCCTGCTCGCCTGGGTCGGCATGCGGCGCGAAATGGGCTGGGCGTTCTACGGTGGGCTGGCGGTGGCGGCGGCGATCGCGCTGTACCACATGGTGCTGATCCGGCAGCGCGATCCTCGGCAATGCTTTCGTGCCTTCCTGCACAACACCTGGTTCGGGGCCGCGGTGTTCGGCGGTATCGCGCTGCATTTCCTGTTGCGATAGACGCTCAGGACGGGCACGCCACCCTCGACTGCTGGCTGTTCGGGTGCGCCTGCCTGATTTCGCCGAGGCTTTTCAGCGCATCCGGATCTTCGCTGCGAATCACGAAGTAAAACCCGGTGCCCTGGCGCGGCAGCACTTCGACGCGCGTACCCAGCACACCCTTGCTTTCGAGTTCGCGCACGCGCCGGCCCGCCGCTTCATCGTTGGCGAAGAGGCCCAGCGAAATCGCATTGCGCCAGACGGCATCCTTCACCACAAAAGCATCCTGCACCCCGGCCGCCGTCAGTTCCTTGAGTTTTGATTCGGCTGATTCGGCACTGGGCAGCGGCGGAAATATCACCCAGCGCCGGGTGTTCAGCGGCACTTCGGTGAACGACATTACGCGCTGGCCCGTCAGCGACTTGAGCTGCTCGCGTACCTGCACGAACTCTTCCGGATTCAGACCGCGCCACTCCACGCAGAATGCCTCAGCCACCACCGGTACCGGTGACGACGGCGCCGCCGGTGCGGGCGCGGGCGCAGTCGGACTGCGCAGGCTCAGGCGGTCGACATTCATCGCCGCATGCTGCGCCGTCGCTTCGCGCGGCCAGTAATCGCGCGACACGAACCATCCCGCCACCGCCAGGTTCAACAGCAGCAAACTCCAGGCAAGCCATTTCATCGTGATGTTCTCTCCACGGCAACGCAGTGGATGCCTTCCAGTATCAGCGCCGGGACCAACTCGCCCGGCAGGTTCAAATTCGGCAACAGCATCGCGGCGTCACCGCCGGTCAATAGACAGCGCGGCGGCTTGCCCGCGGCTTCGGCGAGCTGCGCATACTGCTGCCGGATCACGCCGCACAACGCCGCCAGGATGCCGCTGTGCACGGCATCGGCCGTGGTGCGCGGAAACGCCTGCGGCTCGCCCGCAACATCCGCAACCTGGGCCGTTCCCTGCTGCAGCGCATGCTGCATCAGCTTGAAGCCCGGGACGATCACGCCGCCCAGAAACACGCCGTCGGCCGTCAGCGCATCGACCGTCATCGCCGTGCCGGCCGACACCACCAGCACCGGATCGCGTGTGCGCTGGCGCGCACCGATCAAGCCCATCCAGCGGTCTACGCCCAATTGCTGCGGATCCCGGTAACTGTTTTTCAGGTCGCCAAAACCGGCTGCGGCCTTCAGCCAGACTGCAGCCAGTCCGGCTTCCTCCAGCAGCGCGGCCAGCGCCGCTTCACGCGCGGTGTCGGCTACGCTGGCGATGAAACAGGTCGCATCGGCTGTCAGTTCCGCCTTCAGACCCGACCAATCGGCGTAATCGCTTCTGCCCTGCGCGCGCCACTGACCCGCGTCGACCACGGCCCATTTCAGGGTCGAGTTGCCGGCATCGATCAGCAGCACGCGCTGGCTCATCGACGGGCATCCAGGCGCAGGCTGATTTCGCCGCCGCTGTAGGGCACCAGGCTCGAGGTCGCCTCGCGCAGCAAGAAGGCGCCGGTTTCGTCGACGCCGGATGCCATGCCGTGTACCGTGCGTGCATCCGGCAAACTCAGCGCCACGGGCTTGCCCGCATAGGCATCCAGCGCCAGCCAGTCCGCGCGCAAGGCCGCGAATCCGTGCTGACGAAACAGCGTCAGCACCGCATGTAGTTCACGCAGGCAATCAGCCAGTAACAAGTTGCGGCCCACCGTCACGCCCATTTCGGCAAGGTCGACCACAGCCTGGTCGACCGCATCGCGCTGCGCCGCGTTCAACCGAACATTGAGCCCGATGCCGACAACGGCGAAGGCCGCGCCGTTCATGTCGCCCTGCACCTCGACCAGGATGCCGGCCAGCTTGCGATAGTCCACCAGCACATCGTTGGGCCATTTCAAACGCGCCGGATGGCTGCTATTGCGGTTGACCGCACGCGCGATCGCCAGCCCCACGGCCAGGCTCAGCCCGGCCAGCGATTGCAGGCCGTTGTCGAAACGCCAGAGCGTCGAAAACGTCAGACTGCCGCCCGGCACCGAATGCCATGGACGGCCGCGCCGGCCCTTGCCGGCGTGCTGGTGCTCGCTGCAGAACACGGTGCCGTCGGCGGCACCCGCCAGCGCCGCGGCCATCAGCGCCGAGTTGGTCGACTCCACGCTGTCGCTCAATTGCAAGGTATAAGCCGAAGCCACATCGCCCAGTCCATGCATGATCGCGTCGGCATCCAGCCACTCCACCGGCTCGGGCAGGCGGTAGCCGCGGCCGCGCACCGCATGGATGGTCAAGCCCATCGCCTCGGCTTGGGAAATCACATTGAAAATGCTGGCGCGGGACAAACCGAACGCCTGCGCCAGCGCCTCGCCGGAGTGAAAACGGCCATCGGAGAGGCGACGCAGGATCGGGAACAAGGCTTTATGGGTTCGGGAATGCACCGGTGAATTTTACATGGCTTGCCATCCATGCTTCGCCTGCGTAATGCCCAATAAAAAACCCCCTCTTTGTGTGAGGGGGTTTTGGTGTACCTGTTTGGGTACGTATAAGGAGTCTGACGATGACCTACTTTCACAGGCGCAGTGCCTACTATCATTGGCGCGGGAGCGTTTCACCGTCCTGTTCGGGAT
>NZ_JAUYRI010000002.1 GCF_030696885.1 Thiobacillus sp.
GCGGTTTTCGGGTTGTCTGGCAAGGCGCGATGAGGCGCATGGCCGCTCCCTGCAACGAAGAGCAACGCGGCCAGGCGACCCGAAAATCGTGCAATCGGGTGCGTAGCGTTCTCACCCGCCAGGTGAAGGCGCACGTGGCTCCGATACTCAATATCCAAGCGGCGCTCCCAGCGCTGGTAAGCGGTCAACTGCGGTTTTTAGGTTTAAAGCAGTCTGCCCAGCACGAATCCGATCACGATGCCGATGATGACTGCAATGGTGAGGCCGCGGTAGGTCAGCACATCCTTCGAGTAACCGCGCCGGATGGCAATGTAGGCGACCAGGTAGCCCACCGCGTTGAGCAGCCAGATGAAGCCGATCGAGAGCACTTTGACGATGATCGGGCCTACCACCGGCACCAGCGCGATGAAACCCAGCAGCCAGGCAAAGGCATTGGAGAGCAGGCCCACGGCCACCACACTGCCGGCGATCACGCTGCGGTCGACGTTGAAATAGAGGCCCAGCCACACCAGTCCGCCGATGACGCACCACACCGGCAGCATCACTTTCCAGTTGCGCCACCAGGGCGCGCGGGGCGACAAATCGACCTCGAACTTGTCCGGTTCAATCATGCTTCAGATCCCCGTGCCCGCGCGCCCATGGTTTCACCCACGCCGCACTTCAATCACGTTTTGCACATGCTGCAGGCGCGCCAGCAGCCGTGACAACTGCTGCAGCTCGCGCACCCGCACGCTGAGCTGCATGTGCGCAACCTCGCCGCGCGTCTCGGTATTGACCCGCAGCACGTCGAGCTTGTCCTTGGCAATGACGTCCGAGATGTCACGCAGCAGGCCCTGGCGGTCGAAGGCCTTGAGGAGAATGTCCACCTCGAAGGCAGCGCCTGCATCGAGCACCCATTCGGCCGGCATCATGCGCGCAGGATTCGCGCGCCGGAGGCTGGCGCAATCGGCACGGTGCACGGTAAGCCCGCGGCCCACAGTGGTGTAGGCCACAAGGGCATCCGGCGGCTGGGGCTTGCAACAGCGGGCCAGCGTCAGCGGCACATCACCCAGCCCCGGGATCACGATGGGGTTGCCGGACCTGGGCCGCGCACGCGGCTTGGCGGTCGGCACCAGCGCCGCGACGGCCTTGCCCGATTCCTGCAGCGCGTTGACCAGATCGCGCTGGCCGACATCGCCGCGGCCGAGCGCGGCAAGAAACTCGTCGACCTTGCCGAACTTGAGCCGCTGCGCGAGCTTTTCCTGGTTCGCATCCACCACGCCCAGACGCTTGAGCTCCTTGTCCAGCAGGGTGCGGCCAAGGCCGACCTGCTCGCCGACATCGCGCTGACGAAACCAGGCGCGCACCTTGGAGCGCGCGCGATGCGTCGCCAGATAACCGAGCGCCGGGTTGAGCCAGTCACGACTCGGTGCACCTTCCTTGACAGTGATCACCTCGACGCGCTGGCCATTGTCGAGCGGGGTGTTCAGCGGCACCATCGCACCGTCGACCTTGGCACCACGGCAGCGGTGGCCCAGATCGGTATGCAGCGTGTAGGCGAAGTCCACCGGCGTGGCGCCGCGGTCGAGCGCCACCACCCGTCCCTGTGGGGTCAGCACGTAGACCTGGTCGTGAAACAGCTCGGTCTTGAATTGCTCGGAAAACTCGCTGCTGTCGGCGACGTCGTCCTTCCATTCCAGGATGCGCCTGAGCCACGCAATTTTTTCCTCGTACTGCGCGTCCTGCTTGCCACCTTCCTTGTAACGCCAGTGCGCCGCGACGCCGAGCTCGGCCTGGTGGTGCATGTCGAAGGTGCGGATCTGCACTTCCAGCGCGCGGTCCTCCGGCCCGATCACCGCGGTGTGCAGCGACCGGTAGTCGTTGCTCTTCGGCTGCGAAATGTAATCGTCGAACTCGCCCGGGATCGGCTGCCACAGGTTGTGCACCAGACCCAGCACGGTATAGCAGTCGATCTCGTGCTTCACCAGCACGCGCACCGCGCGGATGTCGTACAACTGCTCGAAACTCAATCGCTTGCGCCGCATCTTGTTGACGATGCTGGCGATATGCTTCGGGCGGCCCGTGACTTCGGCCTCGATGCCGTGCAGCGCAAGCTCGGCTTCGAGGCGCTCGATAATGCCCTTGATGTAGCCCTCGCGGTCGGCACGTTTTTCGTCGAGCTGGCCGGCAATTTTTTTGTAGGTATCGGATTCCAGATAGCGGAACGCCCAGTCCTCCATCTCCCACTTGATCTGCCACACGCCAAGCCGGTTGGCCAGCGGCGAAAACAGCTCGCGGGCCTGGTGGCCGAGCGCATCGCGGGTGGCATCGTCCTGGGTGGCGGCGCAACGCAGCGCATGCGTGCGCTCGGCCAGCTTCACCAGCACCACACGGATGTCCTCGACCATCGCCAGCACCATCTGGCGCAGCGCCTCGAGCTGGGCATGCGGATCAAGGCGCTTGTCGGTGGCGCTGACCGCCAGTGCCTCGATGCGCGCCATCGCGTCGACACCGCGCGCGAGCCGAGCCGCGATGCCAAAGCGCGCATCGAAATCGGGGGTGCCAACCAGGCAGTCATGCAGCAAGGCGGCGGCGACCGCATCCGCGCCCACCCGCAGCTCGGCCACGATCAGCGCGGTACCAACGCTGTGCGCGAATGCAGGGCTCGCGCCCAATTGCTGATGGGCATATTCCAGCGCGCGCCAGGGCAGATCGTTTTCCGCCACCGGCAGCACGCGCGCCAGTGCCTGCCGGGCGCTCTCCGGATCGGTCGCGTCAAAACAGCGGGGCTTCGAGGTTTCGGGCATGCTTGCACTCAATCGGCCAGCCAGTAGCGGCGGCGCGTAGGTCTATATTGTGAGGCCTCGACGCCGGCTTCGCCAAAATCGAGGCGGATCAGCCCGCTCGCGTCACTGCGCAGCATGCGCGCATCGATGTCGCGAAAGCGCGCCACCACCTCCGGATGCGGATGACCATAACGGTTGCGGTAGCCCTGGGTGAAGACGACCCATTCGGGCCGCGTCGCCGCGACGAATTCCGCAATCGACGAGGTGCGGCTGCCATGGTGCCCGGCAAGCAAAACGCTTACCGGCGCCAGTTGACCGGATTCGACCAGCTCGAGTTCCGTCTGCCGTTCGCCGTCGCCCGTCAGCAGCAGGCTGTGGCGCGCATTGCGGATGCGCAGTACGCAACTGGCGTCGTTGTTGCGGCGCCGGGTGTCCGCATAGGCCGTCGGCCTGGGATTGAGAATTTCGAACTCGACGCCATCCCAGCGCCAGCGCTGGCCGCGCACGCATCGCCGGACGAATGCAATGCCTTCAAGCAATGGGCTGTTCGCAGGCATGCCGTGCAGCAGCCATGCGGTGGGCACATCGCGCAGGACCGAGCGCATGCCACCGCTGTGGTCGTTGTCGTCATGCGAAACAATCAGTCCGGACAAGGCGCCCACGCCGGTGGCGCGCAGATGAGGCACGACGATGCGCTCGCCCGAATCACTGTCGGCAAAGGATGCGCCGGTGTCGTACAGCAGAGCGTGGTTCGCAGTCCGGATCAGGACCGCCGTGCCTTGCCCGACGTCGATCACTTCGGCGCGAAAATGCGCCGGGGCAATGGCATCGCGCAGCGGAAACAGCACAGGCAGCCACAGTATCAGCCCCAGCATGCGCAAGGGAAAGCCGCGCGGCAGCAGCAGCCATACCGTGCCAATCAGTGCCAGCGCCGTCGCCCATGCAGGTGAGGCCGGCAGCGTCGTAACCGCCAGCGGCAGGCGGGCAGCCCACGCCAGCCCTTCGCCCAGCCCGGTCATCAGCCACGCTGCCACATTCCACAGCGGCGGGACCAGCACCCCCAGCAGCGCCAGCGGCGTGATCAGCCAGCTCACCAGCGGAATCGCCACCGCATTGGCCAACGGCGAGATCAGCGAGACCTGCTGAAACAGCAGGAACAGCACCGGTGCCAGCGTCAGCGTGACGGCCCCCTGCACCGTGACCCAACCGCGCAGTTTGGCGGGCAAGGCCACCCGCCCCACGGTCACCCAGAGGATCGCTGCCATGGCGCCGAACGACAGCCAGAAACCGGCCGACAGAACGGCCCAGGGGTCGATCAGCAACACGACGAAGAGCGCCACCACCAGTGCGGTAAACGGCCGCGGCTCGCGCCGGCCCCAAAACGCCAGCGCCACCACGATCAGCATGAACAGTGTGCGCTGCGCCGGCACCTGAAAGCCGGCCAGCAGCGCATAAGCGATCGCCGCCAGCACGGCCACAATCAGGCCGGCCTGGCGCGCGGGCAGGCGCTCCGCCTGACGCGGCAGACGTCGCCACAGGCTCGCCATCAGCCAGCCGGCGAGCGCAGCGATCATGGTGACGTGCAGCCCGGAAATGGAAAGCAGATGATTGACGCCGGTGCGGGTGAAGGCGCGCCACTGATCGTGCGGGATGCTGCGCTGGTCGCCCACCACCAGCGCGGCGATCACGCCCGCGTACGGCGCATCACCGAGCGTAGCGAAAATGCGCGCGCGGACCGTCGCACGCACTGCGGCAATCCAGGCGTCAGGTGTGTGTGACTGCGCTGCGAGGCGCTGCGGCGCAGGCGTTTCGCGCACGTAGCCGCTAGCGTTGATACGGCGTTCCAGCATCCAGGCTTCGAGATCGAAGCCATGCGGGTTGCTGGTGCCGTAGGGCCGTTTCATTCGCACCGTCAGCTGCCAGCGTTCGCCGGCCCGCATGCGTGCGTCGAATCCGGCAGCATCGCGCGGCCAGTAGCGGGTCAGCTGCACCCGTTGCAAGTGTGGCGCATTGGAAGTAAGGGTCTGTTCGACGTCGAACACGAAGCGTTCGCCCCGCGCATTGGCATGCGGCAGGTCGGTGATCACGCCGATCAGCTCGATATCCACGCCCTGCCAGTGCACCGGCAGGCGTTCGGCCAGCCGCGCATCCGCCCGCCATGCGGCCCACCCAAAGCCGAGCGCCACACACAGCAGCATGATGCCCAGGCGACGGGCGTTTTCGACAAGGGGATGAGAAAAAACTGGCAGCCAAAGCACCGACAGCAGCAGGGGCAGCCCCCACAGCCAGCGCATCGGTGGCAGCACCGCCTGCTGCTGCAACAGCCACACCCCGAGACAGAATGCGATGAGGGCAAACCGCATCGCGTCGTGGCCTCAGGCCGGCTGCAGACTTCCGTCGACCAGCCGCATCTGCCGGTCCATGCGTGTTGCCAGTTCGACGTCGTGGGTGACGACGACCAGACTGGTTTGGTGCTTGCGGTTGAGCTCGCGCATCAGGTCGAACACCGCGTCGGCAGTATGCCGGTCGAGGTTGCCGGTGGGCTCGTCGGCCAGGATGCACGCCGGCTGCGTGACCAGCGCACGGGCGATGGCAACGCGCTGGCGCTCGCCGCCGGAGAGTTCGCCGGGGCGGTGTTCAAGGCGATGGCCGAGGCCGACTTCCTCGAGTATCGTCGCGGCGCGCGCCAGCGCATCGCCACGCGCCATGCGGCGGATGAGGAAGGGCATGGCGGCGTTTTCCTGCGCGGTAAATTCGGGCAGCAAGTGGTGGAACTGGTAGACGAAGCCAAGCGCGCGGTTGCGCAGGTCGCTGCGCTCGGCTTCGGAAATCGCGAAGGGGTCACGTCCCATCAGGCTGATTTTTCCCGAAGTCGGCGTGTCGAGCCCGCCCAGCAGATGCAGCAGCGTGCTCTTGCCCGATCCCGACGCACCGACGATGGCGAGCGACTCGCCGGCCCGGATGTCGAGGTCGACGCTGCCAAGCACCGGCACATCGGTCTTTCCCTGGCGAAACACCTTGCCCAGCCCGCTGCAGCTCAGCACGATGTGGCCCCCCATCCCTGAATCCTGGCCCCTGAACCCTGACCCCTGCTCACTCATAGCGCAGCGCCTCCGCCGGGTTGATGCGCGACGCGCGCCAGCTCGGATACAGCGTGGCGAGGAGGCTGATGAGCAGTGAAATGCCACTGATCAGGCCCACCTCGCTCCAGTCGAGTTTCGACGGCAGCTCGTTGATGTAATACACGTCGGCCGGGAACAGGTCCATGCCGGCCATGCGCTCGATGATCGGCACGACAGTTTCGAGATTGAGTGCCAGCACCACGCCGCTCGCCACGCCGAGCAGAGTGCCGAACACGCCGATGAAGCTGCCCTGCACCATGAAGATTTTCATGATCGATCCCGGCTGCGCGCCGAGGGTACGCAGGATGGCGATGTCGGACTGCTTGTCGGTCACCGCCATCACCAGCGTGGAGACGATGTTGAATGCGGCGACGGCGACGATCAGCAGCAGGATCAGAAACATCATGCGTTTCTCGATTGCCACCGCGCGAAAAAAGTTGGCGTGGCTTTTGGTCCAGTCGGTCAGGTAATAATCACCCAGCAGGCTCTGCGCGAGGTCGCGCGTCACGATGGGAGCGCGAAACAGTTCGACCAGCTTCAGTCGCACGCCTGTCACGTCCTCGCCCAGCCGCAGCAGCTTCTGCGCGTCCTGCAGGTGGATCAGCGCCAGGCCGGAGTCGTACTCGAACATGCCGGCCTCGAAAATCCCGGTCACCGTGAACTGCTTGACGCGCGGCATCACCCCGGCCGGCGTGATGTTGCCCTGCGGTGTCAGCAGCACCACCTTGTCGCCGGGGTAGACGCCGAGCACGCGCGCGAGGTCGGCACCGAGGACAATGCCGAACTCGCCTGATTTGAGATCTGCCAGTTTTCCCGACTTCATGTACTGTTCGAAGTCGGCCACCTGTTTTTCCATCTCCGGCAGCACGCCGCGGATGATCGCGCCGCGCACCATGTCGCCGTTGGCCAGCATGCCCTGCGCATTGACATAGGGTGCGCCGGACATCACGTCCTTGTTCTGCCGTGCCTGCGCCAGCACCCCGCGCCAGTCGGGCAGACGCTCTGCCGGTCCGCTGATTTCCAGATGCGCCGCCACGCCGAGAATCCTCGCACGCAGCTCTTCCTGAAAACCATTCATCACCGACAGCACGACGATCAGCGCCATGACCCCGAGCGCGATCCCCGCCATGGAGACGATGGAAATGAAGGAGATGAAATGGTTGCGGCGCTTGGCGTGGGTATAGCGCAGGCCGATTAGAAGTTCAAAGGGTAGCAAAACAGGACTCGCAGTCAGAATCTCCCGAGTATGCCACAGCTGTCCTACTCGCCGAGCAGGTGCAGCACCACGCTGCGCGTCTGGGTGTCACGCCGGTGCTCGAAGACGTAAATACCCTGCCAGGTGCCGAGCATGGGCGTGCCGTCGGCTACCGGGATCGCCAGATGAGTTTGCGTCAGTGCCGCGCGCACGTGCGCCGGCATGTCGTCTGGGCCTTCCAGCGTGTGTTCGTAGATCGGGTCGCCCTCCGGCACCAGCCGCGACAGGAAGCGTTCGAGGTCGGTCTGCACTGTCGGATCGTAGTTTTCTTGGATCAGCAGGCTGGCTGAGGTGTGGCGGATATAGAGCGTGAGCAGGCCCTGCCGGATGCCGCTCGCCTGCACCCAGTCGCGCACCTGCGGGGTGAAGGCGTACAGGCCCTTGCCGCGGGTAGGAACGCTGATTTGATGGAAAGCCTGGCGCATGGCCGTCATTCTAGCGAATCGTCTTGCTACACTCGGCACATGCTGCTCCTGGTCCCCCATCTGTTCCCGAGCGCGCGCCTGTTGGAAGCGGCCGCACAGGATCTGCATCTGCCTGCGCTGCAGTCGCTGCTGGCACGCGGCAGCCGCCAGTCCTGCCCGGCCGCAGGCGTGGAAGCCGCTGTGTGCGAAGCCTTGGGCATTGCACGCCAGCAGGACTGGCCCTTGGCGCCGATCACGCTGGCCGCCGATGGCGGCGTAGCCAGCGACGCCTACTGGCTGCGTGCCGACCCGGTGCACCTGAAGGTGATGCGCGACCGCATCGTGCTGGCCGACAGCAGCGCACTTGATCTGACGCGCGACGAAGCCGACGCCCTGGCCAAGACCATCGGCGACCATTTTGGCGCCGCCCTGAATCCCCGGCCCCTGCATCCGCAGCGCTGGTATGTGCGCTATCCCGAGGGGCCGCAGCTGAACACCACGCCGCTGTCGCTCGCGGTGGGCTGCGACATCGATCCCTTGCTGCCGCAAGGTCCCGACGCCATGCGGTTTCGGGCCGAATTGAATGAACTGCAGATGCTGCTGCACGAACACCCGGTGAATCAGGCGCGTGAAGCGCGCGGTGCACTGCCGGTGAATTCGCTGTGGCCATGGGGCGGCGGCCGCCTGCCCGTGGCCTGTACCACGCCGGTTCCGCTATATGCAGACAATGTGGAAGCGCTGGCCCTGGGGGGCTTCTGCAACGCACGCGTGCAAGCGCTACCTGCGCATCCCGACACGCAGGCCTTTGCAGCGGATGGGATCATGCTGCTGGATGCGTTGACGCGTGCCGGCCAGGTCGGCGACGCCTACGGCTGGCGCGAAGCCCTGCGCGAACTGGAGCAGGGCTGGTTTGTGCCGCTAAGGGGTGCGTTGCGCAGGCTCGGCCCGCAGGGCCTGCGCCTGCTTGACCCGATCAGCGGACACGCCCTGCATCTGCACCCGCACGACGCCTGGAAATTCTGGCGCCGCTCGCGCAGCTTGATTTCACAGCTGACATGAACGCCCAGGCTCAGACAGGCGTCGCCCACAGGTCATGTTCGTCGGCGTCCTCGACGCGCACCTTGAGGCGCGTCCCCGGCTTCAGGTCGAACACCCCTTCGAGGTAGACCACGCCGTCGATTTCTGGCGCATCGGCATGGCTGCGCGCCAGCGTGCCGACTTCGTCTTCCTCGTCGACGATGACCTCGATTTCTCGGCCGATCTTGGCATCGAGCCGGGCCGCCGAGATTTCCGCCTGGACTTCCATGAAGCGTTCCAGCCGCTCTTCCTTCAGTTCTTCCGGAACCGCATCTGGCAAGGCGTTAGCCGCCGCGCCTTCGACCGGCGAATACTTGAAGCAGCCGACGCGGTCGAGCTGCGCCTCCTTCAGGAAGGCCAGCAACTCCTCGAACTCGGCCTCGGTTTCACCCGGGAAACCGACAATGAATGTCGAGCGCAACGTCAGATCGGGCACCGCGGCGCGCCAGGACTGGATCCGATCGAGCGTCTTCTCGACCGCGCCAGGCCGTTTCATCAGCTTGAGAATACGCGGGCTGGCGTGCTGGAATGGAATATCCAGGTAAGGCAGGATGATGCCGTCGGCCATCAGCGGAATCACGTCGTCGACGCTAGGGTACGGATAGACATAGTGCAAGCGCACCCAGGCCCCGAGGCTGCCCAGCGCACCGGCCAGCTCGGTCATGCGGGTTTTCACCGGACGGCCGTTCCAGAAGCCCGGACGGTATTTCACGTCCACCCCGTAAGCACTGGTGTCCTGCGACACCACCAGCAATTCCTGAACGCCGGCACCGACCAGGGCCTCCGCCTCGCGCATCACCTCGCCGATCGGGCGGCTCACCAGATCGCCGCGCATCGACGGGATGATGCAGAAGGTGCAGCGGTGATTGCAGCCCTCGGAAATTTTCAGATAAGCGTAATGACGCGGCGTAAGTTTGATGCCGCCGGGCGGAATCAGGTCCTCGAAGGGATCGTGCGGCTTCGGCAGTGCCATGTGCACCGCTTCCATCACCTCGTCCAGTGCGTGCGGGCCGGACACCGCCAGCACCTTGGGATGCGCCTCGCGCACCACGTCGCCTTTGGCGCCGAGGCAGCCGGTGACGATCACCCTGCCATTTTCCGCCAGCGCTTCGCCGATTGCCTCGAGCGATTCCTGTACCGCCGCGTCAATGAAGCCGCAGGTGTTGACCACTACCACGTCGGCATTGTCATAACTGCCGACGATGCCATAGCCCTCGGCGCGCAGCTGCGTGAGAATGCGCTCGGAATCGACCGTCGCCTTCGGACAGCCGAGCGAGACAAATCCGACAGTCGGTGTGCGGGCGGGGTGTGCTTTGGTTACCATGACGTTCAATCCTGAGGGGGCTTCTGATGTATATCGTAGCGATTGGCTGGGCCTACGTGATCCTGATGATGGCGATTACCGCCAGCAGCATCGGCAAGGCGCTGGCCATCCTGTTTTTCCTGGGCGTGCTGCCGATCGGGCTGTTTATCTATGTAGCTGACGGACCGCGCCGGCGGCGACGTTCAATGTCCGTGGCCGACGAGATAGCCGACCAGCACGACGCTGCCGATTCCCAGTCCGATCAACGCTAGCTGCTGCAGCGTGGAGGCGATTTCCGCGCGCTTGTGCAGGCCAGGCAGCAGATCCGAAAGCGCCACGTACAACATGCTCGCAGCCGCAAGGCCCAGCAGTACCGGCGTCCAACCCTCCAGCATCGACAGCGCGAAATAGCCCAGCAACGCACCGACCATCGTCGCCACCCCGGTCAGTAAATTAACCAGCAGTGCCTTGGTCCGGCTGTAGCCCGAGTGCAGCAGGATCAGAAAATCCCCGATTTCCTGCGGGATTTCATGAGCGATGATCGCAAGCGAGGTCACCACTCCCAAGCGAAAATCGACCAGAAAGGCACCAGCAATGATGATGCCGTCGACAAAGTTATGGAACGTGTCGCCCACCGTGATCATCAACGCGGAACGGCCATGGTCATGGCCATGGTTGTGACTATGGCCGCCGTGCGCCTCGCATACCTCGTCGTGACAGTGTCGCCACAACACCAGCTTCTCCAGCAGGAAGAACAGCAGAATGCCGCCCAGCAGCGCTTTCGCAACGTCACCCACGCCACCCAGTTCCACCGCTTCCGGCAACACCTCCAGCAGGGATGCCCCAAGCAGTGCGCCGATTGCGTAGCTGACCAGTATCGGAACCCAGTGCGGCCGCGCCGACAATGCCACGACCGCAGCCAGCAGCAGGCTCAGCAAACTGCCTGCGGCAGTCGCTATCAAAATGATGGCCAGGGTAGACATGTAGGTTCGGAGACAGCACGGAAAGGGGGTGATTATACCGGGCTGTGCATTCAGGCCGATATGCGTTCCTGCAGAGCCTGACCAGCGGAACACAATTCAGGCATTTGAGTCTGCAGCTTGATGAACACTGCAGGGAATTCAACCGTCATGTCCCGTGACCGGAACGGTCACGGGACACTTTTTAGCGAACTAACGCCTCCCTCTGGGAAGCGCCAGGCTCACTTTTTCGCTTTCTCAGGGCCTACCGACAATTCCTCTTTCAGCTTTTCGATGCTGGCCTTGCCGAAGCCTTTCACGTTGTCCAGTTCATCCACGCTCTTGAAGCTGCCGTTGGACTCACGGTACTCAATGATTGCCTTGGCTTTTGCCGGGCCCAACCCCCTGACCCCCTCAAGCTCGGACTGCGTGGCCGTATTGATATTCACTGCCGCAAATACCGGAAATGCCAGCAAGGCCAGCAAGGCCAGCACACCCTTAATCAGCTTTTTCATACTTCCTCCTTTGAAGTTTGAGAATTGTGAGCCCATGCCCACATGTGCAACATAACTTCGGGGAAGAAATCCCTCCCTACAACTTTAGTCGTAGGTACCACCTAGGCCTTTGATTATATTGCGATAGATTTTCGTACTAGGCACAAGTCTGGTCGTATCAGGCAATAAAAAACCCCCTCTTTGTGTGAGGGGGTTTTGGTGTACCTGTTTGGGTACGTATAAGGAGTCTGACGATGACCTACTTTCACAGGCGCAGTGCCTACTATCATTGGCGCGGGAGCGTTTCACCGTCCTGTTCGGGAT
>NZ_JAUYRI010000016.1 GCF_030696885.1 Thiobacillus sp.
TGGCCGGGGGTAGCCCGGCGGCTAGTCACTTTCTTTTGCTTCGCCAAAAGAAAGTGACCAAAGAAAAGGCGACCCCGCTCATCCCCGAAACCCCGGAAATCGAGCCTGCCGGGCGGGCGGCAAAGAACTCGCCCCGCTTAATTTGATTTTCGAAGGTGTGCGGGGCTCAGACACCTTTGCCGCTGATCCGCCCGGCAGGCTCAATTTCCGGCGGGACTGAGAGGGGCGGCAAGTCAAAACCAGGTTAACGATAACGGGGCGGTCCGTATGCAGTGATGCGTCGCGAGCCCGGCGCAATGTCTCCCTGCTGATTGACACCCGGCCCAGCGCGCTATGCGCGAGTCAGTCGTCGAAACAGTAGAAGTCCGCCTTGGTCACGCCGCAGTCGGGGCAGCTCCAGTCGTCGGGGATGGCCTCGTAGCGGGTGCCGGGTGCGAGGCCGTGGTCGGGGTCGCCCAGCGCTTCATCGTAGACGTAGTCGCAGACGGCGCAGGTCCATTTGCGGAAGGCGGACGTGGATTCGGGGGCGGCAGCGGAGAGATTCATCATGGCAGTTTCCACGGATCGAGCGTGGCCAGCAGTTGGTTGAAGATGGTGTCGAGTTCGCCGCCCAGTACGTCGAGCTGCGGGTTGACGTAGGGTTTGAACACGTCGGCGGCGGGGCGGTATGCGATCCAGGTGCGGCCGTCGGCTTCGTAGAGGTGAATGCGTAGCGGGATGTCGATGCCGGCCGCTTTCTCCGCCGCCCACACTTTGACGGCATAGTCGGGGCGGAACACCTCGAGCACCTGATCGGCCGCCACTGCGATGCCTTTCTTCGCGCAGTTGGCCTGGCCGTTGGCGTGTGCGACCAGGCCCATCGGGTAGGCCGCGATGGCGGCGATCAGTTTCTCCGCTGCCGCGTCCACCGAGAGCGATACCGCAAAGCGGATCATGCGACCTCCCGCTCGGGCTGCGCCAGCGCGCAGTCATGAGTATCGAACTCGTGCAGCTCCTTGCGCAGGTGCTTGATCGCCGGCGTCACAATAGCGATGAAGTAGGCCTCGCGCAGGCGGCGCTGCGCGGCGTTGTTGGACAGATAGCCCTTGGCGCCCATATGCAGCATCGCGGCGTTGGCGGCCTTCAGGCTCAATTCGCTGCCGGCCAGCCGCACTTCCAGCGTTTCCCTCACGTGCGGCGCGCTGCCGTCGCGTTCGATCCGGTCGGCCAGTGCGTAGGTGGCGGCGCGTGCGGCGTCGAGCTCGGCCTGCAGCGCGTCGGCCTGCACGTCGAGAAAGCGGTTGACGTGGCCGAACTGCCGGTCTGCGCGCGTCATCATGTTGACGCAGGCGTCGACCAGACCGAGCCCCATGCCCATCTGCAGCAGGATGAAGGCCGACTTGGTGCGGTCGCGAAAGGCGTCGAATTCCTCCGCATGGCAGACCACGCGGCTGTCGGGCAGGAACACGTCGCGGAACTGACAGGCGAAAGTGTTGGTGCCTTCCATGCCGATGAAGTGCGCGTTCTGCATCAGCGTGAGACCGGGCGTGCTGCCGTGCATCAGGCCGATCACCAGCCCCGGCGTATCCGGCAGACGGGCGCCCATGTGGAAGACATGCTCGGGGCCGATGTTCGACACCCAGGGCAGCACGCCGTTGATGACGTAGCCGCCATCGACCCGCGCGGCCTTCAGCCGCGCTTCCTCGATGCCGACGCAGGACTTCATGCTGTTCGACTGCGCGGTGCCGCCGAGCACCTCGCCGCGCGCCATGATCGGCAGCATCTCGGCAGCGAGCGCGCGATTGGAACTGTTGATCACATACCACTGCAGTGCGTATTCCGCCCACAGCAGAAAGCCGGTGGAGACGCATTCCTTTGAGGCTTCCTCGATCACCCGGATCGCGTGGCCGAGGCCCAGCGCAGTGCCGCCGTGCTCAAGTGGGGTGAGGCTGCCCAGCCCGCCGAGCGCGCCGAGTTGTTTCAGGAAGTCGCCGGGGTAGACCCCCTTCTGGTCGATGTCGATCACCTGGGGTGTGAGTTCCCGGGCGATGAGTTCGGCGAGGCCGGGCAGGACCTCAATCGGTGCATCCGGGGGGGTGGGGGCAAGTGCGAGTGCAGGCATGGTTCGCTCCTGGAAAGTCGGTTGGGTCAGGCAAGGTCGACGCTGACATTCACCGGATTGCGCAGCGTGTTGGCGACCGGCGACCAGGCGTTGGAATGCGCAACCAGGTCCTTCAGTTCGGCCTCGGAGGCGTCGCCTTCCAGATGCACTTTCACTCGCACGTCGGTGAAGCCCAGCTTCTTCAGCGGATCGAGATCGCCCACGCCCCACACCGCGGTCACGTTGATGTCGCCTTCGAGTTCGAGTTCGAGTCGGGTGAGCGTGATGCCGCGCGCCACCGCATTGGCGTGCAGGCCGACTGACAGGCAGGAGCCGAGCGTGGCGAGCACCGCTTCCGACGGATTCGGCGCGGTGTCGTCACCGAGCAGGTGCGGCGGTTCGTCGATCACGTGCGCCTCCAGGTTGCGCACGTAGGTGAGGTTGCGGAACTTGCTTTCGCACACGGTCTTTGCTTTCAGCGTGACGACCGACTGCGGGTTCGCGCGGCCCTTGGTGGCGAGGGCGGCAAGGCCGTTGGCATCGATGGGTTCAAGCACGGTTTGGGTTTTGAGGGCAACGACTTCGGACATGGCAGGACTCCTTGGTTGGATGGATCGGGGAACCGACACTCCGTATATTGCGATTCCCGTGCCAACCCGCCCAAACAATGTCATGTCATTGATCTGATTGCAAATAGTGTCCTTGTTGTTGCGGCCGCCCCGTTTCCACGCTAACAAATTGTCAACCTTTGTCAGGTCATTTCCAGGCGCTTAATGCGGTAGTTCAGCTGGCGCAAAGTCAGTCCCAGCAGTTGCGCTGCGCGCGACTTATTGCCGTGGGTCTGCGCCAGCGCCTGTTCGATCTGCGGGCGGTCGTGCGATTGCGCCGGCAGATAGGGCCGCACCGCGCCTGCTGCCGGCGCGGCATGCGCCGGCGCATCCGGTGCGCCGGCCGCTTCGCTGCGGATGACGTGTTCCACCTCGCGTGCCGACACCGTCGCGCCCTCGGCCAGCAGCACCAGGCGTTCCAGTACATTGCGCAACTGACGAATGTTTCCCGGCCACCGGTAGTCGGCCAGCCGATCCATCGCCTCCGGCGTCAGGCCGACATTGCGCTGGTAACTCTGGCTGATCAGATTGAGCTGGTGACGCACCAGCGGGCGGATGTCCTCGCGCCGCTCACGCAGCGCCGGCAGGCGGATCGGAATGATGTTGAGCCGGTAATACAGATCGAGGCGGAAGCGGCCGGCGGCAACCTGCTGCTGCAGATCGAGGTTGGTGGCGGCGACGATGCGCACGTCGATCGGCGTTTCGCGCCGGCTGCCGACGCGCTGCAGGGTTTTTTCCTGCAGCACCCTGAGCAGCTTCACCTGCATCGGCAGCGGCAGCTCGCCGATCTCGTCGAGGAACAGCGTGCCGCCGCTGGCCTGCTCGAAGTAGCCGGCGCGCGCGGTCGAGGCGCCGGTGAATGCGCCCTTTTCATATCCAAATAGCTCCGACTCGAACAGATTTTCCGGAATCGCGCCGCAGTTCACCTTGATGAAGGGCTCGTCGCGGCGCGGACTCGACAGGTGCAGCGCGCGCGCAAACAACTCCTTGCCGGTGCCCGATTCGCCCAGCAGCAGCACCGTCGCCTCGGTCGACGCCACCTGTTCGATCTGGCGCAGCGCATGCCGCAGCGCGGGCGATTCGCCGACGATGCCGAGCGTCGCCTGCTGCGGTGCGCCGCGCTCCAGTGCCCACTTGAGCTCACGGTTTTCATGTTCCAGCCGCGCGGTCTGTTGCGCCACGTGTGCGTTGAGCTTGAGGACCTGCGTCACCAGCGTGGCGATGATTTCGAGGATGTGCAGATCGTCGGCCAACGCACGCGACCGTCCGCGGATGCGGTGTACGCCGAGCATCCCCAGCACGCCGCCCTCGTCCAGCAGCGGCAGCGCGATAAAGCTCACCGTCTCGTCCGGCAGGCGGTCGCGGTTGATCGCGCGCGCGAGGTAGTGCGGGTCATTGTCGATGTCCTGCACGATCACCGTCTCGCCGTCCCGCAGCACGCGCCCCGAGATACCCTCGCCCACGCGGTAGATGCCGCGTCCGATTTCGTCCTGCGTCAAACCATAGGCGTAACGGATCGCGAACCCGTCGCCGCCCGGTTTCCGCAAGACCACGCGGCCGCGGTTGAGGCCGAGGAATTCCGAAATCAGGTGCAGCATTTCGCGGATCACCGGGCCGGGTTCGAGGCTCTTGCCCATCAGGCGCGCCGATTCGCGGATGACCAGCAGTTCCTCGTTATGCAGACGTTCGGTAGGCAATACGACTGCGTTCATGGCGGGCTTCCTTCAGCAATGTGTCAACACTGTGTAATCAAGAAACAGGCCAGGGCGCAGACGCACTTTTTGCGCCTGTTCAAAAAGCGCTTGTACAACAGCGGCTTAAAAATTTTCATCGGGTTGGCACGCTTCCTGAATACGACCCAAGTGGAAACACTGACACCGCGTACCCCGGATTGCCGAATCGCCCCAGTTTGTGGGCCTCAGGCAGTCAGGAGGCCCGGGCAACGGAGGAGGCGAAATGCACCAATCCGGGGCGCGGGGCGAACAAAAGGGTGCGCAGTGTTCCTGCGAGGCGTTGCCATTTTTCAATCCGATGAGGAGTACGTTATGTCCGGTTTTGACAACCCGTTTGACCCCGATACCCAACTGCACCGCGCGGGCTGCAGCTGCGGCCGCCACCATAGCCAGGCGGACCATGAAGCCGCCATGCAGAACGAGGATGTTCGCGTCTCCCGCGTGGTCGAATCGGCGGTGATGCGCGGGTTGTTTCCGGACGACCAGATGCGCCGCAACTTCCTGCGCGCGGTGGGCACCGGCACCGCGATGGCGGCGATCTCGACGCTGTTCCCGATGGGGGCGGCGAAGGCGCTGGCGCAGGAGCGCGGCAAGCTGGAGAAAACGGATCTCAAGATCGGTTTCATCCCGATCACCTGCGCCACCCCCATCATCATGGCGGGGCCGATGGGCTTCTATGCACGCGAAGGCCTGAACGTCAGCCTGCAGAAAACCGCCGGTTGGGCGGTGATCCGCGACAAGGTGCAGAACAAGGAATACGACGCCTCGCACATGCTGTCGCCGATGCCGCTGGCGATGTCGCTGGGGCTGGGCTCGGCCAAGCAGGCGGTGGACGTGGCCACGATCCAGAACATCAACGGCCAGGCCATCACGATGCACGTCAAGCACAAGGACAAGATGAATCCCAAGGACTGGAAAGGGATGAAGTTCGGCCTGCCGTTCGACTACTCGATCCACAACCTGCTGCTGCGCTATTACCTCGCCGAGGCCGGCCTCGATCCGGACAAGGACGTCGAGCTGCGCATGATGCCGCCGCCCGACATGGTAGCCAACCTGCGTGCCGGCAACATCGACGGCTTCCTCGGCCCCGAACCGTTCAACCAGCGCGCGGTGTATGAGGAAGTCGGCTTCATCCACACCCTGTCGCGTGACCTGTGGGACGGCCACCCCTGCTGCGCCTTCGGTGTGCAGGAAGGCTTCTACAAGCAGTATCCCAACACCTACGCCGCGCTGTTCCGCGCGATTGCCAGCGCCACCGACTACGCGCACAAGCCGGAGAACCGCGCCGAGATCGTCAAGGCGATCGCGCCGGCCAACTATCTGAATCAGCCGATCCCGGTGCTGGAGCAGGTGATGACCGGCCGCTTCGCCGACGGGCTTGGCAAGGTGAGGAACGTGCCCGGCCGCGTCGACTTCGATCCTTTCCCCTGGCAGTCGATGGCGGTGTGGATCCTCACCCAGTTGAAGCGCTGGAACTACATCAAGGGTGACGTCAACTACAAGGCCGTCGCCGAGGAAGTGTTCCGCGCCACCGATGCCCGCGCGCGCATGGCCGAAATCGGCCTGAAGGCGCCGGCAACCAGCTACCGGAAGCACACCATCATGGGCAAGGTATTCGACCCTGCGAAACCTGCCGAGTACCTCAACTCCTTTGCGATCAAACGCTCATGAAGACGCGACTCTCACTCGGCCAGCAATCCGCCCTGCTGTCGCTGGCGCTGTTCGGGGTGATCCTCCTCATCTGGCAGCTGGCTACACTGCCCGAGGCTCACACGGTGGCGGCCGACGTCGATCCCGAATACGCCGCGCTGATGGGTGGCGGCGCGGCCAAGTCGGCGTCGAGCTTCCCCACACCCGTGGAGATGGGGGCGACGCTGTGGGAAAAGCTGTCGGATCCCTTCTACGACAACGGCCCCAACGACAAGGGCATTGGCATCCAGCTCGCGTATTCGATCGCGCGCGTGCTCGCCGGCTTCTTCCTGGCGGCGGCGGTGGCGATCCCGCTCGGCTTCCTGATCGGCAGCTCGCGCGTTTTCTACGACGCGCTCGATCCCTACGTGCAGGTGTTGAAACCGATCTCGCCGCTGGCATGGATGCCGCTTGCCTTGTACACGATCAAGGACGCGTCGATGTCGTCGATCTTCGTCATTTTCATCTGCTCGCTGTGGCCGATGCTGATCAACACCGCGCACGGCGTCGCCAACGTGCGGAAAGACTGGCTCGACGTTTCGCGCACGCTGGAGGTCAATCCGCTGCGCAAAGCGTTCCGGGTGATTTTGCCGGCCGCCGCACCGACGATATTGACCGGCATGCGCATCTCGATGGGCATCGCCTGGCTCGTCATCGTCGCTGCAGAAATGCTGGTCGGCGGCACCGGCATCGGCTACTTCGTGTGGAACGAGTGGAACAACCTGTCGATCACCAACGTGCTGTTCGCGATTCTGATGATCGGCGTCGTCGGCATGGCGCTCGACAGCGTCTTCGGCGTGCTGAGCAAGCGCGTCGCCTACCAGGAATAAACCATGACCGATCCCAACCTTTCCTTCCTGCAGGTCGAAAACCTGGCGCGCGTCTACCCCAGTCCCACCGGGGGCGGCGACGTCACTGTGTTCGACCACGTCAACTTCCGCATCCACAAGGGCGAATTCGTCTGCGTCACCGGCCACTCCGGCTGCGGCAAGTCGACCATCCTCAACATCCTTGCCGGGCTTGATACGGCCAGCGCCGGCAACGTCTTCATGGACGGCCGCGAAGTCTCCGGCCCCAGCCTGGATCGCGGCGTGATCTTTCAGGGTCATGCACTGATGCCGTGGCTCACCGTGCTGGAGAATGTGTCCTTTGCGGTGAAGTCGCGCTGGATGAACTGGGACAAGCACAAGGTGCGCGACCACGCGATGCGCTACATCGAGCTGGTTGGCCTCAAGGGCGCCGAGCAAAAGAAGCCGTCGCAGCTCTCCGGTGGCATGAAGCAGCGCGTCGGCATCGCGCGCGCATTTTCCATCGAGCCGAAAATGCTGCTGATGGACGAGCCTTTCGGCGCGCTCGATGCGCTGACGCGCGGCGTGATCCAGGACGAGCTCCTGAAGATCTGCGCCGAAACGCAGCAGACCGTGTTCATGATCACGCACGACGTTGACGAAGCGATCCTGCTGTCCGACCGCATCATGCTGATGTCGAACGGGCCGCACGCGCGCATCGCCGAAATCATCAACAACACCCTGCCGCGCCCGCGCGAACGCAGCGCCATCCACCGGGAGCCGCATTACTACCCGATCCGCAACCACATGGTCGATTTCCTGGTGAGCCGGTCGAAGCAATTTGGCGCCCTACGCGACGCCGCCGATGCCCCCAGTTCGCCCGCCGTGTTCGACCCGGTCGACCTGATCGAGTCCGAATCGACCGTCTTTTCCGCGCTGCCTTCCGGCAAGCCCCACATCCACCTCGTCAACGCATAAGGACCCATCATGACCCGCACCGAAGTTACCGACCTCATCCTCGCCGCCAAGCACAAGAAAGGCCTGAAATGGGCCGAGATCGCCAAGAAGGTCGGCCAGAGCAAGGAATGGACAACTGCCGCGATGCTCGGCCAGATGACGCTCGACAAGAAACAGGCCAGTGCCGTCGGCAAGCTGCTCGGCCTGCCGCCCGAAGCGGTCGACCAGTTGCAGATGGTGCCCTACAAGGGCAGCCTGCCGAGCGCGGTGCCGACCGATCCGCTGATCTACCGCTTCTATGAACTGATCATGGTGTATGGCATGACGATCAAGTCGCTGATCCACGAGGAGTTCGGCGACGGCATCATGAGCGCGATCGATTTTTCGATGGACATTTCGCGGGTTGCCGATCCGAAGGGCGATCGCGTGAAAATCGTGCTGAACGGCAAATTCCTGCCGTACAAGACCTACTGAC
>NZ_JAUYRI010000008.1 GCF_030696885.1 Thiobacillus sp.
GCAAGGGCCACCCCTTGCCAAGCGGCGCAACGCCGCAGACGCGCTTTCTCGCGGCAACCCGAAGGGACGGGCCGATTCGGGCGCATGCCTTTGTCGCAAGCCGCTTGCAGTGAACGACACTGCAGCGCGTCTCGCTTCGCGGCCTGCATCTCGAATCGGCCTCGTCGCGGGCGTGAAATTAGTGTTAACACGCCCTAAGTATGGCCGACGCTACAATCTTTTGCATGGATACCCTGCAAAGCTACGACGAACTCCCCTACGACAGCCTGCCGCTGCCCGAAACCCAGCCGGATTTTCTGGCGGCGGTGGCGAGACTGCATGGCTTCGTTGCCCCGGATCCTGCCCGCGCACGCATTCTCGAGCTCGGCTGCGCGCAGGGCGGCAACCTGATTCCGCTGGCGTGGCGCTGGCCCGAATCCGAGTGCGTCGGCATTGAGCTGTCGCGCGTGCAGGCCGAGGCGGGTGCGGCGTTCATCGAGGCGCTGGGGCTGTCCAATGCACGGATCCTGCATGGCGATCTCGCCGCGCTGCCGGACGATCTGGGCGAATTCGACTACATCATTGCCCACGGCGTATTCTCCTGGGTGCCGCCTGCCGTTCAGCAGGCCTTGCTCGACGTCTGCCGGCACCATTTGTCGCCGCAGGGTGTGGCCTACGTCAGCTTCAATGTGTCGACCGGCTGGGAAAAGCTGCAGCCGCTGCGCGCCGCGCTGACCGCGCGCACCTCGGCCGACCTCGCGGCCCCCGAGCGTTTCCAGCAGGCGCTGCGCGTGCTGGACGACTTGTCGGTCGAATGGAGCGATCCCGATTTGCTGAAGGAAGTCGCCTATCTGAAGTCGGCCGCGCCGTCCTATCTGTTCCACGAATATCTCGCCGACTTCAACGTGCCGATGACCTTCGGCGAATTCGCGGCGCAACTCGATCAGCACGACCTGCGCTATGTCGGCGAAGCCGGCCCGCGCCGCGCTGTAGTCGAGCTCGAGGACGCCTGGGGCCTGATTCCAGAGAGCATGGCCGGCCGCTGGCTGGACGCCGAATCTGCGCTCGACGACGCGCTCGGCACGCGCTTTCGCCGTGCCCTGATTGCACGCACCGATGCGCCCTGCGCCCAGCCGCCGCAGGCCGCAGCCTTAAGCGGGCTGGCCTTTTATTCCGATCTCGCCAGCAACGAGGAAATCGACCTTGAGGCGGCAACGGAACAGGCCTTCGTCAATCCTGCCGGCAATACCTTTCATGTCGCCCTGCCTTGGATGAAGGCGGCGGTGATGGTTTTGTCTGCCGCGTATCCCGGTGCATCGGGCTATCCGGACCTACTCGGCGCGGCCCGCCAGGTGATGGCCGACTACGGCGTGGCGGACGACACCGATGAGCGCGCCTTCAGCGAAGCCCTGTTCCAGCTGGTCGCCACCCAGGGCGTCATGGTCACGGTGTGGACCGGCCCAACGGCCGCCGAGCCGGGCGAACGTCCCGCCGCTCATGCGCTGGCGCGACAGCAGGCCAGCACGCCCGGCTGGGTGGTCAGCGGCGCACGCCATGTCGCGATCGATCTGGACCCGGCGGGCCGGCTGTTGCTGGGCTGGCTGGATGGCCGCCGCACGGTCGATGAACTCACGCTCCAGATGCAGGCGTCGCTGGCGCGATCGGGCGTGGACCTGCCGCTGGAGCGCTTGCGCGAACCGACATGGCAACAGCTCTGGCTGTTCGCGCGTCAAGGTTTGCTGATGGCGTAAGCAGGCGTGCCACTGGCAAGAACGGAAATAACGCAAGGCGCGCGCGCTGTCATTAACGCCTTCGTGCCCGCGCATGGTGCGGTCTGTTCAAGCGTGGTGCGTAGTCGAAGGCCGCATGACCGTTCGAATTTTGTCTCCCCAATCAAAACAAAGGCTTGGTCAGCTGCCAGCAAGCTGGAACATCGCTTGCTTAAAGGGTTCTGGGCATCCGATCGAACCGCACCGCATGTTGGGAGAAAACCATGGCCGGCCAGGACCGCGCAACCAGGCTCACAGAACGCCGTTCTGGCTGCCGGCGCCCGTGCAGGTTCCCGGCACGGGCCCGCTGACGAATGGAACCGATCGCGCAGAACGCTCCGCCCAAGGCGCGCCAGCGCGTCGTCAAGGTCCGCCGCGACTACAACACCTGGGTCGCCAACGAAACCCTGGAAGATTACGCGCTGCGCTTTACGCCGCGCAGCTATCGCAAATGGACCGAGTCGCGAGTGGCCAACACCGCCTTCGGGGCGGCGGCCTTCCTGGTGCTGGAAGCGGTGGGCGCGACGCTGCTGGTGAACTACGGCTTTCTCAATGCGGCACTGGCCATTCTCGCCACCGGCCTGATCATCTTTCTGGTGGGCCTGCCGGTGAGCATCTACGCCGCCCGCTATGGGCTGGACATGGACTTGCTGACGCGCGGCGCGGGCTTCGGCTATCTCGGCTCCACCCTCACGTCTCTGATCTATGCGTCCTTCACCTTCATCTTCTTTGCGCTGGAGGCGGCCATCATGGCCTACGCTCTGGAGCTGGCGTTCGGCATTCCGCCGGCGTGGGGCTACCTGATCTGCGCGCTGGTGGTGATTCCCATGGTCACCCATGGCGTCACCGTCATTAGCAGCCTGCAGACGATCTCCCAGCCCATCTGGCTGGTGATGCTGGTGCTGCCTTTTGTTTTTTTGCTGGCCAAGGAGCCGGGCGCGTTTGCCGGCATCGTCGGCTATGCCGGCAACGGCACCGCCGGCTTCGACATCCATCTGTTCGGCGCGGCCATGGCGGTGGGGCTGGCGCTGATCACGCAGATGGGCGAGCAGGTGGACTACCTGCGTTTCATGCCGGAGCGCACCCCGGCCAATCGTCGCCGCTGGTGGGCCAGCGTGCTGGTGGGCGGCCCCGGCTGGGTGGTGCCGGGCGTGCTCAAGATGCTGGGTGGCGCGCTGCTGGCCTGGCTCGCCATCAGCCACCTGGTTCCGGTGGATCGGGCGGTGGACCCGAACCAGATGTACCTCATCGCCTACAGCTATGTGTTTCCCGATTATGGTTGGGCGGTCGCGGCCACTGTCCTGTTCGTGGTGATTTCCCAGCTCAAGATCAATGTCACCAACGCCTATGCCGGCTCGCTGGCCTGGTCCAATTTTTTCGCCCGCCTCACCCACAGCCATCCCGGCCGGGTGGTGTGGGTGGTGTTCAATATCCTGATCGCGCTGATGCTGATGGAGATGGACGTGTTCCAGGCGCTGGGTCGGGTGCTGGGGCTGTATTCCAATGTGGCGGTGGCGTGGATGATGGTGGTGGTGGCCGACCTGGTGATCAACAAGCCGCTCGGCCTGTCGCCGCCCGGCATCGAATTCCGCCGTGCCTATCTGTATGACATCAACCCGGTGGGGGTGGGCGCCATGGGCATCGCCTCGGGGCTATCGGTCGCAGCCTACGTCGGCCTGTTCGGCGACGCGGTGCAGCCCTTCGCCATCTTCATCGCACTGGGCGCGGCGCTGATCTGTTCGCCGCTGATCGCCTGGCTCACCGGCGGGCGCTACTACATCGCGCGCCACGACATGCCGGCACCCGGTGCCACGCCCGCGTCCACCCTCGGCTGCTGCATCTGCGGCAAGGCTTACGAAGTCGAGGACATGGCACGTTGCCCAGCCTATCAGGATCACATCTGTTCGCTCTGCTGCACGCTGGACGCGCGCTGCCACGATTTGTGCAAACCGCAGGCCCGCCTGGGTGAGCAGTGGGCCGCCTTGCTGGAACGCTGCCTGCCCAAGCGGGCGCAGCCTTATCTGGATGCCGGACTGGGCCATTACCTGCTCCTGATGGCGGGCGTGGTGCCCTTCCTGGTGTTGCTGGTGGGCCTGCTTTACTACCAGGAGGTGCTGGCGCTGGGCGAAGCGGCGGCCTCGCTGCTGCCCGCCCTGCAGCAGTCCTACCAGCGCGCGTTTGCCGCGTTGCTGCTGGTGTCCGGCGTCGTCGCCTGGTGGCTGGTGCTGACCCACAAGAGCCGCCAGGTGGCGCAGCAGGAATCCAATCGCCAGACACAGCTCCTGATGCAGGAAATCGATTCCCATCGCCGCACCGACGAACTGCTGCAGAACGCCAAGCAGGTGGCAGAGCACGCCAACCAGGCCAAGAGTCGGTACATCACATCGATCAGCCACGAGTTGCGCACGCCGCTCAACAGCATCCTCGGTTATGCCCAGATTCTGGATCAGGACGAGACGATCCCGCCCAACCGGCGCCAGGCGATCAACGTCATCCGCCGCAGCGGCGACCACCTGCTGTCGCTGATCGAGGGCACGCTGGATATCGCCCGCATCGAAAGCGGCAAGCTCACGCTGAACGTGCGTCCGCTGGACTTTGCCGATTTCATCCAGCAGCTCGTCGGCATGTTCGAGCAGCAGGCGCGGCAGAAGGGGCTCGATTTTCACTATCTGCCGGAAGGGCCGCTGCCGGCCATGGTGCGCGCCGACGAAAAACGGCTGCGCCAGATCCTGCTCAACATCCTGGGCAACGCGGTCAAGTTCACCGTCAGCGGCAGCGTGACGCTGCGCCTGCGCCATCAGCGCGAAATGGCTTTTTTCTCCATCGAGGACACCGGCCCCGGCATCACGCCGGACGAAGTCGGCAACATCTTCGAGCCGTTCTCACGCGGCAGCGCGGCCCACGTCGGCGCAACGGGCGGCACCGGCCTGGGGCTGACCATCGCCCGCATGCTCACCGACCTGATGGGGGGCGAACTGAGCGTGGTGGGCAGGCCGGGGGAGGGGAGCCGGTTCGATGTGCGGCTCTTCCTGCCGCGGCTGCATGCGGAACAGCACGTTAAGGATCACCCCCTGGCGCAACGCATCGGCTACGTGGGCATGCGCCGCCGCATCCTGGTGGTCGACAACGAAGCGGTGGATCGGGAACTGCTGGTCAATATCCTGACCCCGCTGGGGTTCGAGGTGGCCCAGGTGTCCTCCGGGCATGATTGCCTGGCGGCCATTCCCGGTTTTTTGCCCCACGTGATTTTGATGGACCTGGCGATGCCCGGCATGGACGGCTGGGAGACCTTGCGCCGGCTCCGCTCGGGCGGAATGACGGATGCCGAGATCGCCATCATCTCGGCCAACGCTTTCGAGAAAGGCGCGGACAACGATGCCGGCATCGCCGGCGAAGACTTCATCACCAAACCCTTCCGCGTCGACGAACTGCTGGACTGGCTCGGCAAGCGCCTGAACCTGGAATGGATCCGTGCGGACATCCCGCGCCAGTCCGCCCCGCCGCCCGGCCTTCCCAGCCAGCCCATGGTGCCGCCCGATGCGGAGCAGGTGAGCAATCTGCGGGAAATGATCGACTTGGGCTACATGCGCGGCATCCTGAAAAATCTCGACGAAATCGAACAGCTGGACCCGGTTCATGCCGAGTTCGTCCAGGTGATGCGGGTGCTGGCCCGGCGATTCCAGTTCGAGGCGATGAAAGAAATCCTGCGAAAGAGCACCGATGCCGGCAATTGACCGCATGAACGAGGACGTCGTCCTGATCGTGGACGATGTGCCCGAGAACCTGTCCCTGCTCTACGACGCGCTGGACGAAGCCGGCTACGCGGTGCTGGTCGCCACCAACGGCGAAAGCGCGCTGCAGCGCGCGCGCCAGAGCCTGCCCGATGTCATTCTGCTCGACGCCGTCATGCCCGGCATGGATGGCTTCGAGGTGGCCCGCCACCTGAAGGCCGACCCGGTCACCGAGCCGATTCCGATCATCTTCATGACCGGGCTGACCGACGCCGAGCACGTGGTGGCGGCGTTTGCCGCAGGCAGTTCCGACTACGTCACCAAGCCCATCCGTCCCGCCGAAGTGCTGGCGCGCATTGCCGCCCACGTGCAGAGCGCCCGCCAGACGCAGCAGGCGCGCAGCGTGCTGGATGCCTACGGCCAGGCCTGCGTATCGATGCGGCCCACCGATGGCGCGCTGCTGTGGCAAACCCCGCTGGCGCGAACCCTTCTGCATAAATATGCCGGCGAGGATGAACACGGTCTGGTCGCGCGCATCCACGCATGGCTGCACACCGCGCTCACCAAACCCCAACCCCCCGCCCCCCTGGAAATCAGGGGAGACGAAGGCCGCATGGTCTGCGCCCTGCACGGGCGCACCGAAGAAGGCGAGTGCCTGCTGGTTCTACACGAGGAAAGCGACGTCGCCATCACAAAAGTCCTGGTGGATTCGTTCAAGCTCACCCTGCGCGAAGCCGAAGTGCTGTACTGGGTGATCCACGGCAAGACCAACCGCGATATCGGCGACATCCTGGGCATCAGCCACCGCACCATCAACAAGCACATGGACAATCTGTTCGAGAAGCTGGGTGTGGAAACCCGGACGGCCGCCGCGGCGCTGGCGATGCGGCGGCTGCAGATGCCGGTGCAGGTGTGATGAGAAAGCAATTAGCGGGGGCCTCAGGGCCATGAGAAATGGCAGATCAGTAATTTAGTTGAGCGGTAGAAACTCAGGCTGAGTCCGCAACCCATTCCGGTCATTCGGTGCGTCCGGGGCGAGCGTCCGGTGGTCGGCCAAAGCGGCCCGTCGTGACGCCCTCGCATTGACGTCAGCTTCATGGCCAAGAGCAGCCAGTGAACTTGGCCCTAAGCGACATGGAGGACGCTCTTCCTCCAGTCGCGACCAGGAGCGCAAGATTCAAAGGCTGTCGAACGGGCTGGCAACGTTCCGCGTCACCTCGATCACATGCGTGTAGATCATCGTCGTCTGCAAACTGCGGTGACCAAGCAGCAGCTGTATCGTCCGGATGTCGGTACCAAATGCCAGCAAATGAGTCGCAAAGGAATGACGCAGGGTGTGCACGCTCGCATGCTTGTGGATCCCGGCTCGATCCCTGGCTTCCCGAAAGGCCCGCTGCACCGTCGAATCCGACGCATGCCAGCGTGCCAGCCTCCCGCTTTCACCCCACGGACGCAATACCGCAGACGGAAAGACGAACTGCCAGGCCAGCGAAGTCGACGCCGAGGGATATTTGCGGGCGAGCGCACTGGGTAGTGGAGCCAACCCGGCGCCATGCGACAAGTCCTGCTTGTGCAGCTCCGCCACCCGGAGCAACTGCTGCTTGAGCGGGGCATGCAGCCGTTCAGGCAAGAGTGTGGTGCGATCCTTGGCCCCTTTTCCGGAACGGACGTTCAGCACCCCACCCGAAAAATCGATGTCCTTGACCCGCAGCGTCATGCATTCGTTGACGCGCAAGCCCGCGCCATACATCAGCTCCGCCATCAGTCTGACCACCCCGGTCATCTGCCCGAGGATGGCTTTCACCTCCTCGCGCGCGAGAACCACCGGCACCCGGTGACGGCGTTGCACCCGCTTGAGCCCGGCCATCTCGCCCAATGGCTGCTCTAGCACGGAATCGTAGAGAAAGACCAGGGCGTTGAGCGCCTGGGTTTGCGAGGACGCAGAAAGATGCCGCTCACTCGCCAGATGGTTCAGGAAGGCCTCCACCTCTGGCCCGCCCATCGTGTTCGGGTGGCGCTTCCCGTGGAAATAGATGAACTTCCGGATCCAGAAACGGTAGCTGTCTTCGGTGCGGGGACTGAGATGCCGGCGGCGGCAGACGATGGAAACTTGATCAAGCAGGCGGGGGGGTGTCGGTTGACCCCATGAGGTTCGCTCCTAGTGGTTGAGGGAAAAAATCAGGAGCATAATCCGGAAGCCCTGCGTCTCCTTTTGCATAACGTAATAAAGAGACAGCCGGACAAACATCCATATAAGAATCAAGAAGATAGACTATGGAAACGCCTGTCTCTTTATTAAAAAACGTCCGGACCCATGGGTCTCTATATTAACTGTTAGCCCCCATGCGCTTACTTGCCGCTGTCCTTGTCGCACCGCTGCTCGGTGGTTGCTTGTCGGTATGCCAAGACGAAACCTTCTTTCGACCGTCACGCATTACCAATGGACAAGAGGCTGGGCCATGGTCAGGTGATCGAGCGATCGAGTACAAAGCAACGTCAGATCTCGTTGTCCGAGTATGGGATTGCAACTACTCAGCAAGCGGCCCCGTAAAGTTGTGTTTCTCGTTCACCCCAGCCCCAGGTAAATCTGTGAGGTTCACGGCGCCCGCATTTCAAATCCTATCCGTCAGCGATCAACCGATTAGCACGGCAGTAATTCCACAGCTCAGTTACCAGATATATTTCAAGCTCAACAAAGACGGCACAACCGAACCGACATCAAACCCCAAAATCGGCGCGTCCGCGCCGGCCGAATCAAAGGAGATCATGCGATCGTCCTACGGCTACCAGACCCGGTATACGTTCCCTGCTACAAGTACGTTCACAGGAGTTGAAGATACTTTCAACCCGCCGCTGGCCAGATCCCTTTTTGGGAGCTTGGGCTGGCGTAACTACGGCTTCGTATTAGAACCGGCGGGTATTGGGCGGGAGGAGTTCAAGATCAAGCTGCCTGCCATTGAGGTTGACGGCGCCCGGCACGAAACAGATGCCCTATTATTTCGGAGAGTTACAGACCGTGTTTGTCATCCAGGTGTATAGGGCTAACCCCTCGGTCAAGTTCGTTCCGGCCTTCGGCCTCCACGGGACGCGCCGCAAGCGGCACGCCCCTTACCTCAAACGTTAGGTGGCATGAAAACCGCGCACATACTTCGACGAAACATGATGGCAGGCTTGGCCATTGTGCTGCTCTTCCTCTTCGCCGACCTTGTGGAGCCCAAGAGCCATTTACAGCAAGCGCAGCTATCGTGCGGCGGCAAAGTCACGGTGTTTGCCAATATGGACGCGTGCACTAACGATTCGAGCTATCGAAATCCGGGCTGTGGCTGTGGACCACTGAAGAATCCATGGTATGCCACCTATCGGTGGGGCCTCATTCCACTACTGGCAAGTTTACTTGGGGCCGCAACCTTAATCGGCTCGCTCACCAGGCGCCTTGTGTTCCTCAACGGCGCTGTCGTAATAGCTTTGGTTGCACAGTCGTCCACACACGCGCTTTTTAATGAACGCTACTCATCAGTAGACCTCGCTTTTAATCTGCTATTTTTTCCGCTCATTGCCGCCGCCTTATGTGTGCTTGTAACAGCATGGTTCACCGTACTTCGATTCAGTGTCAGATGGATAGGGAGCCGCTCACGTGCCACCTAACCCGGCGCTCAACCTCGCTCCCTTCGGCCGCTGGACGGCGCTAAAGCGCCGCCGGTTAGCTCTACGTTGGGCACCACACCTATGAATTCGATTGAGTTCCCCTATTCGGAAGGAAGGCGAACTGACGCTTTCCTTTTCAGCTCCCTCGCGCTAGCCGGCCTTGTTGGTATCAACAAGCCTCCTGCAGCCGCAGGATTCTTGGCTGCTCTTCTAGTATTAATCTCGATTCTGGGGCTGCTGAAAACTTATCTCGCTCCGCGCCGAGTGACTATTGATTCCGCAACAGGCATCGCCACGTTTTCGCCATTGTCATCGCCAGTCAGGCGTTTCTACCGCCCCATTTCAATTCGCGACTACTCAAGCGTTCACGCGCAAATGAATAGAAAAGCTAGCTTCGCTACTTACTACTCTGTCGAGCTTTCGAACCACAAGGGCGAGTCAATTTTTATTGTGCGCAAGGTACCGAAATCGCAGGCCGAGAATGCCTGCGCGTCAATCAGTAGCCTCTTTGGTCTAACGAATCGCGGGGTGGTGTAATGAATAGCCACAGCCCATCATGCCCAACAAATCATTCAAGCGGGACGCGCTAAAGCGCGCCCCTTAATTCAAACGTTGCTTTGACCGGTAAGTGGCGAAGACCGGTCATATGAAGCGGTCAGCATGACAGGCCGCTCAGGCCGATGACCCGACGGCCGCGGAGTTTGGCCTGACCGTCTGTTCATAGCCGATTTTCTGTTGGGCAGGGAAAGAACCACCTTTCCCTATTTGTCAGGCAAGCCTGGATTTCACGATTACGCGACGTGCTATTTCGCCCGCAACCCGCTCCATCCCTTGCCCTTCATGCACAGTAGCAGGCCCTGGGTGGCCGATTGGGTCTGGCTGTCTGGACGGTGGGCTTCACCCAGTTTCGCCACGCATGCCTCCGTGTCGGTTTTCAGACTGACGGCGCCGCTGCCGGTTTTCCACCATGAGCTCACCTTGAAGGTGTCCGTCATCTCGGGCTTTCGTTTCACGGCTGTCGCGGGTTGGGTGGCGCCGGCTGCGTTTTCGATTCTGCGGTCGCTGGGGATGACTGAGGCTTCCACGACGGGGTCTGCATCCAGGGGCTCCATCCTGCTCAGGTTCTGAACGACCCAGCCATGATCGGCCATGCATTGCTCGACCGTTGCCGGGTTCGGCCCTTTTTCGCGGCAGGATTTTTTTGCCGCTTCCAGATCGCTTGAAGTAGCGCCGCGCTTGTAGGCAAGCTCGCCGCAGCCGCAGAGCAGCAGGGCAGCCAGCAGCAGGATGCCGCCGCTGCAATGCGTTTTTGTTTTCGCAAAATCGATCATCACCCGTCCCGGACGCTTTCGCGTGTGTCATTCAACGCGGCAAAAGGTAGCACCTGCCCGGGGCATCGGTCACTCGGTCCACCTACGTAAGATGACTTATTTCATCCCCCCAGGCTGCTCGCTAACCTGAGCCCGTGTTCAAAGGCTTAGGGCGATCGGGCGGCCAGCGTGCAATCGGCCGCTTCGGTTTAGTGACGATAATTCAATCAAAGGGGATGGGAAATGGCACTTGAAATCAAAAGAAATCCGCTGATAGCGGCTGTGGCCGCAGCACTGATGCTGCCGGCTATGCCTGCCTATTCGGGCGGCACGATCACGTTTGGCGAGGACAAGTCGGTCAGCATCGGCCTCGGAATGCGCGGCAGCTTCAGCAGCGTGGAAGATGCAGCGCCCAACGGCACGTCCCGCTCGCAGAACTTCAGCCTGGACAGCGCCCGCATCTATCTGTCGGGCTCGTTGAACAAGTACATCAAGGGCATGCTCAACACAGAAAAGGACATCGCCGGCCAAGGTTTTCAGGCCATCGATGCCAACGTCCAGATCGCGATCACGCCCGGCGTGACGATCTGGGCCGGACGTTTTCTCTCTCCCAGCGACCGCGCCAACATGGCCGGCCCGTATTACTCGCTGGGCGGCGGCTACTGGTCGGGCATCGCTTCGCGCTACGGCTTCAATGGTGGCTACATCGGGCGTGACGACGGTGTGGCGGTGGTGGGCAGTGTGATGGACGGAAAGCTTGCCTATGCCTTCGGCGCTTTTGAGGGAAATACCACCTTCAAGATCGCGCCGGTGGCCACTTCAACCTCTACGCACAGGACTGGGTCAGATGGCCTGATGTATGCGGGTCGGCTGCAGATGGACTTCTGGGATGCGGAGCCGGGCTACTACGGCACCGGCAACTACCTGGGCGGCAAAGACATCCTGGCCATCGGCATCGCCGGACGCGCCCAGAAGAACGGCGCCTACTCGGCCCTGGCAACCGGAGACTACGCCTCCTACAGCATCGATTTCCTGCTGGAGAAAAAAGGCGTGGGGCCGGGCGCGCTGTCGATCGAGGCGGCGGGCTACGACTACGACACAGATGACGTGTACCTGATGGAACAGGGACGCGCGTATTCGGCCGGCGTCGGCTACATCTTCGACCAGAAGGTGGGCTGGGGGCAGGTGCAGCCGTTCGTGCGCTACCAGAAGTTCACGCCCGACAACAACGTCGACACCAAGAAGTACGACGTAGGCGTCAATTACATCATCGACGGCTACAACGCTCAGATCGGCGCTGTGTACTCGAACACGGAAGTGACCGGCGCAAGCGACGTGGATGCCTTCACCGTCGCCATGCAGTTCCAGTTCTGATCGATCGGCAGGCGCGCAGCTAGTGCCGCGCGTCTCGCTTTGACGCATTTCCCTTTATTTCCACACAGGAGTTCACCATGCAAACCCGTCGTAATTTTCTGAAAATGACTGTGCTCTCCAGCCTGCTGACCTTGTCAGGCCTTGCCAGCTTCTCCGTGCATGCCGCCGAAACCATCAAGGTCGGCATCCTGCATTCGCTGTCCGGCACCATGGCCATTTCCGAAACCGCGCTGAAGGAAACCGCGCTGATGACGATCGCCCAGATCAACAAGTCGGGCGGTGTCATGGGCAAGATGCTGGAGCCGGTGGTGGTCGACCCGGCTTCCAACTGGCCGCTGTTCGCCGAGCGCTCGCGTCAGTTGCTGTCCAAGGACAAGGTCGATGTGGTGTTCGGTTGCTGGACCTCGGTGTCGCGTAAATCGGTGCTGCCGGTGTTCAAGGAGCTGAACGGCCTGCTGTTCTACCCGGTGCAGTACGAGGGCGAGGAACTGGAGAAGAACGTGTTCTACACCGGCGCGGCACCGAACCAGCAGGCGATCCCGGCGGTGGAATACCTGATGAGCAAGGACGGTGGCTCCGCCAAGCGTTTTGTGCTGCTGGGCACCGACTACGTCTACCCGCGCACCACCAACAAGATCCTGCGCGCCTTCCTGCACAGCAAGGGCATCAAGGACGCGGACATCATGGAGGAGTACACGCCGTTCGGTCATAGCGACTATCAGACCATCATCGCCAAGATCAAGAAGTTTGCCGGCGAAGGCAAGAAGACCGCTGTGGTGTCCACCATCAACGGCGACTCCAACGTGCCGTTCTACAAGGAGCTGGGCAACGCCGGCCTGAAGGCGACCGACGTGCCGGTGGTGGCGTTCTCGGTGGGCGAGGAGGAACTGCGCGGCGTCGACACCAAGCCGCTGATGGGCCACCTGGCCGCCTGGAACTACTTCCAGTCGATCAAGAACCCGACCAACACCGCGTTCATCAAGATGTACCGCGACTGGGCCAAGTCGCAAAAGCTGCCCAACGCTGACACTGTGGTGACCAACGACCCGATGGAAGCCACCTACATCGGCATCCACATGTGGAAGCAGGCGGTCGAAAAAGCCAAGTCCACCGACGTCGACAAGGTCATCGCCGCAATGGCCGGCCAGACCTTCAAGGCGCCGTCCGGCTTCGTCGTCAAGATGGACGAGAAGAACCACCACCTGCACAAGCCGGTGTTCATTGGCGAAGTGAAGGGTGACGGTCAGTTCAACGTGGTGTGGAAAACCAAGGGCCCGATCCGTGCCCAGCCGTGGAGCCCCTACATCCCCGGCAACGACAAGAAGAAGGACGTGCCCGACAGCAAGTAAGCACGCCTCTGGCGCCCTCGCGAGAGGGCGTCATTCCGCTGGGCGCGAAACGGTTCGCACCCAGCGGAATGACGGATACCGGCCCCACCATGAAACGCCTCCTGCTCACGCTCCTGCTGTTGTTGCTGCCCGCGTCGAACGCCTTTGCCGCGCTCGACCCTGCGCTAGTACGTCAACTCGCGGCGGAAGAGTCCGACGACAAGATCGCCGCCATCCGGCAGCTCGGCGCCAGCGCCAGCGCGGACGCCGCCAAAGTGCTGAAGGCGATGGCCGACGACGAACTGCTGGTTGCCGACGAGGCCGTATTCATTTTCGACGGTGAGCAGGCGGTCGATGCCGCCACCGGCGCCGTCATCGACCCGGTTCCAGAAACCTACGAATCCATCACCGTCAACAACCGCCTGCGCTCCGAGCTCGCCAACGCGCTGGCCGCGCTGAAGCTGTACGACCCCGACCGCGCCGTGCGCCTGGCGGCGGCAACGGAACTGCAGAGCAACGCCGGTATCGGCATGGCGCCCATCCTGGCCGCTGCGATGGCGAAGGAAACCGACGCGGGAATTCAGGCCTTGCTGAAGCAGGCGCACGCGCTGGCCAACCTTGAAAACCCCGATGCGGCGGCCCGGCTGGCGGCGGTTGAATTGCTGGCGGACAGCGCGAGTCCGGCGACTCGTGGACTGCTTCTGCCGCTGCTGGATGAAGCCAATGAACCGGATGCCGCGGTGCGCGAAGCCGCCGCGCAGGCGGTCGATGCGATCGAGGCGCGCCTGGCCTTTGGCGAAATCCTCGGTCAGATATTCAGCGGCCTCTCGCTCAGCAGCATCCTGCTGCTGGCCGCGCTGGGGCTGGCCATCACCTATGGCGTGATGGGCGTCATCAACATGGCGCACGGCGAGTTGCTGATGATCGGCGCCTATGCCACGTTTTTCACGCAAACCCTGTTTCGCGCGTATTTCCCGGACTATATCGACTGGTATGTGCTGGCAGCCATCCCGGCCGCTTTCCTCGCCGCCGCGCTAGTGGGCATGCTGCTGGAGCGCACGGTGATCCGCCGCTTGTATGGCCGGCCACTGGAAACCCTGCTCGCCACCTGGGGCCTGAGCCTGATTCTGATTCAGGCAGCGCGCATGCTGTTTGGTGCGCAGAACGTGGAAGTCGCCAATCCGGTCTGGATGTCGGGCGGCGTCGAGATCATGGCGGGGCTGGTGCTGCCGTGGAACCGCATCGTCATCATCGGCTTCACGCTGTTCGTGTTGGCGCTGGTGTGGGTACTGATGCAGAAGACGCGGCTCGGCCTGTTCGTGCGCGCCATCACCCAGAACCGGCCGATGGCGGGCTGCGTCGGCGTGCCGACCGGGCGCGTGGACACGATGGCGTTCGGCCTCGGCGCTGGCATCGCGGGCCTCGGCGGCGTGGCGCTGTCGCAGATCGCCAACGTCGGCCCCGACATGGGGCAGGGCTACATCGTCGATTCCTTCCTGGTGGTGGTGCTGGGCGGCGTTGGGCAACTGGCCGGCGCGGTGTGGGCGGCGCTGGGCCTGGGCGTTGTGACCAAATTCCTCGAAGGCTGGTCCGGTGCGGTGATCGCCAAGATCGTGGTGCTGGTCATCGTCATCGTCTTCATCCAGAAACGCCCGCAGGGCCTGTTTGCCCTCAAGGGCCGCTTCGTGGACAACTGACATGCGCACCCCGTTCACCATCCGCGTCCTCGCCGCCATGCCCCGCTCGGGCTGGATCGCCATGGGCCTCTTCGCCGCCATTACGCTGGTGCTGATGCCGGCGCTGCATCTGTTCGTGCCCGAGGGTCATCCCTTCCATGTCTCCAACTACGTGATCACCCTCGGCGGCAAGATCATGTGCTACGCCATCGTCGCGGTGGCGATGGACCTGGTCTGGGGCTATGCCGGCATCCTGTCGCTGGGGCACGGCATGTTCTTCGCGCTGGGCGGCTACGCCTTCGGCATGTACCTGATGCGCGGCATCGGAACCGACGGCTCCTACCAGTCGCATCTGCCGGACTTCATGGTGTTTCTGGACTGGAAGGAACTGCCCTGGTACTGGGCCGGCTCCGATTCCTTTGTGCTGACGCTGATTCTGGTGCTGGCGGTGCCGTCGCTGGTGGCGTTCGTGTTCGGCTATTTTGCTTTCCGCTCGCGCATCAAGGGCGTGTACTTCGCCATCATCACCCAGGCGCTCACCTTCGCCGCGATGCTGCTGTTCTTCCGCAACGAAACCGGCTTCGGCGGCAACAACGGTTTCACTGACTTCAAGCGCATCCTGGGCTACGACATCACCTCGCCGGAAATGCGGGCGACGCTGTTCGCGCTGTCCGCGCTGGCGCTGATGCTGGCGCTGCTGGCGGGACGCTACCTGGCCACGTCGAAGTTCGGCCGGGTGCTGGCGGCGATCCGCGATGCCGAGTCGCGCGTCATGTTCATCGGTTACAACCCGCTGCACTACAAGCTGTTCATCTGGACCTTTTCCGCGATGCTGTGCGGCATCGCGGGTGCACTCTACGTGCCGCAGGTGGGCATCATCAACCCCGGTGAAATGTCGCCGGCCAATTCCATCGAAATCGCCATCTGGGTGGCGGTGGGCGGGCGCGGCACCCTGATCGGCCCGATCATCGGCGCCGGCCTGGTCAACGGCTTCAAGAGCTTCTTCACCGTCGCCTTCCCGGAGTACTGGCTGTTCTTCCTCGGGGCGCTGTTCGTCGGGGTGACGCTGTGGCTGCCCGAGGGCGTGGTGGGCTTGTGGAAACGCATTAGGGCGCGGGTCGCGGCATGAGCACGAATCTGACCGACTACGACACCGACAACCGGGGCGGGGAAGACGGCACGCAGGTGGTGGGGCATATTCTCCAGCCCGGCGTCGACCTTTCCCACAAGGTCATTCTCTACCTGGAGGCGATCTCGGTGAGCTTCGACGGCTTCAAGGCGCTGAACAATCTCAATCTGACCATCGACGCCGGCGAACTGCGCTGCATCATCGGCCCCAACGGCGCCGGCAAGACCACGATGATGGACGTCATCACCGGCAAGACCCGGCCAGATGCCGGCACCTGTTTTTTCGGCCAGACCCTGGACCTGACCCGCATGACCGAACCGGAAATCGCCCACGCCGGCATCGGCCGCAAGTTCCAGAAGCCGACCATCTTCGAGAACCATACGGTGTTCGAGAACCTGGAGCTGGCGATGAAGACCGACAAGCGCGCCTGGGCCAGCCTGTTCGCCTGGCTGTCGCAGGAGGGACGCGACCGGATCACCGACACGCTGAAGCAAGTCCGCCTCGACCATGAAGCCGACCGTCCGGCCGGACTGCTCTCGCACGGCCAGAAACAGTGGCTGGAAATCGGCATGCTGCTGATGCAGGAGCCGCAGCTGCTGTTGCTCGACGAACCCGTGGCCGGCATGACCGACGACGAAACCGAGCGCACCGGAGAACTGTTCAAGTCGCTGGCCGGCAAGCACAGCCTGGTGGTGGTGGAGCACGACATGGCCTTCATCGAACAGCTGGGCGGCAAGGTGACCGTTCTGCACGAAGGCTCGGTGCTGGCAGAAGGCGACCTCGCAACGGTGCAGGCCGATCCGCGCGTCATCGAAGTGTATCTGGGGCGCTGAACCATGCTGCGTGTGGAGAACCTCAACCAGTATTACGGCGGCAGCCACATCCTGCGCGACCTTTCCTTCGAGGCGCCCACCGGCCAGGTCACCTGTCTGCTCGGCCGCAACGGTGTCGGCAAGACCACGCTGCTGAAGTGCCTGATGGGACTGGTGCCGGCGAAGACCGGCAGCATGACCTTCGACGGCAGGGACATCACCAACGCGGCCTCCCACGCCCGGGTGAAAGCCGGCATCGGCTACGTGCCGCAGGGGCGCGAGATCTTTCCGCGCCTGACCGTGGAAGAAAACCTGCGCATGGGGCTGGCGACGAAGCCCGGCGGCACGCCGATCCCGGAACGCATCTATGAAATGTTCCCGGTGCTGAAAGCGATGCTGAAGCGGCGCGGCGGCGACCTCTCCGGCGGCCAGCAGCAGCAACTGGCGATTGGCCGGGCGCTCGCCTTCGGGCCGAAGCTGCTGATCCTGGACGAGCCCACGGAAGGCATCCAGCCGTCCATCATCAAGGACATCGAACGCGCCATCCGCATGCTGGCCGAAGAAGGCAGCATGGCCATCCTGCTGGTCGAGCAGTATTACGATTTCGCCCGCTCGCTCGCCGACCAGTACCTGCTGATGGAACGCGGCGAATTCATCAAGCGCGGCGCCGGCGCCGACATGGACCAGGATGGCGTGCGCGAATTGCTCTCCGTATGATGGGGCGATGGACCTCGCCGAACCGCTTTCCTCGACCTGGCATGCGCGCCTGTCCCTGGGTTTCCAGCGGCGCGAGGCGGGCACCATTCTCGTCCGCCGCGAACACGTGGGCCCGCTGCGCATCCAGAAGGCGCTCTATCCGGAAGGCGAGGCCGTCTGCCATGCCATCGTGCTGCATCCGCCGTCCGGCATTGCCGGCGGCGACGATCTGGAAATCGACGTGACGGTCGGACCGGGTGCCCATGCGCTTTTGACCACGCCGGGTGCCGGCAAGTGGTATCGCAGCGCCGGCGCCTGGGCCAGCCAGCGCCTGGGTTTCACGGTGGAAGCGCAGGGCGTGCTGGAATGGCTGCCGCAGGAAACCATCGTGTTCGACGCGGCGCACGCAAGCCTGCGCAGCACTGTCGACCTCGCCGCCGATGCGCGCTTCATCGGCATGGACGTGCTGTGCCTGGGGCGTCGCGCGTCGGGAGAACAATTCACCGCCGGATCCGTGCATCTCGATACCCGGATCCGGCGGGCCGGGCGGCCCGTCTGGCTGGAACGGGGTCGGCTGGAGGGCGGGGGCGACCTGCTGAACGCGGCGGCCGGGCTGGCCGGATTCAGCGTCAGCGGGACCTTCCTCGCGGTGGCGCCCGGCATCGAGCCGGGATTGCTTACGACGTGTCGGGACATTCCCGTGCACGAGGCCGGCGCCCGGCATGGGATTACCGCCTTGCCGGACATCCTGGTGGCACGTTACCTGGGGCATTCGTCGGAGGCGGCGCGCCAGTGGTTGACTGCCGTGTGGCAGACGCTGTGCCCGGCGCTGATCGGACGCAAGGCACACACGCCGCGCATCTGGAACACCTGAAAGAATCGATATGGAACTGACCCCGCGCGAAAAAGACAAGCTGCTCATCTTCACCGCCGCGCTGCTGGCGGAACGCCGCCGCGCGCGCGGCCTCAAGCTCAACTATCCCGAGGCGGTGGCTTTCATCACCGCCGGCATTCTGGAAGGTGCGCGCGACGGCAAGAGCGTGGCCGAACTGATGAGCTACGGCACCACACTGCTGCAGCGCGACGAGGTCATGGAGGGCGTGCCCGAGATGATCCCGGATATCCAGGTCGAAGCCACCTTCCCCGACGGCACCAAGCTGGTGACCGTCCATCACCCGATCATCTAGAAACGTATGAAAAATCTACTGCGCGTGTCGGATCGAGGTTTGTGCGGTGCTCGCTATTCTCATATACAACGTCGTACATTCCGGTCACTGCGCTCCGGACACACCTCGCTGCGACCCGCTCGCTACGATTTCTTCACACGTTTTGAGGAGCCAGCATGATCCCAGGCGAAATGCAGATCGAACCCGGCGAAATCGAACTCAACGCCGGCCACCCCACGCTTACGCTGGTGGTGGCCAACACCGGCGACCGGCCGGTTCAGGTCGGCTCTCACTATCACTTCTTCGAGGTCAATGACGCTCTGGCGTTTGACCGGGAAGCGGCGCGCGGCATGCGCCTGGACATCGCCGCCGGCACCGCAGTGCGTTTCGAGCCGGGCCAGACCCGCACGGTGCAACTGGTGGCCTACGCCGGCGCGCGCAAGGTCTATGGGTTTCAGGGCCGGATCATGGGTTCGCTTTAAAGGAGACAACGAGATGAAACAAAAAACCTTCGCCATGCTTCTGTTTATTTTTTCGCCCTTCGCCTACGCGCATCCGGGCGAACATCACGGCAACATGCTGGATGCCGTCGTGCATCTGCTGAGCGAACCGGATCATCTGGCGATGACGCTCATTGCCTTGGTGATCGGCATCGGCGGGGCGCGGATCTATCGTCGCCGTGCTGCGGCCCGCGCTCAGAACACGCACCGCTAACCCGGCCGCAAGGAGATCGTCATGGCTGTTCGCATCGCCCGCCAGGCCTATGCCGAGATGTTCGGCCCCACCGTCGGCGACCGCGTCCGCCTGGCCGACACCGAGTTGTGGATCGAGGTGGAAAAGGACTACACGATTTACGGCGATGAAGTGAAGTTCGGCGGCGGCAAGGTAATCCGCGACGGCATGGGCCAGAGCCAGCGCGTATCCGCCGAAGTGGCCGACACGGTCATTACCAACGCGCTGATCGTCGATGCCGTGACCGGCATCGTCAAGGCGGACATCGGCCTGAAGAACGGCTACATCCAGGCCATCGGCAAGGCCGGCAATCCGGACGTGCAGCCGGGCGTCACCATTGCCATCGGGGCCGGCACCGAGATCATCGCGGGCGAAGGCATGATCGTCACCGCCGGCGGCATCGACAGCCACATCCACTTCATCTGCCCGCAGCAGATCGAGGAGGCGCTGATGTCCGGCATCACCACCATGCTGGGCGGCGGCACCGGCCCCGCCACCGGCACCTTCGCCACCACCTGTACGCCGGGACCATGGCACATCCATCGCATGCTGCAGGCGGCGGACGCCTTCCCGATGAACCTGGGCTTTCTCGGCAAGGGCAACGTCAGCCAGCCGGAGCCGCTCAGAGAACAAGTGCGCGCCGGGGCGATGGGCCTGAAGCTGCACGAGGACTGGGGCACCACCCCGGCGGCGATCGACACCTGCCTGACGGTGGCCGACGAAATGGACGTGCAGGTCGCCATCCACACCGATACGCTCAACGAATCGGGTTTTGTCGAGACCACGCTGAATGCCTTCAAAGGCCGCGCCATCCACACCTTCCACACCGAAGGCGCGGGCGGCGGCCACGCGCCGGACATCATCCGGGCGGCGGGCATGCCCAACGTGCTGCCGAGTTCCACCAACCCGACCATGCCCTACACGGTCAACACCATCGACGAGCATCTGGACATGCTCATGGTCTGCCACCATCTCGATGCCTCGATCGTCGAGGACATCGCCTTCGCCGAGAGCCGCATCCGCCGCGAGACCATCGCCGCCGAGGACATCCTGCACGACCTCGGCGCCTTTTCCATGATGTCGTCGGATTCGCAGGCCATGGGCCGGGTGGGCGAAGTGATCATCCGCACCTGGCAGGCCGCGCACAAGATGAAGCTGCAGCGCGGCTTTTTACCCCCCTCCCCCGGAAGCGGGGGAGGGGCTGGGGGAGAGGGTGAGGTTCAGTCCAACCCGCGCAACGACAACTTCCGGGTCAAGCGCTACATCGCCAAGTACACCATCAACCCGGCCATCACCCAGGGCATCGGCCACATGGTGGGCTCGATCGAGCCCGGCAAACTGGCCGATCTGGTGCTGTGGAAGCCCGCCTTCTTCGGCGTGAAACCCAGCCTGATCGTCAAGGGCGGCATGATCGCCGCCGCCGCCATGGGCGACCCCAACGCTTCCATTCCGACGCCGCAGCCGGTGCACTACCGGCCTATGTTCGGCAGCTTCGGCGGCGCCCTGAAAACCTCCGTCACCTTCGTCTCGCAGGCCGCGCTGGAAAACCCCGAGGTGGCCGCGCTGAACCTCGCCAAGCCGCTGGTCGCGGTGAAAAACACCCGCACGCTGAGCAAGCGGGACATGGTCCACAACAGCGCCACGCCAGTCATCGACGTCGACCCCGAAACCTATGCGGTGCGCGCCGACGGCGAGCTGCTGGTGTGCGAGCCGGCCACCGTGCTGCCGATGGCGCAACGCTACTTCTTATTCTGACTATGATCGTCATCGAACAACGCGCTCCAGCAAATACACCGGCAACCGAACGCCTGGTGCTGCCCTTCGACCTGCGCTGCAAGTGCCGGCTGCGTACACAGCTCGCGAGCGGCGAAGAAGCCGGCCTGTTCCTGGAACGCGGCAGCGTACTGCGCGCCGGCGATCGCCTGCTTGCCAACGACGGCCGCATCGTCGAGGTGGCGGCCGCGCCCGAGGCGGTGATGGAGGTGCGCAGCGACGACGCCCTGCTGCTGGCGCGCGCCGCCTATCACCTGGGCAACCGCCACGTGGCGGTGGAACTGCAGCCGGGGCTGGTGCGCTTTGCGCGCGACCCTGTGCTGGGCGAGATGGTGCGCGGGCTGGGGCTGGCGGTTGTCGAAAACGAAGCGCCCTTCGACCCCGAGAGCGGCGCCTATGGCGGCCACGGCGGCCATGCCCATCCACACGGCCACAGCGCCGACGGCGAAGGGCGCGGCCCGCGCATCCACGACATGCTGTTGCGGGGCGGCCGATGAACCCGGCCCTGATCCGGTTGCTGCAACTGACCAGCCCGGCCTTGCCGGTCGGCGCCTACTCCTATTCGCAGGGTCTGGAATGGGTGGTGGAAACCGGCGCGGTGAAGAACGAGGCGACCGCGCTGGCCTGGATCGGCGACTGCCTGGAATTCGGCATTGCACGTTTCGAAGCGGTGTATCTGGCCCACATGCTGGCCGCCTGGACGCAGGACGACGCGGCCCGGCTCGCGCAACTGGATGACGAATTCACGGCCAGCCGCGAGACCGCCGAACTGCGCGCCGAGACGGCACAAATGGGGTATTCGCTGGCCCGCCTGCTCACCGATCTGGGCGGCTTTCCGGCCGCATCGCTGGCGGCATTCAAGCAGCCGAGTTTTCCGCTGGCCTGGAGCTGCGCGGCCGCGGCCTGGCGCATTCCCGCGCAGGATGCCGTCGCCGGCTATCTGTGGGCCTGGGCGGAGAACCAGGTGATGGCAGCAGTGAAGGCCATCCCGCTCGGACAAACCGCCGGCCAGCGCATGCTGCTGGTCCTGGGGCAGCGCATCCCGGCGCTGGCGGACGCCGCCGCAGCGGCCGACCTCGAAACCACCTGCAACTACTTGCCAGCTTTTGCCATTGCATCAAGCTGTCACGAAACCCAATACACGAGATTGTTCAGATCATGACCCACCGCTCGCAACCGCTGCGTGTCGGCATCGGCGGCCCCGTCGGCTCCGGCAAGACCGCGCTGACCCTGGCCCTGTGCAAGGCGCTGCGCGAGCGCTACAACATCGCCGTCGTCACCAACGACATCTACACGGAGGAGGACGCGCAGTTCCTGGTGAATAACGAGGCCTTGGCCCCCGAGCGCATCATCGGCGTGGAAACCGGCGGCTGCCCGCACACCGCTATCCGCGAGGACGCCAGCATCAACCTGGAAGCGGTGGACCGGCTCAACAAGCGCTTCCCCGGCCTCGACGTGATCTTCGTCGAAAGCGGCGGCGACAACCTGGCCGCCACCTTCAGCCCCGAATTGTCCGACCTGACGATTTACGTCATCGACGTGGCTGCCGGCGAAAAGATACCGCGCAAGGGCGGCCCCGGCATCACCAAGTCCGATCTGCTGGTCATCAACAAGATCGATCTGGCGCCCATGGTCGGCGCTTCGCTGGACGTGATGGACCGCGACACCAAGAAAATGCGTGGCGAACGACCGTTTGTCTTCTCGAACCTCAAGACCGGGCAAGGCCTGGCGGACATCATCGCGTTTGTCGAGCGGGAGGGCATGCTGGGCTAGCGCTTCCGTTCCGGGAGCAATCGCGTCAAAAGAGAAGCAAGAAACTCGGAATAACCTGCGCACCGACCGCGCGCTGGATTTTTTAACGCGCCTGACCGTCTCAGCGTGGCGCCTGCCAGCAGTTGTTGCTGATCTGCCAGCTCATCGAGAGTTGCTCGCTGGTCGGGTGCAGCACGTATTTGACCCCCATGTAATCCGCACCCTTGCGCCAGAACATGGCCAGCAGGTTTTTTTCGCCGTTGGCGACGACGCTGGAATAGGGGATGACCTTGAGCGGGTTGCCGTAGAGGTTGGCGTAGTTCGACGCGATGATGACGAAGTGGCGGAAGGCGGGCGTGACTTCCTGCTCGAACGCCACCAGCCTGTCACTACAGAAGGTGAACAGGAAGCGACGGCCAGCCGGGTTGGCGGGATAGTCGTAGGCAAACAGGCCGTCGCTGCCGATCGTCAGGGTGCGGTCGAATTTCCAGGTCTTGAGCGCGGCCTCGACTTCCGCACGCGACATGCCGTTCCTGAATTCACCGACGTCCCAAGCGTGGGATGGCAGCGCAAGAAGTAATCCGGCGAGCAGGGCGCAGAGGCGGGCGTTCATCGGTGCGTTGCGGTGGCTATCGGCCGCTGACGGCGCCGAATACTTTTCTCAGCAGATCGCTGCCGGCCTGCATCGGGTTGGCGCGGAGTGCGGCTTCCTTCTCGCCAATCACGGTGTAGAGCCGGTCGAGCGCCTGCTGGGTGACGTACTGCTCGACACTGGCCTGTTGCTTGTCGATCAGGTTGAATTGCGCGGCCATGCCGGCGTACTGGTTGTACTGCTGCGCGAGACCGACCTGGTCGGTGGTTGCCTTGACGATGGGGCCGAAGCGTTCGGTGAGGGTGGCTTCGGTTTTATTGCGGAAGAACGCGGTGGCCGAGGTCTGGCCGCCGGTGAGGATGCCCCGGGCATCTTCCAGCGTCATCGCGCGCACCGCATCGACCAGCAGGGTCCGGGCTTCCGGAACCGCCGCCTCGGCGGCGCGGTTCATCGACAGCACCAGGTCGTCGGCCTGCTTGCCCATGCCGAACATGCGCATGGCTTTCTCGGCTTTCTGCAGGCTGGACGGCAGCGGGATTTTGAGCGCGGCATTGCCGAAGAAACCGTCCTTCTGCCCGAGCTGGGCGACGGCCGCGTCGGCACCGCGGGCGAGCGCCTCTTTCAGGCCGGCGTTGATGTCGGCGTTGGACAGCGCGTCGACGCCACTGGCGGCAGGCTGTTCGGCCGGCTTGCCGAGCACGCCCCGCAGCATTTCGTTCCAGTCGATTGCGTGGGCGGGCAGGGCCAGGGTCAGCCCCGCGGCCAGAATGAGCCAGTGCTTCATCGCGCGTCTCCTTGGATGAGGGTCACAGCACTTCTGCAGCATAGTCTGCCAGGCGCGAACGTTCGCCGCGCTGCAGCGTGACGTGGCCATTGTGCGGCCAGCCCTTGAAATGGTCGACCACGTAGGTGAGGCCGGAGCTGCCCTCGGTCAGGTAGGGCGTGTCGATCTGCGAGATGTTGCCGAGGCAGACCACCTTGGTGCCGGGGCCAGCGCGGGTGATCAGCGTCTTCATCTGTTTGGGCGTCAGGTTCTGCGCCTCGTCGATGATCAGGAACTTGTTGAGGAAGGTGCGGCCGCGCATGAAATTGAGCGACTTCACCTTGATGCGCGAACGGATCAGGTCCTGCGTCGCTGCGCGGCCCCAGTCGCCGGCTTCGTCGTCGCTCTTGTTCAGCACGTCGAGGTTGTCTTCCAGTGCGCCCATCCACGGCGTCATCTTCTCTTCTTCAGTGCCGGGCAGAAAGCCGATGTCCTCGCCCACCGGCACGGTGACGCGGGTCATGATGATTTCGGTGTAGAGCTTCTTGTCGAGCACCTGCGCCAGCGCGGCGGCCAGCGTGAGCAGCGTCTTGCCGGTGCCGGCCTGGCCGAGCAGGGTGACGAAGTCAATTTCGGGGTCCATCAGCACGTTCAGCGCAAAGTTCTGCTCGCGGTTGCGCGCGGTGATGCCCCAGACGTTGTTCTTGTGGTGCGTGTAATCGCGCACCGTGACCAGCTCCGTCTGCTTGCCTTCGACCAGCACCACCTTGGCGTACAGCGGGTTGGGACCTTCCTGGAAAACGAACTCGTTGGGCAGCATGCTCGCCACCAGCGGCCCCTTGATGCGGTAGTGGGTGTGGCCGTTGGCCTGCCACGATTCCATGCCCTTGCCGTGGCTGTCCCAGAAATCCGGCGGCAGTTCGCGCACGCCGGCGTACAGCAGGTCGGTGTCTTCCAGCACCTTGTCGTTGAAGTAGTCCTCGGCCGGCAGGCCCAGCGCGCGCGCCTTGATCCGCATGTTGATGTCTTTCGACACCAGGATGACCTGACGCTTGGGATGGTGGCGCGACAGGAACAGCACCACGCCGAGGATCTGGTTGTCCACCTTGGAGGTCGGCAGGCTCATCGGGATGTCGCCCGTAATCGCCTGCGTCTGCAAAAACAGCTTGCCGGTGGCGGCGTTGTGGCTGTGCTTGGCAAGCGGCACACCGTCCTCGATCGAATCGAGCGTGCTGACGATCTCGTCGATGAAGCGGCTGGCCTGGCGCGCGTTACGCGAGACTTCGGTCATGCCCTTCTTGTGCATGTCGAGTTCTTCCAGCGTGGCGATCGGCACGTAGATGTCGTGCTCTTCGAAGCGGTACAGGCTGGTGGGATCGTGCATCAGCACATTGGTGTCCAGAACGAACAGCTTGGTCTGCGCGGCGGTTTTTCTCGGCATGGCGTGTCGGCGTTGAGGGATGGGAATGTATTCATCCTACCTCAAGCGGACGGCGGCTTGTCCAGCGAAAAAAGTAAAGCCGCAACCAGCGAGCCCGGGTGGATCAGGGAGGCGGATTTCCCACTAGAATGCTCGATTCGGAACCCGTGATTCGGAGTCCTTGATGCGTCGTCGGCTGGCGTGGCTGTGTCTGGTCTGGATGTGGGCGCTGCCGCTTCATGCGCAGGTCGCCGCGCACATCCTGCTGCAGGATTCGCCGCTGGCCGGGTTTCAGTACCACGCCGGCAAGGCGCTGTGGCCGCAGATGCGGGTGGGCGATGCGCTCACCCTGGTGCGCGAGCCGGACAATGCGCACGATGCCCGTGCCGTTCGGGTGGAATGGCAGGGCCGCAAGATCGGCTATGTGCCGCGCCGCGAGAATGCGGATGTCGCGCGCCTGATGGATGGCGGACAGCAGCTGGCGGCCCGGATCACCCGGCTGGCCGAAGTGCGTGATCCCTGGTCGCGCGTGCGCTTCGAGATCCTGATTCCGCTGCGACCTGACTGAAAGGAGCTTCCCATGCTGCAATGGAACATGGAGCGATGGAACCTGCTGCGATGGAACATGGTGCGACGGATCGCTTTTTTCCTGCTGACATTCGGCTGGCAGGTCCCGGCGCAGGCGGACACGCTGCCGCTGGCGCAACTGAAGCTGCCTCCTGGCTTCGAAATCGAGCTGTTCGCCCGCGTCGACAACGCGCGACAGATGGCGCTCGGCAAGAACACGCTTTTCGTCGGCAGCCGCCGCGCTGGCAAGGTCTATGCGATTCCGCTACAGGGAAACCGCACACCGGTGGTGATCGCCGAGGGCCTCAACATGCCGGTAGGCGTGGCTTTTCGCGACGGCGACCTGTACGTGTCGGCGGTCAGCCGGGTGCTGCGCTTCGCCAATATCGAAGCGCGCCTGAACACACCGCCGCGGCCCGAAACGGTGAGCGCGGCGTGGCCGACCGAGACGCATCACGGCTGGAAGTTCATCGCCTTCGGCCCCGACGGCAAGCTCTACGTACCGGTGGGCGCACCGTGCAACATCTGCGACGCCGGCGTAGACCGCTACGCGACCATCACCCGGCTCGACGTGGACAGCGGCAAGCTCGAGGTGGTGGCGCGCGGCGTGCGCAACACTGTGGGCTTCGACTGGCATCCGCAGAGCGGCGAACTGTGGTTCACCGACAATGGGCGCGACATGATGGGCGACGACGTGCCGCCGGACGAGTTGAACCGGCTGGCAAAGCCCGGCCAGCACTTCGGCTACCCGCATTGCCACGGTCGCGCAATCGCCGACCCCGAATTCGGTCGCGGCCGGCGCTGTGCCGACTTCGTGCCGCCGGTGCAGGAACTCGGCGCCCACGTGGCGGCGCTCGGCATGCGCTTCTATACCGGCAAGGCCTTCCCCGCGCAGTATCGCAACGCCGTCTTCATTGCCGAACACGGCTCGTGGAACCGCAGCAGCAAGGTCGGCTACCGCGTCAGCGTGGTGCGCATCGAGAAGGATCGCGCGGTGAGCTATGAGCCCTTCGTCAGCGGCTGGATGCATGATGAGGACGCCTGGGGCCGCCCGGCCGACGTATTGGTGATGCCCGACGGCAGCCTCTTGATCTCCGACGACCATGCCGGCGCGATCTACCGCGTTGTCTACCGCGGCCGTTCCTGAACGCCGGGCGGGCGGCGGCGGCCTGCTAAAATTGCGCCGATGAAATTGCTTGTTCTCGATACCTCCACCGAATGGTGCTCGGCCGCGCTGTGGCTCGACGGCCGCATCCAGGCGCGGCGGGTGCTGGCCGAACAGCGGCACAGTTCGCTGCTGCTGCCGATGGTGGACGATCTGCTGCGCGAATCGGGCCTCGGTTTGCGCCAGCTCGACGGCATCGGCTACGGTGCCGGCCCCGGCTCGTTCACCGGCCTCAGGATTGCCTGCGCGGTGACGCAGGGCCTGGCGTTCGGCGCCGACCTGCCGGTGGTCGGCGTCTCCACGCTGGAATCGATCGCCGAACAGGCGCAGGCGGACAAGGTACTGACCGTGCTCGACGCGCGCATGGCCGAGGTCTACTGGGCAGCCTACGAGCGTGACGCGGCCGGCTGGCGCGCAGTGACCGAACCGCAGCTGGCGCTGCCCGAATCGGTGGCGGTGCCGCCCGGCGAGAGCTGGGTCGGCGCCGGCAACGGCTTTGCCGCGCTGGGCGCGGTGCTGCGGCCGCGCCTGGAAGCGGATCTGGTGCGGATCGATGCCACGCTGATGCCCGACGCTGCGGCGATGGCGCCGCTCGCCGCCGGTGCCTTCGAGCGCGGCGAGGGCATGGACGCCGCGCTGGCCGCGCCGATTTACCTGCGCGACAAGGTGGCGCTGACGGTGGACGAGCGGCGCGCGAGGCAGCCGGCGTGAGCGCGGTCCACACGGCGGTTGCGCATCGGATGCGCCCGATGGCCGAGGCCGACCTGCCGCATATCCACCGGATCGAACTGGACAGCTACGACTACCCCTGGACGCCGGGCCATTTTGCCGATTCGCTGACGGCCGGCTACAGCATGTGGGTGAGCGAGGCGGGCGGCGAACTGACGGGCTATTACGCGATGATGGCGGCGGCCGGTGAGGCGCACCTGCTCAACCTCGCCATCGCGCCGGCCTGGCGCGGTCACGGCCATGGCCGTCGTCTGCTCGCCCATTGCCTGGCGGGCGCCTGCGACCACAAGGCGAGCGTGCTCTTTCTCGAGGTGCGCACCTCCAATACCGCCGCGATCGGGCTTTACCACAGCAGCGGATTCGTCGACCTGGCGGTGCGGCGCGGCTACTACCCGGCGCGCGACGGCCGCGAGGATGCACTCATCATGCGAAAAGACTTGTCATGCTGAGCCGCGACGACGTCTTCAGCGAACTCGGCATCGGCCCCGTCTGGCGCCTGCGCGAGACCCCCGCCTCACAGCTTACCGCTGACGCCTCACCGGCCTGCGACTGGGAGCAGCTTGCCGACGCAGTCGCGAACTGCACCCGCTGCAAGCTCTCCACCACCCGTACCCAGGGCGTGCTCGGCGTCGGCGACCGCAACGCCGACTGGCTGATCGTCGGCGAGGCGCCGGGCGCCGACGAGGACGCGCAGGGCGAGCCTTTCGTCGGTCAGGCCGGCAAGCTGCTCGACGCGATGCTGGGCGCGATCGGCCTCGCGCGCGGCAACAGGGTCTACATCACCAACGTGCTGAAATCGCGCCCGCCCGGCAACCGCAATCCCGAGCATGATGAGATCGCCGCCTGCATGCCCTACCTGCTGGCGCAGATCGAACTCATCCGCCCCCGGCTCATCGTCGCACTCGGCCGCTTCGCCGCGCAGACGCTGCTGCAGACCGACGAAGCCATCGCCCGCCTGCGCGGCCGCGTGCATCAGTATCAAGGCGTCCCGCTGATCGTGACCTATCATCCCGCCTACCTGCTGCGCAACCTGCCCGACAAGGCGCGCGCCTGGGAAGACCTGTGCCTCGCCCGCCGCACGTATCAATCCCTACCCCCTAGCCCCTAAATTCTGGCCCCTAGACCTGCAATGAAACTCCTGCATTCCGCGCTGCGTTTTCGCGTCAATTATTTTTCCGACCTTGGCCGCCATCAGGTGGTGATCTGGATGCCCGGCGACACGCCGCCGGTCGATGCCCAGGTCGACGTCGGCCCGAAGATCGAGCACGAGGTGCCGAACGACGTGTTCCGCAGCGACATCGCGCCGCTGAAGTTCGGGCGTTTCTATCCTTCGCAGCTGCTGCACGCCGACGACGCGCCCGGCCCGATGTTCCGCGTGATGAAGTTGAATGGCGACAACTTCGTCGCCAATTTCAGCCATCCGCTGCAGGGCCGCATCTTCAGCATCGACAGCGGCAAGAGCGACGTCTCGACCGAGCCGGTCGGCAAGGTGGAGCAGTTGCTGGAATGGAGCGGCATGGACGCGCAGATGCAGACGCCGACCGACTTCGAGGGGCCGGAAGCGTTCGCCCGCGAGGACGAGACACCGGACGCCGCGTTCTACGCGCAACCCCGAAAAGTCACCCACGTCGACGCTGTATGTGCGCGCCGCATCCAGGCGCTGTACCGCACCGTGCTGCCGGAAAACGCGCGTGTGCTCGACCTGATGGCGGGCTGGCGCTCGCATCTGCCGGACACGGTGCAATCCGCCGTCGGCCTCGGCATGAACGCCGACGAACTGGCCGACAACCCGCAGCTCGCCGAACGCATCGTGCACGACCTCAACGCCGATCCGAAGCTGCCGTTTCCGGATGCCAGCTTCGACGCGGTGGTGTGCACGGTGTCGTTCGAATACCTGATCCAGCCGCACAAGATCGTCGCCGAGGCGCGGCGGGTGCTGAAGCCGGGTGGCATGTTCGTGGTGACGCTGTCGAACCGCTATTTCCCGCCCAAGGTCATCAAGCTGTGGACCCAACTGCACCCGATGGAGCGCATGGCCTGGGTCGGCTCGCTGATCAAGCAGGCCGGCTTCAAGAAGGTGGAAACCTACGTCGAGCGCGGCCTCAAGCGGCCGAAGGACGACCGCTACGCCGACACGCTGACCGAATCCGACCCGCTGTTCGCCACCTGGGGCGTGGCGCCCTGATCGGAAACCATGGCGCGCACGCTGATCGGGTTGATCGCCGACACCCACGGCCTGCTGCGGCCCGAAGCTGTCGCCGCCTTGCAGGGCTGCGCGCACATCGTCCATGCCGGCGACATCGGCTCGCGCAGCGGCGAGCCGCGCGGCGTGCTCGACATGCTGGCGCAGATTGCGCCCACGACGGTGGTGCGCGGCAACAATGACCGCGCTGACTGGGCGACGACGATCCCCTACACGGCGGATATTGAATTCGAACGCGTGCGCATCCACGTGCTGCACATTCTCGACGAACTCGCCATCGATCCTTCCGCAGCGGGCACGCATGTCGTCGTGTCGGGCCATTCGCACCAGCCTCGCGTGGAAACCCGGGCTGGCGTATTGTTCGTCAACCCGGGCAGCGCGGGGCCGCGCCGCTTCAGGCTGCCGGTCAGCGTGGCCCGTTTATGGGTGGATGACACGCATGCCGAAGCAGAGCTGGTCACGCTTTTAAAGTAAGCTTGTCTGACTGGGTGCCGGCCGTTTCCGGTACTTCGCATATCTCTTGAGGAGGAGCGCGACATGTTGAAATGGCTGATGGTGACGTTCATGGCGCTGGCCCTGTCGGGCTGCGGCTATAACACTTTTCAATCGACCGACGAGGAAATCACGGCGACCTGGGCCGAAGTGCTGAACCAGTACCAGCGCCGCGCCGATCTGGTGCCGAATCTGGTCAACGTGGTGAAGGGCTACGCGGCGCACGAGGAGAAGGTTTTCCTCGAAGTGACCCAGGCACGTGCCCGTGTCGGCGGCATCCAGGCCACGCCCGAGCTGGTCAACGACGAGGTGGCGTTCCAGCGCTTCATTGCCGCGCAGGGCGAGCTGACCGGCGCGATTTCCCGTTTGTTATTGGTGGCGGAAAACTATCCGCAGCTGAAGGCCGACGGCCTGTTCCGCGACCTTCAGGCCCAGCTCGAAGGCACCGAGAACCGCATCACCGTCGCGCGCAACCGCTACATCGATGCGGTGAAGACCTACAACGTCACCGTGCGCTCCTTCCCCTCCAACCTCACCGCGATGCTGTTCGGCTACAAGACCAAGCCGAGCTTCACGGTGGAAAACGAGGCGGCGATCGCCGCGCCGCCCACGGTCGATTTCGGTGCCCCGGCGCCGACCCCGACACCGGCGCCCACGCCCGCTCCGGCGCCCGCTCCGGCGCCCGCCAGCGGCGATTCGGGTGGCAGTCTGTCGCACGGGTATTGACACGCCGATGAGGCGACTCGCCGTAACGCGGCTGGCGCATACGATCTTTCGCGGGCTTCGGCCCGCAGAAAGTCGGAGTCCCCTTGTGGGATTCGGCTTTCTGCTGGCGGCGCTTGCGCTGTCCGCCTGGGCCCAGGTAGCGGTGCCCGAACTCACGCGCCGTGTCACCGACCTGACGGCGACGCTAAGTGCCGAACAGACCGGCCAGCTGGAAAACAAACTGGCCGCATTCGAAGCGCAGAAGGGCAGCCAGATCGCGGTGCTGATGGTCCCCACGCTCGAAGGCGAGGACATCGCGCAATTCGGCATCCGCGTCGCCGAGCAATGGAAAATCGGCCGCGAGAAAGCCGACGACGGCGTGATCCTGATTGTCGCCAAGGACGACCGCGATATGCGGCTGGAAGTCGGCTACGGGCTGGAAGGCGCGATCCCCGATGCGGTTGCCAGACGGGTGATCGCCGAGGTCATCGCGCCGCGTTTTCGTGACGAGTCCTATGCCGCCGGCATCGATGCCGGCGTCGATCAACTGATGCGGCTGATCGAAGGCGAGGCACTGCCGCCGCCCGCATCAGGCCAGGGCGAAGGCGATGATGCGGTGTTTGGCCTGCTCGTCATCGGCGGCGTGGTGGTGGGCTGGCTGCTGTCGGTGCTGATGAGCCGCCCGGCCGCGGGTGGCCTGGCTGCGCTCGGCAGTGGGGCGATAGGCGCATTCCTGCTCGGGTTCAGTCCGCTGTTGCTGATCATTGGCGGGTTCGTGTTCGCGGCCGTGGCTTCGGGATTCCGCCAGGGCGGCGGCTGGACCAGCGGCGGCGGGATGGGGCGAGGCGGCGGATTCGGCGGCGGCGGCGGTGGTGGTTCGTGGGGCGGCGGCGGAGGGGGGTTCGGCGGAGGAGGCGCTTCGGGATCATGGTGAATTTCAGGCGTGTGCTCAAACATCTGTTCATGCCGCCGGGGGCGTGGCGGCGTGCGTTTCCGCAGGCCACGCTCGATGCGATCGAAGCTGCGGTCGCATCCAGCGAAACGGGCCACCGCGGCGAGATCCGTTTCGCCATCGAGAACAGCCTGCCCGCCACGCTGGCGTGGCGCGGCACCAGCGGCCGCGAACGCGCGATCGAGGTGTTCTCCCACCTGCGCGTGTGGGACACCGAACACAACAGCGGCGTGCTGATCTATCTGCTGCTGGCCGACCACGACATCGAGATTGTTGCCGACCGTGGTATCGCCGCGAAGGTGGATCCAGCTGACTGGGAGGCGGTGGCACACTCGATGGAAGCCGCATTCCGGCAGGGCGATTTCGAGCGCGGCGCGCTCGACGGCATCGCGCAGATCGACGCAATCCTGACGGCACATTTCCCGCCGTCCGGGCATAATCCCGACGAGCTGGCGAACCGGCCGGTGATTCTGGGGAGATGAGATGCAGGCGTTTGTAGCGTGGTGGATTCTGGCGGCGGTACTGGTGGGGGTTGAACTCACCAGCGGGACCTTCTATCTGCTGGTGTACGGCCTCGCTGCCGCGGCGGCCGGTCTGGCCGCCTGGCTCGGTGCCGGCGTGCTGGTGCAGTTGCTGACGGCGGGCGCGATTGCCGTGCTGGGCACGCTGGCGCTGCGCCGCTGGAAACAGTCGACAGCCCATCCGGAATCCAATGTGCAGAACATGGACATCGGCCAGACGGTGCAGCTCGAATCCTGGCAGGCGGGTCGCGGCCAGGTCAAATACCGCGGCGCGCTGTGGGATGCCGAAGCCGAATCGGACCGCGTCGACAGTACGCGCCCGCTGATGATCCGCGCGGTTCGGGGCAATACGCTGGTGCTGGGCAACTAGGCGCCGGCCGGCGCACAACATAAACACAATAGGGAGAGCAAATGGATATCGTCGCACTGGTCATTCTGGCCGTCATTCTGATCGTCGTCGCCAAGGGCGTTCGCGTGGTGCCGCAGCAGAACGCCTGGGTGGTCGAACGCCTCGGCAAGTTCCATGCAGTGCTCGCGCCCGGCCTCAATCTGGTGATTCCCTTCATCGACACCGTGGCCTACAAGCATTCGCTGAAGGAAATTCCGCTCGATGTGCCGAGCCAGGTCTGCATCACGCGTGACAACACGCAGCTGGCGGTCGACGGCATCCTGTATTTCCAGGTCACCGACCCCAAGATGGCGTCCTACGGGGCGAGCGACTACATCGATGCGATCTCGCAGCTGGCGCAGACCACGCTGCGTTCGATGATCGGCCGCATGGAAATGGACCGCACCTTCGAGGAACGCGACGACATCAACCGCGGCGTGGTGCTGGCATTGAACGAGGCGTCGACCAACTGGGGCGTCAAGGTGCTGCGCTACGAAATCAAGGACCTCACCCCGCCGAAGGAAATCCTGCATGCGATGCAGCGGCAGATCACCGCCGAGCGCGAAAAGCGCGCGCTGATCGCCTCGTCCGAAGGCCGCATGCAGGAACAGATCAACATTGCCACCGGCGCGCGCAATGCGGCGATCCAGGAATCCGAGGGCGAGATGCAGGCGGCGATCAACGTCGCCCAGGGCGAAGCCGAGGCGATCAAGGCGATTGCCGCCGCCAATGCCGAGGCGATTGCCCGCGTTGCGCGCGCGGTCGAGTTGCCCGGCGGCATGCAGGCGGTGAATCTGAAAGTGGCAGAAAAATACGTCGAAGCCTTTGCCGGCATCGCCAAGACCGGCAACACCCTGATCGTGCCGTCCAACATGGCCGATCTGAGCTCGCTGATCGCCGGCGCAATGAGTGTGGTGAAGGCGCAGGGCGGCAGCGGCGCAGCCAAGGCCTGAAGCCGGGTCCGGGGCATTTAAGGCCCCGGCGCCTGGGCGGCGGCGGGTTCAAGTTCGCGGCATTGCGGACGATATACCCAATAAGCATAAAAATACGCGCCCGCCGCGACGATCATGATTTGGACCCCCCTTCCGCTGCTGGCCGTTGTGGCGCTGCTCGTGCTGAGCGCGCCTGCGTTCGCGCGCGCGGGCGGCGAGGTCGAAGCGAAACTGCCCTCCGGAATGGTGGTCGGCGCGAGCTATCATCCGGGCCGCAAGCAGCTGCCGGCGGTGCTCATCCTGCATGGCTTTCTGCAAACCCGCGATTTTCCCACCGTGGCCAGCACTATGGATGCGCTCGCGAGCGGGGGCTACACGGTGCTGGCGCCGACATTGTCGCTGGGGGTGTCGCGGCGCAACAAGAGCCTGCCCTGCGAGGCGCTGCATTTGCATACGCTCGAGGAAGACGCGGAGGAAATTGCATTCTGGGTACGCTGGCTGATGTCGAAGGGGCATTCGCGCATCACGCTGATCGGCCACAGTTACGGCAATCTGCAGTTGCTTGCCTACCTGGGCCGGAATCCGTCGCCTGTCGTGAAGCAGTTGCTGATGATCAGCCTGACCGATGTGGAAGCCAAGCAGAGTGCGGCGCAACGCGCACGCTTCGCCCAGGCCTTGCGCGAACGCGTGGCGCGTGGGGACACCCGCCTGGCCGAAATCGAGTTCGGCCATTGCAAGAAATATGTCAGCCCACCCGCCAGTCTGCTGTCCTACATGAGCATCAGCCGGCAGCGCATCCTCGACGCGGTGGCGCAGTCCCCGGTTCCGGCCCGGGTCATCATGGGCAGCCTGGATGACCGCATGGGGGTCGGCTGGGTAGAACATCTGCAGGGGCGCGGCATCGCAGTCAGCGTGATTCCGGGTGCCTCGCACTTTTTCGACAACCAGTTCGAATTCGATCTGCATGAAGTTGTGCTGCAGACCGTGACGGGGCGCTGACGCATGCCGCTGGCGTCGATGCGTGCCTGGCTTGCACCGCGGCCGATTGCCCACTACGCGCTGCTGCTACTGTGCGTGCTGGTGGTTTCGCTCGGCGTGCTCGCGAGCTTCGTTTTCAACGATGCCACGCGCCTGCGCGATCGGATCGCTCAGACCGACCAGACGCTCGCCCATCAGGAACTGGAAGAGGCCGTGTCGCTGCTGAGCCGGCACGCCCGGGACGCAGCGGCGGCACTCACGCAATGGGATGAGGCGCGCCAGCAACTGGACAACCCGATTTACTACGGCTACTGGCGCAATTCGCGTGCGCTGGCTGCAGGGGTGCTGCCCGAAGGCATGGTGGCGGTCGACCTCTACGACTTGCAGGGGCGCAATCTGTCGGCGTTCCCGGAGAAAGAGGCCAGCATGCCGCCGCAGATCGACCCGCAGGACTTGTCGTCTTTTCTGCAGCGCGAAAGCGGCCGTCATTACCTGTATTTCTTTTTTCCGTTCCACCAGGATGCCGGAAAGAAATACCTGAGCGGCTACGCCGGGCTCAAGTTCGATTTCGAGCGCGAGCTCAGGCAGCTGCGTACCTTCCGTTATCTGGATCTGTCGAGCCTGCATCTGGAAGCCGGCGACGGGGTGCGCATCCCGGTCGACACCCTGGTTTCCGCCATGCGCTTCGAGTCAACCGGCAATCCCGAGACGCGCGAGCTGGAGGTGCTGGTTACCCGCTCGTTCTATGAAATCGCGCTCATCATCGCGGCCATTTCGCTGATCGGGTATGTCGCGCTGGTGTACGTGGTTGCCAAGCCCTTGCGGCGGCTGTCGAGCCATATCGATTCGATGCGGCGCGGCCGCAGCCAGGGCCAGCTGCTCGACGACAGCTATCGTGGCATGCTGGCCGTGACCGAACTGGAAAACGTCCGCCATTCGCTGAACGACTATCAGCACCAGCTCGACGACATGCATGTCAGTCTGGCGCACAAGAACAAGGAATTGTGGACGCTGGCACACCAGGATCCGCTGACGGGCATCTTCAACCGTCGTGCGTTCGACGACGACTGGCGCGCCATGCTGCGCAGCCATCGCGACACGCCGCAGGGCGTGGCCTTCCTGCTGTTCGACTGCGATCACTTCAAGCCGATCAACGACACCTATGGACATCAGGTGGGCGATCGCGTGATCGAGGGATTGGCGCTGTCGCTGGGCGGCGCCCTGAGGGCAGGCGATCGGCTCTACCGGCTGGGCGGCGACGAATTCGCCACGGTCTTGTTTGCCACCGATCCCGAACGCGCCAGGCAGGTGGCGGAGCGTTGCGTCGAAGACGTGCTGCGTTATGACTTTAACGCCTATGGGGTCAAGGAGCCGGTGCGCGTCAGCGTCGGCATCGCTTGCGTTGAGGAGGCCGATGCCAGTGTGGACGGTTTGCAGCATCTGCACCGGCAGGCCGATATCGCGATGTACTACGCCAAGCGTCCGGGGCAGGGCAAGATCGCGGTCTATTCGGAAGAAATGGGCGAAGGCCTGGAGGCGGTGGTGTCGAGCGCCGAAACCAGCGCGGTCTACGAGGCGATGTCGGACCCTAGCCGGCTTGAAATGCATTATCAGCCGGTGCTGGATCTGTCCACGTCGCGCTTCGATTACTACGAAGCGCTGGTGCGCATCCGCGGGGAACAGGGGCTTGTCATGCCATCCAGCATTTTCCCTGTGGTTGAGCTACGTGGGCTCGAGTGCGAATTCGACCTTGCCGTACTGGAACGGGTGCGGGCCGATCTGGAGGCGGGGCTTGTACCCGATGGCGCGGGCGTCTCGCTCAACGTTTCTGGCCCCGGCATCGTCAGTCAGCGCGTCAACGACGCGCTGATGCAGTTCGCGCCCCTGCTGATCACGCACAAACTGGTGCTGGAAGTGACCGAAACCTCGCTGATCACGCAAATCGCCCAGGCCTCGGCCAATCTGGCCCGCCTGCGCAAGGCGGGATTCATCATCGCACTCGACGATTTCGGCAGCGGCTATTCTTCATTGCGTTACCTGTCGAGCATGCCGGTGGATCTGGTGAAGTTCGACATTTCGATGGTGCGCAGCCTGGAAGAATCGGGGCGTCAGGCTGTCTTTGTCGAAGACCTCGCGCGCATGATCAAGGACGCGGGCTACCGTCTGGTGGCCGAGGGCATCGAATCCGAATCCCTGCTTGCCAAGGTGAGGCAGCTCGGTTTCTCGCACGCCCAGGGCTTCCATATCGGCCGCCCCGCTGCGCTGAGCCGGCATCCGGAGCCGCAACGCGCCAGCGTCTAGTGTCGCGACACTTAGTGCACCACGTCGTTGCGGTGGCGCAGCCAGATCAGGCTCATCACGCTGCTGATGAACAGGCCGAATACCCAGATGATGGTGTGGATGTGCCATTCGGCACGCACCATCAGGGCGTAGGCGCCGGTCAGCACCAGAATGCTGATGTTCTCATTGAAATTCTGCTGGGCGATGGAATGTCCGGCGCCCATCAGTAGGTGGCCGCGATGCTGCAGCAGGGCGTTCATCGGCACCACGAAATAGCCTGCCAGAATGCCCGCCAGCAGCAACAGCAGCAGTGCGGGGAACAGGCTTTCGACCCAGATCAGCGCAATCGGCACGAAGCCCAGGACGATGCCGGCCGGCAGCACGCTGACGGCCCGTTGCAGGCTGACGAAGCGGCCGGCCAGCACCGAGCCGATCGCGATGCCGAACGCGGTGGCGGCGGTGAGCTGGGTCGCCTGGTCGAGCCCATATTTCAGGTTGAGTGCCGCCCACGCGATGATGAGCAGGCGCAGGGTGGCGCCGACGCCCCAGAACAGCGTGGTGACGGCGAGCGACACCTGGCCGAGTGGATCGCGCCACAGCAGGACGAAGCTGTGCCCGAAGTCGCGCAGGATGAACAGCGGCGAGCTATTGGGCAGCTTGTGGTCGATCGGCAGGCGTGGAATGAACAGGTTGACGAGGGCGGCGGCCAGATACAGGCTGGTGATGAAGACAATGGCGAACTTCGGTGCGATCAGCCGGCTGTCCAGCCCGAGGTTGACCAGGATGCCCTCGGCCAGTTGCGGGTTGATCAGCGCGCCGCCGATGATGGCGCCAAGCACGATGGCGGCCACCGTGGTGCCCTCCACCCAGCTGTTGGCGACGACCAGCCTTTCGGGCGGTAGCAGTTCGGTGAGGATTCCATACTTGGCCGGCGAATACATCGCCGCGCCGACGCCGACGATGGCATAGGCCAGCAACGGATGCAGCCCGGCCAGCATGATCAGGCAGCCGGCGAACTTGACCGTGTTGGCGATCAGCATCACCCGACCCTTGGGCTGCGCGTCGGCAAACGGCCCCACCAGGGGGGCCAGTACGATGTAGGCGACGACGAAGACAGTCTGCAGCAGCGGCGAAAACCATTCTGGCGAGGCAAAGAACACGAGCAGGCCGATGGCGGCGAACAACAGGGCGTTGTCGGCCAGCGCGGACAGGAATTGCGCTACCAGGACGATGTAGAACGCGCGGTTCACGTAGGGATCAGGATCGGCGGAGGCGGCGAGCGGTGTGTAGGGCGGGTGTTGACGGATGTCGAGTCAAAACAGCGGGTTGGCGTCTGACAGGTTTCAACACGGGCGGGTTTGTGGTTCAATAAAAATCTTTTTTGACCCAGGGACGGGAATTTATGGCCGACCGCAGACTGCAAGTATTCTACACCGTCGCCAAGCAGCTCAGTTTCACCAAAGCCGCGGATATTCTGTACATGACCCAACCGGCCGTGACCTTTCAGGTCAAGCAGCTGGAAGAGCATTTCAATACCCGACTGTTCGAGCGCAGTCACGGCAAGATTTCGATGACGCCCGCGGGCGATCTGGTGCTCGGCTATGCCGAACGCATCCTGGCGCTGACCGGCGAAATGGAAGCGCGCGTTGGCGAGCTGACCGGGCAGGTGACCGGCCCCTTGATGATCGGTGCGTCCACCACCATCGCCGAGTACCAGTTGCCGCGCATCCTGGGTGAATTCAAGGAGCGCTTCCCCCAGGTTCAGGCGCGGCTCACCGTGGCCAACTCTGAAACCGTGGCGGCGAAAGTGGCCGACCATTCGCTCGATGTCGGTTTGATCGAAGCGCCTTCGCACAATCCCAACCTGACCACGCTGGCCTGCTGCGAGGACGAGCTGGTGATGATCTGTGCGCCAGGTCATGCGCTGGCGTCGCATTCGAGCGTCAACGCGACCGATATCGCCGAGCAGCCCTATGTGTCGCGCGAGCACGGCTCGGGCACGCGCGAGGTGGTCGACGATTTCTTCAAGAACAACGGCGTCAACCCGGACGACCTGCATATCGAAATGGAGCTGGGCAGTCGTGAGGCCATCAAGGGCGCGGTCGAAGCCAATCTGGGCGTTGCCATCATGTCGGCCTCCACCGTCACCAAGGAAATCCAGCTCGGCACGCTGGTCGCGGTGCCGCTGAATCCGCGACTGACGCGTGAACTCTCGATGGTCTACGCGCCGGAAAAATTCCGCAGCAAGCTGCTCGACGCCTTCATCAGCTTTGTCGAAACCAAATTTCAGCAGTGCAATGTCGACATCGTTTCGATGAAGCGTCCGTTCAAGGGTCGCGGCCGCTGATGCGCGACAGCAAGCGCCTGGTATCCATTTTCAGGAGCTTGTCGGAATCGCGGCAGCAGGCCTTGCTCGACTACGCTGAGTTTCTGGCGGGCAAGGAGGGGGCCGACACCGCTGCTGCTCCGCCTGCCGAGCCCCTGCCGATTCCGCGGCCGGAGCAGGAAAATGTGGTCAAGGCAATTCAGCGCCTGATGCAGACCTATCCGATGCTGGAACGCAACCAGATTTTCCATGAAGCATCCGCACAGATGACGCGTCATCTGATCCACGGCGTGGCAGCGGCCGAAGCGATCGACGAACTGGAACGGATCTTTGCGCGCCAGTATCAGCAGCACCGCGAAGCGCAGCAGTCCGACCCGCAGTCGACTTGACTCAGTCCGGCAGGGCGCTGCCGCATTGCCAGCAGCTCAGGAAATTACCGGGATTCGTCTCGCCGCAGTGCGGACAGGCCTTTTCATCGCGCAGCGGCGCATCGCGCAATCCGGCCAGTGCCTCGCGAGCGCGCGTTTCTTGTGTATCGTCATCCACCCAGATCTCGGGCTGCGCCTGCATGAAGGGCACTTCGCCCAGCGCGCCGGCCACATTGGCGTTGAAGATGTGCGTGACGATGCCGAGGCTGGTCAGCGCATCGGCGGCCAGCTGGGCGTCAAGCAAGGTGGGGGCGATGTGGACCCGTTTCATGACGGGTGGGGCGCTTCAGTCGGTGCGGCGGACGCGCACGATCAGGTCGATGCCTTCAGTCACCATGCCGGCCGGCAGCGGCGGCAGGCCGGAAATCTGCACCTGGGTGGCATCGATGTCGGACAGCTTGCCGCTGTCGACTTCATACAGGTGGTGGTGCGGACTGGTATTGGGGTCGTAGAACACCTTGCTGGGGTCGACGATGACTTCGCGCACCAGGCCTTTTTCCAGGAACAGCTTGAGCGTGTTGTAGACCGTGGCCTTGGAGGTTTCGGAGTGGCGCGTGTTGACGATCGCCATCACCTGGTCGGCTGACAGATGCTCCTGCCGCGAAAACAGCGCGTGCGCGATCTCGATCCGCTGATGAGTCGGATTGATGTCGTGGCCGCGCAAAAGGCCGGCCATGTTATCGCGGGTGTAATGCATGCGTGTCATGATAATCATCAATCTGGACTTTGTCTAATTTCCGGAACAGGTATGAATTTACCTGGCGAATGCCCTGCCGGCCACGGTGGCACGCCAAAAAACGGTACAATCTTCGCCAGTCTTTTGGAAACGCAATCCTGTGGTTACGCTCACCCGCCTCGATAGCACGCAGCCTGACTTTCAGGCGCGTCTCACCCGCCTGTTGCAATTCGACGACGCGGCCGATGCCGCCATCGAGCAGACGGTGGCGGCCATCCTGCACGACGTGAAAACGCGCGGTGACGCCGCGGTGCTCGAATACACCGAGCGTTTCGACCGTCTGCCGGCAGCAACACTGGCCAGCCTGGAACTCGATGCGGCGCAACTGCAGGCCGCACTCGACCATTTGCCCACCGACACCCGCCAGGCGTTGGAAGCAGCGGCGGATCGCGTGCGTCGCTATCACCAAAAGCAGATTCAGGAATCGTGGACCTACACCGAGGACGATGGCACCGTGCTGGGGCAGCAGATCACCCCGCTCGACCGCGTTGGCCTCTACGTGCCGGGCGGCAAGGCCGCGTATCCGTCGTCGGTGCTGATGAACGCGATTCCGGCCAAGGTGGCGGGTGTCGGCGAACTCATCATGGTGGTGCCGACCCCCGGTGGCGAGCAGAATCAACTGGTGCTGGCCGCCGCCGCGATCGCCGGGGTGGACCGCGTGTTCACCATTGGCGGCGCGCAGGCAGTGGCGGCGCTGGCCTATGGCACCCAGACCGTGCCGCAGGTCGACAAGATCGTCGGCCCCGGCAACGCCTATGTGGCGGCGGCCAAGCGCCGCGTGTTCGGCACCGTCGGCATCGACATGATTGCGGGCCCGTCCGAGATCCTGGTGATCGCTGACGGCAACACGCCTGCGGAATGGGTGGCGATGGATTTGTTCTCGCAGGCCGAGCATGACGAAATGGCGCAGTCGATCCTGCTGTCGCCCGACGCCGCCTATCTCGATGCGGTGGCGGCCGCGATCGACAAGCTGATCGAAGAGATGCCGCGCAGCGAGGTGATCCGTACCTCGCTGACCAATCGCGGCGCGCTGATCAAGACACGCGACCTTGACGACGCGGCGGCGATTTCCAACACCATCGCGCCGGAGCACCTGGAACTGTCGGTGGCCGACCCCGATGCGCTGCTCCCCAAGCTGCGCCACGCCGGCGCGATCTTCATGGGAAAGAACACCTGCGAGGCGCTGGGCGACTACTGCGCCGGGCCCAACCACGTGCTACCGACTTCGCGCACTGCGCGCTTTTCGTCGCCGCTGGGGGTGTACGACTTCCAAAAGCGCAGCAGCCTGATCCACGTGTCGCAGGCCGGCGCGCAGACGCTGGGGAAAATCGCCGCCACGCTGGCTTACGGCGAAGGCTTGCAGGCGCACGCGCGCTCGGCCGAGTACCGTCTGACGCACAAATGAGCCGTCCGTCCCGATGAGCAAGTTCTGGAGCGCCGTGGTGCACGGCCTGACGCCCTATGTACCGGGCGAGCAGCCGAAGCTGGCCAATCTGGTCAAGCTCAACACCAATGAGAATCCCTACGGGCCGAGCCCGAAGGTGCTCGACGCCGTGCGCGCCGAGGCCGCCGACACGCTGCGCCTGTATCCCGATCCCGGTTCCGACCGGTTGCGCGCCGGCATCGCCGCCTATCACGGCGTGACGCCCGATCAGGTGTTCGTCGGCAACGGTTCCGACGAGGTGCTGGCGCATGCCTTCATGGCATTGCTGAAGCACGATCAGCCGATCCTGTTCCCCGACATCAGCTACAGCTTCTACCCGGTGTACTGCGGGCTGTACGAGATTGCCCACCGAACGATTCCGCTGACGGACGCGTTCGAGATCCGGATCGACGATTACCGCGTGCCCAACGGCGGGATCATCTTCCCCAATCCCAACGCGCCGACCGGGCGCCTGCTGGCGCTGGCGGAAATCGAGCGCCTGCTGGCTGGTAATCCCGATTCGGTGGTGGTGATCGACGAGGCCTATATCGACTTCGGCGGCGAATCGGCGGTGGGCCTGGCGGCGCGCTATCCGCAGCTGCTGGTGACGCGCACGCTGTCGAAGTCGCACGCACTGGCCGGCCTGCGCGTCGGCTACGCGATCGGCCAGGCGCACCTGATCGAGGCGCTCAACCGGGTCAAGGACAGCTTCAACTCCTATCCGCTCGACCGCTTTGCCCAGGCCGGCGCGCTGGCGTCGATCGAGGACCGCAGCTACTTCGAATCGATCTGCGCCAAAGTGGTGGCGACGCGCACCCGGCTGGTGGCCGACATGGAAGCGCTCGGCTTCGAGGTACTGCCGTCCGCGGCCAACTTCATCTTCGCTCGCCACCCGGCGCACGACGGCGCAGAACTGGCCGCTGCGCTGCGCGAACGCAGCATCATCGTGCGCCATTTCAGGAGCCCGGACCGTATCGCGCCGTTTTTGCGCATCACCATCGGCACCGATACGCAATGCGATGCACTGCTTGCCGCATTGAAAGCGCTGTGCTGAAAACCTGAGCGGCCTGCTAGAATCCCTTTACAGCCTTATTTCCCGACGCCATGCGTACCGCCCAAGTTACCCGCAACACCCTCGAGACCCAGATCACGGTCAGTCTCAATCTTGACGGCACCGGCAGCGCCAAGCTGGCCACCGGCGTGCCGTTTCTCGATCACATGCTCGACCAGATTGCCCGTCATGGGCTGATCGACCTCGACATCGAGGCGCGCGGCGATCTGCATATCGACGCCCACCACACGGTGGAAGACACCGGAATCACCTTCGGTCAGGCCTTCGCGCAGGCGCTCGGCGACAAGAAGGGCATCCGCCGCTACGGCCATGCCTACGTGCCGCTCGACGAGGCCTTGTCGCGCGTGGTGATCGACCTGTCGGGACGCCCGGGGCTGGAATACCACGTCGATTACACGCGTGCGCGCATCGGCGAGTTCGACGTCGATCTGTTCCTCGAATTCTTCCGCGGTTTCATCAACCATGCCGGGGTCACGCTGCACATCGACAACCTGCGCGGCATCAATGCGCACCACCAGGCCGAGACGATCTTCAAGGCCTTTGGCCGCGCGCTGCGGATGGCGGTGGAGCCGGATGCGCGGATGGGCGACGTGCTGCCCTCGACCAAGGGCGCGCTGTGAGCGCAGCTCAAGTTAAAAGCGGCTGCGCGGTGAGCCCATCGCAGCTCAAGGGAGCTGCGTTTTGAAGGCGGACATTGCCGTCATCGACTACGGCATGGGCAATCTGCGTTCGGTGTCCAAGGCCATCGAGCATGTCGCGCCGGCGGCCAGCGTGGTAGTCACCTCCGACCCCGCGGTGATCGCCGACGCCGGCCGCGTGGTGTTTCCGGGGCAGGGCGCGGCGCCCGACTGCCTGCGCGAAATTGACGCACGCGGCCTGCGCCAGGTGATCGTCGACGCCGCCCGCACCAAGCCCTTTCTGGGGATATGTATGGGCATGCAGGTGCTGTTCGAGCACAGCGAGGAAGGTGATACCGCTTGCCTCGGCATCCTGCCCGGCACGGTTCAGCATTTCCCGCACGAGGCGATGATCGACAATCAGGGCAGGAAATTGAAAGTGCCGCACATGGGCTGGAACAACGTCCATCAGGCGGCCCCGCATCCGCTGTGGGTGGGGATCGAGGAGGGCGCGCGTTTCTATTTCGTGCACAGCTATTTCGTGCAGCCGACCGCACCTGACGTGATCGCCGGCTTCTCGCACTATCCCTTTCCGTTCACCTGTGCGGTGGCCACGGGGAATATCTTCGCGGTCCAGTTTCATCCGGAAAAAAGTCAGAACGATGGGCTGACCTTGTTGGGCAATTTTGTAACCTGGAATCCGGGTGCGTCCGATACCGCCTGTGATATGTCCGGCGCTGCCTGCGCCTAATTTTTACCAGTACGACCCTGCTGATTAGCCATGTTAATTATTCCTGCGATCGACCTTAAAGACGGCCATTGCGTACGCCTGGAACAAGGCGAAATGGACAGTGCCACCGTATTTTCCGAGGACCCGGCAGCCACCGCGCGCCGTTGGAAGGAACTGGGTGCGCGCCGTCTGCATCTGGTCGACCTCAACGGCGCGTTTGCCGGCAAGCCGGTCAACGACGCGGCTATCCGCTCCATCGTCGATGCGGTGGGCGACGACATGCCGGTGCAGCTTGGCGGCGGCATCCGCGATCTGGCCACGATCGAGCGCTACCTCGACGACGGCGTGCGCTACGTCATCATCGGCACTGCGGCGGTGAAGAACCCCGGCTTCCTGCACGAGGCCTGCGATGCCTTCCCCGGCCACGTGATGGTCGGGCTCGACGCCAAGGACGGCAAGATCGCGGTCGAGGGCTGGTCCAAGATCACCGGTCACGACGTCATCGATCTCGCCAAGCGCTTCGAGGGCTATGGCGTCGAGGCGGTCATCTATACCGACATCGGCCGCGACGGCATGCTGAGCGGGGTGAACGTCGACGCGACGCAGCGCCTGGCGCAGGCGCTGTCGATCCCGGTCATTGCCAGCGGCGGCGTCACCAACCTCGACGACGTGCGTGCGCTCTCCACCGTCGCCAAGGACGGCATCATCGGCGCGATCACCGGTCGTGCGATCTACCAGGGCACGCTCGACTTTGCTGAAGCGCAAAAGCTTGCCGACGAACTGGCGGGTGGCGTGTTCGGCGTTTAACCCCCTCATGCTCGCAAAACGCATCATTCCCTGCCTCGACGTCACCCATGGCCGCGTGGTCAAGGGCGTCAACTTCGTCGAGCTGAAGGACGCCGGTGACCCGGTCGAAATCGCTCGCCGCTACAACGAGGCGGGCGCGGACGAACTGACCTTCCTCGACATCACGGCGTCAAGCGACGAGCGCGACCTGATCCTGCATATTATCGAAGCGGTGGCGGCGGAGGTCTTTATTCCGTTGACGGTGGGCGGCGGCGTGCGCGAGGTGGGCGATGTGCAGCGCCTGCTCAATGCCGGTGCTGACAAGGTCAGTATCAACACGTCGGCGGTATTGAATCCGCAACTGGTCAAAGACGCGTCCGACCGCTACGGTAGCCAGTGCATCGTCGTCGCCATCGATTCCAAGCGCGTGGGCGACCACTGGGAGGTCTTTACCCACGGCGGTCGCAAGGCGACCGGGCTGGATGCGATCGAGTGGGCGAAGAAGATGGAAAGCCTCGGCGCGGGAGAACTGCTGCTGACCTCGATGGACCGCGACGGCACCAAGAGCGGCTTCGACCTGGAGCTGACGCGCGCGATATCCGACGCGGTCGACATTCCCATCATCGCCAGCGGCGGCGTGGGCAATCTCCAGCATCTGGTCGACGGCGTCAAGGAAGGCCGCGCCGACGCGGTGCTGGCGGCGAGCATTTTCCACTTCGGCGAATACGGCATCGACGAAGCAAAGCGCTACATGAAGCAGCATGGCATTGAGGTCAGGCTGTGAGCGACTGGCTCGACGCCGTGAAATGGGACGCGAATGGCCTGGTGCCCGCGATCGCCCAGGATGCCGTCAGTGGCGAAATACTGATGGTGGCATGGATGAACCGCGAGGCATTGGGAGAGACCGCGCGCACCGGCCGCGGCGTGTATTTCTCCCGGTCGCGCAACAAACTCTGGCGTAAGGGCGAGGAATCCGGGCATGTGCAGACCGTCAGCGAAATTCGGCTGGACTGCGACAACGACGTGGTGCTGCTGAAAATTGAACAGGTGGGCGGCATTGCCTGTCATACAGGCCGGCGATCATGCTTTTTCCAGAAGCTGGCCAAGGATGATCAAGGCGGCGATCACTGGATCACGACCGCCCCGGTGCTGAAGAACCCTGACGAGATCTATCAGAAATGAGCGACATTCTCGACCGCCTCGCCGAAACGCTGGAAGCACGCAAGCAGGCGTCGCCCGACAGTTCATATGTGGCAAAGCTCTATGCCAGGGGTACCGATGCCATCCTGAAGAAGATCGGCGAGGAAGCGACCGAGGTGGTACTGGCGGCCAAGGACGACCAGCCCGAAAAGATCATCTACGAAGTCGCCGATTTGTGGTTTCATACCCTGGTATTGCTGGTGCACAAGGGACTGAAACCGGCCGACGTGTTGAACGAGTTGGCGCGACGCGAAGGATTGTCTGGTTTGGTCGAGAAAGCGAATCGCCATGAGTGAGTGCATTTTCTGCAAAATCGTCGCCGGCGAGATCCCCAGCGGCAAGGTCTACGAAGACGACGAGGTGCTGGCGTTTCACGATATTCATCCGTTTGCGCGGGTGCATTTCCTGATCATTCCGAAAGTGCACATTGCGACCCTGGCCGATTGCACGCCGGCGCACGAGGGCCTGCTCGGCAGGATGCTGCTGCTGGCGCCGCGTCTGGCGAAGGAACAGGGACTGGACGCCGGCTTCAAGACGCTGATCAACACCGGGCGCGGCGGCGGTCAGGAAGTGTTCCATATTCACGTTCACGTATTTGGCGGCGGCGATCCCGTTCCGCGCACTTAATTTAAAGGAGAAATAGCATGGGCGCTTTTAGCATCTGGCATTGGCTGATCGTTCTGGTCGTGGTGCTGCTGATTTTCGGCACCAAGAAACTGCGCAACATCGGCGGCGATCTGGGCGGCGCAGTCAAGGGCTTCAAGGACGGCATGAAGGACGATTCTCCGAAGATCGGCGAAAAAACCGATCAGGACGGCCGCACCATCGACGCCGAGGTCAAGGACAAACAGAATTCCTGAGATTAGGGGTTAGGAGCTAGGATTTAGGGGTTAGGGAGGGGCGCGCTGCGCGCGGCTTCCTTCCCAGGTCCCCAGCCCTAAATCCTAGCCCCTAGCTCCTAGCCCCTAGCCCCTAAAATGTTCGACATCGGCTTTACCGAACTCATGGTCATCGGCGTCGTGGCGCTGATCGTCATCGGCCCCGAACGCCTGCCCAAGGTCGCGCGCACGGCGGGGCACCTGTACGGCCGCATGCAGCGCTACGTGTCGACGGTGAAAGCGGACATCAGCAACGAAATCCAACTCGATGAGTTGCGCAAGGCCGGCCAGAGCTTCAGGGAATCGGTCGAGTCGGTGGAAGCCGATGTCCAGCAGCAGGCGACCGTGGTCGACGAGTACCTGCGCGACGAGGTGAACAACGTCGACAAGGTGGTGAAGGCGATGGGCACGACCGAGGGCGAGCGCCCCGTCACCCAGTCCGCGCTGCAGCGGCTGGAGGCCGAACAGATGCCGCAGCAAAGCCTGCCGCTCGACGAGCCTGACCAGAATGCGGCCACCGCCCCGCCGGCAGCGGTCGTGGAAACAGCGCACGGCGACGCTGCCGGAAAAACCCCATGAGTTCACCGGAAGATTCCTTCATCTCGCATCTGATCGAAATGCGGGACCGCCTGCTGCGCGCGGTGATCGCGGTGGTGGTGCTGTTCGTGCTGCTGTTCCCGTGGGCGCAGGACCTCTATGCGCTGCTGGCCAAGCCGATGCTGGAATCCCTGCCGCAGGGCGGCCAGATGATCGCCACCGAGGTCACCACGCCGTTCTTCGTGCCGATCAAGGTCACGATGATGACCGCCTTCCTGCTGGCGCTGCCATGGGTGTTCTACCAGGCCTGGGCCTTCATCGCCCCCGGCCTCTACCAGCACGAAAAACGCCTCGGCGTGCCGCTGGTGATCACCAGCGTGATCCTGTTTCTGCTCGGCATGGCGTTCGCCTATTTCCTGGTGTTCCCGGTGGTGTTCGGCTTTATCGTCGGCGTCGCGCCCGAAGGCGTGGCGGTGATGACCGACATCGGCAAGTACCTCGACTTCGTGATGACCCTGTTCCTGGCGTTCGGCATCACCTTCGAGGTCCCGGTCGCGGTGGTGCTGCTGGTGAAGATGGGCATGGTGTCGATTGCCAAGCTGCGCGAGATCCGGCCCTACGTCGTCGTCGGCGCGTTCGTCATTGGCGCGATCTTCACCCCACCCGACGTGATTTCGCAGTTCATGCTCGCCATCCCGATGTGGATTCTGTACGAGTTGGGCATCATCGTCGCGTCGATGATCACCAAACCCAAGCCCGATACCGAAGCCGAGCCCGATTACGCGCCGATGTCGGAATCCGACATGGACGCCGAACTGGATCGCATCGAATCCGACCCGTCCGACGCGAAGCCACACGACGTCAAGTAATGCACCCGTGTGGTGCGTTCTGCACCGATGTGGTGCCTTCCACCGCGTTGTGCTGAAGTCCTTCCCATATAAATCAAGCGCTTAAGCGGCAGGAATGCCGCTTGCTTTAAACAGCCGGCATTCAATCGGGAGCCGGCAAATGGAAGCGCTGAAATCAGGCAGTGACGTATTGTTCGTGTTGTTGGGCGGGATCATGGTGCTGGCAATGCACGCCGGGTTTGCCTTTCTCGAACTGGGTACGGTACGCAAGAAGAACCAGGTCAACGCACTGGTCAAGATCCTCACTGACTTTTCCGTATCGACCATTGCCTATTTCTTCATCGGATATAGCGTCGCCTACGGCGTCAGCTTCTTCTCCAGTGCCGAGGTGCTGTCGGCAAAAAATGGCTACGACCTGGTCAAGTTCTTTTTCCTGCTGACCTTCGCGGCGGCGATCCCGGCGATCGTGTCGGGCGGCATTGCCGAGCGCGCCCGCTTCAACCCGCAACTGGCGGCAACGTTTGCGCTGGTGGGGCTGGTGTACCCGTTTTACGAGGGCATCGTCTGGAATGGCAACTACGGCTTACAGGATTGGCTGGAAGCCAGTTTCGGCGCGCGTTTCCACGACTTTGCCGGCTCGGTGGTGGTGCATGCGATGGGCGGCTGGATCGCGCTGCCTGCGGTGCTGCTGCTGGGTGCGCGGCGTGGCCGCTACACCAAGGACGGTATGGTCTCGGCGCACCCGCCGTCCAATATTCCGTTCCTGGCGCTGGGCGCATGGATCCTGACGGTGGGCTGGTTCGGCTTCAATGTGATGTCGGCGCAGCTGATCGAGGCGGTCTCGGGCCTGGTCGCGGTCAACTCGCTGATGGCGATGGTGGGTGGCACGCTCGCCGCGCTGGTGATCGGCCGCAACGACCCCGGCTTCATCCACAACGGCCCGCTGGCCGGACTGGTGGCCGTTTGCGCGGGGTCCGACCTGATGCATCCGATCGGCGCGCTTGCCACTGGCGTGATTGCCGGTGGGCTGTTCGTGTGGATGTTCATGGTGACGCAGAACCGCTGGAAGATCGATGATGTGCTCGGTGTGTGGCCGCTGCATGGTCTGTGCGGCGCCTGGGGCGGCATCGCCGCCGGCATTTTTGGCAGCCAGGCGCTCGGCGGTATGGGTGGCGTCAGCCTGGCGGCGCAGATCGTGGGCACGCTGGGCGGGGTGGCGGTGGCCGTCGTCGGCAGCCTGGTGGTGTACGGGCTGCTGAAGCAGGTCACCCGCCTGCGTCTGGATCCGGAAGCGGAATTCACCGGCGCCGACCTCAGCATTCACCGGGTGTCGGCCACCGCCGAGCACGAAACCAACTGGTAAGGGATCAGCGGGCCTGCTGTTGCCGCAGGTGACGGCGGCGTTCGCTGCGCAACTGCTCGAGCTGCCGGTCCACCTGCACCACGTCGGGATGCTGGTCGGTGTATTGCAGCAGCAGCTCGGTGCGCCGGATCCGCAGTTCGACCTGTTTCTTGTCGAGCCCCTCAAGGTAGGGGTCCGCCTTTGCTGGCGGGTTCGACGCAGCGGGAGACGGGGTGTCGGCGATGCCGGGCGCGCGCCGGGCGTCCGTGCTGGTTTGCGGCGTTGAGGGTGCATCCATGGACGCCGGCGTATCCGTCGGAGGTGCAGGCAGAAAATAGTCGACCAGGATGATGCCCACGCCGATCAGCAGCAGCACGCCAAGCGGGGTGCCGAAGGCCAGCGCCGCCAGCAGGCGCGGCACGCGCTGCGGAGGGGGCACGACGACCGGCAACGGCGCCGGTGCGGCGACGCTCAGCGCGTGCAAGGCCTTGACCAGCGTACGGGCGTCGGGCCGGTTTTCCGGCTGCTTGTCCAGCATGCACGCCAGCAACTCGTTCAGCCAGGCCGGCAGGCCGGGACGCAGCTGCTCGGCGGGCGGCGGCGTGTCGTTGATGACACGGTACACAATCCCGGCCAGGCTTTCGCCGTCGAACGCATACTGGCCGGTGATCATTTCATACAGCACCGCGCCGAGCGAAAAAATGTCCGCGCGCCCATCGATGTCGCGCCCCATGGCCTGTTCCGGCGACATGTAGCGTGGCGAACCGAGCATCTGCCCGGTCTGGGTGCGGTCGCTGTTGGCGAGGTGGGCGATGCCGAAGTCGGTCAGTTTGACGCGCCCGTGACGGCCGGTGACGACGACATTGGAAGGTTTGATGTCGCGGTGGATGACCCCGTGCTCGTGGGCAAACGCCAGTGCGCTGGCCATCTGCGCGGCGGTGTCGAGCGCCAGGTCGAGCGGCAGCGGCCCGCGGTTCATGATGTCGCGCAGGGTGACGCCGGGCAGGTATTCCATGGCGATGTAGGCCAGCCCGTCGGCTTCGCCCACATCGTAGATGGTCACGATGTTGGGGTGGGAGAGCCGGCCGGCGCTTTGCGCCTCGCGCAGAAATCGCGATTCTGCGTCGGCGCCTTCCTGCTGCAACTGCGCGATCGGCACCACCTTGATCGCCACCGTCCGCTCGATCAGCGGGTCGCGTGCGCGGTGCACCGTGCCCATCGCGCCCTGTCCGATTTCATCGAGGACTTCGTAGCGGCCAATGTGCAGGCTGGTGGTTTCCTGGGCGTGGTTCAGGGCTGGCATTCGATAATCTGTCCTCGCACCGCGCGGCTGTCGATGCCCATCAGGTAGAGATACCACGGCATCAGGTCGTCCGCTGTCGGCACGGCATCGGCCGGCAGTCCGGGGTGGGTGCGCGTGCGCAGCGTGGTGGCCACCTGGCCGGGAATCAAGGTATTGATGCGCAGCGTGCGTTCGGCGTCCAGTTCGTCTGCCCAGATGCGGGTCAGGGTTTCGAGACCGGATTTCGCCACCGCGTAGCCGCCCCAATAGGCACTGGGCCGATGGCCGTGCGTTTCGCCGGTGAACACCACCGAAGCGTCGGGCGACTGTCGCAGCAGTGGCAGACAAGCTCGGGTGAGGGCGAAAGGCGCGATCAGGTTCACCCGCATCAGCGTCTGCCACTGTTCCAGCGTCTGCAGTTCCAGCGGGGTCAGACTGTAGAACTGGTGCGCACTGTGCAGCACGCCGTCGAGTCGCTTCAGATGCTGCGCGAGCGTGCCGGCGAGGGTGTCCAGACTGCGATCGTCGGCGGCAGCCAGATCGTAGGGAAACATCGCCGGCTCGGGCCCGCCGGCCGCAACGATTTCATCGTAGACCGCATCCAGCCCGGCTTCGTTGCGCGCCAGCAGCGCGACCGTGGCGCCATGGCGTGCAAATGCCAGACTGGCGGCGCGGCCCAGCCCGGTGCTGGCGCCGGTGACCAGGATGACGCGGCCGGCGAGCAGATCAGGAGCGGGAAGATAGTCTTTCATAGCGTTTCAAGGAGCGAGGCGGCCGATTGTACTCCGCTCTGTGTTGCGCTTTCGAGTGTGGCGGGATACTGCCCGGCCGTGTAGTCGCCCGCCAGGAACAGGCGCGGGTGCGGGGTGGTGACGGCAGGGCGCGGCAGGCCGGGCACGCAGGAATACGTCGCCTGTTTCTCGACGATGCTTTTGCGCCAGCGTGCGGCACCGGGCTGGGCAATGCGCTGCACCTGTGCCGTGGCCTGGTCCACCCAGTCCGCCGGCAGCTGCGTGGCCGCGCTGGCAACCAGCGCCAGCAGCCCGGACTGGCCGTGGCTCTGGCCGCGGTCGAACACGAACTGTGCCGGACCATCCGACAACGCATAGAGCGGCTTGGCCAGGCGGAATGCCGGGTCGTACTGGATGTAGGCAGTGGCGATCGGCTGGTAGTCGTACGTGGCCACCTGCTGGGCAATGGGCTCCAGCGCGGGCACCTGCGCCGCCAGCGCGGGCAGATGTTGCGGCGCAACGGCGAGGATGGCATGGCTGAAAACCGCCGACTCATCGCGCGTCCCCAGCGTGACGGCATCCGCCGCGGCCGCGAGCGTGGTCACCCGGCAGCCCAGCCGAACACTGCCGCCGCGTTCGGTCAGGCGCGCGGCGGCCGGTGCGGGAAACAGCGCGGTCAGATCCTGGCGCGGCAGCAACAGGTCGCTGTGGCGGTTGCGCCCGCCGAAGGCGGCGCGAAGCACATTGCGGAAGACCTGCGCGCTGGCGATCTCAGGCGGCGTGTTGAGCGCGGACACACACAGCGGATGCCACAGCAGGCGGTTGAGTTTTTCCGGCTGCGTGGCAGTGAACTGACTGACGCTGCCGTCGAGGGTGTCCTCGGTGCCGCGAATCTGGGTGTGCGCCCAGCGCGCAGCGGCCAGTTTGTCGCCCCAGCTCAAGCCGCGCGCGCCAAACAATCCCGCGGCGAGATGCAGCGGTGCCGGCAGGCGCGGACAGGCGAGGCTGAAATCAGGCGGCTGCTCGAGCGTGAGCGGCAGGCGCCACAGGCCCGCCGGCGCCGCGGCGGGACGCAGCCGTTCGATCAGCTCCAGCGTCTGCTCATACGCGCCGAGCAGGATGTGCTGACCATTGTCGAGGGCCTGGCCTTCGAGTTCGACGGCGCGCGCGCGGCCGCCCAGCGTGCGGCTGGCTTCGAACACGGTGACGGCCACCCCGGCTTCGGCGAGCGTCAGCGCCGCGGCGCAGCCGGCCCAGCCGCCGCCGACGACCGCCACATGCGGCGTCATGGAAACAGCCAGGTCCGGCTGGCGAGCCACAGCTTGCGCAGCGGCGTGAGCGCCACGCGCGCGCGCAGCACCGGAAAACGGTCGCGCCGGATTTCGTCGAGTAAGGTTCGATAAATCGCCGCCATCACCAGGCCCGGGCGCTGCGCGCGGCGCGCGCGGACGGGCAGGGCAGCCAGCGCGCTGTCGTAGTGCATCTGGGCGCGTTCGTACTGGAACTGCATCAGCGCCTGGAATGCCGGTGTGTCGCGGCCATTCAGCAGATCGGATTCGTCGACGCCGAAACGCGCGAGTTCGTCCTGCGGCAGATAGATGCGGCCGCGCCGCGCATCCTCGCCGACGTCGCGGATGATGTTGGTGAGCTGGAATGCCAATCCCAGTTCGTGGGCGTAGCGACGAATCTCGCGCTCGTCCGCGTTGCGCACGCCGTCGAAGATCGATGCCGCCACTTCGCCCACCACGCCCGCCACGCGGTAGCAGTAGAGGTGAAGCGACTTGAAATCGGGATAACGCGCGGCGTCGAGATCCATCGCCATGCCGTCGACGATTTCGAGCAGCAGCGCGGCCGGAATGGCACGCCCCTGCGGCGTGTCGGCGAGCGCGCGGGTGGACGGATGCTGCGGCGCGCCTGCCGCAAAGCGCGCGATTTCATCGCGCCACCAGTCCAGCTTGGCCTCGGCCACCTGACGCTCGTGGCATTCGTCCACCACGTCGTCGAGCTCGCGGCACAGCGCGTAGAACGCGGTGATCGCGCGCCGTGTGTCCGGCGGCAAAAAGACGAAGCTGTAGTAGAAACTGGAGCCGCTGGCGGCGGCGCGATCCTGGCAGTACTGGTGGACATCCATGGTCAATAGATTCCGCGCGCGAGCATGAAAAGCCAGTCCTTTTTCGTCAGTACTGGGCGGTCGTGGAACACGCAGCCGGGATCGGTATGCAGCTTGCGCAGTATGGTCTCGCCTCCGCGGATGGTGACGCGCAGCTCCAGTCCGACGCGTCCCTTGAGCTGTCGGCCGAGCGGCGCGCCGGCCTGCAGCAGTTTGCGCGCGCGTTCGATCTGCCGGTGCATCATCGTGTGCCACAGGCCGCGCGTGTCGCCTGCGGCGATCTGCGTTTCACTGACGTGGTGGGCGGTGAGTTCGTCCTGCGGCAGGTAGATGCGGTCCTTGCGATAATCGATGGCGATGTCCTGCAGAAAATTGATCAATTGCAGGCTGCTGCAGATGGCATCGGAATAGGCCAGGTGGCGGGCGTCGCGGTCGCCGTACAAATGCAGCATCAGGCGTCCCACCGGATTGGCCGAGCGGCGGCAATAATCCATGACTTCGCCGAAATTGGCGTAACGGGTTTTTTCCACGTCCTGCGCAAACGCCGACAGCAGGTCGCGAAACGGGGCCATCGGAATTGCGTGGGCGCGGATCTCGGCGGCAAGCGGCCCGAATACCGGGTCGGTCGGCGTCTCGCCGCGCTCGATGCGATCCAGTTCGCTGTGGTAGGCCGCCAGCTGGGTCAGGCGTGCTTCAGCGGGCACGTCGCCTTCGTCGGCAATGTCGTCCGCGCTGCGTGCAAACCGGTAGATCGCTTCGACCGGCCGGCGCAGCCTTTTCGGCAGCAACCAGGACGCAACGGGGAAATTTTCGTAGTGTTCGACCGGCACCGGCAATAAAAAAACGGAATGGGAATAAAGACTTAGGCGGGATGCCGGTTGGGCTTGGGTGACAGCATCGCTTTGATTATATTACACTTATTGGTTGGTAGTTTTGCGGCTAGCCGCGAGAGTGGCGGAATTGGTAGACGCACTGGATTTAGGTTCCAGCGCCGCAAGGCGTGGGGGTTCGAGTCCCCCCTCCCGCACCATCGGTTTTTGCCTTATACCCATCCCTAAAATCAGCCAGGAAGTATTTTGATGCAAGCAAATCTTGAAGTTCTCGAAGGTCTGGCCCGGCGCCTGGACATCAGCGTGCCCACCGGTCCGCTGGAAACCGAAGTGCAGAGCCGCCTCAAGCGGCTGGCGCGCAACGTCAAGATGGACGGTTTCCGTCCCGGCAAGGCGCCGCTTGCTGCGGTAGCGCGCCAGCATGGGCCCGGCGTGCGTCAGGAGGTGCTGGGCGAAACCCTGCAAACCCGCTTCGGCGAAGCGGTGCAGACCCACCAGCTGAAAATCGCCGGCTATCCGCGCTTCGAGCAGAAAGGCGGCGCCGACAATACGGTCGAAATGACGTTCAGCGCGCATTTTGAGGTCTATCCTGTAGTGAAGATCGACGACCTGGCCGGTGGTCGAATCAGCCGTCCGGTTGTCGAACTGGCTGACGCCGACGTGGACAAGACGCTGAACGTGCTGCAGAAGCAGCGCCGCACCTTCGAGCCGACCGACAAGGCGGCGGCGGAGGGTGATCTGGTCAAATTCGATTACCAGGGCACGGTGGACGGCGCGGCGTTCGAGGGCGGGCAGGGTGAGGACTTCGCTGCGGTGATCGGCGAGGGGCGGCTGCTGAAGGACTTCGAGCAGAGCCTGGTCGGCGTCAAGGCGGGGGATAATAAGGGCTTCGACATGAGCTTCCCGGCCGACTATGCTGCCGCGAACCTCGCGGGCAAACAGGCGCACTTCGAGGTGCAGGTCAAAGCGGTGGAAACTCCGGTTCTGCCGCCGGTGGATGCCGACTTTGCGCGCGCGCTCGGGGTCGAGGACGGCGACGTCGACAAGCTCAAGGCCGAGGTCAAGGCCAACCTGGAGCGCGAAGTGAAGCGTCGCGCGCAGGCCAAGCTGAAAGAGCAGGCAATGGAACTGCTGCTGCAGAAAAGCTCGCTGGATCTGCCGCAGAGCCTGGTGGCAATGGAAACCGACCGTCTGATGAAGATGACCGAAGCGGATATGCAGTCGCGTGGGGTTCAGACCATGAAGCTTTCAGCCGATATGTTTACTGGACAGGCCGAACGCCGCGTGCGTCTGGGACTGATCCTGGCCGAGATCGTGCAGGCCAATGCGCTCAAGGCCCAGCCCGAGCAGATTCGTACGCTGATTGCCGAACAGGCAGAAAGCTATGAGGACCCGGTGCAAGTGGTGCAGTGGTACTACCAGAGCCCGGAACGGATGCAGGAGATCGAGTCCCTGGCGCTGGAAGAGAATGTGGTAGCATGGGTCGCAGGTCAGGCCCAAGTGGAAAACGTGACAACCTCCTTTGAAGATTTGATGGGACGTGCCTGATGCACATTGATTTTGAACACAGTGTTTCCAGCGCCCGGTCCTTTGAGCCGCAGGGCTTGGGGCTGGTGCCCATGGTGGTCGAACAAAGCGGCCGCGGCGAACGCGCCTACGACATCTACTCGCGCCTGCTCAAGGAACGGGTCATTTTCCTTGTGGGTCCGGTGAATGATTCAACCGCCAACCTGGTGGTTGCGCAGATGCTGTTCCTGGAGTCGGAAAACCCCGACAAAGACATCTACCTCTACATCAACTCGCCCGGCGGCTCGGTATCGGCAGGCTTGGCGATCTACGACACCATGCAGTTCATCAAGCCGGACGTGTCGACCCTGTGCATCGGTCAGGCGGCCAGCATGGGCGCGTTCCTGCTGACCGCGGGCGCCAAGGGCAAGCGCTACTGCCTGCCCAACTCGCGCGTGATGATTCACCAGCCGCTGGGCGGCTTCCAGGGCCAGGCGTCGGATATCGCCATCCACGCCAAGGAAATCCTCTATCTGAAAGCGCGCCTCAACGAGATGCTGGCCAAGCACACCGGGCAGAGCATTGACGTGATCGATCGCGATACCGATCGCGACAACTTCATGAGCGCGGACGACGCAGTGAACTATGGCCTGGTCGACAAGGTGCTGACCAGCCGCATCGAAGCAGCGGGCAACTAGGCAAGGATATGGGCATGGCAGACAAAGGATCGAGCGACAAACTTCTCTACTGCTCTTTCTGCGGCAAGAGCCAGCACGAAGTGCGCAAGCTGATTGCCGGACCGTCGGTATTCATTTGCGACGAGTGCGTCGAGCTGTGCAACGACATCATCCGCGAGGAAATCCAGCAGGCCGACAGCCAGAAGGGCGCAAGCTCCGATCTGCCGACGCCGCATGAGATCAGCGACATTCTGGATCAGTACGTGATCGGCCAGAGCCAGGCCAAAAAGGCACTCGCGGTCGCGGTTTACAACCATTACAAACGGCTGCGCAGCAATGCCGGTACCGGCGAAGTCGAACTGGCCAAGAGCAATATCCTGCTGATCGGCCCGACCGGCTCGGGCAAGACCCTGCTCGCGCAAACCCTGGCGCGTCTGCTGAATGTGCCTTTCGTGATCGCCGACGCGACCACGCTGACCGAAGCGGGCTACGTGGGCGAGGATGTCGAGAACATCATCCAGAAGCTCTTGCAGAAGTGCGACTACGACGTCGACAAGGCCAAGCAGGGCATCGTCTACATTGATGAAATCGACAAGATCTCGCGCAAGGCCGACAACCCTTCGATCACCCGCGACGTGTCGGGTGAAGGTGTACAGCAGGCGCTGCTGAAACTGATCGAGGGCACCACCGCCTCGGTGCCGCCGCAGGGTGGACGCAAGCATCCGAATCAGGAATTCGTCCAGGTCGACACCAGCAACATCCTGTTCGTCTGCGGCGGCGCCTTCAGTGGACTGGAAAAAGTCATTCGCGGCCGCACCGAAAAAGGCGGCATCGGCTTCGGCGCGCAGGTCAAGAATGTCGACGAAACCAAGCGCGACGTCGAACTGCTGCATCAGGTTGAGCCCGAAGATCTGATCAAATATGGTCTGATCCCCGAATTTGTCGGACGTTTGCCGGTCGTCGCAACCCTGGATGAACTGGATGAGGCCGCGCTGGTGCAGATCCTGACCGAGCCGAAGAACGCGCTGACCAAGCAGTTCATCAAACTCTTCAAGATGGAAGGCGTCGATCTCGAATTCCGCGAGGATGCACTGAATGCCATCGCCAAGCGCGCGCTGGCGCGCCGCACCGGTGCGCGTGGCCTGCGTTCGATCATCGAGCATGCACTGCTCGACACCATGTACGATCTCCCTTCCCTCAAAGGGGTCGTCAAGGTGGTGGTCGACAACGGGCTGGTGAGCGGTGACGGCAAGCCCTTGCTGATCTATTCGGACGAGGGCGAGCAGCCGCTGGCTGCAGGCGCCTGAAGTAAAAATGGCTGATAGGGAACCTGTCAGCCACCTTGATTTCCAAACTATGCCCCCCAACTGTGGATGAGCGTGGTTGAAATGCCGCGCATCCTTTCCTCAACACTTACCAGGAAAACATGATGAGCGACAACACCTCCAAGGAACAGGTCGATCTGCCGCTGTTGCCGCTTAGGGACGTGGTGGTTTTCCCCCATATGGTCATCCCGCTGTTCGTCGGCCGTCCCAAGTCGATCAAGGCGCTGGAAACGTCGATGGAATCCGGCAAGAGCATCCTGTTGGTGGCGCAGAAAACCGCCGCGCAGGACGATCCCACGCCCGAAGACCTCTACGATACCGGCAGCGTGGCCACCGTCCTGCAGATGCTCAAATTGCCCGATGGCACGGTCAAGGTACTGGTGGAAGGCAATCAGCGCGCCCGCGTGCTGGACGTAACCGATGTCGGCACGCACTTGTCCGCGCGCGCCGAAATCCTGCCCGCGGAAGGCGAGGAACTGGTTGAAGTGGAAGCGATGCGTCGCGCCCTGCTGACGCAGTTCGACGAGTACGTCAAACTGAACAAGAAGATTCCGCCGGTAATCCTGACCTCGCTGTCGGGCATCGACGAGGGCGGCCGGCTGGCCGACACCATCGTTGCGCATCTGCCGCTGAAGCTGGAGCAAAAGCAGGAAGTGCTGGAGATGATCGGCGTCAACAAGCGCCTCGAGCATCTGCTCGGCCTGCTGGAGGGCGAGCTCGACATCCTGCAGGTGGAAAAGCGCATCCGTGGCCGCGTCAAGCGCCAGATGGAGAAGAGCCAGCGCGAGTATTCCCACAACGAGCAGGTCAAGGCGATCCAGAAGGAACTGGGCGACCTCGAGGAAGGTGCCGAACAGGAAGAACTGGAAGGCCGCGTGCGGCAGGCCAACATGTCCAAGGAGGCCGAGGCCAAGGCGCTGGGCGAGCTGAAAAAGCTGCGCATGATGTCGCCGATGTCGGCCGAAGCCACCGTGATCCGCAGCTACATCGAGGCGATGGTCGGCTTGCCGTGGAAAAAGAAAACCAAGATCAGCAAGGACCTGCTCAAGGCCGAGCGCGTGCTCGATGAGGACCACTACGGCCTCGACAAGGTCAAGGAACGCATCCTGGAGTACCTCGCGGTGCAGCAACGTGTCGACAAGGTCAAGGCGCCGATCCTGTGCTTGGTGGGCCCCCCAGGCGTCGGCAAGACTTCGCTCGGCCAGTCCATCGCGCGTGCGACCAATCGCAAGTTCGTGCGCATGGCGCTGGGCGGTGTGCGCGACGAATCCGAGATTCGCGGCCACCGCCGCACCTACATCGGTTCGATGCCGGGCAAGATCCTGCAGAGCCTGACCAAGGTCGGGGTGCGCAACCCGCTGTTCCTGCTCGATGAAGTCGACAAGATGGGTCAGGATTTCCGCGGCGACCCGTCTTCGGCGCTGCTGGAAGTGCTCGATCCCGAGCAGAACCACACCTTCCAGGATCATTACATCGAGGTCGAATATGACTTGTCAGACGTGATGTTCGTCGCCACCGCCAACTCGCTCAATTTGCCTGCGCCTCTGCTGGACCGGATGGAAGTCATCCGCCTGTCGGGCTACACCGAGGACGAGAAGATCAACATCGCCCTGCGCTATCTGGTGCCCAAGCAGCTCAAGGTCAACGGCATCAAGGAAGGCGAACTCGCGATTGCCGAATCCGCCCTGCGTGACATCGTGCGCTACTACACGCGCGAGGCGGGCGTGCGCAGCCTCGAGCGCGAGGTGTCCAAGATTTGCCGCAAGGCCGTCAAGGCGCTGTTGCTGAAGAAGCAGAAGAGCAGCAAGATTTCGGTGACCTCACGCAATCTGGAGAAATACCTCGGCGTGCGGCGTTTCAGTTTCGGCATTGCCGAGCAGAACAACCAGGTGGGTCAGGTCACGGGTCTGGCGTGGACCGAAGTCGGTGGCGAACTGCTGACCATCGAAGCGGTTTCATTGCCCGGACGCGGCAAGATGACCACCACCGGCAAGCTCGGTGAAGTGATGCAGGAATCCATCCAGGCCGCGCTGTCGGTGGTGCGCTCGCGCGCGCGCAAGCTGGGCATCCAGGACGACTTCTACCAGAAGCGCGACATCCATATCCACCTGCCGGAAGGTGCGACGCCGAAGGACGGTCCGTCGGCCGGTATCGCGATCTGCACCTCGATGGTGTCGATTCTCACCGGCATCCCGGTGCGGGCGGACGTCGCAATGACGGGCGAAATCACTTTGCGCGGCGAAGTTTTGCCGATCGGCGGCTTGAAGGAAAAATTGTTGGCGGCGCATCGCGGCGGCATCAAGACAGTGCTGATCCCGCAGGAAAACGTCAAGGATCTGACCGAGATTCCCGACAACATCAAGAACAAGCTCGACATCCATCCGGTCAAGTGGATCGAACAAGTTCTTGAATTGGCACTGGAACATGTTCCCGAGCCGTTGCCGGACGAGCCCGAGGCGAACACGCCAGCAATCGCTGTGCCAGAAGACGAAGACAGCGCCGCCGCCGCACTCAAGCATTGAGCTTTTTCGATCGCATCGCTGAATCCCGCGCCAGTCGCGGGATTTTTTTGTCGATTGCCCGGAAAACCGCTTGACACAAGGTTTTGCGGATTGTTATAAAAGCGCCCACAGGGTTTTCCTGTGCCACTTTAGTGAAGGGGACAACACGTGAACAAATCCGAACTGATTGATGCCATCGCCGACTCGGCCGACATTTCCAAGGCTGCTGCCGGTCGGGCGCTCGACGCCGCGGTCGAGGCCGTGAAAAAAGCGCTGAAAAAAGGCGACATGGTTACGCTGGTGGGCTTTGGCAGCTTCTACGTCGGCAAGCGTGCCGCACGTACGGGCCGCAACCCGCGCACCGGCGCTGCGATCAAGATCAAGGCCGCCAAGGTGCCGAAGTTCCGCGCCGGCAAGGGTCTGAAAGACGCAATCAACTAATAAAAAACGCAATTCGCATTTGGCAAGACCAGAAGAAATGTTGTAAAATTTTGGTCTTTGTCGGGTGCTTAGCTCAGCTGGTAGAGCGTCGCCCTTACACGGCGAATGTCGGGGGTTCGAGCCCCTCAGCACCCACCAGCAGGGTCAAGAATAACAAGCCGTCCGAGTCTGGGCAGCACCGTTTAGCAAGTATCTAGGGAGTGGTAGTTCAGTTGGTTAGAATACCGGCCTGTCACGCCGGGGGTCGCGGGTTCGAGTCCCGTCCACTCCGCCAACATCGAAAAGGCGAACGCGAGTTCGCCTTTTTTCATTTGTGCAATTTGCGTGTCGCCGATTTTCGGTTGTATGCGACTTTTCATCGCAGCAGACGAGACGCGAGACGCAAAGTGCGCGAGAATTCCAACTGACGCAATAACCGGAGTAGAAGACCGTGCTTGAAGCAATCCGCAATCACGCAAAGGGCTGGGTGGCCAAGATCATTCTGGGCCTGATCGCTGTGACGTTCGCCCTGTTCGGTGTCGATTCCTACATGTCGGGTGATCGCAGCGGTGGCGTGGTCGCCGAAGTCGGCGACACGGCCGTCTCGCGTGAAGAGCTCACCCGCGAAATCCAGATGCAAAGCGAACGCATGCGCGAATCGCTCGGCCCCGCCTTCGACCGTGCCGTCACCGAGACCGCGGAATTCCGCCAGCAGGTGCTCGACAGCCTGGTCGAGCGCAAGGCCTTGCTGCAGGAAGCGCACAAACTCAAGCTTTATGCACCCGATGCCTACATCGCATCGGTGCTGGCGCAGATCCCCGCATTTCAGCAGGACGGTGCGTTCTCGCCGCAGCGCTACGAAGCTGTGCTGCGCCAGAATGGCCGCACGCCCGCCCAGTTCGAGAACGAATTGCGACAGTCCTTCATGCTGGAAACGATCGCCAGTCCGGTGGCGCTCGGCGCGTTTGCGTCCAATACCGCGCTGACACAGATCGCCCGCCTGGTTGCGCAGCAGCGTGAAATCGCCTGGGCAGACATTCCGGCATCCGCTGTTGCCGCACAGGTTCAGGTGACGCCCGCTGACGTCGAGCGGGAGTACACGGCCAGACGTGCCGAGTACACCGAGCCCGAGCAGGTGCGCGTCGAGTACCTGACGCTGGACATCGCCAGCGTGGCGGCAGGCATGAACGTGAGCGAGCAGACGGTCGCGGATTACTACGCGGCCAATGCCGCGCAGTTCGGCCAGCCCGAGCAGCGCAGCGCAAGCCACATTCTGATTGCCGCAGGCAAGGATGCCGATGCGGCCACGCGCGCGCAGGCCAAGGCGAAAGCGACCGAACTGTTGCAAACCCTGCAGAAAGCCCCGGCGCGTTTCGCCGAACTGGCGCGCAGCGAATCGCAGGACCCCGGCTCTGCCGCGATGGATGGCAGCCTGGGCAGCTTCGGCCGCGGCATGATGGTCAAGCCGTTCGAGGACGCCGTGTTCAGCATGAAGCCGAACGAGATCCGTGGGCCGGTGGAATCCGATTTCGGTTATCACATCATCCGCCTCGACAGCATCGCGGCAGCGCAGACCGCGTCGTTGGCTGCGGTGCGGGGTGCCGTGATTGAGGAGCTGCGGCAGCAGCAGGCGCAAAAGGCGTTCGCCGAGCTGGCCGAAAACTTCAGCAACCTGGTATACGAAAACGCCGACAGCCTGCAATCCGCCGCTACCGCGGTCAAGCTTGATATTCGGCAGAGCGGCTGGATGACGGCCAGGGAGGCGCCGGCGCCTTTCAACCACGCGGGTCTGTCGGCTGCGCTGTTCAGTGCGGAGTCGATCAAGTCGAAGCAGAACACCGAGGCGATCGAGGTGCAGCCCGGCACCCTGGTGGCGGCGCGCGTGACTGAGCACAAGCCGGCACGGCTGCGGCCGCTGGCCGAGGTGTCGGCAGCCATCGAGTCGCAGCTGCGCGCAACGCAGAGTGCCAAGCAGTTGGCGGACAAGGGCCAGGCCACGATCCAGACGCTGGCCAAGGGTGAGGAAGCCGGCCTGAACTGGTCGCCGTTTCAGGTGGTGAGCCGCCAGCCTTCGCCCGAACTCGACGCCGCCGGCGTCAAGGCCGTGTTCCGCGTCAACACCGATACGCTGCCCGCCTATGCCGGCTTCGCACGCCCTGATGGCAGCTATCGGATCGTGCGGGTCAGCCGTGTGCTCGACGCGGCCGAACTCGACCCGATGCTGGTGGCGTCGATCGAGTCGGGCGTCGTCCAGGCGCAACAGCGTGCCGACATGGAGGCGATGGTGGCGCTGATCACCGCCGGCCTCAAGGTCAAAATCAAGCCGAATGCGGTCGAGGATCAATAAGCGCTGCATCGTTCAGCGCCAATAAAAAACGCGCCATGACGGCGCGTTTTTTATTGGCAGGCGGGGAGGCCTAGTCGCCGCCGCCGGTGGTGGTGTTGAAGCCGGCGTCGACGTAGGTAATTTCGCCGGTGATGCCGGACGCGAGATCCGACAACAGGAAGGCGGCGGCGTTACCCACCTCGTCAATCGTCACGTTGCGGCGCAAGGGCGCGTTCTTGGCGACCAGGTCGAGCTTCTCGCCGAAATTGGCAATGCCGCTGGCGGCCAGGGTCTTGATCGGGCCGGCCGAGACGGCGTTGACGCGAATGCCCTTGGGGCCGAGGCTTTGTGCCATGTAATAGACGTTGGATTCGAGGCTGGCCTTGGCCAGCCCCATCACGTTGTAGTTGGGCGCGCTGCGAATGGCACCGAGGTAGGTCAGCGTCAGCAGTGCGGCGTTGCGGCCTTCCATCATCGGCAGCGCGGCCTTGGCCAGCCCGGCGAAGCTGTAGGAGCTGATGTCGTGGGCGATACGAAAATTTTCGCGGGTGACGCAGGATAGGTAATCGCCGGCCAGGGCTTCCTTCGGCGCGAAGGCGACCGAATGCACCAGACCGTCAAAGCCGTCCCAGTGTTTGCCGAGCTCGGCAAACAGGGCGTCGATCTGCTCGTCGCTGCCGACGTCGCACGGGAATACCAGGCTGGAGTCGAATTCCTTGGCAAATTCGGTGACACGGTCCTTGATGCGTTCGCCCTGGTAGGTGAAGGCGAGTTCGGCGCCTTCGCGCTTGCACGCCTTGGCAATACCGTAGGCGATGGAGCGGTTGGAAATGACGCCGGTGATGAGCAAACGCTTGCCTGCTAGAAATCCCATGGTGGTCTCGAAGAGTTGAGAATCATGGATTATAGCGGCTGACGCCGGCGGCGCGCTTGGGTACACTTGCGGGATGACACGTGCCGGGACGATACTACTGCTGGGCTTGAGCCTGGGCCTGACGGCAGGCTGCAGCGACAGCCTCAATCATCCCTATCCCGGCAGCGAAGCGGACGCCAACGTGCTCTACAGCGCGTTTTCCGAGCGTCCCAAGCATCTTGATCCGGCGCGCTCCTACAGCTCGAACGAAGTCGAGTTCACCGGCCAGATCTACGAGCCGCCGCTGCAGTACCACTTTCTCAAGCGCCCGTACGAACTGATCCCGCTGACTGCCGAGGCGGTGCCCACGCCGCGCTATCTCGATGCGGCCGGAAAGCCGCTGCCGGACGACGCGCCCGCAGCGGCGATTGCCGAAAGCGTGTACGACATCCGCATTCGCCCCGGCATCCGCTACCAGCCGCATCCGGCGTTTGCGCAGGATGCGGCGGGGCGCTATCGTTACCATGCACTGAGCGCAACGGACGTCGCCGGCAAGATCCGCATCGGCGATTTCGAGCACAGCGGCACGCGCGAACTGGTGGCGGCCGACTATGTGTACCAGATCAAGCGTCTGGCCCATCCCAGCCTCAGCTCGCCGATCTTCGGCCTGATGAGCGAGCACATCGTCGGTCTGAAAGAGCTGGGCGAGGCCATGCAGCAGGTGGCGAAGGCGCAGCCGGACGCCGTGCTGAACCTCGACGACTTTCCGCTCGCCGGCGCCGAGGTGGTCGACCGCCATACCTATCGCATCCGCATCAGGGGCAAGTATCCGCAGTTCATCTACTGGCTGGCGATGCCGTTCTTTGCGCCGGTGCCGTGGGAGGCCGAGGTGTTCTACGCGCAGCCCGGCATGGCCGACAGGAATCTGACGCTCGACTGGCAGCCGGTCGGCACCGGGCCGTTCTACATGGCGGAAAACGATCCCAACCGCCGCATGGTGCTGAAGAAAAATCCGCATTACCACGGCGAAACCTATCCGGTGGACGGCAACGACGAAGATCGCGCGGCCGGCCTGCTGGCGGATGCCGGCAAGCCGCTGCCGCTGGTGGACGCAGCCGTGTACAGCCTGGAAAAGGAAACCATCCCCTACTGGAGCAAGTTTCTGCAGGGCTATTACGACAGCTCGGGCATCAGTTCGGACAGCTTTGACCAGGCCGTGCAGTTCACTTCCGGTGGCGACCCGCAGCTCACCGATAGCATGCGCGATAAGGACATCCATCTCGTCACCGCGGTGGCTGCCTCACTCTGGTATGTCGGTTTCAACATGCTCGACCCGGTGGTCGGCGGGCTCGGTGAAGACCGCCAGAAGCTGCGCCAGGCGCTGTCGATTGCGTTCGACTACGACGAATTCATTTCGATTTTCCTCAATGGCCGCGGCATCCCCGCGCAGGGGCCGATCCCGCCGGGGCTGTTCGGCTATGTCGACGGCGTGGACGGGCTGAACCCGTATGTGTACGAGGCGCGTGACGGCGCCATCCAGCGGCGCCCAGTCGAGGCGGCAAGAAAGCTGCTGGCCGAGGCAGGCTATCCGAACGGCCGCAACGCGAAGACGGGCGAGCCGCTGGTGCTGTATTTCGACACCATGGCGAGCGGCCCCGACGCCAAGTCGCGGCTCGACTGGATGAAAAAGCAGCTCGACAAGCTCAACGTGCAACTGGTGGTGCGCGGCACCGACTACAACCGCTTCCAGGACAAGATCCGCAAGGGCAACGCGCAGCTGTTCGAATGGGGCTGGAACGCCGACTATCCCGACCCGGAGAATTTTCTGTTCCTGCTGTACGGCCTACACAAGAAAGTCGGCACCGGCGGCGAGAATGCGGCCAACTACGACAACCCGGAATTCAACCGCCTGTTCGAGCGCATGAAGGACATGGACAACGGCCCCGAGCGCCAGCAGGTGATCGACGCCATGCTGGAAATCGTGCGCCGCGATGCGCCGTGGATCTTTGCGTACTATCCCAAGTCCTTCGGCCTGCGCCATGGCTGGGTACACAACGTCAAGCCCAACCTGATGGCCAACAACACGCTCAAGTACCGCCGCATCGACCCGGCGCTGCGCGAGGCCCGGCGCGAGGCGTGGAACCAGCCAGTGCTGTGGCCGATCGCGCTGCTGATCGCGGCGCTGGTCGCCGTCATCGCGCCGGCGGCGATCGCGTGGCGGCGGCATGAAAGGAAAACCGCCTGATGGGCGCTTATATTCTGCGCCGGCTGCTGTACGCGATCCCGATCCTGATCGGGGTCAACCTGCTGACTTTTGCTTTGTTCTTCGTCGTCAACACGCCGGACGACATGGCGCGACTACAGCTCGGCGCCAAGCACGTGACGCCGGAGGCGATCGAGCGCTGGAAAGTCGAGCACGGCTACGACAAGCCGCTGTTGTTGAATGCCGAGGCGAAAGGCAGCGAACAGTTCACCGACACGATCTTCTTTAAGCACTCGGCGGCCATGTTCGTCTTCGAATTCGGCAAGGGTGACGACGGCCGCGACATCGGCAACGAAATCCGCACGCGGATGGGACCGAGCCTGGCGATCGCGCTGCCGGTGCTGGTGATCGGACTGATGGTCAACATCACCTTTGCGCTGTTGATGGTGTTCTTCCGCGCCACCTACCTCGACCTGTGGGGCGTGGTGCTGTGCGTGGTGCTGATGTCGATCTCGGGCCTGTTCTACATCATTGCCGGGCAATACTTCATCGCCAAGCTGTGGAATCTGCTGCCGATCTCGGGTTTTGCAGGCGGCATCGACGGCTTCCGCTTCATCCTGCTACCGGTGCTGGTCAGCGTGGTGGCCGGTATCGGCAGCGGCGCGCGCTGGTATCGCACGATCTTCCTCGAGGAGATCGGCAGGGACTACGTGCGCACCGCGCGCGCCAAGGGACTCAGTGAAGTGCGGGTGCTGTTCCGCCATGTGCTGAAGAACGGCATGATCCCGATTCTCACCGGCGTGGTGGTGGTGTTGCCGCTGCTGTTCATGGGCAGCCTGATCACTGAATCCTTCTTCGGCATTCCGGGGCTGGGCAGCTACACCATCGATGCGATCCAGGCGCAGGATTTTGCGGTGGTGCGCGCGATGGTGTTCCTCGGCTCCTTCCTCTACATCATCGGCCTCATCCTGACCGACATTTCGTATTCGTGGGTCGATCCGCGGGTGAGGCTGCAGTGAGCTTCATGCCGGTGATCCTGTGGACCGATGCGCTGATTTTCGCGCTGCTGGTCGTCGTGCTGGCGCTGGTCTGGTTCATCCGCCGCCACGAGCACCTGCGGGCGCCATGGAAGCACGTTGCGCAGCGGCCGATGGCGATGGGGGCGGCGCTGGTGCTCGGCGTGTTCGTGGTGATCGGCCTGCTCGATTCGCTGCATTACCGGGAAAGGCTGGCCGACAGTCCGGCCGACGCGCCGCAGTATTCGGTCGAGGTGCTGTCGGTGTTCGACGCGCTGGTGAGCGGGCTGCGCACGCGGCAGGAAAAAACCTATTCGGCGCCGCTGGCGATGCAGCTCTATGCCAAGGAATTCATCCAGCGCGACGGAGAAACCGTGCGCGACCACCCGCGCCTGAAATATGGCGGCGCGCACCTGACGCACGCCGACGAGCGTGGACCGGACATCACCCGGCGCACGCTGGTCGGACTGGCGCAGGGCCTGGCGGTGAGTCTGCTGCTGTTCGGCCTGCTGGCGGCGTGGCAGGCACGGCGCACGCAGGTGCAGATGGGCGCATGGCTGGAGGCCTGGGCGACGGGCGCGCTCGGCTGGCCGGGGCGGACTGTCGTGCTGGTGCTGACGCTGATGCTGCTGCTGGCCGGCGTGCTGGCGCAACTGGCGTCGGGCTATCACGTGTTCGGCACCGACAAGGTTGGGCAGGACGTGCTTTACATCAGCCTCAAGAGCATCCGCACCGGCCTCGTCATCGGCACCCTCACCACGCTGGTCACGCTGCCGCTGGCGATCGGCTTCGGCATCGCTGCCGGCTATTTCCGCGGCTGGATCGACGATGTCATCCAGTACATCTACACCGTGCTCAATTCCATTCCCGGCGTGCTGCTGATTGCCGCGATGATCCTGATCGTGCAGGTCGCCATCGAATCCCATCCCGAGTTGTTCGATACCGCGGCGGCGCGCGCCGACATCCGGCTGCTGGCGCTATGCCTGATCATGGGCGTCACCAGCTGGACCGGCCTTGCCCGCCTGTTGCGCGGCGAATCGCTCAAGCTCAGAACGCTCGACTACGTCGAGGCGGCGCGGGCGTTCGGTGTGTCGCACACGCGCATCATCAGCCGCCACATCTTCCCCAACGTGTTCCATCTGGTGCTGATCGCCATCGTGCTCGATTTCTCCGGTCTGGTGCTGGCCGAAGCGGTACTGTCCTACGTCGGCGTCGGGGTCGATCCCTCGATGTACAGCTGGGGCAACATGATCAACGGCGCGCGCCTCGAGCTCGCGCGTGAGCCAGTCGTCTGGTGGCAATTGGGCGCCGCGTTCGTTTTCATGTTCACGCTGGTGCTGGCCGCCAACCTGTTTGCCGACGGCGTGCGCGACGCGTTTGATCCGCGCCTGGGAGGCCGTCGATGAAACCGCTGCTCGAGGTGCGCGATCTCGTCACCGGCTTCGGTTCCACCCGGGTGGTCGACGGCGTGTCGTTCCGGATTGCGGCGGGTGAAACCTATGCGCTGCTGGGCGAGTCCGGCTGCGGCAAGTCGATCACCGCGTTATCGCTGATGCGTCTGCTGCCGGATGGCGGCCGCGTCGTCTCGGGCCGCGTGCAGCTCGGCGAAACCGATGTGCTGGCGCTGCCCGAACGCGAGATGCGGGGGGTTCGCGGCGGTGGTATGGCGATGATTTTCCAGGAGCCGATGCTGGCGCTGAACCCGGTGATCAAGGTGGGCACGCAGATCGGCGAGGCCCTGGCGCTGCACCGCACGCTGGACGGACAGGCGGCGCGAGAGGCCGCGCGCGCGCTGCTCGACGCGGTGAGCGTGCCGGATGCGGCACGCCGGCTCGACAGTTACCCATTCGAATTGTCGGGTGGCCTGCGCCAGCGGGTGATGATCGCGATGGCGCTGGCGGGCGAGCCCAGGTTGCTGATCGCCGACGAGCCGACCACCGCGCTCGACGTCACCATCCAGGCGCAGGTGCTCGACGTATTGCGCCGGCTCAAGGCCGAACGCCAGATGGGGATGCTGCTGATCACGCACGATCTCGGCGTGGTGGCGGAAAATGCCGATCGCGTCGGCGTGATGTACGCCGGCGAACTGGTCGAGGAGGGCGCGCGCGACGCCTTCTTCGCGTCGCCGCAGCATCCCTACAGCCGCATGCTGTTCGAGGCGCTGCCGCGTGCCGGCGACGGCGGCCGGTTGACCACGATTCCCGGCCAGGTGCCGCCGCTCGATGGCGTGCTGATCGGCTGCCGCTTCGCTCCGCGCTGTCCGCATGCCATTGCGCGCTGTCGCGACGAATCGCCTGACTGGCAGGACCTCAACGGCCAGCGCGTGCGCTGCCATCTGGCCGGCCAACTGCCGGCGAGCACCGTGCGCGCGGTGACTGCGCAGACGGCGGCCCTGGCGGCGCAGCCCCTGCTGCAGGTTGAAGGCCTCAAGGTGCATTTCCCGATCCGGCGCGGCCTGATCCAGCGCACCGTCGGCCACGTGCGCGCGGTCGACGACGTCTCACTCGATATCCAGGCGGGACGTACGCTGGCGCTGGTCGGCGAGTCGGGCTGCGGCAAGACCACGGTGGGCAAGGCGCTGCTGCGCCTGATCGAGCCGACGGCGGGAAGCATCGTGCTGGGCGGCGAGCCCATTACCGCACGGAATGCCTCCAGCCTGCGGCGACAGGCGCAGATGGTGTTCCAGGACCCCTACAGCTCGCTCAACCCGCGCATGCGGGTGGCCGACATCCTGCTCGAAGGCATGGACGCGCTCAAGGTGGGCAATGCGCCCCAGCGCCGCGACGCGGTGGCGCAACTGCTGCGCCAGGTGGGGCTGCCTGACGATGCCGGCGGCCGCTATCCGCATGCGTTCTCGGGCGGCCAGCGCCAGCGTATCGCGATTGCGAGGGCACTCGCAGTGTCGCCGCGGCTGGTGATCTGCGACGAGCCGACCAGCGCGCTCGACGTCTCGGTGCAGGCGCAGATTCTCAATCTGCTGAAGGACCTGCAGAACGACCTGGGCCTGGCCTATCTCTTCATCACCCACAACCTCGCGGTGGTCGAGTACCTGGCGCACGCGGTGGCGGTGATGTATCTCGGCCGCATCGTCGAACAGGGCGCCGCCGCCGACGTGCTACGCGCGCCGCGCCATCCCTACACGCAGGCACTGGTGAGCGCGGTGCCGCGCATCGAACCGCCGGCCGGCGAAGGCATCATCCGGCTGGCGGGCGACCAGCCCTCGCCGCTCAATCCGCCGGCCGGCTGCCACTTCCATCCGCGCTGTCCCAAGGCGGGCGCCCTGTGCCGGCAAACCTATCCCGAGCGCACCGACCTGGGCGACGGCCACTGGGTGCGCTGCCACTGGGTAGCAGGGCGGCTCTAGAACCGGAGACTGAATTGAATCACGGCAAGCACTCACGCAACTTCTGGATCGGCAACGGCGTCCTCGCCGTGGCGATGCTGATGATGTTTTTCATGGGCCCGCTGTCGGATGCGCTGGGCATCTGGGCGGCCGTGCTGTGGATGGTGCTGGCTGCGGTCGGGATGGCACTCCTGATGTCGGACAAGTCGGGCGATCCGCCCGAGCCCGACTGACGCGTTCGCCCGCCGCCTCAGGGCGCGCTGACGACGAGGCGCTGTCCTGCGCGGATCAGGCCGCGTTGTCCGATCGTGGGATTCCAGGTTTTCAGTTGCCCCAGGCTGACGTCATAGTGCTGGGCGAGGTCGAGCAGCGTGTCGCCGCGCCGGACCGTGTGGCGCACTGACGGGGCCGGCCGCGTCGGGCTTGTTTTCAGGCTGGTGGCCTGCAGACCTTCCGGCATCAGTGTGCCTGTGCCGGTGGGCAGTTGCAGCACTTGGCCAGGCCGCAGTGCAGCATCGAGGCCGGGGTTGAGCTCGGTCATCCGGGCGAGCGTCAGGCCGTGGCTGCGCGCGATGCCGAACAGCGTGTCGCCGCGCTGCACCACATGACGCGCGGGCCGCGTGTGCTGCGTGGTGGTGGCGCGGCTGCGGACCGGCACCAGGATGGTCTGCGCGCGCACCAGCCGGCCTTTTTTCAACTGCATCTGGTTGTGCTCTTCGAGCCGCGCGAGGCTGACGTCGAAGCGCTGGGCGATGGCGGCGGCCTGCTCGCCGCGCTGCGCGGCATAGGGCTGCCAGGAATCCCAGTGGCCGGTCTCCAGATTGCGCTGGAAGGTGTCGGTACGGTCGACCGGCACCAGCAGATTGACCGGCGTGTCCGAACGGATCAGTTTGCGCGGAAACGCGGCATTCAGCGCGGCGAATTCATCACTGCTCATGTCGGCCAGCCGCGCGGCGGAATGCAGGTCCATGCTGGCGTGGACCGTGACCTGGCTGAAGTAGGGCTGGTTTGGCAGGTGTTCGATGGCGATGCCGTGCAGCGCGGGCGCGTGGATCAGGTTCCGCAGCGCCAGCAGCTTGGGCACGTACTGGCGAGTTTCATTGGGCAGCGACAGGCTGGCGTAATCGGTGGGCAGTCCCTGCTGGAGATTGTTCTGGATCGCGCGCGCAATGCAGCCCTCGCCGCAGTTGTAGGCCGCCAGTGCCAGCTGCCAGTCGCCGAAGTCGAGATACAGCTTGCCCAGATAGTCGAGCGCGGCGTTGGTCGCCGCGGTGAAGTCGCGCCGGCCGTCGTACCAGCTGTCCTGCCTGAGGCCGTAGTGGCGACCGGTGGAGGGAATGAACTGCCAGATGCCGGAGGCGGCCGACGGCGACAGCGCGGCCGGGTTGAACGCGCTCTCGATCATCGGCAGCAGCGCGATTTCCATCGGCATCGCGCGGCGGTCGAGTTCCTCGACGATGTGATAGAGGTAGGGCCGTGCGCGCACGGCCAGGCGGCGCACGTTGTCCGGGCGCGCGGCAAACCATGCCGCATGGTCGCCCACCAGCGGATTCGCCGTGGCCGTGTCGTCGATGCGAAAGCCCGCGCGGATACGCTGCCAGACGTCGTCGTGGCCGGCGTCGACTGCGGGTTCAGCATCGTCGGCGGGAATATCGGTGTGCCACTCCAGCGCCATCGGCGCAGGCGCGATTTCTTCGGGTAGCGCCTCGGCCAGCAGCGGGCTGGCGCAACACAGCGCCAGCAGGGCGAGGGCGAATCGGTGGGGGAGGGTGCGGGCCCGCAACAGGCGGGCCGGATGGATGCCGGGCAAGACGGTCTCCCGTATTCAACAGAGCCCCCATCGTAGGGGCCGGGGCGGATGCGGTCAACCGTCCCAGGCGTCCTTGGCGGCGCGGATGGCGCCGAACACCTCGGCCGGGCTGGGATGCCGGCGATTCAGGTAATTCGCGGCAAAGGCCGTCATGTCGGGGTCATGGAATCGCAGGAAGGGGTTGGTCGTTTTTTCCAGTGCCAGCGTGCTGGGCAGGGTGGGCTGATGCTGGGCGCGCAGGGCGCGGTCGGCACGTTCGCGCTCAAGCAACGCGGGATTTGTGCCGTCGATGGTTTTGGCAAAGTCAATATTGCTCAGGGTGTATTCGTGCGCGCAGCAGACTCGGGTAGCATCGGGCAGGCTGAGAATCGCGTCGAGGCTGGCGGCCATCATCGACGGCGTGCCTTCGAACAGCTTGCCGCAGCCGCAGCCAAATACGGTGTCGCCGCAGAACACGCAGCCGTGGCCGACGTAGCTGATGTGATCGAGCGTGTGGCCCGGCGTGGCGAGGATCTCGAAGTGCAGCGCGGGCGCCGCCAGGTCCAGCGTATCGCCGCCGCGCAGCACATGGGTGACGGCGGGAATGCGCGGATTGTCCGGGGCGTGAATGGCGCAATCGTAGCGTTGACGCAGCAGGGTGTTGCCGCCAGTATGGTCGCGATGATGGTGGGTGATCAGCACCGCGGTCAGTGTCAGCCGATGGGCGTCGAGATAGGCGATCAGCGGCGCGGGATCGCCCGGATCGACCGCGACGGCGTGATGGTCGTCGTGCAGCACCCAGATGTAGTTGTCATCGAACGCGGGCAGGGGAATGAGCGTCAACATGGGCAGGAGGCCGGAGTAAAGGAGTGGCTATGTTATCCAAGCTGAATACGGAATGGTTTGAAACGCCGCTGGGGCAGCATCTGCTGTTTCGCGAGCAGCGCTATTTCGACAACGCGGTGTCGGATGTGTTCGGTTTCAATGCCGTCCAGGTCGGCTTGCCGCACCTCGACTATCTGCGCAACAGCCGGATTCCGCTGCGGGTGAACTGCGCGGTGGAGTCGCCCGCCGGCGTGCGCGCCGACCCCATGTTCCTGCCGTTCGAGGGCCAGTCGCTCGATCTGCTGCTGCTGCCGCACGTGCTGGAGTTCAGCGCCAACCCGCATCAGGTGCTGCGCGAGGCCGAGCGCGTGCTGCGTCCCGAAGGCCGCCTGGTGCTGGCCGGATTCAACCCGCGCAGCCTGTGGGGGCTGGCGCGCGTGATGCAGGGGGGCGAGCGCGGCTATCCGTGGAACGGCAATTTCCTCAACATCTCGCGGGTGAAGGACTGGATGGCGCTGCTGGGATTCGAAGTGGCGGCCGGCAGCATGTGCTGCTACCGGCCACCGGTCAATCGCGACAACTGGCTGCGTCGCACCCGCTTCATGGAACCGGCCGGCGACCGCTGGTGGGCCATGGGCGGCGGCGTCTACTTCCTGCAGGCGGTCAAGCGCGTGCAGGGCATGAACATCATCCTGCCGCAATGGAAAACCCCGGTGGCGCAGCGCCTGCTGTCGCCCGCGGCCAAGGTGGTCAATCTCAAGCAGTATCGGATGCGTCGTGAGCGCTGACACCATCTACATCTACAGCGACGGCGCCTGCAAGGGCAACCCGGGCGTCGGCGGCTGGGGCGTGCTCCTGGTGACGGACGGTCACCGCAAGGAAATCTGCGGCGGCGAGGCCGACACCACCAACAACCGCATGGAAATGACCGCGGTGATCCGCGCGCTGGAATCCTTGAAGCGTCCGTCCACGGTCGAGGTCCACACCGACTCGCAGTACGTGCAAAAAGGCATCAGCGAATGGATGGCCGGCTGGAAACGGCGCAACTGGCGCACCGCCGACGGCAAACCCGTCAAGAACCAGGACCTGTGGCTGCAGCTGGATTCCTTGACCCAGTTGCACCGCATCGAATGGAAATGGGTGAGAGGCCATTCCGGCCATCCCGAAAACGAACGCGCCGATGCGCTCGCCAACCAGGGCGTGCTGCAGGCGCTGCAGAACGGTTAGAAACCATGCGGCAAATCATTCTCGATACCGAAACCACCGGCCTCGATCCTAACCAGGGCCATCGCGTCATCGAAGTGGCGGCGGTGGAAATGGTCAACCGGCGACTGACCGGCAATCATCTTCACCGCTATGTGAACCCGGACCGCGACATCGACGCCGGGGCGATGCAGGTACACGGCATCACGCCCGAGTTTCTGCAGGACAAGCCGCGCTTTGCCGACATTGCGCAGGAGTTTGTCGATTTCATCCAGGGCGCCGAACTCATCATTCACAACGCACCGTTCGACGTCGGCTTCCTCAACATGGAGCTGCGTCTGCTCGACATGGCGCCGCTGCCGACCTGGTGCGACGGCGTGACCGACACGCTGGCGATGGCCAAGGCGCTGCGTCCCGGACAGCGCAACAACTTGGACGCGCTGTGCAAGCACTATGGCGTCGACAACGCGGCGCGCACGCTGCACGGCGCGCTACTCGACTGCGAACTGCTGGCGGCGGTGTACCTGGCGCTGACGCGCGGTCAGGAAAGCCTGTCGATCGGGCTGGAGGCGCGCAGCGCCGGGGTCGCTCAGGCCGCCGCGCGCGCACGGCCCAGCCCGATCCTGCTGCCGGCCTCGGCCGCGGAGCAGGCGGCGCATGCGGACCTGCTCGAGGCGATCGCCCGCGAGTCTCAGGGGACCTGCCTGTGGAGCGCAGGACCGGAGGCGGTTTGACGGCAAGTCTATCGCTTGCAGACAGCACGCTGCACAGGCTGGCGCGATGGGGCTTGGCATTCGCCGTCCTGGCGATGGGTGTGGGACAGGCGCTTGCCGCGCAGGTGGCGGTGGTGCTGAGCGATGACTCGGCGCCCTATCAGGAGGTCTATCAGGTCGTGCGGGCCCATCTGGCCGAGCGCGGCCACGAGGTTCAGCAGGCCTATGCCGTGGGCCTGGCCACTGCCGCGTTGAACGAATCGCGGCTGGCGGTGGCGGTGGGCGTGCGGGCCGCCGAGTCCCTGGCCGCGCAGCCGCTGCGCACGCCGATGCTTGCGGTACTGGTGCCGCGCAGCTGGTATGTCGGCGGTGGCCGCAGCCGTTTGAGCGATGGCGGCCGCCGACTCGCATCGGCCATTTTTCTCGACCAGCCGCCCGAGCGACAGGCACAGATCATTCGCCTGGCCTTTCCTGAGGCGCAGCGTGTGGGCGTGCTGACCAGCGCCGGGCAGCCGCTGCTGCTGGCCGAACTGGACGACGCACTGCGGACGCAGCGGCTCGGCATGGTATGGCAGGAACTGGCGCCGGATGCGCGCCTGATCGGCCCGCTTGAGCAGGTTCTGGCGAATGCCGACCTGCTGCTGGCGGTGCCCGATCCGCAGGTGTTCAACCGCAATACCGCGCAAAGCCTGTTCCTCACGTCGTACCGCTACCGCGTGCCGGTGCTCGGTTATTCGCAGTCGCTGACGCGGGCGGGTGCGCTCTTGTCGCTGCATTCCAGCCCCGCGCACATCGGCCGGCAGGCCGCCGAATGGATCAATCAGGTATTGAATGCCGGACCGCTGCGGCTGCCGCCGCCTGCCCACCCCGTGTATTTCGATGTTTCGATCAACGAGCAGGTGGCGCGCTCGCTCGGCTTCGTCTTGCCGCCGGAAGCCGAGCTGGAAAAACAATTGGGAGGCGGGCGCTGATGATGACTTCATTGGGGATACGCGGACGCGTGGTCGGGCTGGCGGTGGTGCCAGTGGCGATCATCGGCGTGCTGCTGCTGTTCCAGCTGATCACCGCAAAAATCGACGACCTCGACCAGTCGCTGCGCACCCGCTCGGTGGCGATTGCCCGGCAGCTGGCACCGGCCGCCGAATACGGCGTGGTGTCGGGCAACTTCGAGGTGTTGCAGAACCTGCTCGAAAAAGCCGCCATCGAGCCCGACATTCGCGGCGTGGCGGTGTTCACCGACAGCGGCCACGTGCTGGCGCAGGTGGGGCTCAGCACCTGGAACGGCGACATGCGGACGCGCCTGCCGGACGACCGCATTCACCAGGTCGAGTATCCGGACCACCTGGTGTACTTTGCACCGATCACCCAGACCGAGGTGGCGGTGGACGATTTCCATGCGGTTACCACCCAGTCTGCCGCGTCGCCCCGTTCGACCCGGCTGCTCGGCTGGGTCGGGCTGGACGTGTCGCGCAGCGCCACCATCCAGAGCCAGCGCGACGCCATTGTCCGCAGCCTGGCCATCCTGCTGGCCGGTCTAGGCGTCAGCTTCTTCTTTGCCTGGCGCATCGGGCGCCAGATCACGCGGCCGATCCTGTCGCTGACGCACACGGTGAGCCGCATCGGCGAGGGGCATCTGGATGAACGGGTGGCGCAGACCGGCGGGGCCGAACTGGGCATGCTGCAGCGCGGCGTCAATCACATGGCCTCGCATTTGCAGACCATGCAGGACCAGATGCAGGAGAAGATCGACCAAGCCACTGCGCGCCTGGTGTATCAGGCCAGCCACGACGGCCTGACCGGGCTGATCAACCGCCGCGAGTTCGAGCAGCGGCTCGAGCGCATGTTGCTGTCGTCGCTGCAGCAGGGCCGTGAGCATGCGCTGTGCTACATGGACCTCGACCAGTTCAAGGTGATCAATGACACCTGCGGCCACGCGGCGGGCGACGAGCTGCTGCGCCAACTGGCGCTGCTACTGAAAGCCAATCTGCGCGAACGCGACACGCTGGCCCGCCTGGGCGGCGACGAATTCGCCCTGCTGCTGGAGAACTGCACGCCCGCCGATGCGCTGGAAGTGGCAGATGCCTTCCGCGCCGAGGTGCAGCGCTTCCGCTTCAAATGGGG
>NZ_JAUYRI010000004.1 GCF_030696885.1 Thiobacillus sp.
CTGCTGCCGGAAGCGCGCATTCGCGTCGGCCACGGCCAGCAGGGCGAACGCGAACTGGAACAGGTGATGCGCGACTTCTACCAGCAGCGCTTTGACATCCTGCTGTGCACCACCATCATCGAGACCGGCATCGACGTGCCGACCGCCAACACCATCCTGATCAACCGCGCCGACAAGTTCGGGCTGGCGCAGCTGCATCAGTTGCGCGGCCGCGTTGGGCGCTCGCACCACCAGGCCTTCGCCTATCTGCTGGTGGAGGAAGACCGCACGCTGACGCCGCAGGCGAAGAAGCGCCTGGAAGCGATCCAGTTGCTGGAAGAGCTGGGCTCGGGTTTCCATCTGGCGATGCAGGACATGGAAATCCGCGGCGCCGGCGAAGTACTGGGCGACAAGCAGAGCGGCGAAATCATCGAAGTCGGTTTTTCGCTCTACAACGACATGCTGGCCGGCGCGGTGGCGAGCCTGAAGGCCGGCAAGGAGCCGGACATGAGCCAGCCGCTGGGCGTGGTGTCCGAGATCAACCTGCACACGCCGGCGCTGTTGCCGGTGGACTACTGTCCCGATGTGCACGAGCGACTGGTGCTGTACAAGCGACTAGCCAGCGCGCACGACGCCGAGGAACTGACCCAACTGCAGGAAGAACTGATCGACCGCTATGGCCATCTGCCCGACCCCGCGCGCGCGCTGCTCGACACGCACCGGCTGCGGCTGGCCGCAAAAACGCTTGGCATCATGAAAGTCGACGCCAGCGGCGAGGCCATCCTGCTGCAATTCGTGCCGCAGCCGCCGATCGATCCCGGCCGTATCATCCAGCTGATCCAGACCCGGCGCGACCTCAAGCTGGCGGGCGAAAACCGCCTGCGCTGGACGGTGGCTTCGCCCGCGCCCGAGGTCCGCGCGGCCAACGTCATCACCTTCTTCAACCTGTTGAAATAACGCATCCATGAACCTGATCGTGCAGGGACCCGACGTCCCCACCCCCGACCTGAAGCAGCTCGCCAAGCTGACCGCAGCCACCGCCATCGAAGCGGTGACGCCGACAGCCTTCCGCCTGGTGGCGGCCGACGCCGGCCAGAGCGATGCCGTCGCCGCCTTCTGCGAGGAAAACCGCTTCGACTGCGGCTGGGTTCCGGCCGAACGCCGCATCGACGACTTCGGCCTGCTGGTGATGGACATGGACTCGACGCTGATCACCATCGAGTGCATCGACGAGATCGCCGACATGCAGGGGCTGAAGCCGCAGGTCTCGGCGATCACCGAAGCCGCGATGCGCGGCGAGATCGACTTTGCCGAAAGCCTGCGCCGCCGGGTGTCACTGCTCGAAGGCCTGGATCAATCCGCGCTGCAGCGGGTCTACGACGAGCGCCTGCAGCTGTCCCCGGGCGCTGAAACCCTGCTGGCAGCGGCGCGTGCGGCCGGGATCAAAACCCTGCTGGTGTCGGGCGGCTTCACTTTCTTCACCGAACGCCTGAAGCCCCGCCTGGGGCTGGACTACACTGCCGCCAATACATTGGACGTGGCGGCCGGCAAGCTGACCGGGCGCGTGCTGGGCGGCATCGTCGACGCGCAGGGCAAGGCCGACTGGTTGAAGCGCGTGCGCAGCGAGCTGGGACTGGTGAAGGACCAGGTCATCGCGATGGGCGACGGCGCCAACGACCTGAAAATGATGGCCGAAGCCGGCGTCAGCATCGCCTACCGCGCCAAGCCGGTGGTGCGCACGCAGGCCAGCTACGCGCTGAACCAGGTTGGATTGGACGGGGTGGTGCCGCTGCTTGGCGCAGCCCGGCAAAACGGCTAAAGAAAACACGGGCTTCGCCGATAAACCTTTGACTGCCAAAGCAGTCATAGATATCAGACAACCGCGACCCAGGACTTCCCGTGAAAATCGACAAGCGCATCACCCCGCCCGCCGCCTCCAAAGTTTCCGCCACCAAGGGCAAGGGCGGCGGCAAGGCCCCTGCCTCCAGCGCCGGCGGCAGCGACTCGCTGACGCTGACCGAGTCGAGCACCCGTGTCCGCTCGCTGGAAGCCGAGCTGGCTTCGGTCGACGTCACCAATCTCGGCAAGGTGGAATCGGTCAAGGCCGCGCTCGCCGACGGCAGCTTCAGCGTGGATGCCGAAGTGGTGGCCGACCGCCTGATCGACCACACCAAGGAAACCCTGCGCAAGCGGCCGCGCAAAAAGTAAGGCGGTCCCGACACGAAAAGCCCGCGGCTCCACCGCGGGCTTTTGTTTTTTGGCTGGCTTAGAATCAGGGTTTGAGTGTCCCGACCGAGGTCCACATGAACGACATTATTTTGCCGGTGACCGGCATGACCTGCGGCGGCTGCGTCAACAGCGTGCAGCGGGTGTTGACCGCCGTGCCTGGCGTGCAGACCGCCGAGGTGACGCTACAGCCCGGTCAGGCCCGTGTGGTCTACGACGCCGCACGCACCGATCGCGCGGCGCTGGTGCAGGCGATCATCGACGCCGGTTTCGGCGTGGCGGACTAAAGGTCCGCGCCGCTCAGGTCGACCCACCGCACAGCGTCTCCAGCGGTTCGGGCGCATGCAGCCCGTTGCCCTGCGCATAGTCCACGCCGATCTCGCGCAGCATCGCCAGTGTCGCATCCGCCTCGACATATTCGGCCACGGTCTTCAGTCCCATCTGGTGGCCGATGCGATGGATCGCCTCGACCATCGCACGGTCGATCGCATTGGTCGTGATGTCGCGCACGAAAGCACCGTCGATCTTGAGGTAATCCACTTTCAGGTTCTTCAGGTAGGTGAAGGACGACAGGCCGCTGCCGAAATCGTCCAGCGCGAAGCGGCAGCCGAACTCGCGCATCGCGCCGATGAATTCGTTGACGACGGCGAGGTTGCCGATGGCCGCCGTCTCGGTGATCTCGAAGCACAGGTGGGGCCCCAGGTCGGGGTTCTCGCGCAGACTCGTCAGCAGCATGCGGCGAAACGCCGGATCCTTCAGCGAAGCGCCGGACAGATTGACCGCAAACAGACACTGCTGCTCGCGTTCGGCCGCCAGATAACGCTGACATAAATGCAAGGTTTCGCTGATCACCCAGCTGTCGATGGCGGGCATGATGAAGTAGCGCTCGGCCGCCGGAATGAAGGCCATCGGCAGAATCTCGCTGCCGTCGTCATCCACCATGCGCAGCAACAGCTCGACGTGGCGGCACGGTTCCACAGCGCCGTCGGTGCGGCGGATTTCCTGCCACGACAGGCGTAGCCGGTGCTCCTCCAGCGCCCGCTGAATGCGCTCCACCCACTGCATTTCGCCACGGTGGCGCACCAGATCGTGGTCACGGCTCTCATATACGTGTATCTGGTTACGCCCGTGATCTTTGGCCACATAGCACGCGGCATCCGCCGCCGACAGCAGGTTGGCCGCGCTGCCGCTGTCGCGGTTGATCGCCACCAGCCCCACGCTCATGCCCACCGCAAAAATGCGGTCGCCCCATTTGAAGCGGAAGCGCTGCACCTCGGCACGGAAGGCATCCGCCACTTCCAGCGCATCAGTAGGCGTGCAGTTCTCCAGCAGCAGGGCGAATTCGTCGCCGCCCAGACGCGCCAGCGTGTCGCGTTCGCGCAGGTTGGCTTTCAGCAGCAGGGCCAGCTGGCGCAGCAGCTCGTCGCCTGCGGCATGGCCACAGGTGTCGTTGATCACCTTGAACTGGTCGACATCCATATGAAGCAGGCTATGCTCCCTGCCACTGACCTGGGCATCTCGAATTGCCTGTTTCACCTGGTATTCGAACTCGTGGCGGTTGAAGAGACCGGTCAAGACATCATGCGTAGACTGATAGGAGAGTTGCTGGGTAAGTTCGCGCGTCTGACTGACATCGCGGAAAACGAGCGCAATGCCGAAGACCTGTCCATCATGAGCCCGAATAGGCGCGGCATTAGGTTCGATGTAAATTTCACGTCCGTCACGCCCTACCAGAATAAGGGTGGGGAACGAAGGAGAAAGCAGCCTCTCACGCAAGCAGTGAGCCCCCAGGTCGTTGGCCGGTTGGCGGCTATCCTCAAAGAGCAGGGTTCCTAGTTCCGCCAGTTGTTTTGATCTGGCTTCGCCCAACTGAGTGGAAAAGAGCTGTTCAGCGACTGGGTTGAGATATTCGATACGTCCCTGGATATCCGTGGTGATGACCGCATCACCAATGGACGAAAGCGTAACCTGGGCCTTTTCCTTTTCGCTGAAGAGCGCCTGATTGGCACTCTCCAGTTGTTCGATCAGGTTATTATTATCGATGGCAGTGGCGATCTGGCTGGCGAGCAAGGTCAGCAGGTCGAGGTC
>NZ_JAUYRI010000031.1 GCF_030696885.1 Thiobacillus sp.
CGAAAGCGCAATATTGGCTTTCAGGTGCCCGAACAGCTCGCCTGTGCTCAGAAATTTGCTCTCGGCAGGCGCATCCCAGGGCACGACATCCACGACTTCCCAGCGTATGCCGAATGCCCGCACCCAAATTGCAGAAACCCTATTGATCGAGCTTCTGATTTCGCTTTCCCAGTCTGGCCGCTGTCTTGAATCCATGTCGGCGGCAATCCTGAGCTTAATAGTCCGTGACCACGTATCTGACTGGCCTGCGCTGGCATTATGCACCCCGGTCAGCATGGCCAGGGCGAACACAACGATTCGTAGAAAATCCAAGGCGAAGGTTTTCATCATCACATTCCGAATGAATAAGGTGTCTGACCCCATTTATGCAGTGCAACCGCTCGAGCTGGGCGGCTTGCAGACAATTAAGGTGCTGACCCCATTTTTTTGTTATTGCAATTGCAGTGCTTATTCTGTGTGCGCACAGGGATGCTTCGATGAATCCCGGTATCCAATAGAAACTGGAGTCATGCAGGCCAAGCTGAATTCCGGGCGCCCCGACTCCCTGGAAACATCAACAATGGCATATACCGTGGCGCCGGATCTCACGGAGAACTCATAGCGAATAGGCACTGGCCCGACCACTACGGCCGGGTAAACCTCGAACTTCTCGCCGACAGCTTGAATCACGGCCGGATTCTTCCTCACAAACTCCTGAGCGAGAAACTGCTCGTCCTTGAGGTCTTGCTTCTGCTCTTTCTGGTTCATCCAATAGAGTCCTGCCGCCCCGACGGCAACCAGAACCATCAGCGCAAATGAAGCTGAAGCTATTGCTCGTTTTCGCGAACGGCCACCGGGTACCCCACCGTAAACAAGTAACGTTATTGTCGCGATGGAAAATGTCATCAGCGATACTGGCATCGCCGCAATGATGTACCAAGGGGCAACGGTCCAGTATTCCGACGAAGGACCGTGATATCTGAAACTTTCGACGTAGACAAAAATACTTGCCGCTATAACTGGCAGCAATCCAAATCCGATAACGAAAATAATTTTTTTCATTCTGCTCCAAGGGGATTCGAATTGTTCGCGCACAACGGGGAGGAAAAGGTGTCTGACCCCATTTGCCCCCATTCCATGTGCGCCGCGTAACCGCAGTCCTCCCCGGCGGGCACGTGCCGGTTGGCTTGCTCCAGCCAGTCGATCGCACCGTCCGCGCGGGCAATGTAGCCGTCGAGCGATGTGGCGATGAAAACGGTCGTGCGTAGTGTCATCAGTCAAGGGCGCAATTGAAATGAGGTCAGATTGAGCTAACCCTGGCCCCTTTGATTATTTTTTGTTCGTATTCCAGAAAATTGACAGCGATGTTGCCGAGATAGAGGAAAAAGCCAAGGCTACTGCCATGTTGTATTCATTCCAGAGCAGATACGCTGGAAAAATGGTAAAAATTGCTATGACGATCAATGTCCCGATCCACTCACTAATCACACCAGTCATTACACTCCCCCCTGTTTTTGTCTAAGGAAAACCGTGGTCCCCTTTTGTTACTCTATGGTAATTCCTTCAGGTCACTCAACTTTACTGTCATCTTTGATAGCGACTGTAAGCGCGCCACTGCCGTCTAAGGCAGAGGACAGTTTTGATTGAAGCTCTAGCTGTGCCTTAAGGGCTTCATCGTGGATGGGGAAACTAGTTACTTCCATCTTTAGTGAGGTATCACCAGCAAGTACGTCAATTGCCAGTTTGCGAAGTGCCCTTTGTTGATCTTCTAGTTCACCGTGTGCGATTGGCGAATATGAACCTTTTTTCAACTGCACGCGATCGAACTTATAACCCACATCGTCTGCCATAGCGAAAAGCATATTAATGAAAAGTTCGTCGCCATTAATGTGCCAGATCCGCAGTGCATCATCGTCGACCTTTGTATTCAGGTGGTCGTGGTATTCGCGCCATGTGTCAATCACGGACTGTTCAGATTTGCTGCGCCGGTGAATGCCAAAAATTTTCTGACCATAGAAGGCGAGGTCAATCATATTTAATGCTTGGACATGCTCAGACGAAACGCGCGCGGCACGGGTAGCCATCAGCTGATGGAAAACCCAGGACTTCCGTGACCCACGTTCACGCGCGCGCTCAACGGCCTTCTGAGCTTGCACAGCAAGCACCGGCCCAAGCAGCGTAGCCAGAACTACTGACCAGTCATTCATTATTCCTCCTTCGAAGCCCAACGATTATTCACTTGGCCCATGGGGCCGATGGATTTCCGAATCGGATCTGGCATCAACACTCCACGCCAACAAAAAAGGCGCAGTCTCCTGCGCCTTTTTGTCATCCCAGCCGGTCAATCCCAGCTCAACGCCCCGCCCGTCTGATACTCCGTGACGCGCGTCTCGAAGAAGTTCTTCTCCTTCTTCAAATCGATCATCTCGGCCATCCAGGGGAAGGGGTTGGTGACGCCGGGGAACATTTCGTCGAGGCCGATCTGCTGGCAGCGGCGGTTGGCGATGAAGCGCAGGTATTCCTTGAACTGGGCCGAGTTCAGGCCCAGCACGCCGCGCGGCATGGTGTCTTCGGCGTAGCGGTATTCGAGTTCGACGCCCTTCTGGATCAGGTCACGGATTTCGGCCTTGAACTCGCTGGTCCACAGGTGGGGGTTTTCCAGCTTGATGGTGTTGATGAGATCGATGCCGAAGTTGCAGTGCATGGACTCGTCGCGCAGGATGTACTGGTACTGCTCGGCGGCGCCGGTCATCTTGTTCTGGCGGCCCAGCGCGAGGATCTGCACGAAGCCGACGTAGAAGAAGATGCCTTCCATGATGCAGGCGAAGACGATCAGCGACTTCAGCAGGGCCTGGTCGGCCTCGGGGGTGCCGGTCTTGAATTCGGGGTTGGTCAGCGTGTCGATGAAGGGGATGAGGAAGTCATCCTTGTCGCGGATGCTGGCGACTTCGTGATAGGCGTTGAAGATTTCGCCTTCGTCCAGACCCAGGCTTTCGACGATGTACTGGTAGGCGTGGGTGTGGATGGCCTCTTCGAACGCCTGGCGCAGCAGGTACTGGCGGCACTCGGGCGCGGTGATGTGGCGATAAGTGCCAAGCACGATGTTGTTGGCGGCGAGCGAATCGGCGGTGACGAAGAAGCCGAGGTTGCGCTTGACCAGGCGGCGCTCGTCTTCGGTGAGCGCGGTGGGGTCTTTCCACTGCGCAATGTCGCGGCTCATGTTTACTTCCTGCGGCATCCAGTGGTTGGCGCAGCCGGCGAGGTATTTTTCCCACGCCCATTTGTATTTGAAGGGGACGAGCTGGTTCACATCCGTCGCGCCGTTGATCACGCGCTTGTCGGAAGCCTGCACGCGGCGGGTCTGCGGCGCTACCGCCGGGGCGTCGGCCACGTGGGCCGCCGGTGCGGTGGATTCCTTGCGCAGGAAAGCCGGCACGTCGATGGCGGGCTGTACGGCGGGGGTGAAGTCTTCTTCAAAATTCAGCATCGTTCTAAATCTCCTTTGGTTTTCCCAAAGTGGGCCTGGGCCCACACTGCTTTTAATCTATTGAGCGGGCTGAAAGCCCACCCGACGTTCCTTATTGGTCCCCTTCTGCGCCACCTCGACTGGATCGAGTCAGCGGGGATGAAGGCGAGCACTGTCTGAGCTCCGCAGTGAGGCGCGTTTTGTGCGCCTCGCCAGGGCGAGTTGCGCAGCCGCCCCGATGGCTCGGTTCAGTCGAGGCCCGCCCCGAAGGGGTGGCGCAGCAGGGCGGCTTTCTCTTTGGTTACTTTCTCTTGGCCGTGCAAGAGAAAGTGACTAGCCGCCGGGCTACCCCCGGCCAACGGACCGTCGCACATCACGACGGCATCCATTGACTAGGTTTGCCTCTTCTTTAGTGCCCCTCCTCCTACAACCTCTTTCGTCACCCCGGCGCACGCCGGGGTCCAGTTAAATTCGCTGGATTCCGGCGTTCACCCGCAAGGGGTAGGCCGTGGTTGTAAACAGCTAAAGCTGTAACAACCACGCACCGCCGGAATGACGGTATGCCCCTTTACTGGCAGGCCTCGCATTCCTCAAACCCCGGATCCCCTGGCCGCATCGTGCATGCCTGGCCGACAATCTCCGGCTCCGGCAGGTGCTTGGGCCCGGACGCGTGGCTGCCCATCGCCCCGGCGCCGCCGCTGGAAGAAACAGCATTCAGCTCGCCGCCCTTTCCAGTGGATTTCTCCGCCGACGTCGCCCCCAGCGTGCGCAGGTAATACGTGGTCTTCAGGCCGCGAATCCACGCCAGCTTGTAGGTCTCGTCGAGCTTCTTGCCGGAGGCGCCGGCCATGTAGATGTTCAGGCTCTGCGCCTGGTCGATCCACTTCTGGCGACGGCTCGCGCATTCGACCAGCCAGCTGGTTTCCATCTCGAACGCGGTGGCGTACAGCGTGCGGATGTCGGCCGGGATGCGGTCGATCTTGGCCAGGCTGCCGTCGAAGTACTTGATGTCGGCGACCATGACCTCGTCCCACAGGCCCAGCTTCTTCAGGTCGTTGACCAGGTATTTGTTGGCGACGGTGAATTCGCCCGACAGGTTGGATTTGACGTAGATGTTCTGATACGTCGGCTCGATCGACGCGGAGACGCCGACGATGTTGGCAATCGTCGCGGTCGGCGCGATCGCCAGGCAGTTGGAGTTGCGCATGCCGTACTGGCTGATGCGCTCGCGCAGGCTGCTCCAGTCGAGCGTGCTGCTCATGTCGACTTCCAGGTAGCCGCCGCGCTCTTCGGCCAGCAGTTTCAGCGAATCCTGCGGCAGGATGCCGCGGCTCCACAGGCTGCCTTCGTAGCTGGAATAGCGGCCGCGTTCCTGCGCCAGTTCGGTCGACGCCCAGAAGGCGTAGTAGGCGACGGCTTCCATCGAGCGGTCGGCAAAATCCACCGCCGCGTTCGACGCGTAGGCCACGCGCAGTTCCTGCAGCGCATCCTGGAAGCCCATGATGCCGAGGCCCACCGGACGGTGCTTGAGGTTGGAATTGCGCGCCTTGCCGACGGCGTAGTAGTTGACGTCCACGACGTTGTCGAGCATGCGCATCGCGGTGTGGATCGTGGCCTTCAGCTTCTCCAGATCCAGCGCGCCGTCTTTCAGGTGATTGACGAGGTTGACCGAACCGAGGTTGCAGACCGCGACTTCCTGCTCGTTGGTATTGAGCGTGATCTCGGTGCACAGGTTGGAGCTGTGGACGACGCCGACGTGCTGCTGCGGGCTGCGGATGTTGCACGGGTCCTTGAACGTGATCCAGGGATGGCCGGTTTCGAACAGCATCGACAGCATCTTGCGCCACATCTGCAGCGCGGGAATGCGGCGGAACACCTTGATCTCGCCGCGGTCGGCCTTGCGCTCGTATTCGCAATAGGCTTCGGCGAAGGCGCGGCCGTACAGGTCGTGCAGGTCGGGCACGTCGTTGGGGGAGAACAGCGTCCAGTCGCCGGCTTCCATCACGCGCTGCATGAACAGGTCCGGAATCCAGTTCGCGGTGTTCATGTCGTGGGTGCGGCGGCGGTCGTCGCCGGTGTTCTTGCGCAGGTCGAGGAATTCCTCGATGTCGAGGTGCCAGGTTTCAAGGTAGGCACAGACCGCGCCCTTGCGCTTGCCGCCCTGGTTGACCGCGACCGCGGTGTCGTTGACGACTTTGAGGAAGGGCACGACGCCCTGCGATTTGCCGTTGGTGCCCTTGATGCGGGCGCCCATCGCGCGTACCGGGGTCCAGTCGTTGCCGAGGCCGCCGGCATACTTCTGCAGCATCGCGTTTTCCTTGATCGCCTGGTAGATGCCGTCGAGGTCGTCGGTGACGGTGGTCAGGTAGCACGACGACAATTGCGAATGACGGGTGCCGGCGTTGAACAGCGTCGGGGTCGAGCTCATGAAGTCGAACGAGGACAGCACCTGGTAGAACTCGATCGCGCGCGACTCGCGATCGACTTCGTTGATCGCGAGGCCCATCGCCACGCGCAGGAAGAAGGCCTGCGGCAGTTCGATGCGCGACTCTTCAATGTGCAGGAAATAGCGGTCGTACAGCGTCTGCAGGCCGAGGTAGCCGAACTGGTAGTCACGGCCGGCGTCGAGCTCTTTGGCCAGGCGCGCCAGGTCGAACTGGGCGAGCTTCTCGTCCAGCAGTTCGGCGGCGATGCCCTTCTTGATGAATTGCGGGAAATACTCGGCGTAGCGTTCGCCCATCTGCGCCTGCATCACCGCTTCGCCCAGCACTTCGTGGCGGATGGAGTTCAGCAGCAGGCGTGCGGAGACGAAGGAATAGCCGGGGTCCTGCTCGATCATCGAGCGGGCGGCCAGCACCAGCGCCTTTTCGACTTCGGCCATCGGCACGCCGTCGTAGAGGTCGCGCAGCACGGTGTGCATGATCGGCTCGGCCTTGACGTTGTCGCCGAGGCCGGTGCAGGCGTCGGCCAAGAGGCCGGCCAGACGCGCGGTGTCGAGCGGCTTTTTGACGCCGTCCTCGATCACGTGCAGCTGGGCTTCGGGCACGCCGGCGGCCTTTTGCGCGGCGCGCTCCTGGGTGCGCTTTTCGCGGTAGAGCACGTAGGCGCGGGCGACTTCATGCTCGCCCGAGCGCATCAGCGCCAGTTCGACCTGGTCCTGGATGTCCTCGATGTGGAAGGTGCCGCCGTTGGGGGTGCGCCGCATCAGCGCCGCGGTCACCTGGCCGGTGATCGACTCGACCAGTTCGCGGATGCGCGCCGACGCTGCCGCCTGCCCGCCCTGCACCGCGATGAAGGCCTTGGTGACGGCAATCGCGATCTTGCTGGGCGCAAAGCCGACCACCGAGCCGTTGCGGCGGATGATCTTGTAGTCGGCGTAGCGCGAGTCGGTCAGGGTCGGTTCGGCGGTTTCAAGCGGGGGAATGGGCGGGGGTGCAGCGGATTCGGTGGCGACGTTCAGCATCGAGGGGGCTCCTTGGTGGCGATGACATAAAACCAGGCGCTGCGCGGTCGTTGATTCACAACTTATCCCGACTTATGCACAGCTTTCCCAGCCCCCGTGCACAGTTCTATTCACAACATATTGTGGTGCTGACGGAGGGCAGGTACAAATTCTAGGTGTCCGGCCCGGCATGTCAACCCGGAATTGCATCCGGATGCAGGGTTTTTTCGGGGCCCGGAAAATCCCATGGCAAATCAAAGTTTTTGCCGGGCGGCATGCCTAAAATTTGCACAGCTGAAAGGCAGAATGCGCCCTGGCGACGAGAAACGCCCGGCCAGCCCGATGAATGCGTTAGCGTTTGATGAATCCGCCGCGCCGAATCGGGGAGGCGCTGCGCAAAGACTGCTGAATCCTTGCGCGCGCAGCTGTCGAACCGCTGACAAGGCATGGATTTGCCTGCGGGAATGCAGGGGTTTTGGTTATGATGGTGAAAAAAACCGCCCCGAGATTGCCGGGAATACCATGCGTCATACCGCCGTATTGCTGATTTCCTGCCCCGACCAGAAGGGGCTGGTTGCCGCCATCGCCGATTTCCTGCTGCAGCACAACGCCAACATCCTGCATGCCGACCAGCATCAGGATGCCGAGCTGAAGCTGTTCTTGATGCGGGTGGAATGGGAACTGGCGGAGTTCAGCCTCGACCTGGCCGAGTTCGCCACCGCCTTCGGCCCGATCGCCGAGCGCTTCGGGATGACCTGGCGGCTGGCCGAGTCGAGCCGCAAGCCACGTCTGGCCGTGTTCGTCTCCAAGTTCGACCATTGCCTGGCCGACCTGCTGTACCGCTACCAGAGCGGCGAGCTGCACTGCGAGCTGCCGATTATTCTCAGCAATCACGAAGACACGCGCTGGCTGGCCGACGCCTACCGGGTGCCCTACCAGCACCTGGTGGTGCACAAGGATGGCAAGCACGAGGCCGAGCAGATCCAGATGGCGATCCTGCGCGACCAGAAAATCGACTTCATCGTGCTGGCGCGCTACATGCAGGTGTTGTCGGCTGACTTCATCCGCCACTTTCCCAACCGCATCATCAATATCCACCATTCCTTCCTGCCGGCGTTTCACGGCGCCAAGCCGTATCACCGGGCGTTCGAGCGCGGCGTCAAGCTGATCGGCGCGACTGCGCACTACGTGACCGAAACGCTGGACGACGGCCCGATCATCGAGCAGGACGTGGCGCGCATTTCGCACCGCGACAGCCTCGACGATCTGATCACCAAGGGCGCCGACTTGGAAAAGGTGGTGCTGTCGCGCGCCGTGAAATGGCACCTCGACAACCGCGTGCTGGTGTACGCCAACAAGACCGTCGTGTTCGACTGACCCCATGCTCTCCTTCAACCTTCCCGACACCGATTCGGTGCTGAAGCAGACGGTGGAAACGCGCCCGAAAGCGGTGGTGCAGTGGCTCGACCGGCTGCCTTTTGCCAGCCCGGCCGACGTGGCGCAACAACTGGTGATGGCGCTGTTTACGCTCAATCGCCACCCGCTGGCCGAGGACGATCGCGCCACGCTGCTGGCGCTGTACCGGCCGGCGGTGCAGCGCGTCGCCGCGGGTCTGGAAGCCCGGCTGGTTGAAGCCGGCGTGCCGCCGCACGCGCAACTGCGCCAGGCCGGCGCGCTGCTGCGCGAACTGCACATCGAGCACAGTCTCGGCTACAAGCAGGTGCTGCTGGGACTGACGCAGCGCCGCTTCGGCCGCGCCACCGCGCGGCACGTGGCTGAGGCCGCGAGCCACCTGCAGGCCGCGCTGCGCGACCTGCAGATGGCCTGCGCGCTGACCCATACGCCGCCGCCCGCCGGCCTGTGGCAGGACCTGCACCAGGTTCAGACCCATGTACAGGAAGCGGACCTGGCTGATACCGCAAGCGACGACACGCCGGCACCCAGCCTGCCCTACCGCCAGGCGCTGCTGATTGCGCGGGCCGACCCGTTGCGCCTGAGCAACGCCGAATTGCTGCTGATGCGCCAGTATCTGGACCGCTTTGCCGCGCTGGCCACGCTGGTGCCGGCACCGGTGCCCGGCCACCACGGCTTTGCGATCCCAGTCGCGGGCGACGTGCCACCCAGCCATCTGCCGCCGGAGCAACCGCCGCAACGCTGGCTCGACACCGATGCGCTGTGCCGCCATCTGCACGACAGCGCCGCGCGCCTGCGCGCCGGCGAATCGCCGCACCGCATCGGCCTGCCGTCCGACATCAATGTCGACCTCACCCGACGGCTGTTCCAGCGCCTGCTCAAGCTGTGGAGCAGCGGCGTGCAGCGCGCGTTCCGGCGCTTTGCCACGTCGGGCAGCAATCTTCAGATGGTGGCCGGCGTCAGCGCGATCCATCGCCTGCTGGAGCAGTCGCTGCCGCAGGACAGCACCCCGCCCGGCGATAGCGACAGCATGTCGATCGGCGATGTCGGCACCACGCAGGCGATGCCGGTCATGGTCAACGCCACCCACTGGACCGTCAGCAACGACAGCGCCGCCGGGCTGGCCCTGAGCGGCACGCCCGATGCCCCGCTGAACCTGAAGGTGGGCGACCCGCTGGCCATGGGCGGCAGCGACACGGGGGGCTGGGCGCTGGGGGTGATCCGCTGGGTCGTGATGCGCGATGCGCGCCAGGTCGAGCTCGGCGTCGAGCGCCTGTCGCCGCAGATCCAGCCGGTGTGGGTGCAGCCGATGCGCGGCCGCCGCAAGGTCGCGCCCGAACCTGCGCTGTTCGTGCCCGGCATTGCGGCGCTGCAGCAGAATGACCGCCTGCTGCTGCCGCGCCATCTGTATCAGTCGGGGCTGGATGCCGACGTCTGGCACGCGCCCCATCACTACGCGCTCACCTTTGGTCGCCGGGTGGAACAGACCCCGAGCTTCGACCTGATCGAATTCAGCATTTTTGCAGACGAGACCCCATGACCGAAATTCTTGTCCTCTACTACAGCGCCGGCGGCAGCGTGCGCGAGATGGCGCAGCTGGTGGCGCGCGGCGTCAACCAGGTGGCCGGTGCCGCGGCACGCGTGCGCACCGTGCCACCGGTGGCGCCACGCACGCAGGTGGCCGAGCCGCCTGTGCCCGACGAAGGCGCACCCTACGTCGAGCTGGCCGACCTCGAACAGTGCGCCGGCATCGCGCTCGGCTCGCCGACGCGCTTCGGCAACATGGCGGCGCCGCTGAAGTATTTTCTCGACACCACCGGCGCGCTGTGGGCCAAGGGCACGCTGGTCGGCAAGCCCGCCGCGGTGTTCACCTCCACCGCCAGCCTGCACGGCGGCCAGGAAACCACGCTGACCAGCATGATGCTGCCGCTATTGCACCACGGCATGCTGATCGTCGGCCTGCCCTACACGCTCGCCGAGGTGAACCACACCGCCAGCGGCGGCACCCCCTACGGCGCCAGCCACTGGGCCGGCCCCGCCGACGACAAGCCGCTGACCGACGACGAGCGCGCGCTGTGCATCGCGCTCGGGAGGCGGCTGGCCGAAACCGCCGTGAAGCTGGCGGCATGAAGGCGCTGCAACTTACTGCGAGCGCGAGCCTGATCGCGCTGATTTTTCTGTGCCTGGCGTGGGAGCTGTGGCTGGCGCCGATCCGCCCGGGCGGCTCTTCGCTGGTATTCAAGACGCTGCCCTTGCTGTTGCCGCTGATGGGCATCCTCAAGGGCCGCCGCTATACCTATCAATGGGCGCCGATGCTGATCCTCGCCTACTTCACCGAGGGCGTGGTGCGCGCCTGGTCCGACAGCGGCCTGTCGGCCTGGCTCGCCGGTGTCGAGGTGCTGCTGTCGGTGGTGTTCTTCTTCGCCGCGATCTACTACGCCAAGCTGAGCGCGCCGTCGCGGCGGGCGGGCTGACCCGGGCCAACGATGACTCACAACGCGAACGGCGACCGCCTCCGTAGGCCGGGACACAGAGTCGACGCGCTTTCCGGACGCCCATGAAAAACGCCCCAGACGGGGCGTTTTTCCATTGCTGCATCACGCTACTACACCTGCGGATGCGCCCGCTCGCGCTTGCTGTGCAGCTTGTTCAGCGCGTGCAGGTAGGCCTTGGCCGAGGCCACGACGATGTCGGTGTCGGCGCCCTGGCCGTTGACCACGCGCCCGTCCTGCGCCAGCCGCACGGTGACTTCGCCCTGCGCGTCGGTGCCGCTGGTGATGTTGTTGACCGAGTACAGCAGCAGGTCGGCGCCGCTGTTGACCACCGATTCGAGCGCCTTGAAGGCGGCGTCGACCGGGCCCGAGCCGTTGCCATCGGCATGCCATTCGGCGCCGTCGTCGGTGAACACCAGCTTGGCGTGCGGCACTTCGCCGGTCTCGGAGCACACTTTCATCGACACCAGCTTGTAGCGCTCGTGCTCGGTCGCGTAGCCCTCGTCGGAGACCAGCGCCTGCAGGTCTTCGTCGAAGATTTCGCGCTTCTTGTCGGCGAGGTCCTTGAAGCGGGCGAAGGCGGTGTTGAGCGCTTCCTCGCTGTCGAGCACGATGCCGAGTTCGGCGAGCTTGGTCTTGAACGCGTTGCGGCCCGAGAGCTTGCCGAGCGTCAGCCGATTGGCGTTCCAGCCGACGTCCTCGGCCCGCATGATTTCGTAGGTCTCGCGGTGCTTGAGGACGCCGTCCTGGTGGATGCCGGATTCATGCGCAAAGGCATTGGCCCCGACGATGGCCTTGTTGGGCTGCACCGGGTAGCCGGTGATGGTGGAGACGAGCTTGGACGCCGGCACAATCTGCGTCGCGTCGATGCGGGTGTCGCAGTTGAACACGTCACGGCGGGTGCGCACCGCCATCACGATTTCTTCCAGCGAGGCGTTGCCGGCGCGCTCGCCCAGCCCGTTGATGGTGCACTCGACCTGGCGCGCGCCGTTCATCACCGCGGCGAGCGAGTTGGCGACCGCCATGCCAAGGTCGTTGTGGCAGTGGGTCGACCAGATCACCTTGTCCGAGCCGGGCACGCGCTCGATCAGCTGCTTCATGCGCTCGCCCCACAGCGCCGGAATGCTGTAGCCGACGGTGTCGGGCACGTTGATGGTTTTGGCGCCGGCCTTGATCACCTCGTCGAACACGCGCACCAGGAAATCCATCTCGGAGCGCACCGCATCCTCGGCCGAGAACTCGACGTCGTCGGTGTATTCGAGCGCGAGCTTGACTGCCTTGACCGCGGCCTCGACCACCTGGTCGGGCTGCATGCGCAGCTTCTTTTCCATGTGGATCGGGCTGGTGGCGATGAAGGTGTGGATGCGCCCCGACTTGGCCGGCTTGATGGCGCCGCCGGCGGCATGGATGTCGCGCTCGTTGGCGCGCGCCAGCGAGCAGATGGTGGAGTTCTTGATGGTTTCGGCAATGGCGCGGATCGCTTCGGCGTCGCCCGGACTGGCGACGGCAAATCCGGCTTCGATGACGTCGACGCCGAGCTTTTCCAGCTGGCGCGCGATGCGGAGCTTCTCTTCCTTGGTCATCGAGGCGCCGGGGCTTTGCTCGCCGTCACGCAAGGTGGTGTCGAAAATAAACAAACGGTCGTTCATGGCAGGCTCCATGGTGGGTCGGGCCGGGGTTCAGTCGATTCGGGCCGACGCATTATATCGGGGTTGCCGCGTGAAGCTGGCGGCGCGGGTACTGCAGGGAGGGGAATTTAATGTGTGCGCGTGACGCGCAGCAGCAGGCTGCCGAACAGAACGTTCGACAGACAGAGAAGGCAGGACGGTTGCGGCCAAGTAGACATGGTCTAAATTGTATCTATTTTTCGCGGTCCGGCAAGGGGGCCGTCGCAGCGGCCTGCTTCCTGCGCTGCAGCAGCTGCCACAGCGCGTCGGCATAGCCCGACAGGCCATACAGCACGAACGCGCCGAACAGCACTTCGGGCGGGCTGGTCGAGACCAGGATGAAGGCCAGCACGATCAGCAGGATGACGAAGAAGGGCACGCTCTTCCTGAGGTTGATTTCCTTGCCGCTGTAGAAGCGGAAGTTGCTGACCATGGACAGGCCGCCGAACAGCGCGATCGCCGCCGCCAGCCAGCGCGCATCGTCACCGGTGAGGCCGTACTCGACCATGACCCAGATGAAGCCGGCGATCAGCGCCGCCGCCGCCGGGCTGGGCAGGCCCTGGAAGAAGCGCTTGTCGGTGACGGTGTCGAGTTGGGTGTTGAAGCGCGCCAGCCGGAGTGCGGCGCCAGCGCAATAGACGAAGGCGGCGATCCAGCCGAACTTGCCCATGTCCTGCAGCGCGAATTCATAGATCACCAGCGCGGGGGCAACGCCGAACGACACCATGTCGGACAGGCTGTCGTACTCGGCGCCGAAGGCGCTCTGGGTGTGCGTCATGCGGGCCACCCGACCGTCGAGCCCATCGAGCACCATCGCGATGAAGATCGCCACCGCGGCATACTCGTAGCGGCCATTCATCGCCTGTACGATGGCGTAGAAGCCGGCAAACAGCGCGCCGGTGGTGAACAGGTTGGGCAGCAGGTAGATGCCGCGGTCACGCATTCGCGGGCGTTTCAGTTCGGCTTTGCGGCGTTCGAAATCAAGCATGGGCAGGCACAGCCTCGGATTAGGATTACCAGCGAGCGAGTATGGTACGCCCCCCGGTGACCTTCTGCCCAATCGAGACTTCGGCGCGCGCCGTGGCCGGCAGGTAGACATCGACCCGCGAGCCGAAGCGGATGAAGCCGTAGCGCTGGCCGCGCGTCAGCGTGTCGCCCGGCTTGACGTAGCACAGGATGCGGCGCGCGATCAGGCCGGCGATCTGAACGCAGGTGACGTCGCCGCGCGCGGTGGCGATGTGAAGCGCGTTGCGCTCGTTTTCGGTGGAGGCCTTGTCGAGGTCTGCATTGACGAAGCTGCCCGGCGTGTACCAGAGGCCCTTGATCTCGCCGTCGACCGGGCTCTTGTTCGAGTGCACGTTGAACACGTTCATGAAAACGCTGATCTTCAGCGCCTCGCGATTCAGATATTCGTCGCGAACCTTTTCCACCACGACAATGCGGCCGTCGGCCGGTGCGATCACCGCGTCGGCGTCGGCCGGCGGCACGCGCGCCGGATCACGGAAGAACTGCAGCGCGAACACCGCCCAGATCCAGAACGGAACCGACCACCAGCCGACCAGCCAGGTCGCAATGAGCGCGGCAGCAAATGCGGCCAGCAATACCAGCCAGCCCTCGCGGGCGATAGGGGGATGTTTGTTCATAGGGGTCAGGATTCAGGGATCAGGATTCAGGGAAAACAAGAGGCGCGGCGTAGCCGCACAAAACCCCCTGAATCCTGAATCCTAGCCCCTAGTCCCTTAGTTTTTAGATTGATCGACCAGCTTGTTCTTGCTGATCCACGGCATCATCGCGCGCAGCTTGGCGCCGACGATTTCGATTTGATGCTCGGCATTCAGACGGCGGCGGGCGGTCATCTCGGGGTAGTTGGTGCGGCCTTCGAGGATGAACTGCTTGGCGTAGTTGCCGTTCTGGATGTTGTCGAGGCACTCCTTCATCGCGGTCTTGGACTGCGCATTGATGACCTTGGGGCCGGTCACGTATTCGCCGTATTCCGCGTTGTTGGAGATCGAGTAGTTCATGTTGGCGATGCCGCCTTCGTACATCAGGTCAACGATCAGCTTCAGCTCGTGCAGGCACTCGAAGTAGGCCATCTCGGGCGCGTAGCCCGCTTCGGTCAGGGTCTCGAAGCCGGCCTTCACCAGGTCGACACAGCCACCGCACAGCACGGCCTGCTCGCCGAACAGGTCGGTTTCGGTTTCTTCGCGGAAGGAAGTTTCGATCACGCCGCCCTTGGTGCCGCCGTTGGCCGCCGCGTACGAGAGCGCGAGATCACGCGCCTTGCCGGACTTGTCCTGGTAGACCGCGATCAGCGAGGGCACGCCGCCGCCCTGGGTGTAGGTGGAACGCACCAGGTGGCCGGGGCCCTTGGGGGCGACCATCACGACGTCGAGGTCGGCGCGCGGGGTGATCTGGTTGTAGTGCACGTTGAAGCCGTGGGCGAAGGCGAGCGTGGCGCCCTTCTTCAGGTTCGGCTCGATGTCGTTGTAGTACGTGCCCGCCATCAGTTCGTCGGGGATCAGGATCATGACGAAATCGGCAGCCTTGACTGCGTCGGCAATTTCCTTGACGTCGAGCTTGGCCTTCTTGGCCTTGTCCCACGAAGCGCCGCCCTTGCGCAGACCGACGGTGACTTTCACGCCGGAATCCTTCAGGTTGTTGGCGTGGGCATGACCCTGCGAGCCGTAGCCGATGATGGCGACCTTGCGCTTCTTGATGAGGGAAAGGTCGGCGTCCTTGTCGTAATAAACTTTCATGCTATTTCCTAGAGTAAAAATCAGACTTTGAGACTGCGCTCGCCGCGTCCGATGCCAGACGCGCCGGTGCGCACGGTTTCGATGATGAAGGCGGAATCGATCGCTTCCAGAAAGGCATCCAGCTTGGAGCCGGTGCCGGTCATTTCAATGGTGTAGGTCGCTTCGGTGACGTCGATGATGCGGCCGCGGAAAATGTCGGCGGTGCGCTTCATTTCCTCGCGTCCCATGCCGACCGCCTTGACCTTGACCAGCATCAGCTCGCGCTCGATGTGGCTGCCTTCGGTCAGGTCCATCACCTTGATCACGTCGACCAGCTTGTTCAGCTGCTTGGTGATCTGCTCGATAATTTCTTCCGAGCCGGTGGTGACGATGGTCATGCGCGACAGCGTGGCGTCTTCGGTCGGCGCCACGGTGAGCGACTCGATGTTGTAGGCGCGCGCCGAGAACAGTCCGGCGACGCGCGACAGCGCGCCGGCTTCGTTTTCCATCAGGAGGGAAATGATGTGTCTCATAGCTCCTCCGCCAGGATCATTTCGGACAGGCCCTTGCCGCCTTCCACCATCGGGAAGACGTTTTCAGTCTGGTCGGTCTGGAAGTCCATGAACACCAGACGCTCCTTCAGCGCCGGCGAGAAGGCTTCCTTCAGCGCGCCCTCGACGTCTTCCGGCTTGTCGATGCGCATGCCGATGTGACCGTAGGCCTCGGCCAACTTGACGAAGTCAGGCAGCGATTCCATATAGGACTCGGCGTAGCGGCTGCCATAGAAGAATTCCTGCCACTGCCGCACCATGCCCATGTAGCGGTTGTTGAGCGTGACGACCTTGACCGGAATGCGGTACTGCTTGCAGGTCGACAGTTCCTGGATGCACATCTGGATCGAGGACTCGCCGGTGATGCAGGCGACCTGCGCGTCGGGGAACGCGAGCTGCACGCCCATCGCATACGGCAGGCCGACACCCATGGTGCCGAGGCCGCCGGAGTTGATCCAGCGGCGCGGCTTGTCGAACTTGTAATACTGCGCCGCCCACATCTGGTGTTGACCGACGTCGGAGGTGATGTAGGCATCGCCCTGGGTCACTTCCCACAGCTTTTCGACCACATACTGCGGCTTGATGATGGCGCCGTTCTGGTTGTACTTGAGGCAGTTCTTGGAGCGCCACAATTCGACCTGCGTCCACCACGCATTCAGCGCGGGCGCATCGGGCTTTTCCTTGGCCTGCTTCAGCAGGGCCAGCATGTCGTTCAGCACGTTCTTGACATCACCGACGATGGGCACGTCGACTTTGACGCGCTTGGAAATCGACGAGGGGTCGACATCGATATGGATGATGCGGCGCTGCTCGCGCGCAAAGTGTGCTGGGTTGCCGATCACGCGGTCGTCGAAGCGCGCCCCGACGGCCAGCAGCACGTCACAGTGCTGCATCGCCATGTTGGCTTCGTAGGTGCCGTGCATGCCGAGCATGCCGAGGTTCTGCTTGTCGGTAGCGGGATGCCCGCCCAGGCCCATCAGGGTGTTGGTGACGGGGAAGCCCAGCAGGCGCGCCAGTTCCAGCAACTGCGCCGAGGCATCGCCCAGCACCACGCCGCCGCCGGCATAGATCATTGGGCGCCGCGCTTCGAGCAGCATCTGCACCGCACGCTTCATCTGCCCGCTGTGGCCCTTGACCACCGGGTTGTAGGAACGCATCTCCACCGTGTCCGGATAGACGAAATCGGTGATGTGCGCGGTCACGTCCTTGGGCACGTCGACCACGACCGGACCCGGACGGCCGGTGGCAGCGATGATGAAGGCCTTCTTCATCGTTGCCGCCAGATCCTTCACGTCCTTGACCAGGAAGTTGTGCTTGACGCAGGGACGCGTGATGCCGACGGTGTCGACTTCCTGGAACGCATCCAGGCCGATCGCCGGCGTCGGCACCTGGCCGGTGACGACGACGATGGGAATCGAATCCATGTAGGCGGTGGCAATGCCGGTCACCGCGTTGGTGACGCCGGGGCCCGAGGTCACCAGGGCCACGCCGACGCGGCCGGTGGCCCGCGCATAGGCGTCGGCCGCGTGAACGGCGGCCTGTTCATGGCGCACCAGCACATGCTTGAATTTGTTCTGCTTGAAGATTTCGTCGTAGATGTTGAGCACGGCCCCGCCGGGATAGCCGAACACGAACTCGACGCCCTCTTCAGCCAGACAACGTACAACGATCTCGGCGCCCGTGGCATCCATAATCTGGCAATAAATCAATTCGTTGGTGGACCGGCGAGAGTAATCGGTTTGCCCCGTTTCGGTCAAGAAAACCCGCCCAATACGCCTGTCCGCTGCACTTTTTGCCCGTTCTGCCTGCAAAACGGCTGTTTGGGGCATGAAAAACCCTCCGCGCACGGAGGGTTTTTCAGGATGAAACGGCTGAACCTGTCTATTCGTGCGCGGTTTCGCCCAGCGCACGCATGATCTCGTTGAGCGAGCCCTGCGCGTTGTCGATCATGCAGACCATGTTGCCCACGCTGCAGACTGTCATCGCGGCACCCTGCACGACCCAGCCCTGCGACGGCGACCAGCCGCGCATCTGCGAAAACAGCGACAGCACGTCGGTATTGCCCGACACCATGCGGCGATACCATTGGGCGAACTTCGCCATGCGTTCCATCTGATCGCGCGACAGCATGCCCTCGGCCTCCATCACCACGCCATCGTCGCGAAAACGGCATACCGCCGTCACGCCGTCGAGCACCAGAATTTTTCTCAGCGACATACGCGCACCCTCAGGCTGACTGCACGGCTTTGAACGAGGCTTCGTAGTCGGCGTCCCGGTTCTTGACGACCACGCCGCAGTTGCCGTCGACGATCACCGACCATTCCAGACCGACCACCGAAAAGCCCTTCAGCGGCTGAAAGCCGCTCTGCCCCGTGAGCGCTTCCCAACCACGCGCCTCCATCGCTGCAATCGCCAGATTGGCCACGCAGGAGTGCGCCAGCAGGTCCAGCACCTGCGGCGTCAGCTCGGTGCCCTCGCGCAGCACGTGCGACTGCAGCTCGCCCTTGTCGGTGTAGGTGAACGCGGCCAGCGCACCCGGCAAATCCATCATTTTTTCCAGATTCATTCGGCTTTCTCCCTATTGGTATCGGTCTTCAGTACAAGGCTTCCCGGGTATCGCCACCCAGCTTGGCATACAGGTTGACCAGCAGGTCGTCGTGCACGTCGCCGACCTTGGCCCGCATGATGGTCATGACGTCGTTCAGCAGTTCGTCGCGGTTTTCGATGAAGGCAAAATAATTGCCCACCGCGCAGATGGTGATCTGGTCACCGTGCGCGATCCAGCCCTGCACCGGGCGACAGCCGATGTTTTCGGCAAAGGAGTCGAATATCTCGGCCTGCATGTTGACCGACAGCGTATTGGCCCGGCACAGGATCGAGGCCATGCGCGCAAACTCGTCGGTCAGCGCGCCCTCGTACGAGAAGCGGTCGCCGCGATAGGCATACTCGCCGGCTGCGACCACGCCGGGAATCACCATGAGTTGCTTTACGATATGCATCGAGTCCCCTTTAAATTGTGCTTATGCTTGCGGCACCCGTGGCAAAGTGTCGCGCCAGACAGAATATAGAACCAGCATGCAAGACAACGCAATAGCCCCCGTCCCGGCCCCCTTCCTGGCACGCATTGCCGCCATGATTTACGAGGCGCTGCTCGTCACCGCGGTGATCTTCATCGCCGCGCTGCCTTTTCTCTATCTGGTAGGCAATGCCGAGACCGGCTGGCGGCATCTGGCCTTTCAGCTGTATCTGCTGGGCGTGCTGTTCGCCTACTTCAGCACATTCTGGCTGCGCAGCGGGCAGACGCTGGCGATGAAGACCTGGCGCATCCGCCTGGTCAACCTGGCCGGCGGCACGATCTCGCTCAAACAGGCCGCGCTGCGCTTTGTGCTCGCGCTGGTCGGCCTGATGCTGGCCGGCGCCGGGTTCTGGTGGGCGCTGTTCGATCGCGACCGCCAGTTCCTGCACGACCGCCTCGCCCGCACTCGGCTGGTGCGCGTGCCGCGCAAGGCATAGGGCGTGTTAATGCTAATTTCACGTCCGCGTTGCCGCGAGAAAGCGATGGATGCAAGGCGTGCCGCGCAGGCAAGGGCCATCCCTTGCCAAGTGGCGCAACGCCGCAGACGCGCTTTCTCGCGACAACCCGAAGGGACGGGCCGATTCGGGCGCATCCCTTTGTCGCAAGCCGCTTGCAGTGAACGACACTGCGGCGCGTCTCGCTTCGCGGCCTGCATCCCGAATCGACCTCGTCGCGGGCGTGAAATTAGTGTTAACAGGCCCTAACTGGCGCGCGCAGCTGGAGGCCCGCCTGCGCGAGATCCGGCCCGCCAGTGTGTGTGCGCTCGACGCGGCGGCGCGGCAACTGGCCGGCGACGTGCTGCCCGCCACACCGCAGGTGTCGCCGACGCCGCAGCCGCCCTTGCCGTGCGCGCTGGCGCTGGGCATCGACGCGCTGGACGGCCTCGACGCCAACGCAGCGCGCCAACTAATCGGCCGGACGCGCCTGTACGTTGCGCCGCATATCCTGCTGGCCGTGCCCGCCGGCTGCGCGCTGGACGAGGCGATGTTTCGCGCGCTCGGCTTCACGCTGTGCGCCACCGATGCGACTGCGGGCATGCGCATCCATGAGTACGACATCGAAACCTACAAGAGCGTGCCGGACTGGCTCAATTCCCGCTTCTGGGCCAATCCCGAGCGCTGGGAGCCCTAAAGGACTCCGATCCACTACGCACTGAAGTGCGTGTGGAGTCGTATGCCCTAAAGGACTGCCCCTGCGCTCGCGCGCGCAAGCGCCGTCGCTTGCGTTACACTGGCCCTTGACCCGCCCCGCCCGACGCCCATGACGAATTTCATTCCCCATAACGCGCTTGAAGAGCAGCTGGCTGCTGTCCATGCCGGCACGCTCGAACCCGAAACTTTTGTGATGCAGCTGATCGACCAGCAGCTGTTCATGCCGGTACGCGACGAAAAAAACCCGATCCAGGGCTTCCAGCGCAGCACCCAGGCCGACCCGCTGATCATCGAGGACGAGGACGGCGAGCGCGTGCTGGTGCTGTTCACCAGCCCCGAGCGCGCGAAGCCGTTCGCCGAGCATTACCCCGATTTTTCCGGCGGTCTGCTGACCGAATTTTCCTGGCTGCTGCGCCGCATCGGCGGCGGCGTGCCGATCGCGCTGAATCCGGGCTGGGACATCGGCATGGACTTCGACGCCGAGATGATCGCCCAGCTGCGTGCCCAGCTGCCGCCCGAGCACTCGGCCTGACCCCCGCTTTCCCCCGTTTGCCATGCTGTCCGATCGCGCGCTTGCCGCTTTCCGTTCCGCCCTCGGCGCCGATCACGTGTTCGACGATGCGGCCACCCGCACGCTGTATGGCAGCGACGAAACCCCACGCCATGTCGAGCCCGACGCGGTGCTGTTTCCCACCTCGCACGACGACGTCGCCGCGCTCGCGCACATCGCATTCGAACACCGCATTGCGCTGACGCCGCGCGGCGCCGGCTCCGGCAACGTCGGCGGTGCGCTGCCCGCGCCCGGCAGCGTGGTGGTCAGCTTCGAGTGCATGCGCCGCGTGCTCGAATTCGATCCCGCCAACCGCCTGATCGTCGTCGAGCCCGGCGTGGTCACCGAGGAAATCGACCGCATTGCGCGCAGCGCCGGCCTGTTCTACCCGCCCGACCCCGGCAGCAACGCGTATTGCCGCATCGGTGGCAACCTCGCGATGAATGCTGCCGGCCCGCGCGCGGTGAAATACGGCGTCACTCGCGACTACGTGCTGGGGCTGCGCGCGGTCACCGGCGACGGCCAGGAGATCCGCACCGGCTGCCGCACCACCAAGGGTGTCACCGGCTACGACCTCACCCGCCTGCTGGTCGGCTCCGAAGGCACGCTCGCGCTGATCACCGAAGCCACACTGAAACTCCTGCCCGCGCCCGAAGCGGTCGCCACGCTGCGCCTGTGCTTCGCCGACAACCGCAGCGCGCTCGACGCGGTCAGCCGCGTCATGCATCAGGCCGTGGTGCCGTGCGCGCTCGAATTCATGGACCACCGTGCCATCGACGCGATCCGCCCGACCGGCGCCGCGGACGACCTGGCGCCCGGCACGCGGGCGCTGCTGATGGTCGAAGCCGACGGCGCCGCCGCGGACCTGCCGCGCCAGATCGCCGGGCTGGAAGCCGCGCTCGCCGGCAACGGCCTGCTCGAAATGAAGAGCGGCTTCACGCGCGAAGCCATCGTGCAGCTGTGGACCGCGCGCAAATCGCTGTCGCATGCGGTCAAGCAGATCGCCCCGCTCAAGATCAACGAGGACGTGGTGGTGCCGGTGTCCCAACTCGCCGACTTCGTAGACTTCATCGACCACACCGCCGACACGCACCGGCTGGCCGTGGTGTCGTTCGGCCACGCCGGCAACGGCAACCTGCACGTCAACCTGATGGTGCACCCCGACGACGCCGACGAAATGGATCGCGCCCATCTGGCACTCGATGCCATCATGCAGCGCGTGCTGGCGCTGGGCGGTACGCTGTCCGGGGAGCACGGCATCGGTACCGAAAAGCGCCGATTCGTGCCGCAGGAAATCGATTCCGCCACGCTTGCGCTGATGCGCGGCATCAAACGGCAATTCGATCCGCACGGCCTGTTGAACCCCGACAAGCTTTTTCCGGATCAATGACGCCACAGAGGCTTTACAAGCACGCAAGGCATCTATAGAATGCGCGGCTTCGTTGGGGGTATAGCTCAGCTGGGAGAGCGCTTGCATGGCATGCAAGAGGTCAGCGGTTCGATCCCGCTTACCTCCACCAACTAACAGGAAGTGCGATGCACAAGCTTGGCGTCATCACCACATTGCTGGGGCTGATACTGAGTGTCGTCGGACTGATCGTTGGATTTTGGAAAATGTTGAATGGCGGTGAGAACCCCGAAGTCTGGATCTCGCTGGTACCATTGGGTTTCGTCGGATTGCTGCTCGGCGTGACCTTGACCCAGCTTTCCAACAATAAGCAGTAGCGACGCGAGTCGCAGCAGTAACGTAGGCGGTTCACACCGTCGTCCGGGTCCCCATCGTCTAGAGGCCTAGGACACTACCCTTTCACGGTAGGTACCGGGGTTCGAATCCCCGTGGGGACGCCAAATACGCAAGCATCCTGCTTGACGTCGTTTGTACACCATCCATTGATTGCCTTTGTCAGCCGCCTCGTGCCGGGCTGTGGCTTTGCCATTTCCGCGCGTGCGGAGACGGACACGCCCTCAAATCCGGGACGGCCTGTCGTCAGCGGCGGATGATTCGAAGCAGGATCACCACGATCGCGATGACCAGCAGGATGTGGATCAGCCCGCCCATGGTGTACGAGGTCACCAGACCCAGTAGCCACAGGACGATCAGTATGATTACGATGGTCTCAAGCATGTGTGCCACGTCTCCCTGAATGTGGACAAGCGCCGCGCAGGGCGCCCTTCGGCCAGCCCATTACCCTTGCATCACCCTTGCATAGCTTGCCTTGTCTTCTTTGTAGCACCCACAGGAGGCGATTTCCAGGCCCGCCCGATCGAGCACCGTGATGTCACCGCGGTGATAACGGATCAGTTCGCGCGCCTGCAGCGCGCTGGCCGCCTTGGTGACGCCGACGCGGCGTACGCCGAGCATGTAGGCGAGGAATTCATGAGTGATATGAAATGCATCCGCATGAGCCCGATCCTGCGTCATCAGAAGCCAGCGGGCGAGTCGCGCCTCCAGCATATGGAATCGGGTACACGCTGCCGTTTGCGCGAGCTGGGCCATCACCACATGGAGATAGCGCTTGAGAATCCGCTGCAGCGCGGCGCTCGATTCGAGCTCCCGACGAAACTGCGCAGCGTCCATTCGCAGCGAGGACCCCGCGCCCTGGACCACGGCGTGCAGCGACGACACGTCGACCCCCAGCACAAGCGGCAAGCCGAGCATGCCCTCGTCGCCGACCATGCCGACTTCCAGGTTGTTGGATTGGTCGATCGTCGACACCATGGAAATGAAGCTGTCGGTAGGAAAATATACATGGCGGATCCGTTCGCCGGGTTTGGCGAGGACGTCGGCGAACACCAGTTCGACCGCTTCGCATGCCGCCAGAAAACGCTGGCGATCCTTGCGCGGCAAGGCGTCGAGCAGGCGGTTGGCAGCGGGGTCGGGCTGGGTGCGCGGCACGTAGACACTCCTGAAGTCGCTTCGGCCCGTGGCAGGACTGCTCGGGGATGATCGATTCAGTGTGGCGTGTGTTACCGGGCCTGTCTGGGCGGTAGCGCACCAAACTGGCTGGGCACAGCCCCGGATCGGGGCTTACGAAGTGCCGCGCTGAGGCAGCAGGCGGTCGAACTCCCGCTTGACCACGGCATAGCACTCGCACACCCGTGCCTCCAGGCCCGCCCGGTCGCGGACGATGATGCGGCCCCGGTGGTACTCGATCAGGCCGGCGCGCTGCACGTTGCCGGCGGCTTCGGTCACGCTTTCGCGGCGCACCCCGAGCATGTTGGCGATCAGTTCCTGCGTCATGACCAGTTCATTGGTGGGCAGGCGGTCGAGGCTGAGCAGCAGCCAGCGGCAGAACTGCTGGTCCAGCGAATGATGGCGATTGCACACCGCCGTCTGCGCCATCTGCGTCAGCAGCGCCTGGGTGTAGCGCAACAGCAGGTCATGGAATACCCCGGCACGACGCCCGCCAGCACGGTGGAATATTTCCTTCAGCAACTGTCCCTTGAGCCGGTAGGCATGGCCAGAGCTTTGCACCACCGCCCGGCTCGGTGTGGTTTCGCCGCCCATGAACAGGGATACGCCCACCACGCCCTCGTTGCCGACAACGGCGATTTCTGCGGAGGCCCCATCCTCCATCACATAGAGCATGGATACGATCGCATCGACGGGGAAATAGACGTAGCGCATCTGCTCGCCGGATTCGTAGAGCACCTGCCCGAGCGGCATCGGGACCCGTTCCAGATTGGGAAGCAAGCGCACATATTCCTCCTCCGGCAACGCAGCGAGCAAACGATTCTGGTGGGGATGAAACAGATCTGACATAGGCACTCCTGACACTCGGGTCGCAGTTGGCACCTGATGCGCTGCACCCATCGATTATTTCAGCGCAACAATACACGACCGTCCGCCTGCTGTCCCGGATGGATGCCGTTCCGAATCGCGGCTATGTGTGCCAGCGCACAGATTGCCGGGCGCAATAACGCGATGATCCGGACTCCAGCCGGGCACGCGCCGCGCCAGCCCCTGTACGGCCATGCCATCCGGCCTTGCCGGCATCCGCAGACCCGGCCTTGCTCCGCACCGCCGCACGCTTTTCACGGAACGCCGCCATGTCCGAAACAGTCAACGCCTCCTTTCTTGCCGACGCCGCCGGCCCGGCGGCCGGCGGCGTCGAAACGCAGCGTCAGCAAGCCCTGCTCAAAACGGGCACCTTGCAGAACGCGATCCTGACCAGCGCCAATTTCGCCATCATCGCCACCGACGACCAGGGCATCATCCAGCTGTTCAATATCGGCGCCGAGCGCCTGCTCGGCTACCACGCCGCCGAAGTCGTAAACCAGCGCAGCCCGAGCGAGATGCACGATCCGCAGGACGTGATGGCGCGCGCGCAGGCGCTGAGCAGCGAACTCGCCACGCCGATTGCGCCCGGCTTCGAGGCCCTGGCCTTCAAGGCTTCACGCGGGATCGAGGACGTTTACGAGACGACCATCATCCGCCGGGACGGCAGCCGCTTTGCCGCCAAGGTATCGATCACGGCCTTGCGCGACGCCGCAGGCGAACTCATCGGCTATTTGCTGATCTGCGCCGACAACTCCGTGCGCAAGCAGGTCGAGGCCAAGCTGAACGAGGCGCTGGCCGCGGCGGAAACCGCCAACCGCGCCAAAACCGATTTTCTTTCCGGCATGAGCCATGAGCTGCGCACGCCGCTCAATGCGATTCTCGGCTTTGCCCAGCTGATGGAATCCGGCTCGCCGCAGCCGACGCTCGCCCAGCAGCGCAGCCTCGATCAGGTGCTGAAGGCGGGCTGGTATCTGCTGGAACTGATCAACGAGATTCTCGACCTCGCGCTGATCGAATCGGGCAAGGTGACGCTGTCGCAGGAACCCGTTTCGCTGGCCGAGGTGATGCTCGAATGCCGGGCCATGATCGAGCCCCAGGCCCAGAAGCGCGGCATCGGCATGCGGTTCCCGCGCTTCGACACGCCCTGCTTCGTCAAGGCGGACCGCACCCGGATCAAGCAGGTGCTGATCAACCTGCTGTTCAATGCCATCAAATACAACACGCCCGGCGGCAGCGTGGTCGTCGAGCTGCTGCCGGCGCCGCCGGACGCGTTGCGCATCAGCGTGCGCGACACCGGCGCCGGGCTCGCGCCCGAGCAGCTTGCCCAACTGTTCCAGCCGTTCAACCGGCTCGGCAAGGAAGCCGGCGCTGAGGAAGGCACCGGCATCGGCCTGGTGGTGACCAAGCGGCTGGTCGAGCTGATGGGCGGCGTCCTCGGTGTCGACAGCAGCGTCGGCATCGGCAGCGTGTTCTGGGTGGAACTGGGGCTGAGCGCGGCCCCGGATCGGGCGGTGCTCGCTGCCACCGACCCTGCCCTGAAGCAGCCGCGTCTGCCGGACGGCACGCCGCTGCGCACGATTCTCTATGTCGAGGACAACCCGGCCAACCTCGATCTGGTCGAACAGATCATTGCGCGCCGAGCCGACCTGCGGCTGCTCTCGGCGGCAGACGGCCAGCTCGGCATCGAGTTTGCGCGCGCCTACCAGCCGGAAGTGATCCTGATGGACATCAACCTGCTCGGCATCAGCGGCCTCGAAGCGATGCACGTGCTGCGCAACGATCCTCTGACCGCGCATATCCCGATCATTGCGATCAGCGCCAATGCGCTCGCCAGCGACATCGAGCATGCCCTCGCCGCGGGCTTCTTCAATTACCTGACCAAGCCGATCAAGGTCAACGCCTTCCTCGAGGCACTGGACGTGGCACTGCGCTACGCGCAAACCCAGGCGGCTGAAAAGGGGCAGACATGAGAATCAGCGAACCGGACCTCCTCAATGCCCGCATCCTGATCGTCGACGACCAGGAATCCAACGTCATGCTGCTCGCGCAAATGCTGAGCGCGGCGGGCTACACCCAGGTGAGCTCGACCATGGATCCGCACGAGGTATTCGCGCTGCACCGCAGGGATCCCTACGACCTCATCCTGCTCGACCTGCAGATGCCCGGCCTGGATGGTTTCCAGGTGATGGAGGGGCTCAAGACCAACGATGCGGAAAGCTATCTGCCGGTGCTCGTGATCACGGCGCAGCCAGGACACAAGCTGCGCGCGCTGCAGGCCGGCGCCAAGGACTTCATCAGCAAGCCGTTCGATCTGGTCGAAGCCAAGGTGCGCATCCACAACATGCTGGAGGTGCGATTGCTGTACAAAAAACTCGACGACTACAACCAGGTGCTGGAGCAGACGGTGCTGGAGCGCACCGCCGAGTTGCGCGAAAGTGAAGCCCGCTACCGCAGCCTGACAGAACTGGCCTCGGACTGGTACTGGGAACAGGACGAGAACATGAATTTCACCAAGGTCTCGGGGCCGGTGCTGGAAATGCTCGGCATCCGGGTGGGCACGCTCGGCGAGAATAACGGCGGCGACCAGGTTGCAGGCTGGGATCCGCAAGAGCGGGCCGTGCTGCAGGCCACCATTGCCGCGCGCCAGCCCTTCCTCGATTTCGTATACAGCCGCGTCAATGCCGATGGCTCGCACCAGCGCTTCAGGGTCAGCGGCGAACCCATGTTCACCCAGGCCTGCCGCTTCATCGGCTACCGTGGCATCGGCGTTGAAATCATCACCCGCAAATAACCCCCGCTTTATCCCGCACCCCATGACGACATCGCACCCTAGCCAGAACCACCTGCTTGCTGCCCTGCCTGCTGAGGAATTCGAGCCCCTGCTTGCCCACCTGGAACGGGTCGAGCTCGCGCTCGGCGACATGCTCTACGAACCCGGCAGCCAGCTGCGGTACGCCTACTTTCCGACCAGCGCCATCGTCTCGCTGCACTACGTCATGGCATCCGGCGCCTCGTCCGAGTCGGCCGGCGTGGGCAACGAAGGCGTCGTCGGCGTCTCGCTGTTCATGGGCGGCGACACCACGTCCAGCTCGGCCGTGGTGCAGACCGCCGGCGTGGCCTACCGGATGCCGGCCGCCACGCTGCTGCAGGAATTCAACCGCGCCGGCCTGTTCCAGCGCCTGCTGCTGCGCTACACCCAGGCACTGATGACGCAGATGGCGCAGACCACGGTCTGCACGCGCCACCACTCGGTGGAACAGCAGTTGTGCCGCTGGCTGCTGCTGACGCTGGACCGCCTGCCGTCGAACCAGTTGGTCATGACGCAGGAGTTGATCGCCAACATGCTCGGCGTGCGCCGCGAAGGCATCACCGAAGCGGCCGGCAGGCTGCAGGATGCGGGCGTGATCAGCTACCGCCGCGGCCACATCGCGGTGCTCGATCGCAAGGGACTCGAAACCCGCGTCTGCGAGTGCTACGGCGTGGTGAAGGCGGAACTCGATCGCCTGCTGTGCGACGTGCGTTACCGGCAGGACAGCGACACCCCGACACACGCCGTGTCGGAATGACGGCATGACGCGCGGGGCGCGCGTGCGACCTATGTTCGATAGCAGACAGACGGCGACGCGCGCATTCCCTATCCTTGTCGCATCTTAACCAGCACGCGTGCACTCCCTGCACCGTGGCCATGCGCACGGCCCCCGGCGGTGCGCGCCTGGTGAAGACAGGTGCCTGCCCGGCGGGATCGAGGTTCCGCCCCACCCAGGTTCACCTCATCCAAGGAACGCTCATGAAAACCCTACAGAAATTTGCAATCGGTACTGCGGCCGCCTCCCTGATGCTGGGCCTGGGCGGTTGCGCCGGCATGTCGTCGCAAGACAAGAGCACGGCCGTCGGTGCCGGTGTCGGTGCCGTCGGCGGCGCCGTCCTCACTGGCGGCAGCGCAATCGGCACCGTGGGCGGCGCAGCCGTCGGCGGCGTCATCGGCCACGAAGTCGGCAAGTGATGCAGGCCGTCCCGGTACGCGCCGGGACGCCTGCACAGACAGGCAGGCGTCGCACGCATCTGGATTGCCGGTGCCAGTATCCGTTCGCAATCCGTTCTATGCTGATAAGCGCAGCCCGATCAAGGCGAGCCGCCGGCCCGGCGCGCGTCCCGGACGCGTGCCGCATGCACTTTTAATCAACTGGAGAAAACAAAAATGAATGCAATCAAAATGTTGGGTATCGCGCTGATGGTGGCGGGCGGCCTCGCCCTGTTGTATGGCGGGTTCACCTATACCCAGGACACGCACGAAGCCAAGCTGGGGCCGATCGAACTGTCGGTCAAGGACAAGAAGACCGTCAACATCCCCATCTGGGCCGGTGTGGGGGCGATCGCGGTGGGTGCATTCCTGCTGTTTGCACGCAACAAATAGGCTGCGAATGCTCACGACCGGCATCCGCCTGGTGCGGAATGCCGGTCGTGATGCGTTTGCGGCCCGGCCAGACGCCGCGGTGATCCTCCCGCGAAGTGGCCTGCGGGGAACGCTTTCCCGCAGGTCGGTGCCTCGGTCCGTGCCGCGCTGACCCGACACACGAACACGTCATACGAACAAGGAGCAGGTCATCAAAATCAAAACGTTCGGGTTTCCCTCAGGCAGGCGGAATGCCCTGCGTCGCGACCGCGACACCGAATTGCTGCGCTCGGAACTGTTCAGCATCGAGCAGTTGAAGCGCCACGCCGTCACGCTGGCAGGCAAGCACCGGATCGACACCCACACCGGCCCCGATCGCCTGCTGCCACGGCTGGCGGACAACGAGCGCGTCCTGCTCGCCGCCTACGACGTCGTGACCGCCGCGGCCCTGCCGGGGCAGCGCATCGTGCCGGCCGAAGCCTGGCTGCTCGACAACTTCTACCTGATCGAACAGCAGATCGGGCTGGCGCGGCGACATCTGCCACGCGGCTACAGCCGGCAGCTGCCGCGACTGGCCGAGGGCCCCCTGGCCGGTTTCCCGCGCATCTACGACCTGGCGCTCGAACTGATCTCCCACATGGACGGCCGCGTCGACAGCGACAACGCCACCCAGTTCATCGCCGCCTACCAGACCATCGAACCGCTGAAGCTGGGCGAATTGTGGGCCTTCCCCATCATGCTGCAGCTGGCGCTGCTGGAAAACCTGCGCCGCGTCGGCGTGCGCATTGCGCAGCGACGCGAGGAGCGAGATGCCGCCATCACCTGGGCGGACCGCATGCTCGCCGCGGCCGAAACCGATCCCAAGCAGCTGATCCACCTGCTGGCCGCCTTCGCCCATGCCGACGTGCCGCTGACCGCCCCGTTCGTCGAAGAGTTCTACGACCGGCTGCAGGCGCAGGGGGCCGCCATGGCCTTCGTCCAGACCTGGGTCGAACAGAAGCTGCTCGAACAGGGCGTGACCGCAACCGAGTTGTCGGAGACGGCTGGGCGCGTTGCCGCGGCCAACCAGATTTCCATCGCCAACAGCATCGGCAGCCTGCGTTTTATCGGCGCGATGGACTGGAAGCAGTTCGTCGAATCGCTCAGCGTCGTCGAGCAGACCCTGCGCGAAGACCCGCTGGACAACTACGCCCAGCAGGATTTCGCCACCCGCGACCGCTACCGCCACGTGGTCGAGGACGTGGCGCGCCGCAGCACCGTGAGCGAATGGGCGGTGGCGCGCGAAGCCATCACCCTCGCGCAGACCGCGGCCGCCCAACACGGACCGGAGGCGCGCAGCGCGCATGTCGGCTATTACCTGATCGATCACGGCCGCCCGCAGCTGGAACGTGCAGTCGCTTGCCGGCTGCCGTTGAAATCCCGCATCAGCCGCGCCGGTCGGCATCTGCGCCTGTTCGGCTATCTCGGCCCCATCGCGCTGCTCACCGCAGGCGTCGTCGCCGTCGTGCTGTCCGCGCTCGGTGGCGTCGACCTGCACGACCCGCGCGGGTGGCTGCTGGCACTGCCGCTGCTGATTGCCGCGTCCGCGCTGGCCGCCCCGCTGGTGAATCTGCTGGTCACGCTGGTGATGCCGCCGCGCGCGCTGCCGCGTCTGGATTTTTCGCATGGCATCCCGGACCGCCACCGCACCATGGTGATCGTCCCCACCTTGATGATCCGGCCCGAGGACGTCGACACCCTGCTCGAAGCGATGGAGATCCGCTATCTCGGCAACCGCGATCCCAACCTCTTCTTTGCGCTGCTGACGGATTTTGCCGATGCGCCCGAGGAAACACTGCCGGGCGACGCCGCGCTGCTCGAGCATGCGCGCACCGCAGTCGAGGCGCTCAACGAAACCTACCGCGACGACCGCCCCTGCATCTTCTATCTGTTTCACCGGCCGCGGCTGTGGAATCCCTTCGAACGCGTCTGGATGGGCTACGAGCGCAAGCGCGGCAAGCTGGAGCAGTTCAATGCCCGGTTGAGGGGCGAGGCGCAAACAGCGTTCTCCGACATCGTCGGCGATCCGTCGCTACTCGAATCCATCCAGTACGTCATCACGCTGGACACCGACACACAATTGCCGCGCGACGCGGCGCACACGCTGGTCGGCAACCTCGCGCATCCGCTCAACCGGCCGGTCTTTGACGCCGCCAAAGGCCGCATCGTCGAAGGCTACGCGATCCTGCAGCCGCGCGCCTCGATCAGCCTGACCAGCGCCGGGCAGTCGCGCTTTACCCGGCTGTTCGCGGGCGACTCGGGGCTCGATCCCTACACGCGCGAAGTGTCGGACGTCTACCAGGACGTGTTCGGCGAAGGCTCCTTCGTCGGCAAGGGCATCTACGACGTCGACGCGTTTCGCCAGGCGGTCGACGGCCGCTTTCCGGATAACCTGATCCTCAGCCACGACCTGCTGGAAAGCGGCTATGCCCGTTCGGCCCTGGTGACCGACGTCGAACTGATCGAGGAACATCCGGCCAGCGTATCAAGCGAAGCCAGCCGCCGCCACCGCTGGATACGCGGCGACTGGCAGCTGGCCGGCTGGCTGCTGCCGTGGGTCCCGGGGCCGTCCCTGGGTGCGAAGACGAAGCGGCAGGCCAATCCACTGTCGGCACTGTCGTGGTGGAAACTGTTCGACAACCTGCGCCGCAGCCTGGTGGCGCCTGCGCTGCTGATCCTGCTGGCCGGCGGCTGGCTGCTGGGCCCGGGGCCCGCGTGGCTGTGGACCCTGCTGGTGGTGACGGTGGTGTTTCTGCCTTCTGTGCTGTCCAGCCTGATCGAGCTGGTGCGCAAGCCGGATGAACGCGACTGGCTGGTGCACCTGAATCTGACCGCAAAATCCGCCGGCCGCCCGCTGATGCTCGCACTGCTGAACCTCGCCTTCCTGCCCTACGACACGCGGATCGCCCTCGGCGCAATCCTGCGCTCGGGCGTGCGCATGCTGTTCACGCGGCGCGGCCTGTTGCTGTGGCAGCTGCCCGCCTACGCGCGCCGCAACGCACGGCAATCGCTGGGCGATTTTTTCCGCGAAATGTGGACCGCGCCGCTGCTCGCGCTGGTGCTCGCGGTGGCGCTGGCCGCCACGCTGCCACTGTCCGCACCCGCGTGGCTCGCCGCAGCGCCGTTGCTCCTGTTGTGGCTGCTGTCGCCCGTTGCCGGCTGGTGGATCAGCCGCCCGCTGGCTGCGCCCGTCCCCGGCCTGAGCGCAGACCAGGAGGCCTTCCTGCGCAGCGCGGCCCGTCGCACCTGGCGCTACTTTGCCGACTTCGTCGGCCCCGCGGACAACTGGCTGCCGCCCGACAACTTCCAGCAAAAACCGGCGCCGGCGATCGCCTCGCGCACCTCGCCCACCAACATCGGCATGTCGCTGCTGGCCGACCTGGCGGCGGTCGATTTCGGCTATCTCACGGTAGGCGAATGCCTGCAGCGCATCGACAACACGCTGGCCTCGATGGAGAAGCTGGAACGCTACCGCGGCCATTTCTACAACTGGTACGACACCCGCACCCTGCAGCCGCTGCACCCGCAGTACGTGTCGTCGGTGGACAGCGGCAACCTGGCCGGCAGCCTGCTCACCCTGCAGGCGGGACTGGCCGAACTCAAGACCCAGCCGGTGCTGGCGGCGCTCGCCCTGCAGGGACTGCAGGACACGCTGACGGTGCTGGCCGAACAACTGCCCAGCGCCCCCGCGCCCGAGCTGGCGAAAAAAATCGCCCTGCTGCAGGACAGCCTCCACGGTCTGCTGCAGGACGGACCGCCGCAGACGCCGGAAGCCGCCACCCGCGTACTCGAGAAAATCCAGCGCGTCGGCGGCACGCTGGCCGAAGCGGTGCCGACCGAAACCGGCATCGAAGACGAACTGTATTACTGGGCGCGCGCCTTCGATCTGCAGGTGCGTGCGCTGCGCGACGAGCTGGCCACGCTGGTGCCGGGCGCCTGGAAGGGCAGCGCGATGCCGACCCGGTTCGAACTGGCCGGCGCCGGCACCCCCGCACAGGCGCAGATCGAGCGCATCGATGCGCTGATCCTGCGCTGCCGCGCGCTGGCGGCAATGGATTTCGAATTTCTCTACGATGCCGCATGCGGCCTGTTGACGATCGGCTACGACGTCGGCGAGCGGCGCCGCGATCCATCCTGCTACGACCTGCTGGCGTCGGAAGCGCGGCTGGCGAGCTTCCTGCTCATTGCGCAGGGACAGCTGCCGCAGAAGCACTGGTTTGCGCTCGGTCGCCTGCTCACCAGCCACGGCGGCGAGGTCAGCCTGATCTCGTGGAGCGGCTCGATGTTCGAGTACCTGATGCCGCAGCTGATCATGCCGAGCTATCCCAACACCCTGCTGGAGCAGACCTCCAAGGCGGCGGTGGCGCGCCAGATCGAATACGGCCGGCAACGCGCGGTGCCCTGGGGCATTTCCGAGTCCGGCTACAACGCCACCGACGTCAACCAGGTCTACCAGTACCGGGCATTCGGCGTGCCGGGCCTCGGCTTCAAGCGCGGGCTGGGTGACGATCTGGTGATCGCGCCCTACGCCAGCGCGCTGGCGCTGATGGTGATGCCGCGCGAAGCCTGCCGCAACCTGAAGACGCTGGCCGATCTGGGCTTTCTCGGCGCCTATGGCTTCTACGAGGCGATCGACTACACGCCCACCCGGGTGCCGCGCGGCAAGCCGCATGCCATCGTGCGGTCGTTCATGGTGCACCACCAGGGCATGAGCCTCTTGGCGTATGCGCATGTCCTGCTCGGCCAGCCGATGCAGCGCCGCTTCATGTCCGACCCGCTGGCACGGGCGACCGAACTGCTGCTGCAGGAACGGGTGCCGAAGAAAGGTGCCACGCTGCACCCGCACGCGGCCGAAGTCAGCGCCGCCGCGCGCCCACCCAGCGCGGACGTCGGCTCGATCATGCGCGTGTTCACCGAGCCCAGCACCCAGCTGCCCGAAGTGCATCTGCTGTCGAACGGCCGCTACCATGTGATGGCGACCCACGCCGGCGGCAGCACCAGCCGCTGGCGCGACCTCGCCATCACGCGCTGGCGCGAGGACGCCACCACCGACGGCTGGGGCACCTTCATCTATCTGCGCGACCGCGCCAGCGGCAAGTACTGGTCGACCGCGCATCAACCCACACTCCAGCGCGCCGACCACTACGAAGCGATCTTCGTGCAGGCGCGTGCCGAATACCGGCGGCGCGACCATGCGATCGAGGCGCACACCGAGATCAGCGTGTCGCCCGAGGACGATGTCGAGATCCGTCGCGTCACCCTCACCAACCAGTCGTCACGCAGCCGCCGCATCGAGGTGACGAGCTACGCTGAAGTGGTGCTGGCGCCATTGAATGCCGACCTCGCGCACCGCGCCTTCAGCAACCTGTTCGTGCAGACCGAAATCCTGCCCGAGCGTCAGGCGATCCTTTGCACCCGGCGTCCGCGCACGCCGGGCGAACAGGTGCCCTGGATGTTCCACCTGCTGGCCGCACCGGGTGCCAAGAGCGACGCGCCGAGCTTCGAGACCGACCGCGCCCGCTTCATCGGCCGCGGCCGCAGCGCGGCCAACCCGAAGGTGCTCGAGAGCCGCGACAGCCCGCCGCTCTCGAACACAGACGGTTCGGTGCTCGATCCCATCGTGGCGATCCGCCGCACCCTGACCCTGGCGCCCGACGAATCGGCGAGCGTGCAGATCATTTCCGGGATGGCCGACACGCGCGAAGCCGCGCTGGCGCTGGTGGAAAAATACTGCGACCGCCATTTCGTCGAGCGCGCGTTCGAGATGGCCTGGTTCCAGAGCCAGGAGGTGCTGCGCCACCTCAACGCCACCGAAGCCGATGCGCAACTGTTCGGCCGCATGGCCAACTCCGTCGTCTTCGGCAATGCCATGCGCCGCGCACCGTCCGGCGTCATCGCGCGCAACCAGCTGGGGCAGTCCGGGCTGTGGCGTTTCGCCATCTCGGGCGACCTGCCGATCGTGCTGCTGCACATCGGCGACCTCAACCGCATCGACCTGGTCAAGCAGGTGTTGCAGGCGCACGCCTACTGGCGCATGAAGGGGCTGGCCTCCGACCTGGTGATCGTCAACGAGGATTTCTCCGGCTACCGCGCGGTGCTGCATGACCTGATCATGGGCCTGATCAACGGCGGTCCCGAAGCGCACATGATCGACAAGCCGGGCGGCGTCTTCGTGCGCCGCGCCGAAGAACTGACCGAAGACGAACGCGTGCTGCTGCAGACCGTGGCCCGCATCGTGTTCAGCGACACCGCCGAAACCCTGATCGAGCAGGTGGATCGCCGCGTGTCGAGCGAACGGGCATCGGACCGCCTCGAACCCACGCTGCAGGCACTTGCCGAGCCGGTCTATCCGCTGCCGCAACGCGAGCGCATTTTCAGCAACGGGCTGGGCGGCTTCACGCCCGATGGCCACGAATACGTCATCACCCTCGAACCCGGCGAGAACACGCCGCTGCCCTGGGTCAACGTCATCGCCAGCCCGCACATCGGCACGGTGGTAAGCGAAAGCGGCAGCGCCTACACCTGGGCGGAAAACGCGCACGAGTTCCGCCTCACCACCTGGCACAACGATGCGCTCTCCGATGCCAGCGGCGAGGCGTTCTACATCCGCGACGAGGAAACCGGCGCGTTCTGGTCGCCGACACCGCTGCCCGCGCGCGGCAAATCCGGTTATGTGTGCCGGCACGGTTTCGGCTACAGCGTGTTCGAGCATTACGAAGCCGGCATCTCATCCGAGCTTTATACCTACGTCGCCATGGACGCGCCGGTGAAGTTCGTCGTGGTCAAGCTGCGCAACACCTCGCAGCGCACGCGCAGCCTGTCGCTCACCGGCTACTGGGAGCTGGTGCTCGGCGAATGGCGGCACGCCAACCAGATGCACATCGTCACCGAAACCGATCCGCCGAGCGGTGCGGTGTTCGCCCGCAATGCCTATGGCCGCGAGTACGCCGGCCGCGTGGTGTTTGCCCATGTCAGCGAACGCGAGCGTTCGGTGAGCGGCAACCGCACCGAGTTCATCGGCCGCAACGGCTCGCTGGCGCGTCCGGCGGCGATGCGCCGCAAGCGCCTGTCGGGCCGGACCGGCGCCGGCCTTGATCCGTGCGCCGCGATCCAGACCCGGATCGAGCTGGCCCCCGGTCAGGACCGTGAGATTGTGTTCGTCTTCGGCGCGGCCGCCCACGCCGACGAGGCGCGGCATTTCATCCAGCGCTTCGGCCGCCGTGCGGGCGCACGGCAGGCGCTGGAAGCGGTGTGGGAACACTGGAACCGCACCCTCGGCGCGGTCAACGTGGACACGCCCGACCCCGCGCTCAACGTGCTGGCCAACGGCTGGCTGATCTATCAAACCCTGTCGTGCCGGCTGTGGGGACGCAGCGGCTATTACCAGTCCGGCGGCGCCTACGGCTTCCGCGACCAGCTGCAGGACACCATGGCGCTGATCCACGCGACGCCGTCGCTGGCACGCGATCAACTGATCCTGCATGCCGGGCGCCAGTTCCTCAAGGGCGACGTCCAGCACTGGTGGCATCCGCCCAACGGCCAGGGCGTACGCACCCATTTTTCCGACGACTATCTGTGGCTGCCCTACGCCACCTGCCGCTATGTGCGTACGACCGGCGACACCGGGGTGCTCGACGAGTCCATCCATTTCCTGGAAGGCCGCGAGCTGTATGCGGAAGAAGAGGCCTACTACGACCAGCCGCAACGCTCGCCCGAAGCGGCCAGCCTGTACGAGCACTGCGTGCGTGCGCTGAAGCACGGCCTGCGCTTCGGCGCCCACCAGTTGCCGCTGATGGGCTGCGGCGACTGGAACGACGGCATGAACCTGGTTGGCAAGGACGGCCGCGGCGAAAGCGTGTGGCTGGCGTGGTTCCTGCTCGAAAACCTCGAGCTGTTTTCCGGCCTGGCGCGCGACCGCAATGATCAGGAGTTTGCCGAGCTGTGCAGCGCGCAGGCGGCCCGGCTGCGCAGCAACATCGAGGCCCAGGCCTGGGACGGCAACTGGTATCGGCGCGCCTGGTTCGACGACGGCACCCCGCTGGGCTCGGCCAGCAACGATGAATGCCAGATCGACTCGATCAGCCAGAGCTGGTCGGTCATCTCGAAAGGCGGCGACCCCCGGCGCGCGCAGCAGGCGATGGCGGCGGTCGACCAGCGCCTGGTGCGGCGCGACAAGCAGATCATCCAGCTGCTCGACCCGCCCTTCGACAAATCCGCGCTGGAGCCCGGCTACATCAAGGGCTACATCCCCGGCGTGCGCGAGAACGGCGGCCAGTACACCCATGCCGCGATCTGGACCACGATGGCGTTTGCCATGATGGGTGACACCGAACGCGCCTGGGAATTCTTCGCCATGCTCAATCCGATCCTGCACGGCGACACGCCGGAGACGATGCAACGCTACAAGGTCGAGCCCTACGTCATGTGCGCGGACATCTATGCGGTGGCGCCGCACACCGGCCGCGGTGGCTGGACCTGGTACACCGGCGCGGCGGGCTGGATGTACCGGCTGACCGTGGAAACCCTGCTTGGCCTGCAGCTCGAAGTCGACCATCTGCGCATCTCACCGTGCATCCCGGCCGACTGGGATGCCTACAAAGTCCATTACCGCTATCGCGACACCGTCTACCACATCAGGATCCGTCGCGACGGCGAGCCCGCGGGGCAGGCGACCCGCGTGACGGTAGATGGTGTCGAACAGCACGACGCGCGCATCCCGCTGATCGACGACCGCCGGGAACACCACGCCGAGGTGATCCTGGGCTGAAGGGTCCGCCCGGCTGCAGGCGGCGGACTGAAGCCCGCATGGCGTCTGCCTCTGCGCCTATGTGCGTGAACGCACAGACCCTATGAGGCTGGCGAGGGACAATTAATCAGATCTAAATGTCCGGCTTACTCGTCGGCGGCAAAGGGATGTACAGTGGGTGCCGGAAAACGTTTCTCCGCCTATCCAGGCGACCCACGGTGCAGAGACGAGGTCATCATGTCAGTCGGTTATTTATATTTTTCTTATGATGGAAACCCCTGACCCGCAGCGGCACCAGATCATTGACCGCCTCATGGCGCAGCACCCCGAGGGGGCGGATACCGTGAGTGTGCTGTGGGAGAAGCTGGCGACCGAGGTCAGTTCGATCGTCGGTGCAGGCGGATTCGATTCACTCTACGAACGAAGCGTATTTCTCACCCAGTCAACCTTTCCCTGGCTTGCGGCCGGCGCGTCGTCAGCGCAGGCTGATCACCGGTTCACGTCATTGAAAACCAGTCTGGCGGCCCAGACGCCGACGCACGCCAGCGAAGCCAATCGCCTGCTGCTGGTCACTTTCACCGACATCATGGCCTCGCTGATTGGCGAGGCGCTGACGACCGGAATTTTACGTTCGGCCTGGGGCGATGCCGCAGCGGACAAGAACGGCGAGGAGCTGAAAAAATGAGTAGCAAGGTCACGATACGTCGCCTGCCTTCGGGAGTGCCCGGCCTGGACAACCTGCTGGGCGGCGGTCTGCCGGAGTTCTCGTTCAACCTGATTGCGGGCACGCCGGGAAGCGGGAAAACGACGCTCGCGCACCAGATGATGTTCTCGCTGGCCACCCCGGAATACCGGGCGCTGTTCTTCACCGTGCTCGGCGAGCCCACCCTGAAAATGCTGCGCTACCAGCAGCAATTTGCGTTTTTCGATCACGACAAGATCAATCAGTCGATTCGCTTCGTCAACCTGGCGACCGAGCTGCTGGAGGGCGATTTCGACCGCGTCCTGGCGCGCATCGCCGCCGAGGTGAAAGACTTTGAACCCAGACTGGTGTTCGTCGACTCGTTTCGATCCGTCGTGCAGTCGGGCCGTCCCCAAGACGGGAATGTGTTCGATCTGCAGCACTTTGTGCAGCAGCTCGGCATGCAGATGACCAGCTGGCAGGCCACCACCTTCCTGATCGGTGAATACCTGGCGCCCGAATCCGAATCGAGTCCGGTCTTCACCGTGGCGGACGGCATCCTGTGGCTGTCGCAAAACCTGCATCGCAATTCCATGGTGCGCAAGATGCAGGTGGTCAAGATGCGTGGCCAGGCCCAGGCGCCCGGTTTGCATACCTTCCGTATCAGTGAGGCCGGCGTCCAGGTTTTTCCACGGGCGATCGTCCAGCCGCACGAGGCAGTCGGACCGGCTCCCGCGGGCGGCACGGAACGGGTTTCCATGGGGGTCGCGGGCCTGGACGAGATGCTGGGGGGCGGTTTGCCGGCCGGTTATTCGCTGCTCGCAGTCGGCCCCTCGGGTTCCGGGAAAACCATCCTGTCGACGGCATTTCTCGCCGAAGGGGCACGCTGCGGCGAGACTGGCGTGATCGCGGCGTTCGAAAAAAGTCCGAGCCAGCTGCTGAACAACAAGTTACATGCGCTGGTGAGTGCCGGGCAGGTGGGGGTGATCGACACGCGTTCGCTGGATTTGTCGATCGATGAAACCCTGCATGACCTGATCGAGATGATCCATAGGATGCAGGCCAAGCGCGTCGTCATCGATTCGCTGTCGGGTTTCGAGCTGGCACTGGCGCCCGAGTTCAGCGAGGATTTTCGCGGTTCGCTGTACCGGATGGTGGCCGAACTGACCAGCATGGGCGTGACCATCCTGATGACCTCGGAACTGGAAGACCGCTACACCGATTTGCGTTTCAGTCCGTTTGGCAGCGCGTTTCTCGCCGATGCCATCCTGGTGCAGCGCTATGTCGAACTCGCGGGCCAGCTCAGGCGCGTCTTCTCGGTCGTCAAGGTGCGCGGCAGCGACCACAGCAAAGACATCCGGCTGTTCGACATCAACGACGAGGGCATCGTGATTGGCGAGTCCTTGTCCGAATACGACGGCATCATGACCGGTCATCCCAGGATCGGTTCCTAGCGTGGACAGCCGCGTAAGGGAGGGGGCAATGAACAGCCAGGACAAGGACGGCGCGTCTGATACAGGTGAATCCGACACCCCCGGTCAAACGGACACGCGCAGGGATCAAACCCGCCTCGCCGCCGAGGACGCTGTTCTAAGTCGGGAGAAATCGGCGGACTTGCGTGAAGATGCCGCCAACTTGCGTGAAGATGCCGCGGATGTGCGTGAAGATGCCGCCAACCTGCGTGAAGACGCGGTCCATCTGCGCGAGGACGCGGCACATGCACGCGAAGCATCCGCCACATCGCGCGAGCAGGACCTTGGCTCGGGCGACGCGCAGACCGCGTCCGATGATCACATTTCCAAGCTGCGGCAGGCGAACGAACACCTGGTCATCGCGACCATCGAAGCGAGCGTGATGGCCGAGGAAATCCAGGCCGCCAAAGATACGCTCGAGCATCTGGTCCATTACGACACGCTCACCGGCCTGCCGAACCGGGCACTGCTGCAGGACCGGCTGGGTCAGGCCATCGAGCTGGCCCGCCGCCAGGACAGGCAGCTGGCAGTGATGTTCATCGACCTGGATCAGTTCAAGCCCATCAACGATTCCCTCGGACATCTGGTGGGCGACCAGCTGCTGCAATCGGTGGCCCAGCGCCTGGTGGGAAGTGTGCGCCACTCCGATACCGTCAGCCGGCAGGGCGGCGACGAATTCGTCCTGCTGCTGCCCTATATCGAACACGCTGCAGACGCGGCGCTGTCGGCGCAAAAAGTGCTCGCGGCACTGGCGCCGCCTCACCATCTCGCCGAACACGAGCTGCATATCGGCGCGAGTATCGGCATCAGCATCTACCCCGACGACGGCCGGGATGCGGAAACCCTGATCAAGTGCGCAGACACCGCGATGTACGATGCCAAGGCCGGTGGGAGCAACAGTTACAAATTCTTCGAGCCGCGCATGAATGCCCAGGCAATCGAGCGGCAATCCATTGAAGCCAGTCTGCGCCTCGCGCTGGAACGGCAGGAATTCGTGCTGCACTACCAGCCGAAAATCGATCTTCAGCGCGGCACGACAACGGGCGTCGAGGCGCTGATCCGCTGGCAGCATCCGCAACGCGGGCTGCTGGCGTCCGCGCAGTTCGTGCCGACAGCCGAAGCGTGCGGCCTGATCCTGCCGATCGGCCGCTGGGTGCTGCGCGAAGCCTGCAGGCAGGCCCAGGCCTGGCTGCAGGCTGGCTTGCCGCCTGTCACGCTCTCCATCAATGTCTCCACGGCCGAGTTCCTTGCGGCGGATTATCTCGATAACGTACGCGCGGCCCTCGAGGAAGCGCATCTGGAACCGCGCACACTGGAACTCGATCTGACCGAGGGCGTTCTGATGCGCGACGTCGCGTCCACCGAACCCGTACTGCATGCGCTCGCCGACCTGGGCGTCAAGCTCGCGGTCGACGACTTCGGCATCGGCTATTCCAGCCTGCGTTCTCTAAGGACGTATCGGATCGATACCCTGAAGATCGACCCCTCGTTCGTCAGCAGGATGATTGGCAATGCGGACGATGCCGCCATCGTCTGCGCAGCGATCAGCCTCGCCCGGTCCCTCGGGCTGCGCGTCAGCGCGGAGGGCGTGGAGACCGTCGAGCAGGCTCGGTTTCTTCGCGACCGGCAGTGCGACGAGGCCCAGGGCGATTACTTCGCCCGTCCGCTGGCGGCCGACGCACTCGCCGCCCTGCTGCAGACCGGTACCGTCCACGCATTTCAGCCCACCGCCGGGGATAGGCCACCGCAGTGACGCGGGGCTGAGGCGGGCCTGTGTGTCGCAGCGCACAGATCGACCGGCACGGCAGCGCTAGGATGAATGGTCAGGCAATGGGGTCGCATTCTGCGCGACGCCGGTTGCCGCCCTCAAACTGGAGGTCACACCATGCCGAACATTCGCACCCTCATCCTTGTGCTGGGGCTGTCGCTGTCCCCGCTGGCGACTGCCGCGGTCCAGGTCAGCATCAGCATCGGCGTGCCGGCCTACCCGCGGCTCGTCGTCGTCCCCGGCTATCCGGTCTACTACGCGCCGCAAGTGCAGGCGAACTACTTCTTCTATGACGGCATGTACTGGGTGTATCAGGCGGACAACTGGTACGCGAGTTCCTGGTACAACGGTCCCTGGTGGTATGTGGAGCCCTATGCCGTGCCGGTGTATATCCTGCGCGTTCCGGTACGCTACTACCGCCAGCCGCCGGCCTACTTTCGCGGCTGGCGTCCGGATGCGCCGCCGCGCTGGAGCAATCACTGGGGCCGTGAGTGGCAACAGAAGCGAAGCGGCTGGGACACCTGGGACCGCCGCGCCGCCCCACCGCCGGCGCCGCTGCCCGCTTACCAAAGGCTGTATTCGGGCGACCGCTACCCGCGCCAGATCGAGCAGCAGTACCTCATTCAGCAACAGCGCTACCCCTACCAGCCGCGCGATCCCGTGGTGCAGCAGCGCTACCAGCAGCGCGAACAGGTCCGGCCGTCACAACGCGTCCCCACCCAGCAGAACAGGCAGGACGCCACCAACGGTACGCGCACGCAAACCCAGCAACGCGACAACGTTCAACGGCCCGCCGCATCCGTGCGACCCGATAACGGCGTGAACCCGCGCGATACCCGGCAGGGCCCCCAGCCCTGGCTGGACCCGCGCGAGCCCCAGGCACGGGATGGCCGAACGCAGGACAGGACCGCGCCGCCACCGCACAGCCGCGACCCGGCCCAGCGGAACGACGGGGAACGTTGACGCAACGCGTCGCCTTCCTGCTCGCCCACGGCGTGGTGACGTGAACGCCGGATAGCCGAACAAGGCGGCCGATACGCTTGAACGCCTTCGGAGGGCCGCTCATGAACGTACTCATCATTCTCGGACATCCGCGCACCGACAGCCTGTGCGGGGCACTGGCGGACGCCTACGGCGCGGGAGCGCGGGCGGCAGGCACCGACGTTCGCCGCCTCGATCTGGCGACGCTCGATTTCGATCCCGACGTCCACACCCCGTCGCCCAATCAGCAGGATTTTGAAGCGGACATCCGCGCCGCCCGCGAACTGATCCTGTGGGCCGAGCATCTGGTGTTCGTCTACCCGACCTGGTGGGGCACCCTGCCCGCGCTGCTGAAGGGCTTTCTCGACCGTGTGCTGACGCCCCATTTCGCGTTCATTACCTGCGAGGGCGGCACTGGCTACCAGGGTCTGCTCGGCGGCCGATCCGCACAACTGATCACCACCATGGACACGCCGCCGCTGATCCACCGCCTGGTCTACCGGCAACCCGGCCGCAATGCGATGGCGCGGGCAACACTAGGCTTCTGCGGCGTCCGGCCCGTGCGTTCGCTGGTCTGCGGTTCGGTCAAGGACTCCACCCTGCAGCAACGGCAGCAATGGATCGAGCAGGCCCGCCGTCAGGGACGCGCGCTCGAACAGGGCCGCATCACGCGGTGGGAACAGCTTCGACACAAGGCCGCCGCCTGGCTCAAGGCCATGCGGCTGCAGTTTTATCCCATGACCTGGCTGGCCTACACCGTGGGCGCGCTGGCCGCGTTTCCCGCGGACGGCGTGTTCGGCAATCCGCTGTTCTGGATCGGCTACCTCTGCCTGTTTCTGGGGGAGGTGGCCACCGTGCTGATCAACGAAGTGGTGGATTTTCCGAGCGACCGCAACAACCGCTTCTTCAGTCCTTTCACCGGCGGCTCGCGCGTGCTGGTGGAAGGCCTGCTCAGTCGGCACGAACTGCAGATCGGCATCGCCGTGACGCTGGCAGGCGCCGTCGCCAGCGCGGCATGGCTGCTGACCCTGACGCCGGCCGGCACGTCCGCGGTGCTGTCGGTGCTGGGCGTGATGGCGATCCTGGCCCTGGGCTACACCGCGCCGCCGCTGAAACTGTGCTATCGAGGCCTGGGGGAGCTGGACGTGGCGCTCACCCACAGCATCGTCGTCATCCTGTGCGGCTACGTGTTTCTGGGTGGCGCCTGGAATGACCCGCTTCCGTGGCTGCTGGGCCTGCCGCTGCTGCTGGCGATCGTGCCGTCGATCACCCTGTCTGGCATCCCGGATCTGGAAGCCGACGCAGCCGTCGGCAAACGCACCCTGGCGGTGCGCCTGGGGCAACGCGGCGCGCTGTGGCTTTGCCTGGTGTTTACCGTGCTGGCAGCCGGGGCCACGCTGATGGCGCAGGTGCTGAACATGGCGGGGGGCGCGTTCGCGGGCATCGCCTACGTGGTCATACCCCACGCGATCTGGCTGGCGTGGCTGTTGCGCAAGCGCATGGAATCAGGCAAACCGCCGGGCCGCATCGACGGATTGATGGCGGCCTCGCTGACATACGTCCTGTGGTTCGGGCTGTTTCCGCTGCTCAGGCTGGCCGGGTAAGCGTTTGATCCGCCGTCATCAGCGCAGAAGATCGACGCAGCCGCCTGCGGGGCTGCCGCGTCAACCTGCTCGGGCTTTAGCGCAATCCAAAGAACGACAGGATTGCGATGATGATGACGATGGCGCCGACGATGTAGACGATGTTGTTCATGAGATGCCCCTTATGTGAGATAAAAATCCGTGCGTTTAAAAACGGACCCGAACGGGATGTGCGCTTCTCTGCCCACCCCCTAACAGTACCCTGTGCCATCCAGCGCCGCTGTAAGCGCCCATAACGTCAATGTGTCCGACTACCGCTTGCCGGGTTGACGGATCACTCCGCATCCCCTTGTGCTGCCTGCCTTCCGGCGGCGAGCGGCAGCCCCGGACCCGGGGCGCGGCGTCGGCGTGAAGCCGTTCAAATACCGTGAATCATCGTCGCGCGATTCGACGACATTGCCGTATCCTTGCCTGCATTATTCCGCAGCAAACGGCAGACTTCTGTACGGCAGCGCACATTGAATCCGATCGCCGGCTTTCAGCTGTTGCGGTCCGCTCCCCGCTTGGCCTGGCTGCGGCCGTTTCACTTCCGTTCTGCATTGGAGATCTCGTGGCGCACTATCACTTGCTGACGATCTGGCGCATCCAGGCGCCGCTGGATTCGGTCTATGCCGCCATCCACAACACGCCCGGCTGGACCGACTGGTGGCCGGGCGTGATGAAAGTGGAAAAGCTTGCGGCCGGCGACGCCGACGGTATCAACAGCGTGCTGCGCTACGTCTGGCAGGGGCGGCTGCCTTACCGAATGGTGTTCGAGGTGCGCGCCACCCGCATCGAAGCGCAGGTGGCCATCGAAGGCACGGTCCAGGGCGATCTCGAAGGTGTCGGCCGCTGGCGTTTTGCGCACGCGGGCGCAGTCAGCACAGTGCGCTACGAATGGCATGTGCACAGCACCCGCTGGTGGATGAACCTGGTCGCACCATTTGCCCGCCCCCTGTTTATCCGCAACCACGGACACCTGATGCAGCAGGGGGCGGAAGGCCTCGCGCGGATGCTGGGTGCGCCGCTGCTGAGCCAGGAAAACATTGACCTGAAAGCCGGCGTCACGAACGTCTGACAGACGCGGTGATGCCGAGAACGCAGTGCGCACGTTGAAAGGCGTCGCAGTCGTGATCGAGGGCTCGCACCCGTGCATGACCACGCGGGGCCGTTGAGCAACACCTGAGCAGGTTATCGTTCAGCGCGGTCCTAGGCGTTGCTGATGCGCTTGCAGCGCTGCGATTTCATCCAACAAATCCAGCGCCAGCGCCACGCCGGGCGGATTGATTTCCAGATCGCGGGTGAGCCACACGGCCAGTCGTGCGCGATGCAGGGACGCACCGGTGAAACGCCAGTCCTGCGGTGTTTCACCGAGCGGCTCGAGCACCCCCTCCACGACCCAGGCGACCACGTGCTCCCGGGAGGCGCAACACGCCTGACACAAGTCTTCCAGTGTCAGCGGGATATCCTCTTCGACGATCAGGCCATGGAAGGATTGAATGTCTGTTGTGCTCATAACGGATCAGCCTTTCATTGGCGCGCGCGCATTGAAATCAAAGGCTTCGGCCATTGCGCGGTAGGCCGCCTGCGCCTTTTCGCTGACGGCCGGTGGCAAGACGATTTTCAGCACAGCGTATAGATCGCCGGGCGCCTTGCCCGGAATGCCTTTGCCCTTCAGCCGCAGTTGCCGGCCCGCCGCCGATCCCGCCGGAATCGTGAGTTGCACCGATCCTTCGGGCGTCGGCACGGTCAGCGAACAACCGAGCGCGGCCTCCCAAGGCGCCAGCGGCAAATCCAGATAGACATCCGGGCCGACGACGCGGAATTGCGCGTGCGGCTTGAATTCAATCTCCAGAAACAAATCGCCGGGCGGCCCTTCGCCCACGCCCGGATCGCCCTGCCCGGCCAGGCGCAAATGCTGGCCCGCACGAATGCCCTTGGGGATGCGAACGTCGAGCTTGCGCTCCCGCAGCGCGATGCGCCCGTGCTCATCCGGCACCGGCATCCGCAGTGAGATGCTGCGCTGGGCGCCCTGGTAAGCGTCTTCCAGATCGATCAACACCTTGGCATGGTGGTCCTCGCCGCGGGCATGCATGCCGGGCCGTTGTCTGCCTCGAGCCTGGCGTCCAAACAGCGCTTCGAAGAAGTCGCTGTGAGTCGGGCCATTGCCTGATCCGAAGTCGCGCCCGCTGAATTCAAATCCGGCATCCCAGTCAGGCGGCGGCTGGAAATCCTGTCCGGCCTTCCACTGGCTGCCAACCTGATCGTAGGCCGCGCGTTTCTCGGGATCCTTCAGGACGGCATAGGCCTCCCCCAGTTCCTTGAAACGCACATCGGCATTGGCATCCTTGCTGACATCCGGGTGATATTTACGGGCCAGCTTGCGGTAAGCGCGCTTGATGTCGTCCTGGGTCGCATCGCGCGGCACCCCAAAAATTTCATAGTAATCCTTGAATTTCATGACGGCCGCTGTGTAGGTCAGATTAAGTGAGCGACAGCAATGACCTGCTGTTTTGAGCCAAGGGCCCGCACCGAGAATAGGTAAACGCTTTCTCGCCGCCCATCGGAACCCGCTACGAGCGGGCTTCCCTCATCGTTCCGCTGCACCTTGGAACTCAGACCGCGCTGCCCATGCCCTGATCCCGGGTTCCTGCGGGCGGTTCCACGCCGGCAAGCAGACAACCTTGGGCCAGGGGGCCCTCGGGGAACAACTGGTAGAGATACTTGATGCCGCCTTCGGCATGAAAATGCTCATCGAGCGCATCGTGCAGGTCGCGCGCGTTCAGAGCAGGTTCCGCATTCTGTGTACACAGTTCCTGCAAGGCACGCACGACCTCCCAGTGCGCCTCAGTCAGTTCCAGCCCTTCCGTTTGGGCGACTTCCTCGGCCTGTTCGAGAGACCAGTCGGAGGGGGCATGGGGGAAACCCGGAATGGGCTGGGTTTCGAAGCCAGGACGTACAAAATCCTGAGTTGCATCGTTCATGATCGTGCTCCTATCGTTCAATCAGGTTTCTGACAGTAGGGCAAGGAGTGACTCTCTGTGGCAGCCCTCATCACCGGTCTGCTTTCGCGGCCGCCGCTGATTCACTTTAGTCCACATTGGAAGACACCGTGGCGGAATGTCGCTTGCTGACAATCAGGCGCATCGAGTGAATGAATCGGGTCGCGCCATCTGCCCATACCCTGTTTATCCGCAACCACGGACGCCTGATGCAGCAGGGCGCGGAAGGTCTCGCGCGGATGCTGGGTGACCGCTGCTGAACCCGGAAAACATCGACCTGAAAGCCGGCATCACGCGGGTCTGACAGACGCGGTGATGCCGTCACGTACGCTGGCGTACAGAACTTGCCGCGAAATCGGGCTATCAATAGATCTGTGGCGAGCGCCGCGCAGTGCGCGTTGTGCCTGACGCCACGCCCCACCACTCCAAGGAGCACATCATGAACAAGGACCAGGCAAAAGGACGCGTCAAGGAAGTACAGGGCAAGGCCAAGGAAATCACCGGCAAGGTGATCGGCGACAAGTCCATGGAATTGAAAGGCAAGCTTGAACGCGCCGGTGGAAAAGGCCAGGGCCTGTATGGCGACGTCAAGGCCAATCTCAAAAAGTCATCCGAACGGACGACCCGCTGAGCCGCGCGGCCCCCCCGACAGGAAACATGAAATGAATATGCCCACTCACGAAACCGACCGCATTCAGACGGACAGCCCCAGCAAGGGGCGCCACCCCCCCACGCTATTCGGCGCAAAAGCTTTTCTCGGGGACGAGGTCTACAATCGTAGAGAAGACCGGCTGGGGATACTCAAAGAATTCATGCTGGACCTCCACAGCGGCAGGATCTGCTATGCCGTCATGTCCTCCGGAGGTTTCCTGGGGGTGGGTGAAAAGCTGTTTGCGATCCCTTGGCGCGCATTGACGCTTGATGCGGAAAACGCGTGCTTCGTGCTCGACATCACTGAAGAGCGCCTGAGGAATTCGCCGGCTTTCGACAAGCGACATTGGCCTGACATGGGCGATGCCGGCTGGATGAAAGACATCGACACGTTTTACGGCGTTTTGCCGGACGCCCGCTCGGGAAAGGACATCACCCTATAAGCAGCGCGCGCGTTCTGGTGAAGGCATATCCATACGAAAGGCACGTCCAGATGAGCAAGAAAAAGGCCACACGCCCCCCCGCTGCACCCACGCTTCCGGACCGCCCCGACCGCGGCGAGGCCGAGAACGCAGTGCGCACGCTGATCCGCTGGGCGGGTGACGACCCGGATCGGGAAGGCCTGCTCGACACGCCGTCGCGCGTCGTGCGGGCCTACGAGGAGTTCTTCGCCGGCTATCTCGAGGATCCGGTGCAGCTCCTGTCGCGCACCTTCGGCGAGGTGGATGGCTACGACGAGATGGTCGTGATGACCGACATCCGCTTCGAAAGCCATTGCGAGCACCACATGGTGCCCATCATCGGCAAGGCGCATGTGGCCTACCTGCCGGGCCGCCGGGTGGTGGGCATTTCCAAGCTGGCCCGGCTGGTCGACCTCTATGCCAAGCGGCTGCAGATCCAGGAGCGCATGACGGTGCAGATTGCCGACACACTGAACGACGTGCTGCAGCCGAAAGGCGTCGCCGTGGTGATCGAGGGCTCGCACCAGTGCATGACCACGCGCGGCGTGCACAAGCCGGGCTCGGCCATGGTCACCAGCCGCATGCTCGGCGCGTTCCGCGACGATCCCTCCACCCGCCGCGAGTTTCTGGCGATGATCGGTCGCAGCGGCGTGGGGCCATTGAACAATTCATAAATGGCGCAATTCCTGAGCGGGCCGCCGTCCCACCGGGCGGATCGACCCGGTAGCCCACGGACGTCATCATGATCAAGGTTCGCAAAGGCCAGTCCCCTGCCCCCGTCTCGCGTGCCGAGTTCGGCACCCGGTTTCGGGCCGCCTTCGCCGACCCCGCGTTCCGTGCCGAAGACGCGTCCATTGCCCGCCTCGAAGAGATTGCCTGGCAAGCCCACACCGAATATCGCAAGTCGCCCTTCACCCAGAAGGCGGGGCCCGGGTATGCCAATCCGGACTACGACCTGTCGTCCGAGTGGCTGGCCACGAAACAGCGCATCGACGCGGCACAACGGCGCTGGGCCGATCCGGCGAGCCCGTCACGGGTGTTGCTGGTGTGCGGCTCGGCGCGCAACGATGGCAGCTGCCCGGGCGAGATGTCCAAAACCTTCCGGCTGCTGGAAATCGCGCGCGACACCCTGGCGCAGGCCGACCTGCAGACCGATGTGCTCGATCTCAGCCTGCTCGTCTCGGAGTACGGCCGCACGATCCACCCCTGTAAGGGCTGCGTGTCGACCGCCATGCCCCTGTGCAACTGGCCGTGCAGCTGTTACCCCAACCACGCGCTCAACCAGACCAACGACTGGATGGCCGAGATCTACGAGCGCTGGGCCGCTGCCCATGCGGTGATCATCGTCACGCCGGTGTACTGGTATCAGAGCCCCGGCCCGCTGAAGCTGATGATCGATCGGCTGGTCTGCGCCGACGGCGGCAACCCCGATCCCACTTCGACTTCGGGCAAGAACCCCGACAAGGCAAAAGCACTCGAGATGGCGGGCTGGGACTATCCGCAGCATCTGGCGGGGCGCGTCTACGGGCTGATCGTCCACGGCGACGTCGCCGGGATCGAGGAATCGCGCCGCGCCCTGTCGGACTGGCTCGATTGGATGGGCTTCATCGACGCCGGCGCGCAGGCGCGACTGGACCGCTATATCGGCTACTACGCGCCGTATGCGACCAGTCACGAGAGTCTCGATCGGGACGAAGCCGTGCAGGAAGAAACGCGCAATGTGGCGCGTGCGGTGGCAAAGGCGGTGGACGAATTGCGAGCCGGCCGCTTACAGGCGGTGCAGCCGCGTTTGCCGCGGCCGAGACCCAAATAAATTTGTCATGCCGCGTTAGCGCGTGCAAGCGCAATCACGACCGGCTTCGCGGTCACCCGCTCACCGGAAACCGGCACGATCAGAAGATGAAGTAGATGATCACCAGCAGGAAGACCGGTACGCCCAGCAACCAGGCTATGAAGTATTTCCCCATCGTTATGCTCCTTTCATTTAACAAATCGTGATACAGATCCCGGGTGACGATCACGGGGGCGGCGCACTTCACTTCAGCTTCAGGGATGCCAGCCGGCGCGGCGCGACGACGTCATATGAATTGAACACCTGCTGCACGGGCTTGACCTCGGGCAGCACGTACACAATGGCCCGCTGCGTGGCCACCGTGGGGCTCACATAGGCTTCGTAAAACGCGACTGGCACGTTGATGCAGCCATACGAAATCCGGTTGTCGTCGACGGTCGGCGTGGCGAGCCGCTCCAGCCGCTGTTCGACGGGCTTGGTGGCACGTACGCGATGCATCGATACCGCCGCGTCGTAGTCGACCCAGACCACGTCCTCGCCATTCAGATTGCGGCCGCGTTCGGCAACGAAGCGGCCGGCGGGGGTCGTCCGCTCTTCGGGGCGCACCTCCGCGATCGGCCGCGTGCCAATGCCGGGCACCGACTCATCGCCCAACGCGGCGCCGAGCAATACCGGGCTCGAACCGCGCAGGCGCGCGTCGGCGTCGAACACATAGACGCGTGCATCGCGCTTGTCGACGATGATGAACTCGGCATTCGCGTTGTCGCGCGAATCGGCGACCCAGTCGGCCACGTGGCGGGCCTCCGGCGAGGGCGACGCGTCGCCAAAGTCCGCCAGGCGGACTGCAGTTGGCGACGAAGGCAGGGACGATATCGCTGACAGGATCGGGATGCCGCCGGACACCATGCCCAGCGTCAGCACGGCGACCAGGCTGACCGCGCCGATCGTCAGCGTTTTGCGGATGGCCGCATGCTTGCGCACGCGCCCATCATGTAATTTGGGGGATTCAACGGGCATGATGCAGCCTGCCCGCAAGCAACCCGGCCAGGCCGGGCACCGCCACCCGCTCAAGCGCGGTCCCGGCTCTCAGTGGAGCCGGCGCACTTGAACAGCGGAGACTGCCCATCCAGGCACCGCTATTAGTTGCGGTCTGCACGTGCCACGCGCTCGTTGTACATGGGTTGCGAACGCGTCGTGCTGGTGGAGTCCATGTTGGTGCTGGAGTCCATGTTGGTGGAGCCCTGGGGCGTGGTGCTGGAGCCCGGGGTGGTGGTACCGGTGGCATCCTGCTGATTCATCGTGCCCTGGTTCGTGGTCCCGGTCTGCGGATCGCTATAGGTGGACTGCGCGTAGGCAATGCCCAGAACGCTTGCCATCGACAGGGCTGCAACGGTTGAAACAACGATATGGGTAACTTTCATGGTCAATCTCCTTGAGTTGGGTTTCGTCGCACATGCCAGGTGGCACGGACAGTGACAAGACTAGACTTCTGGTTCAAAAGCGCTGTAGGACTTGCTCAAGACTTGTGTAGGAGATATCCGAATATTTTTGTGGACCCCCTTTGCGGACCAAGCCGGCGCAGCCGTATGGGTTCGGCACCGCACAGACTCCGTCCCGGCGAGCGTTTAGGCTTGAGCTCCGATCAGATTGGATTCAGGACGCTTGAAATGAACGCGAACATCGACGAAGACCGCAACCCGGCCGAAGGCGTCGCGGCTTCGCGCAGAACACTGCTGCGCGGCGTGCTGCTGGCGGGCTGTAGCCTGTTGCTGCCGGCTGCATTGATGGGATGCGATTCGCAGGCTGGCATCGACGCAGCCGATGCCGGCGGCGGCTCAGGCCCTGCTGCCGCAGACGCCGAGGCGACGCGGCTGTCCGCAAAAGTGTCGCAGGAAAGCGTGACGCACCAGCGGCAGCCGAAAGGTGAGCAGCAATGCGACGGCTGCCTGCATTTTCTCGCTGCATCGAATACCTGCCAGGTGGTGGAAGGTGCGATCAGTGCCGACAACTGGTCCAGCATGTGGACCCCGCGGGTCTGACACCTGCGTGCGCCCGGGGAACCCTGCCGGGGCGCGCCCTTGTCTCCCGCCTTGCAGACTGTAGCGACGGGAAAGCCAGCCTGGACAACCTGGCACGTGCTTTCCATGAACCCGTCTGGCCGTCTCCAGCTGCTTTCCGCTGCAGCCAGAGCGGCATCGATCATGAAAGGAGATTGAGATGGACCGAATACCCGTTTTGAACTGTTCAGCCCCAACAGGGGTCGAGTCCTCATGAATTCCGCCCCCCACAACGGCAGCAACCGTCCCCCGGTTGTGAGCTATACCAGCCCCGGCTGCATCTGCCCCCGCTGCAAGGGCACCGCCGTCCGCATTCCGCGGCGGCTGGCCGACTTGCTGCTGAGCATGTTCGTCACAGTCGGGCGCTTTCGCTGCATCGCCGAAGACTGTGGCTGGGAAGGCCGGATGCGGGTGAAACGGCATCCCCTGCTGGTGCAGGGGCCATGGTGAACACCGCGATCGGTAACACGATCCTCACTCGGCTGCTGCGCACGCTGTGGCTGGCCGCCACGATGCTGATCGGCGCGGAAACGGCGCTGGCCGCCGGACCGGATGCATCTGCCGCCGCCGCACTGCACGCCCACTATGCCGCGCTCGGCGAGCGCCTCCACAACAATCCGTTCCGGCGTGCGCTGACCCTCGATTCGTCGGAATCGGACAATGAGGTGAAGGGCGACATTCACGCCCGCATCGACTACCCGTTTTTCACAGTCCAGGCGGCGCTCAACGATCCGGCGCACTGGTGCGACGTGCTGATCCTGCACATCAACACCAAGCATTGCCGCGCCACCACCGATGCCGACGGCACCGTGCTCGCCGTCAGCATCGGCAAGAAGACGCCGCAGCCGATCAAGGACGCCTATCCCATTGAGTTTTCCTATCGCGTCGTAACCGCCACGTCGAATTATCTGGAGCTCCGGCTGCATGCGCCGCAGGGGCCGCTCAGCACCCACGACTACCACATCCAGTTGCAGGCGGTGCCGGTTGAAAACGGACGCACTTTTCTGCGCCTCACCTATTCATATGATTACGGCACCGCGGGACGCATCGCGATGAAGACCTATCTCGCCACGCTGGGCAGCGGCAAGGTGGGATTCACCCGTACCGGCCGGCAGCCCGGCGGTGCGCCCGAGCATATCGGCGGCATGCGTGGCGCGATCGAACGCAATGCCATGCGCTACTACCTGGCGATCGATGCCTATCTCGCAACCTATGGAACGCCCTCGGCCCAGCAGCTGCAGCAACGCCTGCACACCTGGTTTTCCGCCACCGAGCAATACCCCCGCCAGTTGCGCGAACTCGATCGAACCGCCTATATCGACATGAAACGCAGCGAGTATCAGCGTCAGCAGGCGGTGCAATAGCGCTGCCGCACCGAGCGACCACTCGCTCAGCGCGTCTTGGGATAAATGGGATCAATGCAGGCGGCAAGGCCTGCCGCTTAATTTGCCGTGCTGACTAACGCCCCTGACCGGCGGGCGCCCTTAATCCCACCTGTCAGCGCAGCCTGCGCCCGATCTGCCACGCCAGCCAGCCGCGTCGCAGCCATTTGCCCGCGCCCCGGGGACGCACCGCCGCAAACAGCAGCGCGACGCCCAGGATCAGGAACGGACGGCGTCTGAGATACCGGATCGCGGCCACGCCCTGGTCGACCAGCGCCAGCCGCGCACGCCAGGGCACCATGTCCTGCACCAGCGCGGCTCGCTGGAAAGCGGCCTGCGCCACAAGTTGGCGGCGACGGTCGGCCAGTTGGGCGAGTTTTCCGTTCATGGCTCGGCGTTGAGGTGCTGGCGGTCTTTGGACAACTCGGCGAGGCTCGCCTCAAACAGCCGCGGCCGGGTGCGGGCCTTGTGCAGGGCGAACGCCACCAGACCTGCGCCGGCTGCCAGAAAAAACCCAGTCAGCCCGCCCAGCGCCGCGAGCCGATGCGTGTCCCAAAAGATCACGACAATCAGCATCGCCAGCAGCACCACGCCCACGCCAAAACAGAACAGGGCGAGCAGGCCCAGCACCAGCAGTCGGGTCAGATGCAGCCGTTCTTCGGCGATATCGGTGGACAGCAGCTCAAGGCGGGTTTGAACAAGGCTAACCAGACTCCCCGACAGCGTTTTCAGGGAGTCGAACAGGCCGCCCGCTGCCGCGTGCGATTCGTCTGCCATCTTCGGCCTAGCGACGTCCGATCAGCACACCGATGATCAGGCCAATGCTGGCCGCAGCGCCGACAGCCTGCCACGGATGCACGTGCACATATTCGTCGGTTGCCTTGGCAGCAGCCTTGGTCTTGGCCAGCATCGCGGCCTGGGCTTCGCTCATGCGCACTTTGGCGGTGGCAAGGGACGCTTCGGCCTTGGCACGCGCTGCAGCCAGCGCCTCGCCACCCTGGCCTGCCGTCGCCCTCAGCAGGGCTTCCGCATCGGAAACCACCACCTTGAAATCATTGATCAGCTGTTCTTTCGTCACATTGACGGATTCTGCATGGGCAGACGTGTTATTCGCATTCATGGAAAGTATTCCTCTTGGTGTATCAAGTTCAAAAAAGCCCACGCCCGATTGCTCGCGTGAACCGGCTCAAGGCATCCTGATTATTCACTTCATGGCAGAACACTCGCACTACAACCTTAGACTTTCCTAAGGCCCTTGCAAAGGATCGCCGCATGACTGCGTCTGTTCAGGCTGGCCAGACTAGGGCGGAATGCGCAGCCGGTCGGTGCGCCAGCGCACAGTGCGCGATTATCCGCAGGGTTCTTGATGGTGTGGCGCCCCGAAGACGAATCGAACGTCCGACCTACCCCTTAGGAGGGGGTTGCTCTATCCACTGAGCTACCGGGGCGTGGCGGGCATTCTACCGAATCACGCGCGCATTGCCGACCGTGCCGATTGTGTCAGAACCTGACTATGATGGAGTTAGGAGAACTTATGACCAAAACAATACTGGTGGGCGTGGCCGCGCTGCTGGTGGTGGCAAGTGCGGTCCTGTGGATGCTGCGGCCGGGGCTCCGGCGGGCGGTAGGCAGCGCCGCGCCGGACTTTGCGCTGCAGGACCAGGATGGCCGGCGCCATCAGCTGGCCGATTATGCGGGACGCTGGCTGGTGCTGTATTTCTATCCCCGCGACGACACGCCGGGCTGCACCGTGGAGGCCTGCCGCTTTCGCGACGACATTGGCATCCTGAATGCGCACACGGCAGCTGTGCTGGGCGTCAGCATCGACAGCAGCGCCTCGCACGCCGACTTTGCCCGCAAATACCAGTTGCCGTTTCCGCTGCTGTCCGATCCCGACGGAAAAACGGCAGCCGCCTACGACAGCCTGCTCAATCTGGGCATCGTGCGCTTCGCCCGCCGCCGCACCTTCATCATCGCGCCGGACGGGCGCATTGCCGCCCGCTTCGACCGGGTCCGGCCTGCGCATCACGTTGCCGAGGTGACGCGCACCCTGGCGGCCCTGCAAAGCGCCGGCGCGGGACGATCCGCGCCGCCCGCGCCCGAATAGCCGACACGCCATGCTGCGGGGACTCGCGCTCAATACCCGAATCGCCTTCACCACGCTGATCGCCCTGATCTGCGGCCTGCTGATCAACAGCCTGTATCAACTGCATGAACTGGGTACGCAGATTGAGGTCGTCGTGGAGCGCCATAACAAAAAGATCGACTTCATCACCCAGACCCAGGTGGCGGCACACCTGCGCACCGACAGCCTGTTTCGCATGGCGCTGACCGAGGACCCGTTCGAGCGCGATGCCTATTTCATGGAATTCAACCGGGCGGGGTTCCTCGTCGGTAGCGGCCGCAATGCCCTGCGTTCGCTGGGCTTCACCGCGACCGAGCAAGGCGAGTTCGACGAACAGACGCGCCTGGTCACTGAAATCCAGTCCGTGCAGGAACGCGTGGTCGATCTGTTCAACGCCGATCGCGAAGCGGAGGCCCGCCAGCTGCTGGTGCAGGAATCGATTCCCCTGCAGGAAGCGTTCAACCACCATCTGGCCAGCTTGCGCAGCGCCTACCAACGCGCCAACATGGCCGCCCAGCAGCGGGCGCAAACCACCTATCAGCGCGCGCTGTTCCTCACACTTGTGTTCGGTCTCACAGCGCTTGGCCTGGCGGCCCTGATCGCCTGGCGCACATTGCACCGGAACCGACTGAAATCCGAACAGATCCACCAACACCTGCAGGCGCTCGAATATTCGCGCAGCGCGCTGCGCGAGGAAGCCACCCATGACCCGCTGACCGGACTGGCGAATCGGCGGCTGTTCTATGACCGCCTGCAGCAGGCGATTCTTCATGCCAACCGCTACGGCAGCAAACTGGGCATCCTGTACGTGGATCTGGACCGTTTCAAGGAAATCAACGACACCCACGGGCACCATGTCGGCGACGCCGTGCTGACCGAGGTGGCGAGGCGCCTGACCGCCAGTGTGCGCGACTCCGACTCGGTCGCGCGGCTCGGCGGCGACGAGTTTGTGGTGCTGCTGACGGAATTGCAGGCGCGCGAGGACTATCTGGCGGTTGCGGAGAAAATCGAACAGGCACTCAATACCGGGACCCAGTTTTACGGTCTCGACATCGACATCACCGCCAGCATCGGGGAAGCGATCTATCCCGACGACGGCGCCGACGAGGATGCGCTGGTGCGGGCCGCCGACACGGCCATGTACCGGATCAAGGCCACGCGCACAGGCGAACGCAGGCGCGCCACCCGCGATGAATAGGGCTGCTCAGCGCGTCAGCCGGGCGGCCAGCCGCTCGCGGCGCGCCTTGGCAGTCCAGATCCACACATACTGCATGCCGGAGACCACGGCGATCACGAACACGCTGACAAACAGCAGCTGCAGCCAGTCGGTCAGATCGAGCAGCTCGGCAAGCCCAGCCAGCACCAGGGTCAGCAGCGCGAATTCGGCAAACATGTGGGCCTTGCCCAGCCAGGTGGGATGGATTTCGATATGCCCCGCCAGCCCGCGGTAGCTCAGGGCACCCAGCACGATGATGCTGTCGCGCAGCAGGATCGCCAGCGTCACCCACAGCGGAATCGTCCCGGCCTGGGTCAGCATCACCAGCGTGATCACGCCCAGCGCCTTGTCGGCGACGGTGTCGAGGGCGGCGCCGAGTTGGGTCATCTGATTAAGCCAGCGCGCCAGCAGGCCGTCGATTCCGTCCGTCACCGCGGCGGCGAGAAACAGCCAGCAGGCCGCTTCCCAGTGCTGCTGCAGAATCAGCCACGCCACGACCGGCACGGCGGCGATCCGCAGCAGGGTAATGACGTTCGGCAGGTTGAGTACGCGCTCGCTCATGCCGGCAGACTACTCAAGCCAGGGGCTGTCTGGCAAGTGTGTCCCATAGCTTGTCGAGCCGCTTGACCGACACCGGATAGGGCGTTTTGAGCTCCTGGGCAAACAGCGAAATGCGCAATTCCTCCAGCTGCCAGCGGAAGTCGTCGAGTTCGGCAGGCGCCTCGCCCTTCACCTGGCCGCGCCGCGCCGCATACTTGTTCTGCAGCGTCAGCACGCCTGCCATGCCGCGCGAATCGCGCTGCTCGGACGCGGGCAGCTTTTCCAGCCGCTTGAGGATGCCCTGCAGATAGCGCGGCAGGTCCTTCAGGTGCGTCCACGGCGTCGCGGTGACGAAGTCCGCCGGCACCAGCGCGGCGAGATGCGTGGTTTCGTCGCGCATCGCGGCGGTGAACTGCGGCTTGGCATTGAGCCGCGCCGCCACCTGCGCGTGCAGGTCGAGGATCTCGGCGACGTCGCGCAGCAACGCTTGCTTCACCACGGCGATCCGCGGCTTGGCGCGTTCCTTCTGCTTGCCGAAGGTCTTCGCGTCGCGCGGCGTGTCGTCGTCGCCCAGCAGTGCGCGCGTGGCGATCGCATCGATCAGCGCCGCGCGCAATTGATCGGCGCTGCCAAAGTTGCGGAACTTCATCGCCAGTGCGGCTTCGCGCGAGAGGTCCTTGTCGAGCTGCTTGAATTGCGCGTCGAGTGCGATGCGCAGCAGGCGCACGACGCCGCGGCGGGTTTCCGCTTCCGCCACGTCGGCGGCTTCGAGCAGGCGCAGATCAACGCTTTCTTCATTGTCGACCAGCGCCGGATAACCGATCAGCTCGCGCCCGCCGCGCTTGAATTTGACCTGCTCCGGCAGGTCGCCGAAATTCCATTCGACGAGGCCCGTGCGCTCGAACTCGCTGTCCTCGGCACCACCGCCGTAGGTGATGCGCGCCGCGCCGCCCAACTGCGCGCGCAGCGCGACGAGATCGCGGCCGCTGGCGAGCTCCTGCCCGCTGTCGTCGATCACGTTGAGGTTCATCTGCAGGTGTGCCGGCAGTTCGCCCTTCCATTCGTCGGGGTGGATGTCGGTGCCGGTCTGCTTGCGGATGAACGCGGCGAGCGCCGCAGTCAGCGTCTGCTCGCCCGGCTTCGCCACCGACAGAAAGGCCGTCACGGTATCGGGCAGCGGTATCAGCGGACGCCGCTTGTCCTTGGGCAGCGACTTCAAGAGCAGCGTGAGCTTTTCGCGTATCAGGCCGGGCACCAGCCAGTCGACCTGCGCTACTTCAATTTTATTAAGCAGATACAGCGGCAGCTGCAGCGTCACGCCGTCGAGTGCGTGGCCGGGCTCGAAGCGATATTTGAGCTTGCACGCGACGCCGTCGACCGCCATGGTTTCCGGGAACAGCGTGTGGTCGGCGCCGAGTCCTTCACCGAGGATGTCCTCACGCTGCAGGAACATGGTTTTGGGGTTGGTAGCTTCGGCTTCCGCTCGCCATTGCTCGAACGCCGCACCGTTGTGGAGCTCGGCCGGAATGCGCGCGTCGAATACGCGGTAGATGCGCTCCTCGTCCAGCCACACGCCGGATTTGCGCGCCTTGTGTTCGAGGTCCTCGATTTCCTTGATCAGTGCTCGGTTGTGAGCGAACCACGGCGCTTTCGTGTCGTATTCGCCGGCCACCAGCGCGCCACGGATGAACAGCTCGCGCGACAGCACCGGATCGATCGGGCCATAGTGGATCTTGCGCCGCGGCACCAGCGTGATGCCATACAGGCTCACACGCTCGAAGGCGACCACGCGCGCGCCCTCCTGCTCCCAGTGCGGCTCGATGAACATGCGCGTCAGCAGATGCCGCCCTGCCGCCTCGATCCATTCCGGCCGCACCTCGGCGACGGTGCGCGCGAGCAGGCGCCCGGTGTCGGTGAGCTCGGCCGCCATGATCCACTTCGGTCCTTTCTTCGCCAGCGCCGAACCGGGGTGGATCGACAGCTTGATGCCGCGTGCACCGTGGTAGTTGCCCTCGCCGGGCTTGGGGCGGCCTTTCACGTCGTCGGACTTGAAACCGATATTGCCGAGAAGCCCCGTCAGCAGCGCCTGATGGATCGTGTCGTAGCCGGCCTCCTTCTCATTCTCCTTAAGCCCCCGCAAGGGGGACGCCACCAGACGCTCGCCCTTCGGGCGGTCTTGGTGCAGACCCAGCTCGCTCATCTGCGCATGCAGCTGGCCGTGGATGTCGCGCCATTCGCGCATCCGCCGCGGCGACAGGAAATGATCCTGCAGCAGCGTCTGCAGCTGGCGGTTGGTCTTCTTGTGCTGCACCTGCTCCTCGTACCAGCGCCACAGCTTGATCCAGCCCATGAAGTCGGAACGCTCGTCGGCGAACAACTTGTGTTTTTCGTCGGCCGCCTGTGCGCGCTCCATCGGACGGTCGCGTGGGTCCTGCACCGACAGGGCGCTGGCGATGATCAGCACTTCGCGCACGCAGCGCTGCTGTTCGGCAGCCAGCAGCATGCGGGCAATGCGCGGGTCGAGCGGCAGCTTGGCCAGCTTGACGCCGATCTTGGTCAGCTGCCCCTGCTCATCCAGCGCATGCAGCTCGGCCAGCAGCTGGTAGCCGTCGGTGACCAAGCGCGAACTCGGCGGATCGATGAAGGGAAAACCGACCACGTCGCCCAGACCGAGCGACTTCATGCGCAGGATGACGCCGGCCAATGAGGATCGCAGCAGTTCGGGGTCGGTGAAGCGCGGCCGGTTGCCGAAATCGGACTCGTCGTAGAGGCGGATGCAGACGCCGTCGGCGACCCTGCCGCAGCGGCCGGCGCGCTGGTTGGCCGACGCCTGCGACACCTTCTCGATCAAGAGCTGCTCGACCTTGTTGCGCGCCGAATAGCGCTTCACCCGCGCGGTGCCGGGATCGATCACGTAGCGGATGCCCGGCACGGTCAGCGAGGTTTCCGCCACATTGGTGGCGAGCACGATGCGCCGCAAGGCATTCGTCGGCTTGAAGATTGCGTCCTGCTCGGCGACCGACAGGCGGGAAAACAGCGGCAGGATTTCGGTGCCGGGCGGATGGTGCTTCCGCAGCGCTTCGGCGGTGTCGCGGATTTCGCGTTCGCCCGGCAGGAAAACCAGGATGTCGCCGGAACCCAGCCGCGCCAGCTCGTCGGTGGCATCGAGGATGGCGGCGATCTGGTCGGGGGCATCCTTGTCCTTTTTCTCGCGCTCGCCCTTGGCCGGTGTCGCCGGCTCCTCGCGTTCGATCGGTCGCCAGCGGATTTCCACCGGATAGGTGCGCCCCGACACCTCGATCACCGGCGCGTCGTTGAAGTGCTTCGAGAAGCGCTCGGCGTCGATCGTGGCCGAGGTGATCACCACGCGCAGGTCGTCACGCTTTTCCACCAGGGTTTTCAGATAACCGAGCAGGAAATCGATGTTGAGGCTGCGTTCGTGCGCCTCGTCGATGATGATCGTGTCGTAGCGCGAGAGCAGCGGATCGCCCTGGCTTTCGGCCAGCAGGATGCCGTCGGTCATCACCTTGATCGCGGTATCGTGGCGCACGGTGTCGGTGAAGCGCACCTTGTAGCCGACCCGGCCGCCAAGCTCGCCGCCGAGTTCCTGCGCAATGCGCGCCGCCACCGAGCGCGCGGCGATGCGGCGCGGCTGTGTGCAACCGATCAGCTTGCCGGGCTTCGCCGTGCCGGATGCAGACTGCGCTTCCAGGCACATCTTGGGAATCTGCGTGGTCTTGCCGGAGCCGGTTTCGCCACACAGGATCAGCACCCGGTGCTTCTGCAACGCGGCGAGGATGTCGTCGCGGCGCGCGGCAACCGGAAGGTCGGGATAGGTGATGTGCAAGGGACTACTTGTTCTGGATGTATTTGGCGTCATCGAAGGTTTCGAGCCAGGCCGGCCGGTACACGGCCATCACTGTAATGGCCATGCCGGTGGAGAAGGCTTCGGCCCAGCTGATCAGCAGGGTGGCGTACGGCGTGTAGTGGGTGAGCAGATAATCGAGCGAATACACGCCGGCGACGGACATCAGCGCCGTGGTGGCAAGACCGATGGCGGCGACCGACAGGGCCGCGCCGAAAAAACCGTTGCCCAGCACGTAGACGAAAAAATGATTCGGCAGTTTCCATTCCAGCACGCGGTACACGCTCCAGCTCACCGCCGCCGGCAGTGCGGCCACCAGCAGGGCGTCGACGCCCAGCGCATTCCAGCTGCTGCGCCCGAAGGCTGCGTTCGCCAGCAGGATCAGCACGCCGGCAAAGGTCGCGCGCCAGAAGCCGAACATCAGCGTCAGCGCCGCGATGCCGTACAGATGAAACGCCAGCCCCGGCTGGATCCCGGTGCGTATCTGCCACAGCGCCAGCACCGCCACGGTGGCGGCCAGAAACAGGTTCAGCTTTGAGGGTTCGGCCAGGCGGCGCCAGTCGCCCGACATCAGCCAGCGCCAGGCCAGGAAAGCCAGGCCCAGCCAGCCGATCAGATAAAAGGATTCGGGCAGGACGGATGCAGCCAGCCCCGGCGCGGTAAAATTCATGGGCGGATTTTACGCGATGCGCCGGTCCGCACCCTTAATCGAAAGTATGCGAGCCCACGCCATGTCCGCTGCCAAATCCGCCCATGCCCCGCTCCGCGACGAGGAAATCGATGAACTGGCCGAGCTGGTCGACCTGATCGACGAGCGCATTGACGTGCCGCTCTCGCTGGAGGGGCTCGACGGCTTTCTGACCGCGCTGGTGTGCAGCCCGCGCGCCATTCCGGCGGATGAATTCTTTCCGGTGCTGCTCGACCGCACCGACGGCCTGACCACGATCTTTGAGGATGCGGCCGACGAGGCGCGCTTTCTGGCGCTGTTCGAGCGTCGCCGCAACGAGATCGCCCGCGCGCTCGCCGCGCCGATCGAGAACCTGGCCGACCCCAAGGCGCTGTCGCCCTTAGTCATGGACTGGGACGGCCTGCTGGCCGAACTGCCGCCGGCCGAGGCCGGGCAGTTGAAGGACGCCGGCATCCCGCCCTATGCCCAGCTGTGGGCCGGCGGTTTCCTGCTGGCGGTGGAATATTGGGAAGACGACTGGAACTTGCCCGCCGACAGCAAGGACGAAGCCTTCGTCGACGAGGTGCTCGATCCCTTTTATGTGCTGGCGGCGCCGTTCGACGAACTCACCCCGGAAGAACGTGCCACCCGCCGCGAAGACCACCTCGCCCTGGCCCTGTGGGGCGCCTACGAGCTGCGCGAGTTCTGGCTCGACCGCGGCCAGGCGCCGCGCCACTGATTATTTGTACGTGGCTACTTGTAACTTGCATCTAGTAACCTGCCTCCCGCTATGAAACTCGTCCTCTTCGATCTCGACAACACCCTGCTTGCCGGCGACTCCGACTACGAATGGGGGCAATTCCTCATCGCCAAGGGCGCGGTCGACGGCCCCCATTACGAAGCCAAGAACAAGGCGTTCTACGAGGACTACAAGGCGGGTCGGCTGGACATCTACGCGTTCCTCGCGTTTGCCCTGCGCCCGCTCGCCACCCACCCGCGCGCGCAACTCGACGCCTGGCGCGCCGAATACGTGGAAACGCGCATCCGGCCGATGATCCCCCAGGCGGCGCGCGACCTGGTGAACAAGCACCTGAACGAAGCCGACCTGGTTGCCGTCATCACCGCCACCAACAGCTTCGTCACCGGGCCGATCGCGAAGGAATTCGGCATTGCCCACCTGATCGCCACCGACCCCGAGGAAATCGGCGGCCGCTTCACCGGCGAAGTCGCCGGCACGCCGTGCTTCCGCGAGGGCAAGGTGGTGCGCCTCGAACACTTCCTCGAAGCCCACGGCACCCGGCTCGACTGCCTCGACACCAGCTGGTTCTACAGCGATTCGCACAACGACCTGCCGCTGCTGGAAAAAGTGCGGCATCCGGTGGCCGTCGACCCCGATCCCACCCTGCGCGCCCATGCCGAGACGCAGGGCTGGCCGGTGATTTCGCTGCGCGCTTGATCGTGAACATCAACCTGACTGCTGTCGCAGACCGCTCCGACATGTCCATCTCCACCACCCTTGCCGAAAGCGTCGCCCAGCAGCGCGAAGCGCTGGCCAACCTGCTGCGCGAACCGCTGGCGCTGGCGGCCGAGGCCTGCAGCCGCGCGTGGCCGAGCCGCGGCGGACTCAATGCCGCGCTGACGCATGCGCTGACGACGATGCCCGCGTGCAAATATCTGTACGCGCTGGACACCCAGGCAATCCAGCTGTCCGACAACATCAGCCGCGAAGGCCTGGTCGAGACGGACTACGGGCGCGACCGCGCCGACCGCCCCTACATGCGCGAAGCAGTGCCGAACCAGGGCTTCCTGCTGACCCAGGCCTATATCAGCCTGCGCGCCAAGCGACCGTCGCTGACCGCGATCCAGATCGTGCGCGACGACGACGGCCAGGTGCTCGGCTTCGTCGGCGCCGACTTCGACCTGCGCGACCTGCCGATCACCGCCAAGCTGTACGACGAGCCCACCTACTGGCGCCAGATCAAGGGCGACCCGGCGATCCGCAGTGCGGTGTTCCACCAGACCCGCAGCGACAGCCAGATGGACCTCAACCTCGACACCGTCATCGGTGTGATGGAAGAGCTGATGACCGACCACGGCGTTTTCCATGGCAAGCTGCATTTTTCCAGCAGCCGCGCCACCATGTGGCTGGTCGACGACCCCTATCGCTACCGGCTGCTCGATATCCAGGCGCTGACCGACCCCGACACCTGCCTGATCTACCCGCACGTCGACTATCCGGCCAACGCCCTGGTGCCGAAGGACAAGATTCGCCCGGTGCTCGACGCGCTGCGTGCGCTGCGCTTCATGGACGAGACCTTTTACCTGCGCGCCGGCTCGCTCAACATCTTCAACGGCATGGTCGGCCTCACCTTCTCGTGCGACGGCTCGCACTACCTGCCGTGGGACGAATTCCTCAGCAAGGGCTACGATTTCTGGGCGCCCGGCAACCTGGGCGGGCAGAGCTGTCCGGTCTGAATGCGTGCCGGGGGCAATACCCCTGACCGCAATGGCTTGAATCACAGGCGCTCCGCGAAGGATAATGCGGCATTGCGCCGGATCAGCCCATTTTGGAAACCTACATCCTCATCCTTATTTCCACGGTGTTCGTCAACAACATCGTGATGGCCAAGATTCTCGGCCTGTGCCCCTTCATGGGGGTATCGAGAAAACTGGAAACGGCCATCGGCATGGGGCTGGCAACGACTTTCGTGCTGACGCTGGCGTCCGGCGCGAGTTATCTGATCAACGAATACCTGCTCGGCACCGAGCTGTTCTACCTGCGCACGCTGTCGTTCATCGTGGTGATCGCCGGGATCGTGCAGTTCACCGAGATGTTCATCCACAAGACCAGCCCGCTGCTCTACCAGGTGCTGGGCATCTATTTGCCGCTGATCACCACCAACTGTGCGGTGCTGGGGATTCCGCTGCTCAACGTGCAGCAGAACCACAATTTCGTCGAGTCGCTGTTCTTCGGCGCCGGCGGCGCGATCGGCTTCACCTTGGTGCTGGTGCTGTTTGCCGGCATCCGCGAGCGGCTGGACACCTGTGACGTGCCCTCGCCCTTCAAGGGCACCAGCATCGCAATGATTACCGCCGGCCTGATGTCGCTCGCCTTCATGGGCTTCTCCGGGCTGGTCAAGTAATGCTCACCGCGATCGGCGTCATGGTCGCCATCGCGGTTGTGATCGGCCTGGTGCTCGGCTGGTCGGCGATCCGCTTCAAGGTGGAGGGCAACCCGCTGGCGGAAAAGATCGACGCCATCCTGCCGCAGACGCAATGCGGCCAGTGCGGTTTTCCCGGCTGCCGGCCTTACGCGGAGGCGATCGCCAAGGGCGAGGCCGACATCAACCAGTGCCCGCCGGGCGGCGAGGACGGCGTGAAGAAGCTGGCCGAACTGCTGGGGGTGGAGCCCAAGCCGCTCGATGAAACGCATGGCACGCCGAAGCCGAAATCGGTCGCTTTCATCGACGAGCAAACCTGCATCGGCTGCACGCTGTGCATCCAGGCCTGCCCGGTGGACGCCATCGTCGGCGCCGCCAAACAGATGCACACGGTAGTCGCCAGCCAATGCACCGGTTGCGAGTTGTGCCTGCCGCCCTGCCCGGTGAATTGCATCACCATGGAACCGATCGGCGAGAGCGTCGAAACCTGGAAGTGGAAGTACCCGGTGATCAAGATCGTTCCGGCACAGAAGGAAACCGCGTGAGCGCACTGCAGCGCCTGTTTCGCTTTCACGGCGGCGTCAAGCCGGCCTACAACAAGGAAGCGTCGACCACTCACCCGATCGCCGTGGCGCCAACGCCAACTTTGCTGGTGATCCCCTTGCATCAGAGCATCGGCGGCATGCCGCGGCCCCTGGTGAAAGCAGGCGACCGTGTGCTCAAG
>NZ_JAUYRI010000011.1 GCF_030696885.1 Thiobacillus sp.
GAGATGGTGATGCCTGGCGACAACGTCAGCATCAAGGTGTCGCTGATCCAGCCGATCGCGATGGACGAAGGCCTGCGTTTTGCCATCCGCGAAGGCGGCCGCACCGTCGGTGCCGGCGTCGTGGCGAAGATCGAAGAGTAAAGGCGGGCGGTCAAGACTGAGGCCGGGTTCGGTGCGGCAGATGCGCACCGGATGCCGGCCTTCAAGAATACAGGCCAATAGCTCAATTGGTAGAGCGTCGGTCTCCAAAACCGAAGGTTGGGGGTTCGAGACCCTCTTGGCCTGCCACAGGATAAGCCGCGAGGCGTACAGCATTCATGGCTGACAAAATCAAGCTGCTGATCGCAGTGTTGCTGGTCATCGCAGGGGTGGCCGGCTTTTATTATTTTGCAGATGCGCCGACCGTGGTGCGTGTGCTGTCGGTGATCGGGGGTCTGGTGCTGGCGGGTGTGGTTGCCGGCATGTCGGGTCCCGGCAAGCAGTTTTTCAGCTTTGCGCTGGATGCACGTGACGAGGCCAAGAAGGTTGTCTGGCCCACCCGCAAGGAAACCATCCAGATGACTGGCGTGGTCATGGCCTTTGTCGTTGTGATGGGGCTCTTTATGTGGGCGGTGGACAGCATTTTGACCTGGCTGGTGAAACTGGCCATGGGACAGGGAGGTTGAGTATGCGGTGGTATGTGGTTCATGCCTACTCCGGCTTCGAGAAAAGCGTCGCGCGCAACCTGGCCGAGCGGATCGAGCGTGCCGGCATGAAGGATCGCTTCGGCGAAATCCTGGTGCCGGTCGAAGAAGTGGTGGAAATGAAAGGCGGTCAGAAGAAGACCGCCGAGCGCAAGTTCTTCCCCGGCTATGTGCTGGTGCAGATGGAAATGGACGACGATACCTGGCACCTGGTGAAGAGCACGCCCAAGGTCACTGGTTTCGTCGGCGGCACGGCGACCAAGCCGGCGCCGATTTCCGAGAAGGAAGTGCAGTCGATTCTCGACCAGATGCGCGAGGGTGTGGAAAAGCCGAAGCCCAAGGTGCTGTTCGAGGTGGGCGAGCTGGTGCGGGTCATCGATGGCCCGTTCACCGACTTCAACGGCAATGTGGAAGAAGTGAACTACGACAAGAGCAAGCTGCGCGTGTCGGTGATGATTTTTGGCCGGGCGACGCCCGTCGAGCTGGGCTTCGGTCAGGTCGAAAAAAGCTGAAGCCGGCATTTTCCGGCGGCAGTGACATATCCGGATATCCGGAGAGGAGCGCGAGTAGGGCAACCGAAAGCGCGGTGGTACTCACAGTAAGGAGCCATCATGGCAAAGAAGATTGTCGGCTATATCAAGCTGCAAGTGCCGGCGGGTAAAGCCAACCCGTCGCCTCCCATCGGTCCCGCGCTGGGTCAGCGCGGCCTGAACATCATGGAATTCTGCAAGGCGTTCAACGCCAAGACCCAGGCCATGGAGCCGGGTCTGCCGATTCCGGTGGTGATCACTGCGTTCGCGGACAAGAGCTTCACCTTCATCATGAAGACGCCGCCTGCGACGGTCTTGATCAAGAAGGCGATCAAGCTCGACAAGGGCAGTGCACGGCCGCACCTGGACAAGGTGGGCACCATTACCCGCGCCCAGCTGGAAGAGATCGCCAAGACCAAGGAACCCGATCTGACCGCGGCCAACATGGACGCGGCAGTGCGCACCATTGCAGGCACGGCCCGTTCCATGGGCATCAACGTGGAGGGAGTCTGAGATGGCTAACGCATCCAAGCGCCTGCGTGCGCTGAAAGAAAAAATCGACCGTAACCGCAACTACCCGGTGATCGACGCCCTGCAACTGGTCAAGGAAACCGCGACCGCCAAGTTCGACGAGTCGGTCGACGTGGCCGTGAACCTCGGTGTCGACGCTCGCAAATCGGACCAGATGGTGCGCGGTGCCGTGGTGCTGCCGAAAGGCATCGGCAAGACCGTTCGCGTCGCCGTGTTCGCCCAGGGCGACAACGCGCAGAAGGCGCGTGACGCCGGTGCTGATATCGTCGGCTTCGACGACCTGGCTGCCGAGATCAAGGCCGGCAAGATGGATTTCGATGTGGTGATCGCCACCCCCGACGCAATGCGCGTGGTGGGCCAGCTCGGTCAGATCCTAGGCCCGCGTGGCCTGATGCCGAACCCCAAGGTCGGCACGGTATCGCCGGACGTGGTCGGCGCAGTGAAGAACGCCAAGGCCGGTCAGGTGCAGTACCGCACCGACAAGGGCGGCATCGTGCACTGCACCATCGGCCGCGCGTCGTTCAGCGTGGAAGACCTGAAGGAAAACCTGGCAGCCCTGCTGGATGCGCTTCAGCGCGCAAAGCCGGCCGCTTCCAAGGGGATCTATTTCAAGCGTCTGTCGGTGTCGTCCACCATGGGCGTGGGCGTGCGGGTCGACCAGACCAGCGTCGCAGCGTAATGAATGAGTGGGCATGCCGAAAGGCGTGCCTGAAATGAACTTTGGGCCGTCAGCCGCAGTTTGGCTGACGGGTTGTCAAAGACCGTAGGCATCCGCATGGATTTAATGTCGGTGAGCGGTCGATGGGTGAGGGCGGGTTTGACTCCGCTGTCCTCTGTCTGCCGGTTTTCGGCGCCTACGCAGATGGCGTTCCCCAGCAGGATTTTCCTGTCAAGGTCGCCAGCCGGAGCGGGCAACGCTTCGTAACTGAGAAGGAGGTAAGACCTTGAGTCTGAATCTTGAAGAAAAGAAAGCCGTCGTTGCTGAGGTGTCCGCGCAGGTTGCGGACGCTCAGACGGTTGTCGTCGCCGAGTATCGTGGCATTGCAGTGGAAGATATGACCCAGCTGCGCGCGAAGGCGCGCAAGGAAGGCGTCTATCTGCGCGTGTTGAAGAACACGCTGGTGCGTCGGGCGCTTGCCGATACGCCGTTTGCGGGCATTTCCGACCAGCTGGTCGGGCCGCTCGCCTACGGGGTGTCCAAGGATCCGGTCGCTGCCGCCAAGGTGATGCACGAGTTTGCCAAGACCAACGACAAGTTCGTGATCAAGGCCGGTGCCATGCCCAACTTCGTCATGTCCGCCAAGGACGTGGGGAATCTGGCCAGCATGCCCAGCCGTGATGAACTGTTGTCCAAGCTCTTGGGCACCATGCAGGCCCCGATCGCGCAATTCGTTCGTACGCTCAACGAAGTGCCGACCAAGTTCGTTCGCGGACTGGCTGCTGTGCGCGACAAGCAGGCTGCCTAAGCACTCAATTAGAGTGGCGCGGCCTGCCGACATCCGAATCGACGATATTGTTTTTAATCTGAAGCATTGACAGGAGTAATACAAATGGCTGTTTCTAAAGCTGAAATTCTCGACGCGATTGCCGGCATGACGGTGCTGGATCTGTCCGAGCTGATCAAAGAGATGGAAGAAAAGTTTGGCGTGTCCGCTGCTGCCGCTGCAGTTGCCGTGGCTGCCCCCGCCGCCGGCGGTGGTGCCGCTGCTGCTGAAGAGCAGACCGAGTTCACCGTGATGCTGAATTCCGCTGGCGAAAAGAAAGTGGAAGTCATCAAGGTGGTGCGTGCTGCAACCGGTCTGGGCCTGAAAGAAGCCAAGGACCTGGTCGACGGCGCCCCCAAGGCGGTCAAGGAAGGCGTGACCAAGGCCGATGCCGACGCGCTGAAAAAGCAGTTGGAAGACGCTGGCGCAGCAGTCGAAGTCAAATAAGTCAACGGACAACAGGGCGGTGCGCGCAAGCGCGTCGCCTCCTACCGGTGACAAATTTAATTCGATCGTGTGTTGCGGGGAAACCCGCGGCAGACGCAAGCAGCAAATACCCGGAACCCGGAATCGGCTTCCGGGTCGTTTGCTTTTTGCGTGTGCCCCTAAAGGGACTCCGATTTTTCATGGGCTCAAGCCTGTGAAAGTTCGTATGCCCCACAAAGCGCTGGCCGTAGCCGACGTGCCCGCTTGCTACTGATCGTCAAGGAGAACCCATGGCTGCTTATACCTTTACCGAGAAAAAACGTCTGCGCAAGAGCTTTGCCAGTCGCACCAACACCCTTCCGGTACCGTTTCTTCTGGCGACCCAGCTTGAGTCCTATCGGGCTTTCCTGCAGGAGGGGCGCACTGTCGCCGAGCGGCTGAACGAAGGCCTGCAGGCCGCGTTCACCTCGATTTTCCCGATCGAGAGCCACTCCAAGAATGCGCGGCTGGAATACGTCAGCTATGTGCTGGGCGAGCCGGTGTTCGACATCAAGGAGTGCCAGCAGCGCGGCCTGACCTACTGCGCGCCGCTGCGCGCCAAGGTGCGCCTGGTGATCATGGACAAGGAAGCGTCCAAGCCGACCATCAAGGAAGTCAAGGAGCAGGAAGTCTACATGGGCGAAATCCCGCTGATGACGCCGACTGGCTCTTTCGTCATCAACGGCACCGAACGCGTCATTGTGTCGCAGCTGCATCGCTCCCCGGGCGTGTTCTTCGAGCATGACCGCGGCAAGACCCACAGCTCCGGCAAGCTCCTGTTCTCGGCCCGCGTGATTCCCTACCGCGGCTCGTGGCTCGACTTCGAGTTCGACGCCAAGGACATCCTGTTCTTCCGCGTCGACCGCCGTCGCAAGATGCCGGTGACCATCCTGCTGAAGGCGCTGGGCTACACGCCGGCGACCATCCTCGATGACTTCTTCGCCAAGGACACGTTCTACGTCAACACCCAGGGCGTGCAGTTCGAACTGGTGCCCGAGCGCCTGCGCGGCGAGATCGCCCGCTTCGACATCTGCGGCAAGGATGACCACGTCATCGTGCCGAAGGACAAGCGCATCACCGCCAAGCATATCCGCGAACTCGACGCCGCCGGCGTCAAGAAGTGGGCGGTTCCGGCCGAGTTCGTGGTGGGCCGCGTGCTGTCGCACGACGTGGTCGACAAGAACACGGGTGAACTGGTGGCGCGCGCCAACGACGAGATCACCGAAGAACTGCTGACCGCACTGGCTGCCGCCAAGGTCGACAAGTTCAACACGCTCTACACCAATGACCTCGATCACGGCGCCTTCATTTCGCAGACGCTGCGCGCCGACGACGCCGCCGACGAATACGGCGCCAAGGTGGCGATCTACCGCATGATGCGCCCGGGCGAGCCGCCCACCGAGGATGCGGTGAATACGCTGTTCGGCAACCTGTTCTTCAGCGAAGACCGCTACGACCTGTCGGCCGTGGGCCGCATGAAGTTCAACCGCCGCATCGGCCGTGACGAGCTGACTGGAACCGGCACGCTGTCGACCGAAGACATCGTCGCCGTGATCAAGATCCTGGTCGAGCTGCGCAACGGCCGCGGCGAGATCGACGACATCGACCACCTCGGCAACCGTCGTGTGCGTTCGGTCGGCGAGCTGGCCGAAAACCAGTTCCGCGCCGGTCTGGTGCGGGTCGAGCGTGCAGTGCGCGAACGCCTGTCGCAAGCCGAGTCGGACAACCTGATGCCGCACGACCTGATCAACGCCAAGCCGGTGTCGGCGGCGATCAAGGAGTTTTTCGGTTCGTCGCAGCTGTCGCAGTTCATGGACCAGACCAACCCGCTGTCGGAGATCACCCACAAGCGCCGCGTTTCGGCACTGGGCCCGGGCGGCCTGACCCGCGAACGCGCCGGCTTCGAGGTGCGCGACGTGCACCCGACCCACTACGGCCGGATCTGCCCGATTGAGACTCCGGAAGGCCCGAACATCGGCCTGATCAACTCGCTGGCCACCCACGCGGTGGTCAACAAGTACGGCTTCATCGAGAGCCCGTACCGCCGG
>NZ_JAUYRI010000029.1 GCF_030696885.1 Thiobacillus sp.
GAGATGGTGATGCCTGGCGACAACGTCAGCATCAAGGTGTCGCTGATCCAGCCGATCGCGATGGACGAAGGCCTGCGTTTTGCCATCCGCGAAGGCGGCCGCACCGTCGGTGCCGGCGTCGTGGCGAAGATCGAAGAGTAATTTCAAACCATGACAAACCAGAAAATTCGCATCCGCCTGAAGGCGTTTGACTACAAACTGATCGACCAGTCGGCGCTCGAAATCGTGGAAACGGCCAAGCGCACCGGCGCCGTGGTCAAGGGCCCGGTTCCGCTGCCGACCTCGATCGAGCGTTTTGACGTGCTGCGTTCGCCGCACGTCAACAAGACCTCGCGTGACCAGTTCGAGATCCGCACCCATCGCCGTTTGATGGACATCATGGACCCGACCGAAAAAACGGTCGACGCCCTGATGAAGCTGGATCTGCCGGCTGGCGTGGACGTCGAAATCAAGTTGTAAAAAGTGGGCGGCATGGTTATAATGCTGCCCCTTCAGCTGTATCAAATAGTCGCCGGTCAATTGTAATCGGCACCTACAAACCTTGTCGGCAGCTTCGGCGGCCGGCTTGTGATAGGAAATACAAAGATGAGTATCGGGCTCGTTGGCCGCAAGGTCGGCATGACCCGCATTTTCACCGAGAGCGGCGCGTCCGTTCCGGTGACTGTGCTGGAAATGTCCAACAATCGTGTGACGCAAGTGCGCACGCCAGAAAATGACGGTTATTCCGCTGTGCAGCTTGCCTATGGCAGCCGCCGCAATAGCCGTGTCAGCAAACCGGAAGCCGGTCATTTCGCCAAGGCGGGTGTGGACGCGGGCGAACTGCTGCGCGAGTTCCGCGTGTCAGCGGAAGATGCTGCGCAATACCAGCCGGGTGCGACGGTTTCGGTCGAGCTGTTCCAGGCGGGCCAGAAAGTGGACGTCACCGGTGTGACGCAGGGCAAGGGCTTTGCGGGCACCATCAAGCGTCACAACTTCAAATCTCAGCGTGCCACCCACGGCAACTCGCGCTCGCACAATGTGCCGGGCTCGATCGGCATGGCGCAGGATCCGGGCCGCGTGTTTCCGGGCAAGCGCATGTCCGGTCATATGGGCGCGGTGACCTGCACCAAGCAGAATCTTGAGGTGGTGCGTGTGGATGCAGAGCGCGGCCTGGTCTTGTTGAAGGGTGCCGTTCCCGGCTCCAAGGGTGGCCACGTGGTGGTGCGCCCGGCAGTGAAAGGCGGTGCCTAATGGATTTGAATGTCATTAATGACCAGGGTCAGCAGGTGGCCAGCGTGTCCGCCTCCGATGAAACCTTTGGTCGCGATTACAACGAGGCGCTGGTGCACCAGGTGGTGACCGCGTTCCAGGCGAATGCGCGCAGCGGCAACCGTGCGCAGCAGACGCGTGCGGAAGTGACTGCATCCACCCACAAGCCGTGGCGTCAAAAGGGTACTGGCCGTGCGCGTTCCGGTCGTACCTCGAGCCCGATCTGGCGTGGGGGTGGCGTTACGTTCCCGAACAAGCCGAACGAGAATTTCAGCCACAAGGTCAACCGCAAGATGTATCGCGCCGGTTTGGCAACGATCCTGTCGCAGCTGGCACGCGAGGGCAAGCTGAAAGTGGTGGAAAGCCTGGGCATCGATTCGCCCAAGACCAAGCTGCTCGCGGGCAAGCTGAAGTCGATGGGCTACGGCAAGGTCATGATTATTGCAGACACCGTGGATGACAACCTGTGGTTGTCGTCGCGCAACTTGCCGAATGTCTATGTGGTCGAGCCGCATCAGGCGGATCCGTGGAGTCTGGTCAAGTTCGGTAACGTGCTGATCACCAAGGCGGCGGTCAAGCAGTTTGAGGAGATGGTGTGATGGGTGCGATCAGTCAAGAGCGTCTGCTCAAAGTCATTCTCGCGCCGGTGATCTCCGAAAAGAGCACCCGCGTGGCCGACCAGCTGAACCAGGTTGTATTTCGTGTGTTGCCCGACGCGACCAAGCAGGAAATCGGCGCTGCTGTCGCCAATCTGTTCAAGGTCGAGGTTGCGGGCGTGCAGGTGCTGAACGTCAAGGGCAAGGTCAAACGCTCCGGTCGTGTCACGGGTCGTCGTGACAACTGGAAGAAAGCGTATGTCACCCTGAAGCCGGGTCAGGACATCGACTTCACGTCCGGACAGTAAGGGAGAAAACCATGGCACTGATTAAAGTCAAACCTACTTCTGCCGGCCGCCGTGCGGTCGTCAAGGTCGTTACCCCCGGCCTGCACAAAGGCAAGCCGGTTGCGGCGCTGCTCGAGCCCAAGAAGCGTGGTTCGGGTCGTAACAACAACGGCCACATCACCGTGCGTCACAAGGGTGGTGGTCACAAGCAGCATTACCGCGTGGTCGATTTCCGTCGCAACAAGGACGGTGTGCCGGCCAAGGTCGAGCGGATTGAATACGATCCCAACCGCACAGCGCATCTGGCCCTGTTGTGCTACGCCGACGGCGAACGTCGCTACATCATCGCGCCGCGTGGCGTGGCGGTGGGCGCGCAGCTGGTGAGCGGCGCCGAAGCGCCGATCAAGGCGGGCAACTGCCTGCCGCTGCGCAGCATCCCGGTCGGCAGCACGGTGCATTGCGTCGAAATGATGCCGGGCAAGGGTGCGCAGATCGCGCGCTCGGCCGGCACCTCGGTGCAACTGCTGGCGCGCGAAGGCAGCTACGCCCAGTTGCGTCTGCGTTCGGGTGAGATCCGCAAGGTGCACGTCGACTGCCGCGCCACGCTGGGCGAAGCCGGCAACGAAGAGCACAGCCTGCGTTCGATCGGCAAGGCCGGCGCCAATCGCTGGCGCGGTATCCGCCCGACGGTGCGGGGTGTCGTGATGAACCCGTGTGACCACCCGCACGGCGGCGGTGAAGGCCGTACTGCTGCGGGCCGTCATCCGGTCAGCCCGTGGGGTACGCCGACCAAGGGTTATCGCACCCGCAGCAACAAGCGCACCTCCAACATGATCGTCCGCCGCCGCAACGCGCGCTGATTGAGGTAGATAGAAATGGCACGTTCAATTAAAAAAGGCCCCTTCGTTGACGGGCACCTGCTGAAAAAGATTGAAGCCGTCCGCGGCTCCAATGACAAGCGCCCGGTCAAGACCTGGTCGCGTCGTTCCACCGTGTTGCCCGACTTCATCGGTCTGACGATTGCGGTGCACAACGGTCGTCAGCATGTGCCGGTTTTCGTGACCGAGAACATGGTCGGTCACAAGCTGGGTGAGTTTTCCCTGACGCGAACCTTCAAGGGTCACGTTGCGGACAAGAAGGCGAAGAAATAAGGAGCGCATGATGGAAGTTTCTGCAATTTTGCGTGGTACCCGCCTGTCTGCACAGAAAGGCCGTCTGGTCGCCGACCAGATCCGCGGCCTGCGCGTTGAGAAGGCGCTGAACATCCTGGCTTTCAGCCCGAAAAAAGGCGCCGGCATCATCAAGAAAGTGCTCGAGTCGGCAATTGCCAACGCTGAGCACAATGAAGGCGCCGACATCGACACCCTGAAGGTCAAGACGATTCTGGTCGACCAGGGCACGGTGCTGAAGCGCTTCACTGCCCGTGCCAAAGGCCGCGGCAACCGTATTAGCAAGCCGACCTGTCACATCAGTGTGACGGTTGGGGATTAAGGAAGCGGCATGGGACAAAAAATACATCCGATTGGGTTCCGTCTTGGTGTTCAGCGCATCTGGACCGCCAAGTGGTACGGCTCGAATCGCAACTTCGCCACCACCTTGTTGGAGGACATCAAGGTTCGCGACTATCTGAAGAAGAAGCTTGCGCACGCGTCCATCTCCAAGGTGCTGATCGAGCGCCCGGCCAAGAACGCGCGCATCACGATTTTCAGCGGTCGCCCCGGTGTGGTCATCGGCAAGAAAGGCGAAGACATCGAAGTGCTGCGCGGCGAACTTGCGCGCCTGATGTCGGTGCCCGTGCACGTCAACATCGAGGAAGTGCGCAAGCCGGAAACCGATGCGCAGATCATCGCTGACGGCATCGCGCAGCAGCTGGAGAAGCGGGTGATGTTCCGTCGCGCCATGAAGCGTGCGATGCAGAACGCCATGCGCCTGGGTGCGCAGGGCATCAAGATCATGAGCGCGGGCCGTCTGAACGGCGCCGAGATCGCCCGGACAGAGTGGTACCGCGAAGGCCGCGTGCCGCTGCATACGCTGCGTGCTGAAATCGACTACGGCTTTGCCGAAGCGAAGACCACCTACGGCATCATCGGCATCAAGGTCTGGGTGTACAAGGGCGATGCGCTGACCCGTGGCGAGCAGCCTGCGGCGGCTGAAGCGGACAAGCGCGGCAAGAAATCAGGAGTGAAACATGCTGCAGCCAGCTAGAAGAAAATTCCGCAAGGAACAGAAAGGCCGTAACACCGGCCTGGCGACTCGCGGTGCCGATGTGAGCTTTGGCGACTTCGGCCTGAAGGCCGTCGGCCGCGGCCGTCTGACCGCGCGTCAGATTGAGGCTGCGCGTCGTGCGATGACCCGCCATATCAAACGGGGCGGCCGCATCTGGATCCGCATTTTCCCGGACAAGCCGATTTCGCGTAAGCCTGCCGAAGTGCGGATGGGTAACGGCAAAGGTGCGCCGGAATACTACGTGGCTGAAATCCAGCCGGGCAAGGTGTTGTACGAGATGGACGGCGTGAACGAGACGCTGGCGCGCGAGGCGTTCCGCCTGGCCGCTGCCAAGCTGCCGATCGCCACCACCTTCGTGACCCGCATGATCGGGAGCTGAGTGATGAATACGAAAGAAATGCGCGGCAAGAATGCCGATGAACTGAAGCAGGAGCTCGAATCCCTGCTGCGTGCCCACTTTGCATTGCGTATGCAGGTGGCCACTCAGCAGTCGAGCAAGACTGCCGACCTGGGCAAGCTGCGTCGCGATATTGCACGGGTCAAGACCATTATGCGTGAGAAGGCGGGTCAAGCATGACTGAAACCAAGAAGATGGTGCGCACCCTGACCGGGCGCGTGGTGAGCGACAAGATGGACAAGACGGTGACCGTTCTGGTCGAGCGTCGCGTCAAGCATCCGGTGATCGGCAAGGTGATCCGCCTGTCGAAGAAGTATCACGCTCACGACGAAAACAACGAGTTTCACGAAGGTGATACGGTGCAGATCGAGGAGTCGCGCAAGCTGTCGCGTACCAAGGCCTGGACGGTAAGCAAGCTGCTTGAGCGCGCTCGCGTATAAAGCTTGCATGAAGTTAATAGGCTCGGTATAATGCCGGGTTTTCCGGTTGGTTGGCCGGTATGTGTTCCGGTTCGCTGACTCAGTGTTTTCCGCACCACGTTTGATTGAGCTTAGGGTTTGATTGAGCTTGGTTGCGGAATATCTCCCGAACGGGTTCCAAAACTGGCCGCCGCTGTTGATTGAAGTGGGTGGATTAAGTTGGAGGCAATTTAAATGATTCAGATGCAGTCCGTATTGGACGTTGCAGACAATACCGGTGCACGATCGGTGATGTGCATCAAGGTGCTGGGTGGTAGCCATCGTCGCTACGCCAGCGTGGGCGACATCATCAAGGTCACCATCAGGGATGCTGCGCCGCGTGGTCGCGTCAAAAAAGGCGACATCTACAATGCTGTGGTGGTTCGCACCGCCAAGGGCGTTCGCCGTCCTGATGGCTCGCTCGTGCGCTTTGATGGCAACGCCGCCGTGCTGCTGAACAACAAATTAGAACCGATCGGCACCCGTATTTTCGGGCCGGTTACCCGTGAGTTGCGTACCGAGAAGTTCATGAAGATCGTCTCGCTTGCGCCTGAGGTTCTGTGAGAGGGAATCATGGCACGTATTCGTAAAAACGATCAGGTCATCGTCCTGACCGGCAAGGACAAGGGCAAACGCGGCACCGTGCTGCGCGTGCTGGAAGGCGACCATCTGGTGGTCGAGGGCGTGAATCGCGTCAAGAAACACCAGAAGCCGAACCCCATGCGCAACATCCAGGGCGGCATCGTCGAAAAGGAAATGCCGATTCAGGCTTCGAACATTGCGCTGTACAACATCGCAACGCAGAAGGCGGATCGCGTGGGTTACAAGGTGCTGGAGGACGGCCGCAAGGTGCGGGTATACAAGTCCAATGGCGAAATGGTTGACGCACAGGGGTAATCATGGCGCGTTTGCAAGAATTTTATCGTGAGACGGTGGTGCCCAAGCTGGTAGAACAGTTTGGCTACAGGTCCGTCATGGAAGTGCCGCGCATCAAGAAAATCACCCTGAACATGGGTGTGGGTGAAGCGGTTGCCGACAAGAAGGTGATGGAGCACGCGGTGGGCGACATGCAGAAGATTGCAGGTCAGAAGCCGGTGGTGACCAAGTCCAAGAAGTCGATCGCGGGTTTCAAGATTCGCGAAAACTACCCGGTGGGCTGCATGGTCACCCTGCGCCGCGGGCAGATGTACGAGTTCCTGGATCGTCTGGTGACGGTCGCGATGCCGCGTATCCGTGACTTCCGGGGCATTTCGGGCAAGTCTTTTGATGGCCGTGGCAACTACAACATGGGCGTCAAGGAACAGATCATTTTCCCCGAGATCGAATACGACAAGATTGACGCGCTGCGTGGGATGAACATCACCATCACCACCACCGCCAAGACTGATGATGAAGCGCGAGCCCTGCTTGCCGCCTTCAGTTTCCCGTTCAAGAATTGAGGTAGGCATGGCCAAATTATCCTTGATTAACCGTGAAGAAAAGCGCGCGCGCATGGTGAAGAAATATGCCGCCAAGCGTGCCGAAATCAAAGCCGCGATCGCCAATGTTCAGACCAGCGAAGAAGATCGCATGGCGGCATACAAGGCGTTGCAGGCACTGCCGCGCAATGCCAGCCCGGTGCGCCAGCGCAATCGCTGCCAGCTGACCGGTCGTCCGCGTGGTGTTTTCAGCAAGTTCGGCCTGGCGCGTGGCAAGTTGCGCGAATATGCGATGCGCGGTGAGATTCCGGGCATTGTCAAGGCTAGCTGGTAAGGGGCAAACTAAATGAGTATGAGTGATCCCATCGCGGACATGCTGACCCGCATCCGCAATGCACAAGCGGTAGAAAAGGCGGCTGTCACCATGCCGTCTTCCAAGGTCAAAGTGGCCATTGCCAAAGTGCTGAAAGACGAAGGCTACATCGAGGATTTCGCCGTTCGCGGCGAGGCGGGCAAGCCCGAACTCGAATTGCAGCTGAAATATTACGCAGGTCGCCCGGTGATCGAGCGCATCGAGCGTGTGAGCAAGCCTGGCCTGCGCATCTACAAGGGCGCCGAAGATCTGCCGCGCGTGATGAATGGCCTGGGCGTTGCCATCGTGTCCACCTCCAGCGGCGTCATGACTGACCGCCATGCTCGCGCCAAGGGCGTGGGTGGCGAAGTCCTGTGCGTGGTTGCGTAAGGGAGATCAGATATGTCACGTGTAGCCAATAATCCCATTACCGTGCCGAAAGGCGTCGAAGTCACACTAGGTAGCGTGATCTCGGTCAAGGGCCCGCTCGGTGCGATGAACCAGGCCGCAGCGAACGATGTCACGGTCGCGTTGAAGGACGGCGTGCTGACGTTTGCGCCTGTCGGTGCAAGCATTCAGGCGAACGCCATGGCCGGCACCCTGCGTGCGCTGGTCAACAACATGGTGCAGGGCGTTACCAAGGGTTTCGAGAAGAAACTGCTGCTGGTCGGGGTCGGTTACCGCGCTCAGGCACAGGGTGATGCGCTCAACCTGACGCTGGGTTTCTCGCATCCGGTTGTGCACAAGATGCCTGCCGGCATCAAGGTCGAAACCCCGACGCAGACTGAAATCGTGATCAAGGGTATGGATCGACAGGTTGTTGGGCAGGTGGCCGCCGACGTGCGCGCATACCGTCCGCCGGAGCCCTACAAGGGCAAGGGCGTGCGCTATAGCGACGAAGTGGTCATCAAGAAAGAGACCAAGAAGAAGTAAGGCTTAAGGACAGAAAATGAACACCAAGCAATCACGGATTCGCAGAGCGCGCAAAACCCGCGCCAAAATCGCGGCCGTCAAGGCGATCCGCCTTGCCATTCTCCGTACCAACAGTCATATCTATGCGCAGATTATCTCTGCGGATGGCGGCACGGTGATGACCAGCGCGTCTTCCAACGACAAGGATCTGCGCGCGAGCCTGACCAACGGCGGAAACGTTGCTGCAGCTGCGGCAGTGGGCAAGCGCCTGGCTGAAAAGGCCAAAGGACTGGGTATTGAAAAAGTGGCCTTCGATCGTGCCGGCTTCAAGTTCCACGGGCGTGTGAAAGCCCTGGCAGAAGCGGCCCGCGAAGGCGGTTTGGTATTTTAACGAGGCAGAATCAAGATGGCCCGTACAGCACCTACTAGTAACGAAGAGCGCGGCGACGGCTTGCGCGAGAAGATGATTTCGATCAACCGTGTCACCAAGGTGGTGAAGGGTGGTCGGATCATGGGCTTTGCCGCACTGACCGTGGTTGGCGACGGCGACGGCGGCATCGGCATGGGCAAGGGCAAGTCCCGCGAAGTGCCGGTGGCCGTGCAGAAGGCGATGGAAGAAGCGCGCCGCAAGCTGGTCAAGATCAACCTGAAGAGCGGCACCTTCCACCACACGGTGATCGGGCAGCATGGCGCGTCGCGCGTGCTGATCCAGCCGGCGTCGGAAGGCACCGGGATTATTGCCGGCGGCGCGATGCGTGCCGTGTTCGAGGTGATGGGCGTGCAGAACGTGCTGGCCAAATGCCTCGGCTCGACCAATCCCTACAACGTGGTGCGTGCCACCATCGACGGCCTGATGAAAATGTCGACGCCGTCCGAGATTGCGGCCAAGCGCGGCAAGTCTGTCGAAGACATCACGGGGTAATCAGCCATGAGCGAACAGAAGAAAATCAAGGTGACGCAGGTCAAAAGCCTGATCGGAACCAAGCAGGCGCACCGTGCATGCGTGCGCGGCCTCGGTCTGCGCCGGATGCACCACACGGTCGAAGTGCTGGATACGCCGGAAAACCGCGGCATGATTACCAAGGTCGCCTATCTGGTGAAGTGTGAGGCTTAAGATGGAACTGAATACGATTAAACCGGCTGACGGCGCCAAGAAAGACAAGCGTCGCGTGGGACGTGGCATTGGTTCGGGCCTTGGCAAAACTGCCGGGCGCGGTCACAAGGGCCAGAAATCCCGCGCGGGCGGCTACCACAAGGTCGGCTTCGAGGGCGGCCAGATGCCGATGCATCGTCGCCTGCCGAAGCGTGGCTTTGTTTCGCTGACCAAGGCGGATACCGCACGCGTGCGTCTCTACGAACTGGCAACGGTGGGTGTCGACGAAATCGATCTGCTGGTGCTGAAGCAAGCCGGCCTGGTTGGCGCTTCGATCAAGATGGCGCGGATTTATCTGGCGGGTGAAATCAGCCGTCCGATCAAGCTGCGCGGCATCGCCGTGACCAAGGGTGCGCGCGCCGCGATCGAAGCGGCCGGCGGCTCCATCGCCGAATAAGTCAGCGAGGACTCACGCTTTGGCCATGCCCAAAACCGGCTTGAACAAATTTGGCGACCTCAAGCGTCGCCTGCTGTTCCTGCTTGGCGCCCTGATCGTCTATCGCATCGGCACCTTTATTCCGGTGCCGGGTATCGATCCGATGGTGCTCGACCAGTTGTTCAAGTCGCAGCAGGGCGGCATCCTGGGCATGTTCAACATGTTCTCGGGCGGCGCCTTGTCGCGCTTCAGCCTGTTTGCGCTCGGGATCATGCCGTACATCTCGGCGTCGATCATCGTGCAGCTGATGACGACCGTGTCGCCGCATCTGGAGGCGCTGAAGAAGGAAGGCGAGTCCGGCCGTCGCAAGATTACGCAGTACACGCGTTACGGCACCCTGTTCCTGGCGATTTTCCAGGCGCTGGGCATTTCCATCGCGCTGGAATCGCAGGCGGGTCTGGTGCTGGATCCCGGCATGGGTTTCCGCCTGATTACGGTGGTGACGCTGACGTCCGGCACGATGTTCCTGATGTGGCTGGGTGAGCAGATTACCGAGCGCGGTCTGGGCAATGGCATTTCGATCATTATTTTCGCCGGCATTGTGGCGGGGCTGCCTTCCGCGATCGGTGGCACGCTGGAATTGACGCGTACTGGCGCATTCTCGATCCCGCTGGTGCTGGTGCTGTTCATCGGCGTGCTGCTGGTCACCGCGCTGGTGGTGTTTGTCGAACGCGGCCAGCGCAAGATTCTGGTGAATTACGCCAAGCGCCAAGTTGGCAAGATGGTGGTCGGCGGGCAGAGCTCGCACCTGCCGCTGAAGCTGAACATGGCAGGCGTGATTCCGCCGATTTTCGCCTCGAGCATCATCCTGTTCCCGGCGACGCTGGCGGGCTGGTTCGGCAGCGGCGAAAACATGGGCTGGTTGCGGGATATCTCGGCGACGTTGGCGCCCGGTCAGCCGGTGTATGTGCTGATGTATGCGATTGCGATCATATTTTTCTGCTTTTTCTACACGGCCCTGGTGTTCAATCCCAAGGAAACGGCAGACAACCTGAAGAAGAGCGGTGCATTCGTTCCGGGCATCCGTCCGGGTGACCAGACCGCACGTTACATCGACAAGATCCTGACCCGGCTGACGCTGGTGGGCGCAATCTACATCACGCTGGTGTGTCTGCTGCCCGAGTTCCTGATCCTGAAGTGGAACGTGCCGTTCTACTTTGGCGGAACATCGCTGTTGATTATTGTGGTGGTGACGATGGATTTCATGGCGCAGGTTCAGGCTTACGTCATGTCGCATCAGTATGAAGGTTTGCTCAAGAAGGCCAACTTCAGGAACGGGCTGGTGGGACGCTGATGGCAGGGGAAGCAGATGTCTAAGGAAGATGTCATCCAGATGCAGGGTGAGGTCCTAGAAAACCTGCCGAATGCCACGTTCCGGGTCAAACTGGAAAATGGCCATGTATTGCTGGGATATATATCGGGCAAGATGCGCATGCACTACATCCGCATCCTGCCTGGCGACAAGGTTACGGTTGAGCTGACCCCCTACGATCTGTCCAAGGGACGCATCGTTTTCAGGGCCAAGTGATTGTTGTCCGGCAGCGTGCTGCCGGCGAGTGAATGGAGAAAACCATGAGAGTGCAGGCTTCAGTCAAGAAAATGTGCCGCAAGTGCAAAGTGGTTCGCCGCAAGGGCGTTGTTCGCGTGATCTGCGATGATCCGCGCCACAAGCAGCGCCAGGGCTGACCTTCGGGTTGGTCTGAATTGAATTCGAGTCGACCCAAAGCAGGGTTGACGTGTTATAATTTTTTGTTTTCCGTTCGGAGCATTGCGAATGGCTCGTATTGCAGGGGTTAATATCCCGAATCATCAACACGCGGTAATCGCGTTGACCGCCATCTTTGGCATCGGCAGGACCACGTCCGGCAAGATTTGCGACGCCGCGGGCATTGCCCAGTCGTCGAAAATCAAGGACCTGACCGAGACCGAAGTTGAGCGTCTGCGCGAAGGCGTGGCCCAGTTCACGGTCGAAGGCGATCTGCGTCGTGAAGTCACCATGAACATCAAGCGCCTGATGGACCTTGGCTGCTACCGCGGCTTCCGTCATCGCAAGGGTCTGCCGGCACGTGGCCAGCGTACGCGTACCAATGCGCGTACCCGCAAAGGCCCGCGCAAGGCCATCAGGAAATAACAAAGGTTAATCATGGCAACGAAAACAGCAACGCGCGCCCGTAAAAAGGTCAAGAAAAATGTCGCCGAAGGTATCGCGCACATTCACGCCTCGTTCAACAACACCATCGTGACCATCACCGACCGCCAGGGCAATGCCCTGTCGTGGGCGACGGCTGGCGGCGCCGGCTTCAAGGGCTCGCGCAAGTCGACCCCGTTCGCGGCGCAGGTCGCGGCGGAAAATGCCGGCAAGATGGCGCAGGAATATGGCGTCAAGAACCTGGAAGTGCGGATCAAGGGCCCCGGCCCCGGTCGCGACTCCACTGTGCGTGCGCTGAATGCGCTGGGCTTCAAGATCGTCGCGATCTCGGATGTCACCCCGATCCCGCACAACGGTTGCCGTCCCTCCAAAAAGCGTCGTATCTAATCTCCAGGGAAAATCATGGCTCGTAATCTTGATCCCAAATGCCGTCAGTGCCGCCGCGAAGGCGAGAAGCTTTTCCTCAAAGGCGAGAAGTGTTTCACTGACAAATGCGCCATCGAGCGCCGTCCCTATGCGCCTGGCCAGCACGGCCAGAAAAGCGGCGCCCGCCTGTCCGGCTACGGCGTTCAGCTGCGTGAAAAGCAGAAGATCCGTCGCATCTACGGCGTGCTCGAAGGTCAGTTCCGTCTGACCTACAAGCGTGCGGACAGCCGCAAGGGCGTGACCGGCGAAAACCTGTTGTCGATGCTGGAATCGCGTCTGGATTCGGTGTGCTACCGCATGGGCTTCGGCGCATCGCGTACCGAGGCGCGCCAGATCGTGCGTCACAACGGCATCAGCGTGAACGGTCGCCGGGTCAACATCCCGTCGTACCAGGTGCGTGCCGGTGATGTGGTCGAAGTGGCCGACAAGGCAAAAGCGCAACTGCGCGTCAAGGCGGCTGCCGAGGCGACTGCTGCGCGCGGCTACCCCGAGTGGGTGGAAGTCGATGCCAAGGCGCTCAAGGGCACCTACAAGGCTGCTCCGCAACGCTCGGAACTGCCGTCGACCATCAACGAATCGCTGGTCGTCGAACTGTACTCCAAATAAGCTGGCCCGGTCCTGACGGACCCGGTCTCAAGGGCTGCTTCTCAAGGAAACGTACTCTATGCAAAGCGCTACGGAATTTCTCAAACCGCGTATTGTGGAGGTCGATCGTGCCTCCCCGCTGCACGCCAAGGTCATCATGGAACCGTTCGAGCGTGGCTACGGCCATACGCTCGGCAATGCGCTGCGCCGCATCCTGCTGTCCTCGATGGTGGGCTATGCGCCGACCGAGGTGGCCATCAGCGGCGTCGTTCACGAGTATTCGACCATCGAAGGCGTGCAGGAGGATGTCGTCGACATTCTGCTGAACCTCAAGGGCATCGCCTTCAAGATGCACGGCAAGTCCGAGGCCATTCTTAAAGTGTCCAAGTCCGGCGAAGGCGTCGTCACCGCGGGCGACATCGAAGTCGGCCACGACATCGAAGTGCTGAACCCCGACCACGTGATTGCCCACCTGACCAAGGGCGGCAAGCTCGACATGGAAATCAAGGTCGAAGCCGGTCGAGGCTACCAGCCGGCCACCGCGCGCAAGGTTTCGGAAGAAACCCGCGCCGTCGGTTCGATTCTGGTCGATGCCTCATTCAGCCCGGTGCGCCGCGTCGCCTACTCGGTCGAGAGCGCGCGTGTCGAACAGCGTACCGACCTCGACCGTCTGGTGATCGACATTGAGACCAATGGTGTCGTCGAGCCGGAAGAAGCCGTGCGCACCGCCGCCCGCATCTTGGTGAACCAGCTGTCCGTGTTCGCCGATCTGGAAGGTACCCCGGCCGAGTCCGAGTCGCCGCGTTCGCCGCAGGTGGATCCGCTGCTGCTGCGTCCGGTCGACGACCTCGAGCTGACCGTGCGTTCGGCCAACTGCCTGAAGGCCGAGAACATCTATTTCATCGGCGACCTGATCCAGCGTTCGGAAACCGAACTGCTGCGTACCCCGAACCTGGGCCGCAAGTCGCTGAACGAAATTAAGGACGTGCTGGCTTCCAAGAGTCTGTCCTTGGGCATGAAGCTCGAAAACTGGCCGCCCGCCGGTCTCGAGCGTCCCTGAATCCATAGCAACACCCCGTAACCGAATCAAATAATAAAGTGCGGGTCGCCGTGGCAGGCGACTTAGCCCAAGAATACTGAACGAAAGGAATCGCCATGCGTCATCGTCAATCCAACCGCAAGCTCAACCGCACCACCAGCCACCGTCTGGCCATGTTCCGCAACATGACCAACTCGCTGCTGAAGCATGAAGTCATCAAGACCACGCTGCCGAAGGCCAAGGAACTGCGCCGTTTCGTCGAGCCGCTGATCACCCTGGGCAAGGAGCCGAGCCTGGCTAACCACCGCCTGGCGTTCGACCGTCTGCGCGACCGCGACATCGTCGTCAAGCTGTTCGGCGAACTGGGCCCGCGCTACAAGACCCGTCCCGGTGGTTACCTGCGCATCCTCAAGTACGGTTTCCGCAAGGGCGACAACGCGCCGATGGCGCTGGTCGAACTGGTTGACCGTCCGGAGACCGATGCTGAACCGGTCGAGGCCGAGTAAGCCGACTCCGATCCAATAAAAAAAGCCGGGCTTGCCCGGCTTTTTTCATGTCCGCGCCAGCCGCAGCTTGTCTGCGCGCGCCGCGCTCAGGCATAGTGCTGCTTCCCGTCATCAGGAAAAGCCCGTGATCGTTCTCTTCACTGACTTCGGCGTGCGTGATCCCTATGTGGGACAGGTCAAGGCGCGCCTGGCCGAACATGCGCCTGCCCAGCAGGTGGTAGACCTGCTGCACGAGGTGCCGGACTTCAACCCGCATGCAGGCGCGCATTTGCTGGCGGCGTTTGCCTCCAGCTTCCCGCTCGGCAGCGTGTTTCTTGCGGTGGTCGACCCCGGCGTCGGCACGCCGCGCGACGCCGTGGTGATGCTGGCGGATGGACGCTGGTTTGTCGGCCCGGACAACGGGCTGTTGTCGATCGTCGGCGCGCGCCATGCCGACACCCGGCGCTGGCGCATCACCTGGCAGCCCGAGCGCATGTCGGCCACGTTTCACGGACGCGACCTGTTTGCGCTGATTGCCGCCGACATCGCGCGCGGTGAATTCCCCACCGACAAGCTGAGCCCGATCGACGCGCTGAATGTCGAATTCGACGCCGGTGATCTGCCACGGGTGATCTACATTGACCACTTTGGCAATGCCTGGACCGGCGTGCGAGGTGTGCAACCGGGCGCACGCGTCAGTGCCGCCGGCCAGCTATTCAAACACAGCGAGAGTTTCGGCTTTGTCGGCAAGGGCGAGGGCTTCTGGTTCGTCAACAGCGTCGGGCTGCTGGAACTGGCGGTCAACCGCGGCAGTGCTGCGACCACGTTCGGCCTGAAAGTGGGCGACCCGGTCCAGGTGCAGCGTCTGAACTAGGGGCTTGCCTCATCGAGCCCAATCAGCAGCGCACGGTAATCGTTGACGTTAGTGCGGGTGGGGCCGCTGACGACGAGGTCGCCCAGGGCCGAGAAAAATCCATGACTGTCGTGCGTGGCCAGACAGGTAGCTGCGTCGAGTTGCTGCGCCTGCGCGCGCGCCAGCGTATCCGGACCGATCACCGCGCCTGCGTTGTCTTCGCTGCCGTCGATGCCGTCGGTGTCGCAGGCGATCGCCCAGGCGGGGGTGTCCGCCCATTCGAGCGCCAGGGCCAGCAGAAATTCCGTGTTGCGCCCGCCGCGTCCATGCTGCGGCTGCAGGGTGACGGTGGTCTCGCCGCCGGAAACCAGCGCGATCGGACGCGATGTCGTCGCACGCGCCAGCGCAGCATGCGCCCTGGCCGCCGTCTGCGCATCGCTGCTGATACTGTCCGACACCACCATGGCCGGGATGCCGTGCTGTTCAAAGCAGGCGCAGGCAGCCTGCAGGCTGGCCTCGGCGCTGGCGATGATGCGGTTTTCCGTCCGCGCGAAGCAGGGGTCGCCGGGCTTGGGCGTGTCGGCCTCCGCTGTCGTCTGCTCTAAATGACGGCGCACGCCGGCGGGCAGCGCAATGCCGAAGCGCTGCAGCCGCTCCAGCGCATCGGCGCAGGTGGTGGGGTCGGGCGCACAGGGGCCGGACGCGATATGGGACGGGTCGTCGCCGACGACATCGGAAATGATCAGTGCGAGCACGCGCGCGCCGTTGGCCGCGCGCGCCAGCCGTCCGCCGGACAGTCGGGTGAGGTGCTTGCGCACGGTGTTGATGTCGTGGATGGTCGCGCCGGCGCTGAGCAGCGCCTTGGTCACCTGCCGCAATTCCTTCAGCGACACGCCCTCGACCGGGGCGGCGAGCAGGCTGGAGCCGCCGCCCGAAACCAGCGCCAGCAGCAGGTCATCCGGCCCCAACTGACCCGCCCTCTCCAGCATGCGCAGCGCAGCCGCCTCGCCGCGCCCGTCGGGCAGCGGATGGCTGGCTTCGACGACCTCGATGCGGCGTGTCGGCAGGCCGTGCTGATAGCGAGTGACCACCAGCCCGGACAAGGGTGCGTCGGCCGGCCAGTGCGCTTCCACGGCCGCGGCCATACTGGCCGCAGCCTTGCCGCCGCCGACCACCAGGGTGCGGCCGCGCGGCGGCGCGGGCAAGTGGGGCGGCAGGATGTGGGCGGGGTCCGCGGCGGCTACCGCAACGCGGAAGGATTCCAGCAGCAGCTCGCGTGGGTTCATCGGGCGCAACCTCGATCAGGCGGCAGCCGGGCGGCGCAGCCTGCGCGCGAGGCCGCTGCGCAGCCCCGGGCCGACCTGCATCGCCAGCCGGAACAGGATGGGCATGGTGAACAGCGTGAGCGTGGTGGCGACCAGCAGGCCCCATACCAGACTCGCTGCCATCGGCCCCCAGATCAACGATTTGCCGCCGAGTCCGACCGCCAGCGAGAACAGGCCGCCGATGGTCGTGGTGGTGGTGATGATGATGGGGACAACGCGGCGCCGCGCAGCATACAGCGTGGCGTGCAGCAGGCCCATGCCATCGCGCAGGCGGCTGTTGGCGGCGTCGATCAGCACGATGGCTGAGTTGACCGCGATGCCGGTGAGCGCAATGACGCCGTATAGTGTGTACAGCGACAGCGGATTCTGCGTGATGAACAAGCCGAACACCACGCCGGTGAAGGCCATCGGCACCGTCAGCAGGATCAGCAGCGGCTGCCAGTAGGAGCGAAACTGCGCGGCGAGGATCAGATAGATCAGGCCGATGCCGAGCAGGAACAGCATCTTCATCGCGTCCAGGCTTTCGTTGATGTCGTCGAGCTCGCCGGAAAAGTCGATGCGGGTGTTCGGGTAGCGCGCCTCGATCGCATCCCACTGCGCGGCGATCTGCGCGTTGGCGTCGACCGTGTCGATGCGGTCCTTGTCGAGGTCGGATTCGATGGTGATCGCGCGCTTGAGGTTGTAGTGCTTGATGCCCCCCGAGCCGATGCGAGTGTCGGCGTGCACCAGCGCCCCGAGCGTGGTGGTGCCGCCACCGGGCAGCGCCACCGGATCGGCCAGCAGTTGCTGGATATCGGCAAGGCCGCCGGCAGCGTCAGCCTCGGGGTGGGTGTTGTCTGGATGGGCGCCGTCGGGGTTGGCCGTGGCGCCGCGCACCCGCACCTCGATCTTGTCGCCGCTGTCGCGGATGTCGGTGACGATCTCGCCCTCGGTGTGCAGCCGCACCAGCCGCGCCACTGCGGCCGGATCGAGGTCGGCGCCCTTGAGCGCTTCGGCGTCAAGCTGCAACACCAACTGCAGGCGTCCCGGCAGGTCGTCGTCGGTGACGTCGCGGGTGCCCTCGATCCGGGCCACTGCCTGCTTCAGTACCTGCGCAGCTGCGCGCAGTTCGGCGACGTCGTCGCCCATCAGGCGCAGCTTGATCGGTTTCTGGGCGGGTGGTCCACCCGACAGCTGGGTGAAGGAAATCCGCCCGGGCCCGGGCAGGGCTTCCAGTTCGCGGCGCATCGCGTCGACCACTTCGCTGACCTCGCGCATGTCGCCGTCGCGCGGATTCAGCGATACGCTGACCTGGCCGTAGGCGTCGCCGTACAGCGGTTCGGTATCGGTCCATTTCACGCCGGCGTAGCTCGCCACGCCGCGTGCCTCGTCGTCCTGCAGGTGGCGGCGCACCACCGCCTCGGCCTTCGCCGTTTCGCGCAGGGTGACGTCGATCGCGCTGCCGCTCGGCATGTCGACGTTGACATAGAACAGACGGATCGGATCGAACGCGAAAAATTGCGTGCGCACCGCGCCGGTGGCTACCAGCGTCACCGCGCCCAGGAACAGCGCCGCCACCACCAGGCCGATGATCCAGGGATGGCGCATCAGCCGCACCAGCAGGCGGGTGTATTTCACCCGCAGCGTGTGGGTGGCCCGCTCGCGCCGCAGCTGCATGCGCGACGGCCGGGTGAAGTCGAGCTTGAGGCCGACCACGTGCGCCGGCATCATCCAGTAGGCCTCCAGCAGGCTCATCAGCAGCGCCAGCGTCACCACCAGCGGCACCAGCAGCATGAACTTGCCGACGATGCCGGGCATCAGCATCAGCGGCAGGAAGGCGGCGATGGTGGTGGCGACCGCAGCCAGCACCGGCAACCCGACTTCGCGGATCGCGCCGAGCGTGGCGGACAGCGCGTCGACGCCGCGCACGATGCGGTAGTAGATCGCCTCGCTGATCACCACCGTGTCGTCGACCAGCATGCCCAGCGCGATGACGATGCCGAGCAGCACCGGGATGCTGAGCGTGAAATCGAAGGCGTACAGAATGGCAAACGCCCCCGCCAGCGAGAACGGAATGCCCAGGCTGACCAGCAGCGCCAGCCGGCTGCCGAGGAAGAGCCAGCATAGCCCGAGCACAATGATCAGGCCGATCAGCGCATTGGTTTCCATCACGCCGATGGCACGCTTCGTCGGCACCGTCTGGTCGTCGAACAGCATCAGCGAATATCCACCTGCCTTCAGCGCCGGCTCGCGCTCGGCAATGTAGCGGTTGAGCCCGGCCACCAGGTTGAGCGTATTGACCTTGCTCTTCTTGGTGATGGATAGCATCACCGCCGGCTGCCCATGGGCGGACGCCAGGCTGGCGGCGCGCGCACGCGCGGTTTCCACCGTTGCCAGCGCAGACAGCGGAACCGGGGTTCCCAGGCTGGGCGACAGCACCGTCAGCCGGCCCAGATAGTCGGCGTCGGCCTGCTGGCCGATCACCCGCACCAGCCAGTCGTCGTCGCCCACCCGTGCGCGGCCGGCAAAGGTATCGCGAAACCAGGCGCGCACCGCGTCGGCGACCTGCGCGCCGGTCAGCCCGCGCGCCGCGGTTTCGTGCGGCGAAAACGTCACCCGCAGCTCGGGGTCGCCCTGGCCGGTGGCCATCACGCGGTCGACGCCGGGCAGGCGTTCGATGTCGTCCTGGATCTGCCGGGCGGTGCGGCGCAGGCGCTCGTCGGCGGCCGGACCGGTCAACAGCACCATCGCCGTCGGGAAGCCGTTCGACGTCGTGAGTTCCTGCACGTCGGGCTCCTTCGCGTCGCTTGGCAGGTCGCTGTTGTACTTGTTCTGCACCAGCCGCCGCAGGTCGGTCACGTGCTTGTCGAACTGACGCTCCGGCACCTCGCGAAAGCGCACCAGAATGGTCGATGAATTGTCGCGGCTGGTGCTGGAGACGAAGCGGATATCGGGCAGCGTGCGGATCGCCTCTTCCAGCGGCTCGGTGACTTTCTTCTCGATGTCCTCGGCCGATGCGCCGGGCAGCACCGTGTTCACCACCAGCCAGTTGAAATTGATTTCCGGGTCCTGCTCGCGTGGCATGCCGAGGTAGCCCAGCACGCCCAGTAACAGGATTACCGCGAATGAGACATTCGCCAACGGATGGTTGGTGATGAAGCGTGCGTAGGGACTCATGGGTTCAGCGTGGGGTGACGGTCATGCCGTCCTGCAGGACGAAGCGGCCGTCGGTGACCAGCGCGGTGTTGGCCGGCAGGCTCGTGGCCGACGCCGGGCGGCCTTCCTGCGCGCCGGGCAGTGGCACGAAGTGCGCGGTCGTGCCGCGGACGACAAACACGCCGAGCGCGTTCGCGCGTTTGACCAGATAGTCGGCCGGCACGAAGGGTCGCGGGTCGCGCCAGCGCAGCACGCCGCTGCTGCCGGGTGCAGGCGCGGCCTTGGCAAAGCCGAAGCGCGCCTCGCGGGTGCGGCTGGCGAGGTTCATCGCCGGCGACACGCGCAGCAGCGTCACCGCATATTCGCGGCCCTGGCTGACGAACACCGGTCTGGCCTGGGCCAGCAGGTCGGCATCGTCGGCCTGCAACTGCACCGACAGCTGCATCCGCGAGGTGTCCCACAGCTGCACGATCGGGGTGCCGGGGCTGGCGAGTTCGCCGACCTGGGCCAGCCGTGCCTCGACGATCGCGGGGAAGGGGCTGGTCAGCGTGCATTTGCCGACTTCGCGCTGGGCGGCCGCGCGCGCGGCCGTGTTGAGCCTGACTTCGGCGGCCACCACGGCGACCTCGGTTTTCTTCGTGTCGAGCGCATCGCCGGAAATGAAATTCTTGGCAGCCAGTTCCGTGCTGCGCTGCAGTTGCAACTGCGCCAGCTTGTGGCGCGCCTGCGAGGATTCCAGCGTGGCCTGCGCGCGCTGCGCGGCAATGCGCGTGTCGGCGCACTCGAGTTGCGCGACCACCGCGCCCTTCTTGATGCGCTGGCCGACTTCTACCGGGATGCTGCCGATGCGCGCGGCGAGCTCGGCCGACAGTTTGGCGAGGTTGAGCGACACGACCTGGGCCGATGCCTCGCGCTGCAGATGGAGGGCCAGCTCGGACAGTGGACGGCTCTTGACGGCGGGCGGCGGGGCGGCCAGCACGGGTGCGCACATCAAGGCGAGGAGGCAGAGAGCGAGGCGCATGGCGGCACGGGAAAGACGGATGTTCAAATTGTAGCGGCTGGCGGTGCGTGCCGCGTGCGCACAAACAAAAACGGCCAGGAAACCCTGGCCGTTCGAATTGCCGGTTGCGGCCGGATTACTGGGCGGCTTCCTTGGCGTCGTCAGCCACCGCCTGGGCAGCGTCGGCGGCACCCTGAGCGGCGTCGGCCGCGGCATCGGCAGCAGTATCGGCCGTGGACTCACCCGCTGCGGCAGCGGCTTCACCCGCGGCAACCGCGGCGTCGTCAGCCGAGCTTGCGGCATCGGCAGCGGAATCAGCTGCGTCGCTTGCGGCTTCCTGCGCTTCTTCCATGGCGGGGGCAGCAGCTTCTTCAGCCTTTTGACAGGCGGTCAGCGCAAGCGCGGCGAACAGTGCGACGAGTAGTTTGGATTGCATCGGAGTCTCCCTGGAGTGTGTAAAAGGAAAGCGGGTCTGGCCACCCGCTCGTTTATTAATAACCCCAAAAAGGCTGCAGAACAAGTTTTCCAGCCTGCGCAAACACGCCCGCGTGTCAGAATGCCTCGTCGTCGCGAAGATAGCGCCATTGCCCCAGAGGCAGGTCACCCAGCCGCACGCGGCCGATGCGCACGCGTTTGAGCCCCACCACTTTCAGTCCCACCAGCTCGCACATGCGGCGGATCTGGCGCTTGCGGCCTTCCTTGAGCATGAAGCGCAACTGGTCGGCGTTCTGCCACACAACCCGCGCCGGGCGCAATCTGCGGCCGTCGAGCGACAACCCGTGGTTGAGCAGGGCGAGCCCTTTTTCATCCAGCCGGCCTTCGATCCGCACCAGGTATTCCTTCTCAACGTCGGAGTGGTCGCCGATCAACTGTTTGGCGATGCGGCCGTCCTGTGTCAGCACCAGGAGACCGGTCGAATCGATGTCGAGCCGCCCGGCCGGCGCCAGTCCCTTCAGGTGGGTCGGGTGAAATGCGCGGCCGGCGCGCCCGTCCTGCCACAGGGTTTCCGGGCGGATCAGCGTCACGGCCGGCTGGTAGCCGGGCTCTGGCTGGCCCGACACGTAGCCGATCGGCTTGTGCAGCAGGATCGTGACGCGCTCGGCCTGGCGGGCGTTCGCTGCGGCGTCGAGCCGGATCGCGCAGTCGGGGTCGACCTTGGTGCCAAGCTCGGAGACGCGCTTGCCGTCGACGAAGACCAGGCCTTTCTCGATGTAGCTGTCGGCCTCACGGCGCGAGCACAGCCCGCGTTCGGACATCAGCTTGGAGAGGCGGACTGGCTCGGCCATCAGTGCCTCGAGAGTACGGGCTGCAGATACATCCCGGTATGGCTCGCCGGGTTGTCGGCCACCGCTTCCGGCGTGCCTTCGGCGATGATCTCGCCGCCGCCGGCGCCGCCTTCGGGACCCAGATCGATCAGCCAGTCGGCGGTCTTGATCACGTCGAGGTTGTGCTCGATGACGACCACGCTGTTGCCGGCGTCACTCAGCCGTTGCAGCACCTTCAGCAACAGGTCGATGTCGGCGAAGTGGAGACCTGTGGTCGGTTCGTCGAGGATGTAGAGCGTGCGCCCGGTGTCGCGCTTGGACAGTTCCAGCGCCAGCTTGACGCGCTGCGCCTCGCCACCCGACAGCGTGGTGGCCGACTGGCCGAGGCGGATGTAGCCGAGGCCGACGTCAAGCAGGGTCTGGAGTTTTCTTTTCACCACCGGCACCGCGGCGAAGAATTCGTGCGCCTGCTCGATGGTCATTTCCAGCACGTCGCGGATGGTCTTGCCCTTGTACTGCACTTCCAGCGTTTCGCGGTTGTAGCGCGCGCCGTGACAGACGTCGCACGGCACGTAGATGTCGGGCAGAAAATGCATCTCGACCTTGATCACGCCGTCGCCCTGGCAGGCCTCGCAGCGTCCGCCCTTGACGTTGAAAGAGAAGCGTCCCGGACCGTAGCCGCGCATGCGCGCTTCCGGCACGCCGGCGAACAGCTCGCGGATCGGCGTGAAGAGGCCCGTGTAAGTGGCCGGGTTGGAACGCGGCGTGCGACCGATCGGGCTCTGGTCGACGTTGATCACCTTGTCGAAGAATTCCAGACCGCGGATTTCGCCGTGCGGTGCCGGCTCGGCCGACGAGCCATACAGATGGCGTGCGACCGCAGCGTAGAGCGTGTCGTTGATCAGCGTCGATTTGCCCGAGCCGGATACGCCGGTAATGCAGACGAAGAGGCCCACCGGCAGGTTCAGCGTGACGTTCTTCAGATTGTTGCCGCTGGCGTCGGTCACCACCAGCTGCCGTTCGGGGTCGGGTGGGCGGCGTGTCTTCGGGATGGCGATGCGGCGCCGGCCGGACAGGTATTGCCCGGTGAGCGAGTGTTCGCTCATGCGGATCGCTTCCGGCGTGCCTTCCGCCACCACTTCGCCGCCGTGCACCCCGGCGCCGGGGCCCATGTCGACCACGTAGTCGGCGGCGCGGATCGCGTCCTCATCATGTTCGACCACCAGCACCGAGTTTCCAATGTCGCGCAGGTGCTTCAGCGTCGCCAGCAGGCGGTCGTTGTCACGCTGGTGCAGGCCGATCGACGGTTCGTCGAGCACATACATCACACCGGTCAGGCCCGATCCGATCTGGCTAGCCAGCCGGATGCGCTGCGACTCGCCGCCCGACAGCGTATCGGCGGAACGGTCGAGCGACAGGTAATCGAGGCCGACGTTGTTGAGGAAACCGACGCGGGCGACGATTTCCTTGACGATCCGATCGGCGATCTGCGCGCGGTGGCCGTCGAGAGTCAACGCCTCGAAAAACACCAGCACCTGCTTCAGCGGCATCGCGCTGACCTGATAGATCGGCACGCCGCCGACCATCACGTGGCGCGCCTCTTCGCGCAGCCGGGTGCCGTGGCAGGCCGGGCAGGGCTTGTTGTTCTGGTACTTGGCGAGTTCCTCGCGCACCGCCATCGAGTCGGACTCGTGGTAGCGCCGCGCCATGTTGGCGAGCACGCCTTCGAACGGATAGCTTTTGGTGGAAAATCCGCCGCGCGGCGCCAGCACCTGGAAGGCGATCGCTTCCTTGCCGGAGCCGTTGAGAACCACATCCTGAATGCGTGCCGGCAGGTTTTCCCACGGCGTGTCGAGGTCGAAGCCGTAGTGCATCGACAGGCTCTGCAGCAGCATGTAGAAAAACTGGTTGCGCTTGTCCCAGCCCTTGATCGCACCGCTTGCCAGCGACAGATGCGGGAAGGCGACCACACGCGCCGGGTCGAAAAAGGTGATCTGGCCGAGGCCGTCGCAGGTCGGGCACGCGCCCATCGGGTTGTTGAACGAGAACAGGCGCGGCTCCAGTTCAGGCAGCGCGTAGCTGCATACCGGGCAGGCGAACTTGGCGGAAAACAGGTGTTCTCGGTCGTTGTCCATTTCCACCGCCAGCGCGCGGCCATCGGCATGACGCAGCGCGGTCTCGAAGCTTTCGGCCAGTCGCTGCTTGGCGTCCGCGCGCACCTTCAGACGATCGACCACCACTTCGATGGTGTGCTTCTTGTTCTTGTCGAGCTTGGGCACCGCGTCGATCTCGTGCACCTTGCCGTCGACCCGCACCCGCACGAAACCCTGCGCACGCAGTTCGGAAAAGAGCTCGAGGTTCTCGCCCTTCCTGCCCACCACCAGCGGCGCCAGCACCATCAGCTTGGTGTCTTCCGGCAGCGCCAGCACCGCATCGACCATCTGCGACACCGTCTGCGCGGCCAGTGTGATGTCGTGTTCGGGGCACTGCGGGTCGCCGACGCGGGCGTACAGCAAACGCAAATAATCGTGGATCTCGGTGACGGTGCCGACGGTCGAACGCGGGTTGTGGCTGGTCGCCTTTTGCTCGATCGAGATCGCCGGGCTCAAACCCTCGATCAGGTCGACGTCGGGCTTTTCCATCAGCTGCAGAAACTGCCGCGCATAGGCCGACAGCGATTCGACGTAGCGCCGCTGGCCTTCGGCATACAGCGTGTCGAAGGCGAGCGAGGATTTGCCAGAACCCGACAGCCCCGTGATCACCACCAGCTTGTTGCGCGGTAGGTCGAGGTTGACGTTCTTCAGGTTGTGGGTGCGGGCGCCACGGATGCGGATGAATTCCATTGTTTGCTGCACTCAGGCGTAATTCGCAACCTGCTAATATAACGGACTTCCCGACTCAGCCGAACCCGCAGTGGCCCAGATCGACCTGTCCGAAAGCATGACCCGCGCCGAGAAGCGCGCCGCATCGGGCCTGGCGGCGATCTTCGGCCTGCGCATGCTGGGCATGTTTCTGATCCTGCCGGTGTTCGCGCTGTATGCCGAAGACCTGCAGGGCGGCGACAACTACACACTGGTCGGGCTTGCGCTCGGCATCTACGGCCTGACCCAGGCCATCCTGATGATTCCGTTCGGCATGGCGTCCGACCGCATCGGGCGCAAAAAGGTCATCATTTTCGGCCTCATCGTGTTTGCGTTCGGCAGCTTTGTCGCGATGGCGGCCACCGACATCTACTGGACCATCATCGGCCGCGCGCTGCAGGGCGCGGGGGCGATTTCGGCCGCCGTCACCGCGATGCTGGCCGACCTCACCCGCGAGGAGCACCGCACCAAGGCGATGGCGCTGATCGGCTCCACCATCGGCATCGCCTTTGCCGTGTCGCTGGCAGCCGGGCCGGCGCTCAACCGCCTGATCGGCGTGCCGGGGATTTTCGCGATGACCGGCATTCTGGCGCTGGCCGCGATCTGGGTGGTCAAGGTGTGGGTGCCCGATCCGGCCGACACCCACTTTCACGCCGACGCCCAGGCCAATCCGGCCAAACTGGCGGATGTGCTGAAGAACGACCAGCTCGCGCGCCTCGACTTCGGCATCTTCGCCCTTCACGCGGCGCAGATGGCGATGTTCGTGGTGGTGCCGGTGGCGCTGGTGAACAGCGGGCTGGCTGCCGATCACCACTGGGCGGTCTACCTGCCGGTGCTGCTGGGGTCCTTCGTGCTGATGGTGCCGGGCATCATCTATGGCGAAAAACGCGGCCAGATGAAGCCCATCTTCATCGGCTCGGTGGCGCTGATGCTGCTGGCGCAGCTGGGACTGGCCTACGGCATTGATCATTTCTGGGGCATTGTGTGGGCGCTGTTCTTCTATTTCGTCGCCTTCAACTTGCTCGAAGCCAGCCTGCCCTCGCTGATTTCCAAACTCGCGCCGGCGTCGGCCAAGGGCACCGCGATGGGCGTCTACAACACTGCGCAGGCGCTGGGGCTGTTCTTCGGCGGCTTCTTCGGCGGCTGGCTGGCCCAGCATTACGGTTTTGCCGCGGTGTTCATCTTCTGCGTGATCTTGATGGCGATCTGGCTGCTGGCCAGCCTGTCGATGACCACTCCGCCCGCGATCAAGACCCGTCTGTTTCGCGTCGGCGTGATGCAGGCGGATCAAGCCGCGCTGCTGAAAATGCAGCTGGCCGAAGTGACGGGCGTGGTCGAGGCGGTGGTGGTGGCCGAGGAGGGCGTGGCCATGCTCAAGGTCAGCCTCAAGGGCTGGGACGAGGCCGCCGCGCGCACGCTGCTGGATGCGGCGCTGCCGGCCCGGCAGGCCTGATAGAATCCGCAACACACGAAGCTCAATCAATCCAAATATTCGGGGGAAACACGATGGCATCCGTCAACAAGGTCATTCTGGTCGGCAACCTGGGGCGCGACCCCGACATGCGCTACCTGCCGAGCGGAGAAGCGGTCGCCAACCTCGCGATCGCCACCACCGACAAATACAAAGACAAGACCGGGCAGATGGTCGAGCAGACCGAATGGCACCGCGTCAGCTTCTTCGGCCGCACCGCCGAAGTTTGCGGCCAGTACCTGAAGAAGGGCAGCCAGGTCTACGTCGAAGGCTCGATCCGCACCCGCAAGTACACCGACAAGGAAGGCATCGAGAAATACGCCACCGAGATCCGCGGCGACCGCATGCAGATGCTGGGCAGCAAGGGCGGTGGCGGCGGCATGGCCGACATGGACGACGGCAGCTTTAACCAGTCTCCCCCCCCGCGCAGCCAGCCGCGCAGCAACGCGCCGGCCGCCGCGCAACGTCCCGCCAGCAGCGGCTTCGACGATATGGACGACGACATTCCGTTCTGAGGTTCAACGTTGCGGACGTGAGTAGTTGTTAATGTCATGAATCATCCATAACAATGCGGAGAAGGCCGGCGCGTGCTGCGTCGATGCCGGTGAACATGGGGCCACACACAAACTTCGGGAGGGCGACGCGCGCACTGCTGCTGGGCGGTGCCGTAGCCGTGGCCTTACCGCACTTGGCGTGGGCCGCGGTCACCGAAGCCGATTTCCTCGACGACCTGCCGGTGGTGCTCTCGGTGTCGCGCCTGTCACAGCCGGTGCACGAGGCCCCCGCCGCCGTCACCGTCATCGACCGCGACATGATTCGCGCCTCGGGCTTTCGCGACATCCCAGACCTGTTGCGCCTGGTGCCCGGCTTCTCGGTTGCGTACACCCGCGACAACACCTGGGCGGTCGGCTATCACGGCATGGCGGACGCGTTCTCGCGGCGCTTTCAGGTGCTGGTCGACGGGCGTTCGATCTACAGCGCCGCCTATGGTGCTGTCTACTGGGGCGAGCTGCCGCTTTCGATCGACGATATCGAGCGCATTGAGGTGGTACGCGGGCCCAATGCGGCAAGCTACGGCGCCAACGCGTTTCTGGCCGTGATCAACATCATTACCAAGGATCCAGCGCAGACACCGGGTACCTTCGCGTCTGTGCAGGCCGGTGAGCAGGGCATGTCGGGAGTCACGTTCCGCCACGGCGGCGAGCACGGCGATCTGCGTTACCGCATGACGGTGTCTGCGCAGACGCGTGACCGTTTCGAGACCCACGCACCCAATGGCGCGTCGATCGGCGAAGAGACGCAGACCTATTTCGTCAACGGGCGGGCGGATTACCGGATTTCGGCGACCGACGAATTCAGCGCACAGTTCGGGCTATCGACAGGGGACTGGCAGGCCGGTTATTCATTGGCGCTTGAAGAGCCGCCGGCGCAGGAGGTGTCAGCGCAGTACGTTCAACTCAAATATCGTCGTGCCACGGGTGCCGACGACGAATGGATGGTGCAGGCCTACTTCAGCCGCAACGCCCTGGATGCGCCGCACGTGACGCCTCTCGTTCCCCCGCTGGTACCTTTACCAACGTCATTGCTGCTCGATGCCGGGGGCGATCTCGTGCAAACCCGTGCCAATGTCGAATTGCAGGTGAACCAGCGCGTGGCGCCCTCCTGGCGGATGGCGTGGGGCGCCGAGTTGCGGCAGGAAACGGTGAAATCGAAGCGCTATTTCGACACCGACGAGCCACTCGAGGGCATGCTCGGGCGTGTCCACGCCAATCTGGAGTGGCGCGCGCGCCCCGACCTGCTGGTGCAGGGCGGCGCGATGCTGGAGCACCATCACTTTACCGGCACCGACATATCGCCGCGTGTCGCCGTCAACTACACCCTGGCCAAAGGCCACACGATGCGTCTGAATGTATCCCAGGCCTATCGTTCGCCCACCTTCTTTGAACAGAAGGGCAACCTGACCTACTACACCACTGCCGGTGCGCAGGTCGCGCGACTGTTTGTACCCTCGGACCCGCTGCGGCCCGAGCGCATTCTGTCGCGCGAAATCGGCTACGTCGGCCAGTACCCGGCGTTCCACCTTCAGCTCGATGCAAGGCTGTTTCGTGACACCGTGTACGACTACATCAACAACGACGGCACGCCTAACCAGTTCGACAACCGGGGTGATTTCACGGTGCGAGGCGGCGATCTGCAGCTGAACTGGCAGCCCGTTTCCGGGCTGCGGCTGTCGGCGCAGTTCGCACGTGCCTTTATCGACGCGGCCGCGGCCATTGATAAGGATCTGCCCCAATCCACGCCGCGCAACAATTTCAGCCTGCTGGCGCGCTATGAGCTGGGGCAGGGCTGGACCGCGAGCGCAGGGGTATATCGCTCGGGGCGGATGAAATGGCTGTCGGATGGCGATGTCACTCAGGCGTTTACCCGCTGGGACGCTCGCCTCGCGCGGCGCTGGGACTGGCAGGGGCATGAAGTCGAGGCCGCGTTGGTCGGGCAGAACCTGGGCGAGGACTACGAGGAATTTCGCAATACCAATATTTTCAGCCAGCGCGTCTACGGCAGCCTCAGTATTGGCTGGTAACGGGGCGCGTATGAGCGAAGACGAAGTGTCCGTCTGCGTCTGCTTACAGACTCGGCGGCAGGGGGCCGCAATTCAAGTTCGTGGGCCGTTCTGCCGCAATTCAAGTGTCGACATCAAACTATGCGGAGTAAGGCCGGCGCGCAGCGCCGGCATGTAATGATCGTGCGCCGCACCCCACCAACGATGCTCCACGTCGTGCCGATGGCGCTCCTGCTGGGCGGTCTGCTTGCAGGGTCCGGGCGGGCCATGGCCCAGGTCACCGAATCCGACTTTCTCGACGAGCTACCGGTGGTGCTGTCGGTGTCGCGCCTGTCGCAGCCGGTGCACGAGGCCCCAGCCGCCGTCACCATCATCGACCACGAGATGATCCGCACCTCGGGCTTCCGCGATATCCCCGAGCTGCTGCGCTTGGTGCCCGGCTTCTCCGTGGCTTATACCCGCAAAAACACCTGGACGGCCGGCTACCATGGCCTGGGCGATGCGTACTCGCGGCGATTCCAGGTGCTGGTGGACGGCCGCTCAATCTACAGCCCGCACTACGGTGCGGTGTACTGGACCGACCTGCCTCTGGCCATCGACGACATCGAACGCATCGAAGTAGTACGCGGCCCCAACGCCGCGATCTACGGTGCGAACGCCTTTGTCGCCGTCATCAACATCATCACCAAGACCGCGGCCCAAGTGCCGGGCGCACTCGTCTCGCTGCAGGCCGGCGAGCAGGATATGCGCGGGCTGACCGTGCGCCACGGCGGCGGCGACGCGGACTTGCGTTACCGGCTGACCGCGTCCGTGCAGCAGCGGGACCGCTTCGAGCAGGATGTGACGTTCAAATCGGTTGCGAGTGGCGATAACGGGCGCTATTTCGAGGCCACCCAGACCTACTTCGTCAACGGGCGTCTGGACCGCCAGCTTGCGCCGGATTCCGACCTGATGGCGCAGTTCGGCGTGTCGAGCGGCGACTGGCGCGCCGGTCGGCAGGCCGCCAATCCGCTCGCCGTACTCGAACCCACGGAGCAGGATTCGCGTGCGTTCTATCTGCAGCTCGCCTATCACAAAGTGGAATCGCCGCAGCGCGAATGGCGCGTGCAGGCCTACCATGCGCAGAACCGTTTCGACGCCGACACGCAGGCGGACCTGACGGGGCTGGGTGCGGGCCTGGTGACGGTGGATCAATACCTGATGCAGACCCGCAGCAACCTCGAAGTGCAGGTAAACGAGCAGTGGACACCGCATCTGCGCGGGGTGTGGGGCGGCGAAGTGCGGCAGGAGACGGTCAAAAGTCCGCAAAACTACAATTCCGGCAAGACCGTGCGCGGCGAGCTTGCACGCGCATTCGGCAACCTGGAATGGCGGCTCAATGAACACGTGCTGCTACAGGGTGGCGCCATGCTGGAGCACCATTTCTACACCGGCGCCGACGTTTCGCCGCGGGCCGCGGTCAATTTCACCCTGGCGCCGGGACACGTCATCCGGCTGGGCGTCTCGCGCGCGTACCGGTCGCCGACTTTCTTCGAGGAAGAAGGCAATCAGGTTTTTGTGCTGCAATCCGGCGCCGTCGTCGATAGCGAAACGGTGCCATCGGAAGGACTGGAGCCGGAGCGCGTTGTGTCGCGCGAGATCGGCTACGTCGGCAACTGGCGCGCCCTGCATCTTGAGCTGGACATGCGGCTTTATCGCGACAGAATCACCGACTTCATCGGCCAGATCCGGGCGCCGGACGAGGCCACCTACAAGCCGAAGGTGTTTACGTTCGACAATATCGGCACGATCGACTCCCAAGGTGGGGAAATCCAGCTGCGCTGGCGGCCTACGCAGTTGCTCGACGTAAGTGCGCACTTTGCCCGGGTCTTCCTGCGCGCTGACACCTCGCGAGAAAACTACAATGAGGATATTCCGCAGTCGGCTCCGCGCAACAATTGGGGAATGCTCGCCAGCTACCGCCTGGCCAGCGGCTGGGAGACGAGCCTGGGCGTGTGGCGCACCGACGCGATGAAATGGCTGACCGAAGGTGATCTGACCGAGGCCTACACCCGGGTCGACCTGCGCCTGGCGCGGCGCTGGAAATGGCAGGGCTACGACCTCGATGCCGCGCTGGTTGGGCAGAACCTGGGGAACGATTACCAGGAATTCCGTGATACCAACGTCTTCAGCCGGCGCGTCTACGGCAGTCTCAGCGTCGCCTGGTAGGGGCCTTGAAACCGGGGCCGCTCGGCGCCAGATTCCCGGTGCGCCCGTGGGCATTTGTGCCCGCAAAGGTTATAATCCCGTAACTTATTGATTTATCGGAGCGAACCATGCCGATTTATGCCTACAAATGTGCGTCCTGCGGCCATGCCCAAGACGAAATGCAGAAAGTGTCCGATACGCCGCTCTCGGTGTGCCCGGCGTGCGGCAAGGCCGAGTACGCCAAGCAGCTGACGGCGCCCGGCTTTGCCCTGAAAGGCACCGGCTGGTACGCCACCGACTTCAAGGGGGGCGCGAAGCCGGCCGAGGCCAAGCCTGACGCGCCGTCGCCCGCCTGCGGCACGGGCGCCTGTCCGGCCTGCCCCTGAGGACCGCGACATGACGGGGAAGCGGGCGGTGTAAGCCGTCCGCTTCTTTGTTTCCGCTGCAAGCACACCGTTTTGATGGACGCCGCCGCGAATCAGGCGCGTCCCCGTAATTGATTAGGAAGACCATGCGTACTCATTACTGCGGTGCCGTCACCGCCGCCGACATCGGCAACACCGTGACCCTGTGCGGCTGGGCCCATCGCCGGCGCGACCACGGCGGCGTCATCTTCATCGACCTGCGTGATCGCGAGGGCATGATGCAGGTGGTGATCGACCCCGACACCCCGGAGGCCTTCAAGCTGGCCGAGGACGTGCGTTCCGAGTTCGTGCTGAAGATCGAAGGCCTGGTGCGGCCGCGCCCCGCCGGGACCGAGAACCCCAACATGGCGACCGGCATGGTCGAGATGCTGACCAAAAAGCTGGAAGTGCTGAACCCCTCGCTGACGCCGCCGTTCCAGATCGACGACGACACCATCAACGAGAACATCCGCCTGCAGTACCGCTACCTCGACCTGCGTCGCGAGCCGATGCAGAAGAACCTGCGCCTGCGCTATCGCGTGTCGAAACTGATGCGCGATTATCTCGATGGGCACGGCTTCATGGAAGTCGAGACGCCGATGCTGACGCGTTCCACGCCGGAAGGCGCGCGCGATTATCTGGTTCCTTCACGCGTGCACGACGGCATGTTCTACGCGCTGCCGCAGTCGCCGCAGCTCTTTAAACAATTACTCATGGTGTCCGGCGTCGACCGCTATTTTCAGATCACCAAATGCTTCCGCGACGAAGACCTGCGCGCCGATCGCCAGCCCGAGTTCACGCAGGTGGATTTGGAAACCTCGTTCATGGACGAAGAAGCAATCATGAACCTGGTCGAGGGCATGATCCGCGACATGATGCAGAAGGCGCAGGGCATCGAATTGCCCGCCGCGTTCCAGCGCATGACCTACGCCGAGGCAATGAACAAATACGGCTCCGACAAGCCCGACATGCGGGTGACACTGGAAATCGTCGACGTCGGCGACGTGATGAAAGACGTCGCATTCAAGGTCTTCTCCGGCCCGGCCAACGATCCGAAAGGCCGCGTCGCCGCGCTGCGCATCCCCGGCGGCGCCAGCCTCTCCCGCGGCGAGATCGACGGCTACACCGAGTTCGTGAAAATCTACGGCGCCAAGGGCCTGGCCTACATCAAGGTCAACGACATCACGCAGCTGAACGAAGCCGGGCTGCAGTCGCCCATCGTCAAGAACCTCTCCGAAGCTTCGCTCGCCGCGGTGATCGAACGTACCGGCGCGCAAAACGGCGACCTGATTTTCTTCGGGGCTGATCGAGCAAAAGTGGTCAACGACGCGCTCGGCGCGCTGCGCCTGAAAATCGGCCACGAGAAGGGCCATGTCGACGGCCGCGCCTGGGCGCCGCTGTGGGTGGTCGACTTCCCGATGTTCGAATACAACGAGGACGAGAACCGCTGGGACGCGCTGCACCATCCCTTCACCGCGCCCAAGGACGGCCACGAAGACTGGCTCGCGACCGATCCCGGAAAGTGCCTATCGAAGGCCTACGACATGGTGCTGAATGGCTGGGAAGTCGGCGGCGGCTCGGTGCGTATCCACCAGCAGAACGTGCAGGAGAAGGTGTTTTCTGCCTTGAACATCGGCGAGGAGGAACGCCGCGAGAAATTCGGCTTCCTGCTCGACGCCCTGCAGTACGGCGCACCGCCGCACGGTGGCCTGGCGTTTGGCCTCGATCGCCTGGTCACGCTAATGACCGGCGCCGAGTCGATCCGCGACGTCATCGCCTTCCCCAAAACCCAGCGCGCCTCCTGCCTGATGACCAACGCGCCCAACGTGGTCGACGACAAGCAGCTGCGCGAACTGCATATCCGTTTGCGCAACACGCCGGCGGCAGACAAGGCGGCTTGATCAAGGGTTTTGAAATGAAGTTCGCCGACACCCTGAAGACCCTGCCGGAGTTCGCCGGCGAAAAACTGGTGCTGACCGACGCCGCCGGCGTCGAGGTGGCGACCATCGCCAACGCGCCCGGCACCGCCGGGTCGTTCCGGGTGTATGCTCATCTCGCGCAGCAATACGGCGCGATCAACGTCGAGGCCGCCGCCGAGGGGCTGGCGATTTTCGCCGAGCACACCGAAGACGCGAGCATGCACCCCGGCAAGCATCCCAATATCGACCGCCTGATCGCGATCATGACCACGGGCAGCCCGCTCAACGCCCGCATCGCGTGACCCCCCACAAGCTTCCGGTTTCCGTGCTGGTGGTGATCCACACGGCAGACGGCCAGGTGTTGCTGATGGAGCGTGCCGATGCGCCGGGCTTCTGGCAGTCGGTCACTGGCTCGCAGGATGCTGGCGAAACGCTCGAACAGACCGCGATCCGCGAAGTGCGCGAAGAGACCGGGCTCGACGCCACGGCCTTCGTACTGACGCCGTGGGACATCGAAACCCGTTTCGAAATCTACGAACGCTGGCGCCATCGCTATGCGCCCGGCGTCACCCACAACACCGAGCACGTGTTCGGCCTGCAACTCCCCGCGCCGCAGCCGGTCATACTCGCGCCGCGCGAGCACCTTCGCTACGAATGGCTGCCGTGGGAAACCGCGGCCGAACGGTGCTTTTCACCCAGCAATGCAGCGGCCATCCGGCTGCTTCCCGCACGCATATAATGATCCGATGAGCTCTCCGCTGCACGTCGCCAGTTACAACATCCATAAAGGCCTGTCGCAATTCAACCGGCGGCTGACCGTGCACGAACTGCGCGACCGCCTCGGCACGCTGGGCACCGACATCGTCTTCCTGCAGGAAGTGCAGGGCTGCCACGGCCTGCGCGCCAGCCGTTTCCAGCACTGGCCGGGGCGGCCGCAGACCGAGTTCCTGGCGGGGCATGTCTACACCGATTTCGCCTACGGCAAGAACTGCGTCTACGACACCGGTCACCACGGCAACGCCATCCTGTCGCGCCACAAGATCCTGTCGTGGGAAAACGAGGACATCTCCTCCCATGCCTACGAGAGCCGCGGCATGCTGCACTGCGAAATCGAGGTGCCGGGCATGGCCACCCCGGTGCACTGCATCAACGTGCACCTGGCGCTGAACGAAGGCGGACGCAAGCGCCAGCTGGCGATGATTGTCGCGCGCGTGCGGAAGATGGTGCCGGACAATGCGCCGCTGATCCTCGCCGGCGACTTCAACGACTGGCGGGTGCGTGTCGGCCGCTATTTCGAGGACGAGCTGGGCCTGTCCGAAGTGTTCGAGACGCACCATGGCCGGTCCGCACGCAGCTACCCGTCCTTCATGCCGATGTTCCAGCTCGACCGCATCTATGTGCGGCGCTTCAACATCGAGGCCGCGCACGTCCACACCGGCAACGCCTGGCACCGCATTTCCGATCACGCCGCGTTGAGCGCAAAACTCAGCCCGACCTGATGGCCGAGCGCAATCGCTGGCGTAGCTTATTTTTCAGCGGCGTCGAGCTGGTTCCCGGCAACCGCCTGCGGCTGCTGCAAAACGGCGCCGACTTTTTCCCCGCGCTGATTGCCGCCATAGACGCGGCGCAAAGCGAAGTCCATCTCGAAACCTATATCTTCAACGCCGACCCCACGGCCGAACGCGTGCGCGACGCGCTCATACACGCCGCGGGCCGCGGCGTGCAGGTGCGGCTGCTGATCGATGGCGTGGGCTCGGCAGGCACGCTGCCCGCTGACTGGCTGGCAACGCTCCGGGCGGCGGGGGTCAGCGTGCTGTTCTATCGTCCGCTGGTGGGCCGCGGATGGCGCTCCAACCCGCGCAGCCTGCGGCGGCTGCACCGCAAGCTGGCGGTCATCGATGCGCGGATCGCTTTCGTCGGCGGCATGAACCTGATCGATGACCGCGAGCCCCTGCACCTCGACGCGCCCCGGCTCGATTTCAGCGTCGAGGTGCAGGGCCCGCTGCTGGCCAGCATGCATTTCAGCGCCCGTCGCCTGTGGCGGCTGGTTGCCCTGACGCAGTTGCAGCCCCAGCCCGACCGGCAGCAGGTGCCCATCGAACCCAGCTGGCCTACCGACGGCCACACGCGCGCGGCCTTTGTGGTGCGCGACAACTTCGCCCACCGCCGCGATATCGAGCGGGTCTACCTCGCTGCGCTGGCGCTGGCGCGCGACGAAATCTACATTGCCAATGCCTATTTCCTGCCCGGGCGCCGTTTCCGCACGCTGCTGAAAAAAGCCGCCGCGCGTGGCGTCCAGGTGCACCTGCTGGTGCAGGGCCATACCGACCACCCGTTTTTCCAGACCGCCGCGCGCGCCCTCTATCGCGACCTGCTCGCCGCCGGTGTCCATCTCTACGAATACCAGGTGAGCGAACTGCACGCCAAGGTCGCCGTGTTCGACGGCCACTGGGCCACAGTCGGCTCCAGCAATATCGATCCCTTCAGCCTGCTGCTCGCGCGCGAGGCCAACATCGTGGTCGACGATGCGGCATTTGCCCGCGATTTGCAGCAGCGCCTGCAACTGGCCATCGCCCAGTCCACCCCGCTCGATCCTGCCGACTGGCAGCGCCGCCCCTGGCCGCAGCGCATGCTGTCGTGGCTGGCATATGGTGGTGTGCGGCTGATGGTGGGGCTGTCCGGGGCGGGGCGCTGGGCGTGAAGGTGGCGGACGGGCGAGGATTCAGGTGCGCGGCTGCGCCAGAAAACGGTCGAGTTGTCGCGCAAACGCCTGCCTGTCTGCCTGCGACAGCGCCGCCGGCCCGCCGATATCCACCCCGGCGCCGCGCAGGTTTTCCATGAAATCGCGCAGGCCCAGCCGTTCGCGGATGCTGTCGGCGCTGTAGAGTTCGCCGCGCGGCGACAGTGCGGCGGCCCCGCGTTCGATCAGTGCGGCCGCCAGCGGAATGTCCTCCGTGATCACCAGATCGCCGGCCGCCACCTCGTCGATGATGTGTCGGTCGGCGACATCGAAGCCCATCGGCACCTGTCGTGCGCGGATATAAGGGGAGGGCGGCACCCGCAGCAGGCGGTTGGCCACCAGCGTCAGCGGCAGCTGCGTCCGCTCGGCCACCCGGAACAAAATGTCCTTGATCGCCGCCGGGCAGGCGTCGCCGTCAACCCAGATATGCATGGCAAACGCCTACAGCCGCGCCGCCTGGAAGGTGTCGCACTGCTCCGGGTCGCCGCCCTGCAGGCCGTTGCTGAACCAGCGCATGCGCTGCGCCGACGAACCGTGGGTGAAGGAATCCGGCACCACATGGCCGCGGGCCTGTTTCTGCAGGCGGTCGTCGCCCACGCCCGCCGCGGCCGCCAGCGCCTCTTCGGTGTCGCCTGGTTCCAGAATCTGCCGTGCCTTGTGGGCGTGGTGCGCCCATACGCCGGCAAAGCAGTCGGCCTGCAACTCCATCTTCACCTGCAGCGCGTTGCCCTCGACTTCGCCGGCCCGGCTGCGCGCCGCGTGGACCTGTTTCGAAATGCCCAGCAGCGTCTGTACGTGGTGGCCGACTTCATGCGCCACCACATAAGCCTGCGCAAAGTCGCCCGGCGCGTCGTGGCGCTGCGCCAGATCGTTGAAGAAGCGCATGTCCAGATACAGCTTCTGATCGGCCGGGCAGTAGAACGGCCCCACCGCCGCCTCGGCAAAGCCGCAGGCCGACTCTACCGCGCCTGAGAACAGCACCAGCGTCGGCTGCTGGTAGCGCTGGCCCGCCGCCTGGAACAGCGTGCCCCAGACGTCTTCCGTGTCCGCCAGCACCACCGACACGAATTCCTTCAGCCGTTCCTCTTCCGGGCTGAACGTGGCCTGCTGTTCCGCCTGCGTCGGCGCCTGATTGCCCACCTGGTTCAGCACCACCGACGGGTCCACCCCGAAATACATCGCCACCAGCGCCAGCACGATCGCCCCGATGCCGCCCCCGGCCAATCCGCGCCCCACCCGCATGCCGCGCCGGTCCTCGATGTTGTCGCTGCGTCGTCCACGTTCCCAGCGCATGGCGCCTCCTTATGAGATGTGCTGCACTTTATCTATAGCGCCTGCGGCGCTTGAATGTCTGATGATACCGGGGCCCTGCTTGATCACCAGCCCGTGGTGCCGCGCCTGCAGACGCGCGGCCACGGCCCGGCGTGTTGCACCTGTGCAACAAAACAACACTTTTCGCCCTTCGTGGCAGAAAAAACAACAGCTTTGCTTGCTGGCCTGCCCCTTGTCTGGATAATCGACCTCGTCCCCAGGCATTCAGTCTGTGCAGGACAGCTCTGCAGAGCTTGAACAAGCTTTTATTCCAATCCAAGGAGATAAACAGATGATGAAGAAAATCCTCGCAGCAGCGATCGTTTCCGCTTTCGCTGCCCCCGCATTCGCAGCCACCGCCAACGTTGACGTCTACGGCAAGCTGCATTTGTCCATTAATGCCTTTGACGATCAGCCCTCCAACATCAGTGATGTGGGTATTTCCTCCAACGCCAGCCGCATCGGCTTCAAGGGCACCGAAGATCTCGGTGGCGGCCTGGCCGCGATTTGGCAAATCGAGCAGACCGTCAATATGGACGAGGGTAGCGGCAACTTCGCCACCCGTAACACCTTTGTCGGCCTGAAGGGCGGCTTCGGTACGGCGCTGATTGGCCGTCACGACACCCCCCTGAAGCTGGTCGGCCGCACGGTCGACCTGTTCGGCGACACCATGGCTGACTCGCGCAACGTGATGGCCGACGCGAATGGCCGTCCCAACAACGTCTTGATGTACACGTCGCCTACCTTCACGGGCGTGAACATCGCTGCTGCCTATGTCACCGGTAGTTCCACCACTACCACGTCTGATGCCGACGACACCGACATGTACAGCCTGAGCGTCACCTACAAGAACGGCCCCCTGTTCCTGGGCGCCGCCTACGAGGACGGCGATGGCCTGTCCGCAACCGTGGACAAAGCGGCGCGTCTGGCTGCAGGTTTCACCATGGGTAACTTGAAGTTTGTGGCTCAGTACGACAAGACCGACAGCATCTCCGGCACTGCCGACAGCGATGCCTGGATGGTGGGCGCTGGTTTCACTATGGGCAACGTCGTGCTGAAAGCCAACTACATGGAGAGTGATGTCGACAACACCGGCAACGATCCCCAGCAGTGGACGATCGGTGCTGACTACAACCTGTCCAAGCGCACCAGCGTCTATGCGCTGTACGCCAATGGCGAGTACATCAACGTGGGTGCTGGCGCTGGCACCAGCGACCAGGTTGGTTCCTGCACAACCTGTGGTGGCGATATCTCCGTCATCTCGTTGGGCGTGGTCCACACCTTCTAATTCAACGCCGGGGCAACCCGGTTTGAAAAACGAAGTTGAAACGGGCTCCTTCGGGAGCCCGTTTCTATTGGATATGCTGGATACGAACGCTTAATATCGTCCTTAGCCGTTGGTTCGTTTCACCTTGTGACAAAAGACTCCAAATGATGCCGTCGTTCCATGTTGCCGCACTGCCGCCTGATTTACAGCAAACGCTGCGCCTGGCGCTCGAATTCCGCAGGGGCGGACGCCTCGACGAGGCCGAAGCGCTGTACCGCAACGGACTCGTTCGTCACCCCCGGCAGCCCAATTTGCTGGGGCATCTGGGCGAGTTGCTGATGCAGAAAGGCAATTTCACTGCAGCGCAGCCGTTGCTGGAGCAGGTGCGCCAGATGGAACCCGGTGTCGCCCAGCACTGGCTGCTGTTGACCCAATGCCTGCTCGCGCTGGGGCACGCAAAAGACGCGAAAAAGCTCATTTCCGAAGCGATCGGCAAGGGCCTGCGCCATCCCATGGCAGATGAACTGCTCCGGCAGGCGCGTTCCGGGCACAAGCAGAAAGCCGAGAAACCCGTTCCGCTGAACGAAGCGCTGCGCCAGCTCGACGCCTTGTTTCAGGCGGGCCGATATGCCGAAATGGAGGCGTTTGCGAGAGTGGTGCAGCGCCGCCACGCCAAAGCGCCACGGGTGTGGTATCTGCTGGGTATGGCCGCACTGGCACAAGGGCGCTACCAGGATGCGATACAGCCGCTGTGGCATGCAGTGGAACACGAGCCTGGCATGGCGCCGGCGCAGTTCAATCTCGGCTTCGCCCTGGAGGAGCTGGGGCGCTTTGATGAGGCGCTGGAAGCCTACAGGCGCACGATAGAAATTGCCCCGCAATTGGCGGATGCGCACAACAATCTGGGTAATGTGCTGCAGAAGCTCAATCGTTCCAGTGAGGCCTTGGTGGCCTACGACAGAGCGCTCGTGCTGCGGCCGGAATCAGCCGGATATCACATGAACCGCGGGGATGCCCTGCGGGGTATGGAGCGGCTGGAAGAGGCGATATCCGCCTACGAGAGGGCACTCAATCTCCAACCCGGCCTGGTTGAAGTCCATGTCAACCTCGCGCTGGTCTTACACCTGCTGGGGAGATACGAGGAATCCATTGAGGTTTCGCAGCGCGCGATTAAGCTTCGTCCCAAATACTTCGACGCCTACCAAGGTTTGGGCCATGCCTTACGCAGACTTAAGCGCTATGAAGATGCGGCCGCGGCTTACCGCTATGCGGCCGAACTCAGGCCGGATGAGGCCTCGTCGTACATCAGCCTTGGCGCAACGCTGAGAGACGCATCTAGGCATGATGGTGCGCTGACCGCGTTGCAGCGGGCGCTCGAGTTGAAGCCGGATTCCGCTGCGGCGATTAATCTGTTTGCGAGTACCTTGCTGGATCTGGGGCGTTACGACAAAGCGATTGACGTCTATCACCAGGGGCTGGCGCTTCTGTCACGCGATCCGGAAGGGTTCTTCAGTACGTACAGCAATTTGCTGCTGGTGCTCAACTATCGGGCGCGCGATACGCCGGAAACGTTGCTTGCCAAGGCGCGAGTATTCGGCGAGAAAGCGGCGCAAAAGGCTGTAAGGTTTGTAGATTACGACAATCCGATCGACCCTGATCGTCGACTGCGTGTGGGACTGGTGTCGGGCGATCTGGGGCAGCATCCAGTGGGGTATTTTTTGCAGAATGTGCTGGAGCATCTCGCTTCGGACAAGCTGGAGCTGTTTGTCTACGCGACGGCTGAGCGCAAGGATGCGCTCAACGAGCGGCTGCGCCGGTCGATTCCACACTGGCACGATGCCAGCGTTGCCAAGATGAGTGATGAGGTGCTTGCGAACAAGATTCGGGCGGACGGCATCGATATCCTGATCGATCTGGCCGGACATACGTCGAAAAACAGGCTCCCCGTGTTTGCATGGAAAGCGGCGCCAGTGCAGGTGACTTGGCTGGGCTACCTTGGAACCACCGGTTTGGACACCATGGATTACATTCTCGCCGACCGCTGGGCGTTGCCGCACGGGGAGGAGAGGCAGTTTACGGAAACGCCATGGCGCTTGCCCGAAACCTATATCTGTTTCTCGCCGCCGGATCTGACTCTCGAGGTCGAGCCCCTGGCCGCGCTGGGCGAGGGTTACGTCACATTTGGCTGCTTCAACAATCTGAACAAGATCAGTGATCAGGTTGTTGCTTGCTGGGCGCGTGTTTTGCAGGCTGTGCCTGGCGGGCGGCTTTACTTGAAAACCAAAACTTTGGGCGTGTCTGAAGTGCGCGAGAAGCTTGTGTCCGACTTTGGCCGCTTCGGCATTGCTCCAGAACGCCTGATCCTTGATGGGCAATTTGCCAACCATGAGGAGCATTTCCGGGCTTATCACCGAGTCGACATTGCCTTGGATCCTTTCCCTTATCCCGGTATCACCACCACGGTAGAAGCGCTCTGGATGGGGGTGCCCGTGCTGTCGATGAAAGGAGATCGCTTTATCAGCCATCAGGGGGAGTCGATTTTGAACAACGTCGGGCTGCCGGAATGGATCGCAGCTGACGAAGACGACTACGTGGCAAAGGCGGTGGCATTTTCTGGCGATATCCAGGAATTGGGAGCTTTACGGGCAGGTTTGCGCGAGCGCCTACGGGCTTCGCCCCTTTGTGATGCGCCACGCTTCGCGGGCAATCTGGAGCATGCCTTGCGTGGGATGTGGCAAAAATGGTGTTGGCAGCAGAAACCATCCGAAGTGGCTAATTAAACAGAGCCACGATAAGTGCTGGCTTCCCCGGAGCGCGGTTTTTTTTTGTCACTTTCCACCCTCTCGAAGTCATGCGTGATCTCGGCCGTCTTGCCGAGCATGATGGTGGGCAGGCAGCGACTCGGTGGGCGCGGAGCGCCGGGTGCGGGAGCGCGAAGCAGGCCCCGATCCAGTCACGCTTCTTGAATCTCGAAATCGTGCGTAATGACGGCCGTCTTGCCCAGCATGATCGAGGCCGAGCAGTACTTCTCGGCAGAGAGCTTGACCGCCTGTTCGACGCGTTTGGGATCAAGGCCCTTGCCGGTGACGGTGAAGTGGACGTGGATTTTGGTGAACACCTTGGGGTCGCTGTCGGCGCGTTCGGCGCTGAGGTCGGCGACGCAGTCGGTGATCTGCTGGCGGCTTTTGCGCAGGATCAGGACGACGTCGAAGGCGGAGCAGCCGCCCAGTCCCATCAGCAGCATTTCCATCGGGCGTACGCCGAGGTTCTTGCCGCCGGATTCGGGCGCGCCGTCCATGACGACGCTGTGGCCGGATTCGCTCTGGCCGACGAAGCTGACGCCTTCGATGAGTTTGACGCGGGCTTTCATGGGCTTCCTTCAGGCAAAAATCGAGCGGAGTTTGTACCATAAAATGCCCAGCCATTCGTGCAGGGCAAAGGTGCTGTCGCGCAAGCCGGCGGGCGTGGGCAGGACGTCGAGGATGGAGTCGAGCCGGGTGCTGGAAAACTGGATACCGGCGGGGATGACGTCGAGCCCCTGCGCCTCGAACAGGGGGACGGCGCGGCGCAGGTGCCAGGCGTGGGTGACCAGCACGATGCGCTGGACGCCCGCCTGTTTGAGCGGCGCTGCGGACAATCGGGCGTTGTCCCAGGTGGTGAGGGCGGCGTCTTCGACCCAGTGGGTGGTCAGGCCGTATTCGGTCTGCAGGATGTGTTGCATGATGCGGCCTTCGGCAAGTTCGCCGCCGCCGGGTTTGCCGCCGGTGGCGAGGATCGGCAGCGCGCTGGCGCGATGGAGGAAGGCGGCGTAACGCAGGCGTTCCAGGCTGATGCCGTTGAGGGTGTCGCTGCCATATTCGGCCGAGTCCACCCGCCGGCCGCCGCCGAGGACGACGATGGCGTGGGCGTCCTGCAGCGTATCGGGGCTGACCGGCGTGCTGATTTCCAGGGTTTTCAGCAGCAGGCCGCCGACCCAGGGGGTGGAGAGGGCATACAGCGCGGTGGTGGACAGCAGGATCAGCGACATGGACAGGCGTGGACGGCGGCGATGAAAAAAGAGCCCGGCGGCGAGCAGGATCACCAGCACCAGCGGAGGCAGCAGGGCGGCGGCGATGAGGTTGGTTGCAAGCCAGGCGGTCATGGCGTGGATTGTATGCTGCCCGACGGGGCCTGCCCAAGCCTTGCGGCCATTGCGCGGCAAACCCGACTGCGGTCCAGGGGCCGCCAGCGCCATTGCGGCCGGGTGCAAGCAGTGTTTGACTTTGTGCAGGGTGCGCAGTTAAAATGCCCGGCTTTCCGAGATTGTCCTCTGTATAGAGGTTGGGTCATGAAAACGTTTTCCGCTAAAGGGCATGAAGTCAAACGCGACTGGTTCGTGGTTGATGCCGACAACAAAGTGCTGGGTCGCCTGGCTTCCGAGATTGCACGCCGCCTGCGCGGCAAGCATAAGCCGGAGTTCACCCCCCACGCCGACACCGGCGATTACATCGTGGTGGTCAACGCCAGCAAGATGGTCGTGACCGGCAACAAGGGCCTCGACAAGAAATACTATCGCCACTCCGGCTATCCCGGCGGCCTCTACGAAACCAACTTCGACAAGATGCAGGAGCGCTTTCCCGGCCGTGCGCTGGAGAAGGCGGTCAAGGGCATGCTGCCCAAGGGCCCGCTCGGCTACGCCATGATCAAGAAAATGAAAATCTACGCGGGCGCGGACCATCCGCATGAGGCTCAACAGCCCCAGCCCCTCGAACTCAACGTTAAGGCTGCATCATGATCGGTAACTACAACTACGGTACGGGTCGCCGCAAGGAATCGGTTGCGCGCGTGTTCATCAAGGCCGGCAGCGGCAAGATCGTTGTCAACGAAAAGCCGGTGGACGACTATTTCTCGCGCGAAACCGGCCGCATGGTCGTGCGCCAGCCGCTGGTGCTGACCGACAACCTGAACACGTTCGACATCATGGTCAACGTGGCAGGCGGTGGTGAATCCGGCCAGGCCGGTGCAGTGCGTCACGGCATCACCCGTGCGCTGATCGAGTTCTCGCCCGAACTGAAGCCCGCGCTGAAGGCCGCCGGTCTGGTGACCCGCGATGCCCGCGAAGTCGAACGGAAAAAAGTCGGCTTCCACAAGGCGCGTCGCCGCAAGCAGTTCTCCAAGCGTTAAACTCGCTTCGAGCCAAAAAAGCCGTCCGCTTCAGGGCGGCTTTTTTTATATCTGAACGCACGGCTGTCTTACAATTCAGTCATTCATTGCAAGGATTCACACCATGATCAAAGTCGGTATCGTCGGCGGCACGGGCTACACCGGGGTCGAACTGCTGCGCCTGCTGGCGCGCCACCCGCACGTGGAATTGAAGGCGATCACCTCGCGCAAGGAAGCGGGCATGCCGGTGGCCGAGATGTTCCCCAACCTGCGCGGCCGCGTGAAGCTGGCGTTTTCCACGCCTGAGGAGGCCGGCCTGGAACACTGCGACGTGGTGTTCTTCGCCACCCCCAACGGCGTGGCGATGCAGCAGACGCGTGCGCTGCTCGATGCCGGCGTCAAGGTGATTGACCTCGCGGCCGATTTCCGCATCAAGGACATCGCGGTGTGGGAGAAGTGGTACAAGATGGAGCACGCCTGCCCCGACCTGGTGGCAGAGGCCGTGTATGGCCTGCCGGAGGTCAACCGTGCAGCGATCAAGGGCGCACGGCTGATCGCCAACCCGGGCTGCTACCCCACGGCGGTACAGTTGGGCTTTCTGCCGCTGCTGGAGTCGGGTGCGGTCAATACCGGCTTTCTGGTGGCGGACGCCAAGTCGGGCGTATCGGGTGCCGGCCGCAAGCCGGAAACCCATATCCTGTTTGCCGAGGCGGCGGACAACTTCAAGGCCTACGCCGTCGCCGGCCACCGCCACTGGCCGGAAATCAAGCAGGGGCTGGATGGCTTCGCCGGCAAGCCGGTGGACTTCACCTTCGTGCCCCACCTGACGCCGCTGATCCGGGGCATCCATGCCACCCTGTACGCAAAAGTCAGCGCGGACGTCGACCTGCAGGCGCTGTTCGAGAAGCGCTATGCGGGCGAGGCGTTCGTCGACGTGCTGCCCGCCGGCAGCCACCCGGAAACCCGCTCGGTACGCGGCGCCAACGTCTGCCGCATTGCGGTGCACCGGCCGCAGGGCGGCGACACCGTGGTGGTGCTGTCGGTGATCGACAACCTGGTCAAGGGCGCGGCGGGGCAGGCGGTGCAGAACATGAATATTCTGTTTGACCTGCCCGAAGACACGGCGCTGGCCGACATCGGCATGCTGCCTTAAACAGCGGAACTCCGTGGCCCAAACAGGGTCTTTGCTTGACGCAAGCCGGGTGATGCGGATAATCACCTCATACGTTTTCAAGGAGCACCACCATGAATGCAGCAACCGAAATGGAAGTCCCGCTGATCTTCACCGACAGCGCAGCCAGCAAAGTCAAAAACCTGATCGACGAGGAAGGCAACCCCGACCTGAAACTGCGCGTGTTCGTCTCCGGCGGCGGCTGTTCCGGCTTCCAGTACGGCTTCACGTTTGACGAAGCGCAGAATGCCGACGACACCGTGATGGTGAAAAACGGCGTGACGCTGCTAGTCGATTCGATGAGCTTCCAGTACCTGGTCGGCGCCGAAATCGATTACTCGGAAGGCTTGGAAGGCGCGCAGTTCGTCATCAAGAACCCGAACGCCACCACCACCTGCGGTTGCGGCTCGTCGTTCTCGGCGTAAGCGTTTCCTCGCGGAATAAAAAAAGCGGCTTCGGCCGCTTTTTTCAATTAGAGCATCGCGGCTTCGGCCGCGTTTTTGTTTCCGGCGCGGCTTTCAAGCCGGGTAAATCGCCCCCAGGATGCGTTCGCCGCGCGCGCCGGTCACCGCCGGCAGGTTGCCCGGCGCATGATGCACTGCCTGCCGGGCCAGCCAGGCAAAGGCAAGCGCTTCCACCCAGTCCGGATCCATGCCCAGCGCTGCGGTCGTCGCCACGTCGACTTCCGGCAGATGCGCGGTGATGCGTTGCATCAGCGCGCCGTTGTGGGCGCCGCCGCCGCATACGTAGAGTTCCTGAACGCCAGCGCATTCGCGTTTCACCGCATCGGCAAGACTGAGCGCAGTGAATTCGAGCAGCGTGGTCTGCACGTCGGCGGGGCCGATGGCTTCGTTCAGGTGTGTGAGCGTGGCGTCGAGCCAGTCCAGGTTGAACTGCTCGCGCCCGCCACTTTTGGGCGGCGGACCCTGCAGATAAGGATGCCGCATCAGTACAGCCAGCAAGCCGGGATGAAGGTGTCCGCTCGCCGCCCAGGCGCCGTCGCGGTCGTAGCGAGCATTGCGATGCCGCTGGACCCAGGCATCCAGCAGCATATTGCCGGGTCCCGTGTCCCAGCCGCGCACCGGGCCATCCGGCGGCAGGTCGGTGATATTGGCAATGCCGCCGATATTGGCGATAACGCGGTGGCGGTCCGGATGCCGCAGCGCCTGGGCATGGAAGGCGGGCACCAGCGGCGCACCCTGACCGCCCGCGGCAATGTCGCGGCTGCGGAAATCGGCGACGACCGTGATGCCGGTGAGTTCGGCCAGCAGGGCGGCATTGCCGATCTGCAGCGTGTAGCCGTCTGCGGGGCGATGGCGCAGGGTCTGGCCGTGGCAGCCGAGCGCGCGCACGCTGCCGGGCGCAATGCCCTCTAGCAGCGAGCGGACCGCCTCGGCATACAGGTGTGCCAGCGCGTTGGCCGCACAGGCGGCCAGGTGGATTTCGTCGGGCTGCGGCGCATGCAGCGCCAGCAATTGAGCGCGCAGGCTGTCCGGGTAGGGCAGGTAATGGGTTTGAAGCAGTCGTGTCTGGCCGTCTGGGCCTATTTCGGCGAGGGCAGCATCGACGCCGTCCAGACTGGTGCCGGACATGAGGCCGACATAACGCTCGGCCTCATGTGGGGAAGCTGCGCTCAATCGAGCGCGGCGAGATTGGTACCGCGCAACAGGGCCAGCTTGTCGGACCAGTCGGCAGTCTGCTCAAGGAAACGTGCGCGCTGTTCGGCAACCAGCGGAGGCGAGCCAGGCAACTTGATGGCCATCGGGTTCTGCGGTTTGCCGGCAATGCGGATTTCATAGTGCAGATGCGGGCCGGTGGAGGCGCCGGTCGATCCGACATAAGCGATGACCTGGCCTTGGCTGACGGGACGGCCGGCGCGGATCCCGGATGCGAACGCGCTCAGGTGGGCGTAGTAGGTTTCGAAACCGTTGGAATGACGCAGGATGACGAGGTTGCCGTAGCCGCCGCGACGGCCAGCAAAGGCCACGGTGGCGTCGCCGGTGGCCTTGACCCGGGTGCCGGTGGGGGCGCCAAAGTCGACGCCGGTGTGGGCGCGGTGGAAGCCGTAAACCGGGTGCTTGCGCGAGTTGCTGAAGCTGGACGTGACACGCGAGAATTCGAGCGGCGAACGCAGGAAACCGCGCTTGAGCGATTCGCCCTCGGGGGTGTAATAGTCTTCGCGGCCGAACGGGTCGCGGTATAGGATGGCGCGGTGGGGCTTGCCGGCGTTGACGAACTCGGCAGCCAGCAATTTGCCGGCGGCAATGGGTTCGCCGTTGCGGTAGCTGACCGTGTAGATCACCGAGAAGGTGTCGCCGCGGCGCAGGTCCTCGCGGAAGTCCATGCTGGTCGAAAAGGTTTCGGCCAGCTGGTTTGCGATCTTGTCGGGGATGCCTGCGCTGTCGGTGGCGCCATACAGCGAGGACAGAATGCGTCCGGAACGCATCACCACGCGCGATTCGAGTACATCCTCGCTTTCCGAGGCGACAAAGCCATCACCCTGGCGGTTGATCATCAGCGCAGGGGCGTCGCCCCGGTCGAAACGGATGGTCAGTAACTGCCCATCCTGGGTGGTCGTGGCCTGAATGCGTCGACCCGAACGGATGCTGGAGGCCATCTGACGGACCGCTTCGGTGGCCAGCAGGCGCTGGATTTCCAGGTCGTCGATTTTCAGGCGCGACAGCGCGATGGACAGCGTGTCGCCGGACTGGATCAGGCTTTCACGTTCAAAACTGCCTTCGCTGCCTGAACCGATCAGGGTTGGCAGGGTGATGGCTTCGGTAATGGTTTGCGGGGTGATGTCGAGCGGATTGGTGTCGGGGGCCAAGCCAAACGCGGCGACGACGCCAAAAAGCGGCAGGCTGGAGAGGGCAACCAAGGTGCGCAGGCTGAAGCGGCGTTCCGCTCCGGTCAGGCGATCGGTTAAGATTCTCAGTTTGGTGAGCGGCATGGACCGTTTCCCTTCTGTTTGCAAGCGGGGAGTCTACCACAAATGCCCCCCGGAAACTTCCTCAATCCAAACAGCAGCTTGTGTGCATGGGATGAGGCGATATTCATGTTTTACGGCCAGTTTCGGACAAACTTGATCGGTCGTAGAGAGGAATTTGATGCAGGACGCGTTGCAGGAAATCAAGCGTGGAGCCGACGAGCTGCTGGTTGAGGCCGAATTGGTCGAGAAGCTGAAAACGGGCCGCCCCTTGCGGATCAAGGCTGGATTCGATCCGACCGCACCGGATCTGCACTTGGGGCATACCGTGCTGCTGAACAAATTGCGCCAGTTCCAGGTGCTGGGGCATCAGGTGATTTTCCTGATCGGTGATTTCACCGGCATGATCGGCGATCCTACAGGCAAAAACACCACCCGTCCGCCGCTGACCCGCGAAGCGGTGGCGGAAAACGCCAAAACCTACCAGGAACAGGTGTTCAAGATCCTCGACCCGGCGCTGACCGAGGTGCGCTTCAACTCGGAATGGATGGAAAAGCTCGGCTCAGTCGGCATGATCCGTCTGGCGGCGACCCATACGGTGGCACGGATGCTGGAGCGGGACGACTTTCATAAACGCTACACCAGCCAGCAGCCGATCGCGATCCACGAATTCCTGTATCCATTGATCCAGGGTTATGACTCGGTTGAGCTGAAGGCCGATGTCGAACTCGGCGGTACCGACCAGAAATTCAATCTGCTGATGGGGCGTGAACTGCAAAAGCATCACGGCCAGCCCGCACAGTGCATCCTCACCATGCCCTTGCTGGAAGGCATGGATGGCGTCAACAAGATGTCGAAGTCGCTCGGCAACTACATCGGCATCAACGAGCCGCCGCAGGAGATCTTCGGCAAGCTGATGTCGGTTTCCGACGATCTGATGTGGCGCTATATCCAGCTGTTGTCGTTCGAGTCGCTCGCGACCATCGAGGACTGGAAGCAACAGGTTGCCGCAGGTGCCAATCCGCGCGACATCAAGGTGCGGTTTGCGCAGGAGATCGTCGCGCGTTTCCACAGTCCGGCGGCGGCAATCCAGGCACTGGCCGAATTCGAGGCGCGCTTCCAGCGCGGCGCGTTGCCGGACGAGATGCCGGAAATCAGCCTACCCGGCATCGAGGGCGCGCTGCCAGTGCCGCAGTTGCTGAAGCAGGCCGGGCTGGTGCCCAGCACTTCGGATGCCATCCGCCAGATCGCCGGTGGCGGCGTCAAGCTCGATGGCGAGCGCGTGGCCGACAAGGGCGTGAGCGTGCCGGTCGGCACGACCGTCGTCGCGCAGGTCGGCAAGCGGAAATTTGCCCGCGTCACAATTATTTAAAATTAATCGGTCGAAAGTGTTGACGGATGATTTGAGCTCTGTAGAATGCGCACCTTCTCGAAACGGCCTTGCAGCGAAAGCCGCTGGTTTTATCGAGCGATCTTTAACAATTTACAGCCGATAGGTGTGGGTGTTGTTGCGGTAGCTGTTCTGGTTTCGGCCGGGGTAGCAACTAGCATAAATGCTCACACTTGAATGAAGCGATGCTATTAATTTGGTGTCGTGAGTTTGAGTTGAGC
>NZ_JAUYRI010000006.1 GCF_030696885.1 Thiobacillus sp.
TTTCGCAACCTCCGTGGGCCGTTCAGCCCCTCTTGAAACTGGCCATCCCGGCCCTGTAAATATTGGTAGGCGCGATTGGACTCGAACCAACGACCCCCACCATGTCAAGGTGGTGCTCTAACCAGCTGAGCTACGCGCCTAATGCGGGGCGCATCATAACCGAAAGGCCTTATTCCTGTCGAGAAAAACCACCTCGCGCAGGATTTTTTGGCCACCCTGGCTCAGTCCACCATGACGCAGCGCTGGCTCGCCCAGGTGCGCAAGCGCTCAAAATCTTCGGCGCGGATCACGGATAGCGGGCGTGTCTGGCCCAGTTCGCGCTCGACGTGCGTGTGCGTCAGCACCCCGCCCTCAGCCAGGGCCGCATATTGCGACGCAACAATGGCCTGCTCGATTTCCGCGCCTGAATAGCCTTCGCTGAGTTCGATCAGGCCGGGCATCTGGAATCCCGCTGGGTCGAGACCGCGCTTTTTCAGATGCAAGCCAAATATGATCTCGCGCACCGGCGCGGTCGGCAGGTCGACGAAAAAGAGCTCGTCGAAACGGCCTTTGCGCAGCAATTCCGCCGGCAGCTTGCTGACGTCATTGGCAGTGGCGACGACGAACACCGGGTTGTCGCGCTCGCTCATCCAGGTCAGCAAAGTGCCGAGGATGCGTTGCGAAACGCCGTCGTCGGCATCCCCCGCCGAGAGGCCCTTTTCGATCTCGTCCATCCACAGCAGGCACGGTGCCATGCGTGAGGCTTCGTTGAGCGCCTGGCGAAGATTCTTTTCTGTTTCGCCGATGTATTTGTTGTACAGGGCCGCGAAATCCAGCCGCAACAGCGGCACTTTCCAGCTTCCTGCGATCGCCTTGGCAACCAGGCTCTTGCCCGCCCCTTGCACGCCGAGTAGCAGGATCCCTTTGGGCGCCGGCAGCCCGGGAGCGAGCGCCGGGTTCTGAAAGACCGCCTGCCGCTGGCCAACCCAGGTCTTGAGTCGTCCAAACCCGCCGACGTCGTCCAGCGTGACGTCGGGCAATTCCATTTCCAGCGCACTGGCCTGCTGGTCCTGCTTGAATCGCGCAATGCGCTTGACGTCGCCAAGGTTAAGTTCGCCGTCCACGTTGATCGCCTGGCGAATCAGGCGTTGCGCTTCGTCTTCGCCCAATCCGGCAAGTTGGTGCACCAGCAGCGGCAGGATGTCACGATCAATCCGCAGGCTGCGCCGCGTGTCGCGCTGCCAGCGGTCGAGTTCCTCTTTCAACAGCGTGCGCACCCGGTCGGCCGTGATGCCCGGCATGGCAAGGCGTGCCGACATGCGGGCCAGTTCCGGCGGCAGGTCCAGCCCGGGGCTGACGAACAGCAGCGTGCGGTCGCGGCGGTAATGATCGAAAGCAATTTCGCGTACCAGCCGCACATTCAGCGGGCTGGAAAAAAACGGATGGGCGTCCAGAAGCACATACAGGCCGTTCTGCGGGGTCGCATCGACATGCTTCAGCGCATCGGTCAATTCGCTGGTGTTGTATACCGCGCTTGTTTCAGTGCTGCGTTTGAGTCCATCCGCCAGACTCCAGACAAACAACGGAACCTCACGCGCCGTGCAGATTTCACGCACGCGCTTGAGCAAACGCGATTCCTCATGGGTTTCACTGACCAGGATCGGGAAGCGCGCATCGAGCAGCGCGTTGAGGTCTTGACTCAATTCCGGCATATCGAGGAAGGATCAGAATTGTTTTGTATCAGAAGGCCGCAAGACTACCGTGTGCAGGTTTTTCACGCTAGCGGCCAGCGACGGATCACTTCGTACTGTGCACCGCTGGGCTCGGTGCGCGAAGTCACCAGCACAAAATCGCTCGCCGCCCAGCGCACCGGCGTGCATTTCTGCACCTCGCCGCCAGCGGAGTTGCGCAACAAGGTGACGTGCGGCACATGCGGGCGCGTGTCGACGGGGAAACCCTCCTCCTGCAGACGGGTGTTCAGCGCACCGACCAGTTCGTGGTGCGGCAGCGGCGTTTCGCTCGCCCCCAGCCAGCCGATGCGGTTGTGGCGCCAGTAACCAGCTTGGTCGAGCACGAGTTCGAACGGTTCAACTGCTACCGCATCGGCGCAGGCGAACAGCGTGTCGAGTCGGTCGACCGGCGTGCTGCCAAGGAAGGCGAGGGTGATGTGCAGGGTGTCGGCCCGCATGCGGCGGCCGCCCCAATGCTGGTGCAGCCACTTGCCGGTGCGGTTGAGTGTGTCGCGGGTGGCGTCGTCGGGCCACAGGGCGAAGAAGAGCCGCAGCGTTTCCGCTTGCGGCGGCTCGGTTTCAGCCACGCACGATCAGGCACACCGCCTCGGCGGCGATGCCTTCGCCGCGTCCGGTGAAACCGAGTTTTTCGGTGGTGGTGGCCTTGACGTTGACGCGGTCGATGGCGATGCCGAGGTCGTCGGCGATGTGGGCCGTCATGCGCGCGATGTGCGGCGCCATCTTGGGCGCCTGGGCGATGATGGTGGCGTCGACGTTGCCAACCTGCCAGCCGCGTTCGCGCAATTGCTCGGCGACGCGGCGCAGCAGGATGCGGCTGTCTATGCCGGCGAACGCGGCGTCGGTATCGGGGAAGTGGCGGCCGATGTCGCCGAGCCCGGCCGCGCCCAAGAGCGCATCGCAGATCGCGTGCAGCAGCACGTCGGCATCGGAATGTCCGGTCAGCCCGCGCTCAAAAGGAATGTCGACCCCGCCGACGATCAGCTTGCGTCCTTCGACCAGCGCGTGCACGTCGAAGCCGTGTCCTACTCGAATGTCATTCATTCAGCTTCCCCAGAATTAGGCTCGCCAGCTCCAGGTCCTGCGGATAGGTGACCTTGAGGTTGCGGCTGTCGGACTCGACCAGCCGCGGCTGAAGACCGAGTTGCTCGATGGCCGAGGCCTCGTCGGTCATGTTGCTGCCGGCGGCGCGCAGGGCTTCGACGAGCTTGCCGTGGCGGAACATCTGCGGGGTTTGCGCCTGCCACAGGCCGGCGCGCGGCACAGTGGCCTCGGCGCGCGTGCCGGTAGTCGTGTCGGCGGACGCGCGCTTGAGGGTGTCGGCCACCGGCACGGCAAGCAGACCGCCGACCGGGTCGTCGGTAACTTCGTCGAGCAGCTTGGTGAGCATTTCGTCCGGCAGGCAGGGGCGCGCGGCGTCGTGTACCAGCACCCAGTCGTCCGCGGCGCAGACTTTGGCAATGGCGTCGAGGCCGTTCAGCACGGTCTCGGCGCGGGTCTTGCCGCCGCAGCGCAGCACTTCGATGCGCTCTTCCCAGCCCTGCCACGCATAGTTGTTCCAGCGTTTGTCGGTGGGCGAGAGCACGACAAAAATCTTGGCGATGCGCGGCTCGCGCGCCAGCACCATCATCGCGTGCGCGATCATCGGCACGGCATTGAGGTCCATGTACTGCTTTTCGACGGCCCCGCCCATGCGCGAACCGGAGCCGGCAGCGGGAATCAGGGCATAGAAGCGGCTCATGATTCGCTATGCGGCGCGAGCACGTCGCGATTTCCGTTCGACTGCATCGACGACACCAGACCTGCGCGCTCCATGTCCTCGATCATCCGCGCGGCGCGGTTGTAGCCGATGCGCAGCTGGCGCTGCACCGACGAAATCGACGCGCGGCGCGATTTCAGCACGTAGGCGACGGCCTGGTCGTAGAGCGGGTCGGCTTCCGCCGCCTCGCCGAATTCGTTGCCGCCCTCGCCTGCTTCTTCCGGGGATTCGAGCACGCCTTCGATGTATTCGGGTTCGCCCAGCGACTTCAGGTAGTCGACCACGCGATGCACTTCGTTGTCCGACACGAAGGCGCCGTGCACGCGCTGCGGCAGCCCGGTGCCGGGCGGCAGGTAGAGCCTGTCGCCCTGCCCCAGGAGTGCCTCGGCGCCCATCTGGTCGAGAATCGTGCGCGAGTCGATCTTGCTGGAGACCTGGAACGCGATGCGGGTGGGAATGTTGGCCTTGATCAGGCCGGTGATGACGTCGACGCTGGGCCGCTGCGTCGCCAGGATCAGGTGAATACCGGCTGCGCGCGCCTTTTGCGCCAGCCGCGCGATCAGTTCCTCGACCTTCTTGCCGACCACCATCATCAGGTCGGCGAGCTCGTCGATCATCACCACGATCATTGGCATCGTTTCCAGCGGCTCGGGATTGTCCGGCGTCAGGCTGAACGGATGCGTCAGCGGCGTGCCGGCTTTCTTGGCGTCGCGCACCTTCTGGTTGTAGCTGGCGAGGTTGCGCACGCCGACGGCCGACAGCAACTTGTAGCGCCGTTCCATTTCGGCCACGCACCAGTTGAGCGCGCTGGCGGCCTGCTTCATGTCGGTTACCACCGGCGCCAGCAGGTGCGGAATGCCTTCGTAGATCGACAACTCCAGCATCTTGGGGTCGACCATGATCATGCGCACGGCGGACGGATCGGACTTGTACACCAGCGACAGGATCATTGCGTTGACGCCGACCGACTTGCCCGAGCCGGTGGTGCCGGCCACCAGCAGGTGCGGCATCTTGCCGAGGTCCGCCACCACAGGGTTGCCGGCGATGTCCTTACCCAGCGTGATGGTCAGGGGGCTCGCGCTGTCGTGATAGGCCTGCGAACCCAGAATTTCGCTCAGACGCACGATCTGACGCTTGGGGTTGGGAATCTCCAGCCCCATGGTGTGCTTGCCGGGAATGGCCTCGACCACGCGAATGCTGATCACCGACAGCGTGCGCGCCAGGTCCTTGGACAGGTTGACGATCTGGCTGCCCTTGACCCCGATGGCGGGCTCGATTTCGTAGCGGGTGATCACCGGGCCGGGCGAGGCCGAGACGACTTTCACCTCGACGCCGAATTCGGCGAGCTTGCGCTCGATCATCAGCGAGGTGTATTCAAGCGCCTCGGCGCTCGCGGTTTCCACTGCCTCGTCGGCGGGGTCGAGCAGATGCAGCGGCGGCAACGGCGAGTCGGGCAGATCGGAGAACAGCGGCGCCTGCTTTTCGGTGACGGCGCGTGTCGATTGCGGCACTTCCTTCACCACCGGCTCGATGCGAACCGGCGGCGCTTCGTCGATTTTTTTCTTGACCACCGAGACCTTGGCTTCGCGCTTCTGCTGCGCCACTTCGCCCAGCTTGCGGTCGCGCGAGGCTTGCCAGGCCTGGATCGCATTCCACCAGGTGCGCTCGGCCCATTCGCCGGTGCGCTCGGCCATCGAAAGCCACGACACGCCGGTAAACAGGCTGAAGCCCACGGCCATCAACAGCAGCAAGACCAGCGAACCGCCGGTGAAACCCAGCAGCGCACTCGCCGCGCCGCCCACCAGGCTGCCAAACACGCCACCGTGCGCATCGGGCAGCGCCACGGCCCAGTGCCAGGCACGCAGCCATTCGACGCCGGTGCTGGAAAATAGCAGCAGACTGAAACCGCCGAGCCGGATCCAGCGCTGACGCCCGCCCGCCAGCGGTGTTTCATCCAGATGACGGAAGGTGAGGATGACGTAGGCCACCGCCAGCACCACCCACCACCAGGCCGACACGCCGAACAGCATCAACAGCAGGTCGGACAGATAGGCACCGCTCTGGCCGCCCAGATTGTGGAGCGTCACGTCGTCGCCAGTCGTGCTGAAACTCGGATCCGCAGGACTGTAAGTCAGCAGGATGGCGGCGAGGAAGAGTGCGGCGGCCCCCACCAGCAATGCGCGCGCCTCGCGCAACAAACGCTGCATGCGGGGCGACAGGGGCTGAGGTGAGCGGGGAGCGGGACGCGCCATGAACGATTTTCTGCGGGGAATGTGCGGATTATCGCGGATAAACCGCCAGGACGCGAGACGAGGGCGAGTGGATTTGCGCGTCCGCCTGCAGCACGGTGGGCTTGCAGCAGAGTTCTGGCCGGGATGAACCTGGGCGGGCGGCATGGAAATGCCGCTGCCAAGTTTGGTTAGAATAGTGGGCTTTCCCATCGTCCGAGCACAGACCATGAGCACCCAACACCACAAACTCGTCATCCTCGGTTCCGGCCCCGCCGGCTATTCCGCCGCCGTCTACGCTGCACGCGCCAACCTTTCCCCGGTCGTCATCACCGGCATGCAGCAGGGCGGCCAGCTGATGACGACCACCGAAGTCGACAACTGGCCCGCCGACGTCGACGGCGTGCAGGGCCCAGAGCTGATGGACCGTTTCCAGCGCCACGCCGAACGCTTCAAGACCGAAATCATCTTCGACCAGATCCACACCGCCAAGCTGACCGAGAAGCCCTTCACCCTGATCGGCGATTCCGGCACCTACACCTGCGATGCGCTCATCATCGCCACCGGCGCCTCGGCCATGTACCTGGGTCTGGAAAGCGAACAGGCCTTCATGGGCAAGGGCGTGTCGGGCTGCGCCACCTGCGACGGCTTCTTCTACAAGAACCAGGATGTGGCCGTCATCGGCGGCGGCAACACCGCCGTCGAGGAAGCGCTGTATCTGGCCAACATCGCGAAGCACGTCACCGTGGTGCACCGCCGCGACACCTTCAAGTCCGAGAAAATTCTGGTCGACCACCTTATGGAGAAGGTCAAGGAAGGCAAGATCAGCCTCGAGCTCGACCACACGCTCGACGAAGTGCTGGGCGACAAGACCGGCGTCACCGGCATGCGCATCAAGAGCACCAAGGACGGCGCCACCAAGGACCTCGCGCTGACCGGGGTCTTCATCGCCATCGGCCACAAGCCCAACACCGCAATCTTCGAAGGCCAGATCGATCTTGAAGGCGGCTACATCGTCACCAAAAGCGGCAACAAGGGCAACGCCACCGCCACCAGCATCGAAGGCGTGTTCGCCGCCGGCGACGTGCAGGACCACATCTACCGCCAGGCTGTCACCAGCGCCGGCACCGGCTGCATGGCCGCGCTCGACGCCGAGCGCTACCTCGACGCGCTCGGCAAGGCGTAACGGAGTCATGTGGCATGAAGCGCGCCCGCGGCAGTGCGCTCGCCCCCGCCTCGTTCGAGGCGCTGACGCGCATGCGCCGCGTGCTGCGCGAGCAGTCGGCCCAGCCCGCCTCGCTGCATCAGGCCCCGCATAAACCCAAACCCGCGGCCGACGGCGCCATGCTGTTCCGGCGCGCCGTCGCTGATGCCATTCCCCTGCCGCCTTCGGATCGCGCCGAGCTTGCGCGCCCGCGCCCCAAACCCGTCGCCCGTCAACGGCGCGCCGACGAACAGCAGGTGCTGGTCGATGCGCTCGCCGACCCATGGGACTGGGAAGCCGCCGTCTCCACCGGCGAGGAGCTGTACTTCGCGCGCCCCGGTGTGCCCACCGCCGCGCTCCGGAAACTGCGGCGCGGCGGCTGGGTCCTGCAGGGCGAACTCGACCTGCACGGCCACACCGGCGACGAGGCGCGCGTCGCGCTGGCCGCCTTCCTCAACCGCTGCATGCTCGAAGACCGGCGCTGCGTACGCATCATCCACGGCAAGGGCCACGGCTCGAAAAACCGCCTGCCGGTGCTGAAGAACAAGGTGCGCCACTGGCTGATGCAGCGCGAAGACGTGCTCGCCTTCTGCCAGGCCCGCACCGTCGACGGCGGCGCCGGCGCCGTCATCGTTTTATTGAAATCCTCATCACGTTAAAGAGAGCCCATCATGAACGAGCCCGTCATCACCAATTTCGAACTGCCCTCCACCGGAAGCACCCCCTTCAAGCTGTCCGACCACCGCGGCAAGAACGTCGTCGTCTACTTCTACCCCAAGGACAACACCTCCGGCTGCACCCTCGAAGGCCAGGAATTCCGCGATCTGTACGCCGACTTCGCCAAGGCCAACACGATTGTCGTCGGCGTCTCGCGCGACAGCCTCAAGTCGCACGAAAGCTTCAAGGCCGAGTTCGAATTCCCGTTCGAACTGCTGGCCGACACCGATGAAAAGGTCTGTGAACTGTTCGGGGTGATGAAGCTGAAGAACATGTATGGCAAGCAGGTGCGCGGGGTGGAGCGCAGCACGTTTGTGTTCGATGCTGAGGGGAAGCTGGTGAAGAGCTGGCGGGGGTTGAAGGCGCCGGGGCATGCGGCGGAGGTGTTGGGGTTTGTGCAGGGGCTGTGAGTTTGTGACGCTCGCTCTGTCATTGCGAGCGCAGCGAAGTAATCCAGTGCGGATTAGGCGCGAAGCATCGCCAAGTAGTTAGGGTCTCTCCATCTTGGTGCCGTTGGCCGGGGGTAGCCCGGCAGCTAGTCACTTTCTTTTGTCTCGCCAAAAGAAAGTAACCAAAGTGACCGGGAGTGAGATAAATACACACAGTGAGCTGCGATAAATGGGATTTGGCGAACTGAATCGAAACTTTGC
>NZ_JAUYRI010000018.1 GCF_030696885.1 Thiobacillus sp.
ACCTGTTCCAGTTCGCGTTCGCCCTGCTGGCCGTGGCCGACGCGAATGCGCGCTTCCGGCAGCAGCTTTTCGAGCCGCTCGCGCATGGCCTCGATGGTGCTGACTTCGTTGTGCAGGAAATACACCTGGCCGCCGCGCTTCAATTCGCGCAGCACCGCTTCGCGAATCAGTCCGCCGGAGAACGACTGCACGAAGGTCTTCACCGCCAGCCGCTTCTGCGGTGCCGTCGCGATCACCGAGAAATCGCGGATGCCTTCGAGCGACATCGCCAGCGTGCGCGGGATCGGCGTTGCGGTCAAAGTAAGAACATCCACCTCGGCACGCAGTGCCTTCAGCTGTTCCTTCTGCCGCACGCCGAAGCGGTGTTCCTCGTCGAGGATCACCAGGCCGAGGCGGGCGAACTTGACGTCCTTCTGGATCAGTCGGTGGGTGCCGATGACGATGTCGAGCTTGCCGTCGGCCAGCGCCTGCAAGGCTGCAGCCTGTTCCTTGGGGCTGCGGAAGCGCGACAGCTCGGCGAGCTTGATCGGCCAGGCCGAGAAGCGGTCGGAAAAATTATGGAAATGCTGTTCGGCCAGCAGCGTGGTCGGCACCAGCACCGCGACCTGGTGGCCACCCATTACCGCCATGAAGGCGGCGCGCAGCGCGACTTCGGTCTTGCCGAAGCCGACGTCGCCGCACACCAGCCGGTCCATTGGCTTGCCCGATTGCATGTCGGCCATCACCGCGGCGATCGCAGCCGCCTGGTCGGGGGTTTCCTCGTAGCCGAAACCCTCGGCGAAGGCTTCATAGTCGTGCAGCGAGAACTTGAACGCATGGCCTTCGCGCGCCGCACGCAGTGCGTACAGGTTCAAGAGTTCGGCCGCGGTGTCACGCGCCGCCTGCATCGCGCGGCGGCGCGCCTTTTCCCACTGGTCGGTGCCGAGCTTGTGCAGCGGCGCCGCGCCTTCGCCTGCACCGGAATAACGTGAGATCAGGTGCAGGTTGGCGACCGGCACGTAGAGCTTGTCGCCCTTGGCGTATTCGAGCTGGAGGAACTCGGTGTCGCCGTCGCCGAGGTCCATGTTGATGAGGCCGAGGTACTGGCCGACGCCGTATTGCGCGTGCACCACCGGGTCGCCGGGCTTGAGCTCGGAGAGGTCGCGCAGCAGGTTGTCGATTTGCGTCGCACGGGCTTCGCGCGCGCGACGCGTCTTCGGCGGGATCGCGTAGAGCTCGGTTTCGGTGATGACGGCAAGTTTTCCGTCGGCTGTGACAAAGCCTTCGGCCAGCAGGCCGTGTGTGAGCAGGATGCGCGTAGCGTGCGACCGGCTGTCGGCCCAGCTGTCGACGAGCGTCGCCTCGAGGCCATGTTCTGCCAGGTATTCGTGCAGGGTTTCGCGCCGCCCGGCCGAGGGTGCGACGATGAGCACCGTGCCCGAAAAACCGTCAATGAAGTGCTGCAGCTTGGCGACCGGGTGCGCCTCGCGGCGGTCGACCGAAATCGGGGGCACGGCATGCGCCAGCCCGCTGCCGCTCTGTTCCACATCGAGCCGATCGTAGGTTTTGGCCAGACTGAAAAAGGCGTCGGTCGCCAGAAACAGCTCGGCGGGCGGCAACAGCGGCCGGTCCTTGTCGCCCGACAGCAGGCGGTAGCGGCCCTGGGCATCGGTCCAGAACGCCTGCCCGGCCGGGTCGAGCGCGCCGTGCGCGACGATGCGGGTTTGTTTCGGCAGGTAGTCGAACAGCGTGGCGGTGTCTTCGAAAAATAGCGGCAGGTAATACTCGATTCCAGCGGGTGCAAGGCCGTTGCTGACGTCCTTGTACAGCTTGGATTTCGACGGATCGCCCTCGAAGCGTTCGCGGAAATTCTGCCGGAAGCGGGTGATGCCGGTTTCGTCGAGCGGAAATTCGCGCGCGGGCAACAGCCGCACTTCGTTGACCGGATAGATGCTGCGCTGGGTGTCGACGTCGAACGCGCGCAGCGTCTCGATCTCGTTGTCGAACAGGTCGATGCGGTAGGGCAGGGCGCTGCCCATCGGGAACAGGTCGATCAGGCCGCCGCGCACCGAGAACTCGCCCGGCGCGAACACCTGGTTCACATGCGTGTAGCCGCCCAGCATCATCTGCGCGCGGAAGGCCGCTTCGTCGAGCGTGTCCTTCTGCTTGAGGAAGAAAGTGTGGGCGGCCATGAAGGCCGGTGGCGCCAGCCGGTACAGCGCGGTGGACAGCGCGACCACGGCGATGTCGAACTCGCCGCGCGAAATCTGGTATAGCGTCGCCAGCCGCTCGGAAATGAGGTCCGGATGCGGCGAAAACGTGTCGTAGGGCAGGGTTTCCCAGTCGGGGAAGGCGCAGACCCGCAATTGAGGGTCGAACCAGCGTAATTCCTCGGCCAGCCGGTTCGCGTCCCACGCGCTCGCGCACACCACCGCCAGCGGCGCGGCGTGGCGCGCCAGCTCGGCGAGATAGAGCGCATCGGCGGCGCCGGCAAGGCCGGACTGGCGGTGGCCAGGGGAAGGGACGGTGGGGGAAAACAGCATGCAAAAAGTCGAATTATACGGGGGAGCGGAGCCCGATGGCGGGCAGGTATAATCCCGCCTTTCCCGTTTTCAGCCCTGAATCCCATGAGCCTCGACCGCGTCAGTTCCGGCCGCAACCTGCCCGACGATTTCAACGTCATCATCGAAATCCCCGCCCACGGCGAACCCATCAAGTACGAAGTCGACAAGGAATCCGGCGCGATGTTCGTCGACCGCTTCATGTCGACCGCGATGCATTACCCCTGCAACTACGGCTACATCCCGCACACGCTGTCGGAAGACGGCGACCCGGTCGACGTGCTGGTGATCACCCCGATCCCGTTGATTACCGGCGTGGTGGTGCGTTGCCGTCCCGTCGGCATGCTGAAGATGACCGACGAAGCCGGCGTCGATGGCAAGCTTCTGGCGGTGCCGGTCGACAAGCTGTGTGGCCTCTACAAGGGCGTCAACAAGCCCGAAGACCTGCAGCCGCTGTTGCTGGCGCAGATCTCCCACTTCTTCGAGCACTACAAGGATCTCGAAAACGGCAAATGGGTCAAGGTCGACGGCTGGGTCGGCATCGACGACGCCCGCGCCGAAATCCTCGCCGGCGTGGAGCGCTACAACAACGCCAAGGATAAGCCGGCTTTTTAGGATTTAGGATCTAGGGGATGAGCGGCTTCGCCGCGCCTCGTGAATTCATGAAATGCGGCGAAGCCGCACAAGGCCCCCTAATCCCTGGCTCCTAACCCCTAGCTCCTGCACCCTGATCAACCATGAAAATCTGCATCCTCTCCGACTCCCACGACAACCGGCGCCTGCTCGGCGCGGCGGTCGAGCACGCCAAGGCGAACGGGGCAGAAGCGGTGCTGCACTGCGGCGACGTGGTCGCGCCGACCACGCTGCGGGTGCTGCAGAAATACGAACTGCCGGTGCACGTCATCCACGGCAACAACACCGGCGACCTCTACAACATGGGCCGACTCGCTGCCGAGCCCAACAGCGTGATCCGCTACCACGGCCAGGACGCCGCGATCACGCTGGCCGACCGCAACCTGTTCTTAGTGCACTATCCCCACTACGCACAGGCGCTCGCTTGCACCGGCGACTACGACCTCGTCTGTTGCGGCCACGACCACAAGTCGAGCATCGCGCAGGTCGCCACCGTCAAGGGCACCACCACCTGGCTGATCAACCCCGGCACCGTGGGTGGCGTCGGCAACCCGCCCACCTACATCATGGCCGACCTCGCGACGATGCAGTTCGATATCGTCGCCGTCGAGGCTGCGCCGGCGTCCATCCTGCCGCCGGTCACGCCGCACGTCTGACCGGCGCGCCGCGTTGCTGCGTCCCTGATTCCTGACGCAGCGCTAGCGGACATGCATTTGTCCGCGATTCTTCATCAAGCTGTCACCCCGGGTTTTTAAAGTGCCTGTGCACGCGAGGCACGGGATCGAAGGACATGGGTGTTCGCGTTGCATTTCCCTATTCAACGCGAGAGGAACCACATGTTTTCCAATGACGAATCGAACAACCCGTCGACGAATCCGTCGATGCAGGATGTGATCGACAACTGCGATCACGGCCGCCGCTTTTTCCTCAAATGCTCGCTCGGGACGGCTACGCTGGCGACCTTTGCCGGCGCGGGTCTGGGCACTCTGAGCACCAGCGCGCTCGCCAAGGGCGGCAAAGGACACACCCACAAACCGCTGATCGGCTTTACCCCGGTTGCCGCCAGCACGCTGCCGATGACCGATGCGGTCACGGTGCCCGATGGCTACAGCGCACGCGTGGTGCTGGCATGGGGCGATGCGCTGTCGTCCGGTCCGCACTGGGATCCGGCGACCGAGATGACCGAGGCGGTGCAGCTGCGCACCTATGGCGCGAACACCGACGGCATGCATTTCTTCCCGTTCTCGCAGTCGGAGCGCGAGGGCAGCAAGCGCGGCCTGCTGGTCGCCAACAACGAATACAACGACCCGGGCCTGGTGCACAACACCCTGACCTATGCGACCGACATCATGACGCTGGAGCGTGCGCGCACCCAGCAGGCGGCACACGGCGTCAGCATTGCCGAACTGATCAAGCCGCACCGCAAGGGCGGCTGGGAAGTGCAGCGTCCGTCGAAGTATGCCCGTCGCATCACCGGCAACACGCCGATCAAGGTGTCCGGCCCTGCGGCCGGCCACGCGCTGATGAAAACCGCCGCCGACCCGAGCGGCATGGTGGTGCTGGGCACGCTGAACAACTGCGCCCACGGCCATACGCCCTGGGGCACCTACCTGACCTGCGAGGAAAACTGGAACGGCTACTTCGGCACCAACGAAGCAGCGCTGACCCAGACCCCGAATGAGCGGCGTTATGGCGTGACCCGGACCGGCTTCGGCTACCGCTGGCATGAAGTCGACCCGCGCTTCGACGTGCGGGTGAACCCCAACGAGCCGCATCGCTTCGGCTGGGTGGTGGAAATCGATCCCTTCAATCCAAAGAGCACGCCGGTCAAGCGTACGGCGCTCGGCCGCTTCAAGCACGAAGGCGCCTGGGTGGTGACGGATAACCGCGACAACCTCGCCGTCTACATGGGCGACGACGAGCGCAACGAGTACGTGTACAAGTTTGTTGCTAAGGGCAAGTACGACACGCGCGGCGACAACCGTTCGCGCCACCATCGCAACCTGCTGGACGAAGGCACGCTGTACGTTGCACGTTTCAACGCCGACGGCTCGGGCGTTTGGCTGCCGCTGCTGTGGGGCCAGAACGGCCTGACGCCGGAGAACGGCTTTGCCGACCAGGGCGAGGTGCTGATCAAAACCCGCCAGGCAGCCGACCGCCTGGGCGCGACCATGATGGACCGTCCCGAGTGGGGCGCGGTGCATCCCGAGACGCGCGAGGTCTACATGACCATGACCAACAACAGTCGCCGCGGCAACACGCCGGTGTCGTCGAACAATCCCAATGGCGCCAACAGCGCCGGCGGCGCCAACCCGGCGGTCGATGCATCCAATCCGCGTCCCGACAACGACTACGGTCACATCGTGCGCTGGCGCGAGACGGGCAACCGCGTCACCGCCACCACCTTCGAGTGGGATCTGTTCGTGCAGTGCGGCGACAAGTCCACCGCCAAGACGCTGGGCGCCAGCTACACGCCGGGCGAATTCGGCGGCCAGACCGTGGGCTACGAAGGCAACATCAACGGCGACGACTACGGTGCGCCGGACGGCCTGTGGTTCGACCCGGACGGCCGTCTGTGGATCCAGACCGACCAGGCGGGCAACGCCCAGGGCGACTGGGTCAATATCGGCGGCAACGTCATGATGTGCGCTGATCCCGTCACCGGCGAAACCCGCCGCTTCCTGACTGCGCCGCCCAACGCCGAAGTCACCGGCGTGGTGACAACGCCGGACGGCAAGACCATGTTCGTCGGCATCCAGCACCCGGGCGAAGACTGGGAACTCGGCTACACCCAGAACTCGTCCTGGCCCGACAACGGCGCCAACGGCCCGACCACGCAAAGCGCCAACGGCGTGTCCAAGCCGCGCTCGTCGGTGATCGTCATCAGCAAGGACGACGGCGGCGTGATCGGTAGCTGAGCACCTCCTGCAGGCGAGACGGGCGAGGCTGCGGCCTCGCCCGTTTTTTTGCCTGGCTATGAATTCGGCTGGTACGGCCGCACCATCAACACTTCCTTTATTCCCGCATAGAAAACTTCGATTGAGATAGCAGACTTGCCCGTGGCGGCGGGCCGGGGCTTCGGAGTACCATTCCAAGGATTGAATTTCGGGCTAAAAACCCGGCTGCCCGGGCGGTCTTTCGGGCGGCTTCGAATAATTTGCATCCATCGGATGGAGGAAACACAATGACGGAGCATGTTGCGACCAACGAGACGATTCTCGTGGTGGGCGGCGGGATTTCCGGCATGACCGCTGCACTCGAGGCGGCCGAAACCGGCAAGAACGTGGTCCTGGTTGAGAAAAATCCCGCACTGGGCGGACGCACTTCCCAGCTGTATCGTTACTTTCCCAAGCTGTGCCACCCCACCTGCGGTCTGGAAATCAACCTGCGCCGTCTCAAGGGCAATCCGCGCATCCGCGTGCTGACGCTGGCCGAAGTGACCGGCATCGAAGGCAGCACAGGCAACTACACCGCCTCCATCAAGATCAAGCCGCGCTATGTGAACGAGAACTGCACCGCCTGCGGCGACTGCGGGCGCGCGGTGGACACGATGGTCGACGACCCCTTCAACTACAACCTCGGCCAGCACAAGGCGGCCTATCTGCCGAACGCGATGGCCTATCCGCAGCGCTTCGTGCTTGATCCGGCGATCATTGGCACGCCCGATGCCGACCGCGCGAAAGCCGCCTGCAAATACGGCGCGATCGACCTCGACATGAAAGAGGAAACGATCCAGGTCAAGGCCGGCGCGGTGGTGTGGGCAACCGGCTGGCAGCCTTACGACGCGAAGAAGATTCAACCCTACGGCTACGGCCGCTTCAAGAACGTGATCACCAGCGTCGAGTTCGAGCGCCTGGCCGACATCCATGGCCCGACCGGCGGCAAGATCCTGCGTCCGTCGGACGGCAAGGAAGCGAAGAACATCGCCTTCATCCAATGCGCCGGATCGCGCGACGAGAACCACCTGCGTCATTGTTCGCGCATCTGCTGCATGGCGTCGCTGAAGCAGACGCATTACGTGCGCGAGAAATATCCGGAAGACGGCAAGTCGACCATCTACTACATCGACATCCGCGCAATCGACCGCTTCGAGGATTTCTATCAAAAAGTTCAGGCCGATGCGTCGGTCAGCTTCATCAAGTCCAAGGTCGCCAAGATTACCGAAGACGAGCACGGCAACGCGGTATGTCATGGCGTCGATACCGAAGGCTACAAGCGCTACATGACGCCGCACGACCTGGTGGTGCTGGCGGTCGGCATGGAGCCCTCGGTCAAGGGCATCAACATTCCCGGCCACATCGTCGCGGATTCGAGCGGCTTCATCGAAGCCGATCCGGCCAACGGCGCGGTATTCGGCGCCGGCTGCGCGTCGAACGCGCTGGACGTGAACCGTGCAGTGCAATCGGCGACCGCTGCCGCATTGCGCGCGATTCAGGTGGTCAACAAAGTCGCAAAGGCGGAGGCATAAATGGCTGACATCAAAGTCGCAGCGTATATCTGCAAGGGCTGCGGACTGGGCGAGCGTCTCGACACGGACGCGCTGGTCAAGATCGCACAGAAGGACGGCAAGGTGCCGATGGCGAAGACGCATGATTTCCTGTGCAACGCCGACGGCGTGGCGATGATCAAGAACGACATCGCCAACGAGGGCGTGACCCACGTAATGATTGGCGCCTGTTCGCGCCGTGCCAAGACCGAGGCGTTCCACTTTCCCGAAAACGCGGTGGCGCGCGCCAACCTGCGCGAAGGCGTGGTCTGGATTCGCCCCGACACCGACGAGGCGCGCGAGACCACGCAGGAAATGGCGGAAGACTACATTCGCATGGGCTGCGCCGAAGTGAAGGCGATGACCGCGCCCGGCGGCAACCCCAACACCGGCGGCAGCAAGACCCTGCTGGTGGTCGGTGGCGGCGTGACCGGCATGACCACCGCGATCGAGGCATCGAAGACCGGCTACCCGGTGGTGCTGGTCGAGAAATCCGGCGCGCTCGGCGGCTGGGCCGGCATGCTCTACAAGCGCACCCCGGTGCACGAGCCCTACAAGTCGCCCGCCGACACCGGCGTGGCTGACCTGGTATCGCAGGTGATGGGCGACAGCAACATCAAGCTGTATCTGAACGCCACCATCGCCAAAACCGACGGCGCCCCCGGACGCTTCGTGGTCGACATCGCCACCGAATCGGGTGCGAGCCACACCGAGGACATCGGCGCCATCGTGCAGGCGACCGGCTTCACGCTGTATGACATGAACAAGCTGCCGGAACTCGGCGGCGGCAAGTCGCCCAACGTGGTCGACCAGGCCGGGCTCGAAGCGCTGGCGAAAACCGCCGCGGCGGGCGATGGTGTGATCCGCCGGCCCAGCGATGGCCAGCCGGTCAAATCGGTGGTGTTCGTGCAGTGTGCCGGCCAGCGCGATCCGACTGGCACGCACCTGTCGTACTGCTCGGGTTTCTGCTGCAACGCCAGCATCAAGCAGGCGATGTATTTCAAGGACACCAATCCGGCGGTCGACACCACGATCATCTACACGGATCTGCGTACGCCCGGCAACGGCGAGGATTTCTACCGCAGCGCGCAGGAGAAGGGCGTCATCTTCACCAAGGGCAAGGTGGCCGAAGTGGTGCCGAACGGCAACACCAGCACGGTGAAATTCAAGGACCTGATCCTGGGTGACACCGATGCGGCCATGGCCGATGTCGACCTGGTGGTGCTGGCAACCGGCCAGGTGGCGAACTCGGGCATCAACATCGATGCGGTGGCCGAGAAAGCGGAAGAGGGCGTGGTGGAAGTCAAACCGATTTCCATCCTCAACCTGACCTACCGCCAGGGCAAGGACGTACCGCAACTGAAGCAGGGTTTCACCGACTCGCACTTCATCTGCTTCCCCTACGAGACCCGCCGTACCGGCATCTATACCGCCGGCCCGGTACGTCGACCGATGGACATCGCGCAGGCGCGCGAGGATGCAACCGGTGCTGCGCTGAAGGCGATCCAGGCGCTGGAAAACGCCGAACTCGGCCGCGCCGCGCATCCGCGGTCTGGGGATTTGTCGTTCCCGAAAGTGCGTCTGGAAGGCTGCACCCAGTGCAAGCGCTGCACGGTCGAGTGCCCGTTCGGCGCCATTGACGAGGACGAAAAGCGCTTCCCGGTGTTCAACGAATCGCGTTGCCGCCGCTGCGGCACCTGCATGGGCGCCTGTCCGGTGCGCGTGATCTCGTTCGAGAACTACTCGGTCAACACCGTCGGCGCGCAGATCAAGGCGGTCGACATCCCTGACGAGTTTTCCGAAAAGCCGCGCATCCTGATCCTGGCGTGCGAGAACGACGCCTACCCGGCGCTCGACATGGCCGGCATGAGCCGCAACGAGTATTCGGCTTTCGTCCGCATCATTCCGATCCGCTGCCTGGGTTCGGTCAACACCATCTGGATCACCGATGCGCTGAACGCCGGCTACGACGGCGTGATGATGATGGGCTGCAAGTCCGGCGACGAATACCAGTGCCACTTCGTCAAGGGCTCCGAACTGGGGCGCGTGCGGCTGTCGAAGATCGACGACACGCTGAAGACGCTGAACCTGGAAAAGGAACGTGTGCGCGATCTCGAAGTCGCCATCACCGACATCGAACGGGTGCCCGACATGATCAACAAGTACGCCGCCGAGCTGGTTGCTGTCGGCCCCAGCCCGTTCAAAGGCTTCTAGTCAGGAGATCAGCATGAGCGCAAATACCGCAGTGGCGGAGAAATACCGCAACAATTTCCTGAAGGAAATCGAAGAACAGGTCGAGATGGGCGACTGGGTGAAGATGTGCATGCAATGCGGCGTCTGCTCCGGTTCCTGCCCGACCAATTTCCAATCGGCGTGGGAGCATCCGCCACAGGAGCTCTTCATGATGATCCGCGCCGGCAAGCGCGAGGAAGTGCTGACCTCCAGCTCGATGTGGAACTGCACGTCCTGCTACAACTGCATCGTGCGCTGCCCCAGGAAGCTGCCGATCACCCACATCATGCACGGCATCGCCGAATACGCGCACCGGCTCGGCATGGCGCCGAAGATGCAGGCCACGCGCTTCTTCTCGGGCCTGTTCTGGAAAAACGCGACCAAGACCGGCCGCGTCAACGAACTGAAGCTGTCGATGGGCCTGTACTTCAAGGACGGCTTCGTCCAGGGCATCAAGAACGGCATGGCGATGCAGGCGGTCGCGCTGGGCCTGGTCAAGGCCGGGCGATTGAACGTGATGGAACTGCTCGGTGGCCACAAGTGCAAGGACCAGAAGGGCATCCAGGCAATGCTGGCAAAAGCCTACGAAATCGAGCGTACCCGCAAGACCGCCAAGCTGGCGGGCTGAGGAGAGAGACAGACATGGCCAAACATGAATACGCGTTTTACCCCGGTTGTTCGTCGCAGAAGGGCGCTTCCGCCTCCAACTACCTGACCTCGGTCGAGTCGATGTGCAAGACGCTCGACGTCAAGCTGACCGAGATACCCGACTGGAACTGCTGCGGCGCGTCGATCGGTTATGCCGAAGCCGGCGAACTGCCGCGCCACGTCCTGAATGCGCGCAACTTCGCGCTGTCCGAGCAGCACCTGCCCGGGCAGGAGATCGTCGCCACCTGCGCCGCCTGCTGGCTGGGCGCGCGCGAGACGCGCGAACGCCTGACCCACTCCGACACGCTGATGTCCGATACGCGCGAAGCGCTGAAGGAAGCCGGCCTCACGATCAACGAAATGCCCAACATCCGCCACATGGTGGAAGTGCTGATCGAGGACCTCGGCTTCGACGAAATGGCGAAGCATGTCGTGCGTCCGCTCGAAGGCGTCAAGATCGCGGGCTACGTCGGCTGCCAGACCAACCGTCCGTTCGGCGTCGCCGGCGAATCGTTCGAGAACCCGGTCTACCTCGACAAGATGGTCGAAATGGTCGGCGCCGAATCGATTCCCGAGTACGAGCAGAAGGTGACCTGCTGCGGCGGCGCGCTGGCGTTCTCCGAGCCCGAGAAGGCGCAGGCGCAGATCAAGGACATCGTCGAATCGGCCTACGACCACGGCGCCGAAATGATCGTCACGCCGTGCCCGCTGTGTCAGGCCAACGTCGAGATCTATCAGGGCCAGATCAACAAGCGCTATGGCACCAAGTTCGACATCCCGGTGATGTACTACAGCCAGCTGATGGTGGTGGCCTACGGCGGCAGCGCCAAGGATGCCGCACTCAACGGCCAGGTCATCAAGGCACGCCGGCTGGAGGAAATCGCCGCCAAACCGGTCAAGCGCTGAGCGGTTTTGTGTAAGCAAAAAAACAGGGGCTGCGTGCCCCTGTTTTTTCGTGCATGCGGGTGGCGCCTGCGGAGGCGGGCTGCGCACAAGCGGATTCAGTGCAGGCTGGCCAGCGCGTATCCGCCCACATAACCGCCCGCCAGCAGCGCCAGCACCAGGGCGAGCCCGAGTTCGAGCGCGCGCTGCGGCACATGCTTCTGCATCCGGGCGCCGGCATACATGCCGGCCACGCCCCCCACGCCGAACAGCATGCCGAGCATCCAGTCGGGACGCGTCTCGACACCGGGTGGGCCGGGCATGAGCTGATACAGCGCCACACCCGCCACAGACGTCACGAAGGTGCCAAACAGGGCCGCCCCTGCGACCTGATGCAGCGACAGCGCGAACAGCGCCACCAGCACCGGTGCCATGATCGCGCCGCCGCCGATGCCATAGGTGCCGCCGATGACGCCGACGACCAGAGCGATGGCAAAAACCGGCAGATGATGCCGTCGGCTGTCCGGCATGGCGGGCGCCGTTGGCGGCCTGTCTGAATGGTGTTTCTTCAGCATCAGGCGGACGGCGAGGCCCAGCAGCACCAGGCCGACAAACAGTTTGAAGGCGCGCGGGTCCGGCAACCAATGGACGCGCAGCCACCAGCCCGCCAGCAGGCCCGGCAGCGTGCCGGCAGCGATGACCCAGGCCAGCCGCCAGTCCATGCGGCGTTCGCGCGCGTAACGCCAGACGCCGGATGGGATTGCCACCAGGTTGAAAACGAGATTCGTTGCGGACACCGAGGGGGTCACATAGCCCAGCACGCTCATCTGGAACGGCAGCAGCAGGAACGCGCCCGATACCCCGACCATCGAGGTGAAGAACGAGATGATGAAAGCCACCAGCGGCGGCACCCAGAGCGGAACGGTGATCCCGGCGACTTCGAAGAACATGTCCGTCATCATGCCATCAAGCCGGCAGGGCGGCCATGCAGTCTGCTGCGCATTGCCCCGCGTCGATCAGGCTGCACCCACAACCCGGCCAGTTTGAATTTGTAGGACGTTATGCGACGTTCCGTCAGTCCGAACATGACGGTATCCTTACGTTTTGTTCCAGAAATCGCACGCCATGAAAAAAGCCAAAGACCTCAACGAACTGATCGATCTGGTGCACGAAGCCGTGTACGAGGTCGACGAACTGCGCGCCTGTCTCGAGCACGACGACGAGGAAGCCTCGGTCTACACGCCTTATCTCAACACGCTCGACACCATGCTGCGCGCGCTGCACGAATCGATGACGTCGGGAACCTACAGCGGCGTAGGGAAGGGCGGCGACCTCGACTTCATGCCGCTGTTCAAGAAACACGAGCGCGACATTCCCTTTCGCGAGCTGCTGCGCACGATCAACGCGACGCATCGCGAAGGGTATGAGGCCTGACGAGACATCAGCCAGGGGCCATCCGCCATGAGCATTCACAACCCGGTCAAACGGCTGTTCCTGACGCTGACCGAAGGCGTCTACGTGATCGGGGTGGGAGAAGGGGACCTGGGCAACGCCTTCACCGCCACCTCGGTGATGCAGGCGTCGATGCGACCGCCGTTGCTGGCGATCGCCGTCAATCCCGAGAACGCTTCTTACCCCTTGATCGTGGAACGGGGTGTGTTCTGTGTAACGGTCCTGCAGCGCGATCAAAGCGCGCTGGCCGACTTATTTGGCAACCACAGCGCGCGCGACGAAAACAAGCTGTGCGCAGTACCCTGGCATGCAGCGCCATCTGGCGCGCCGGTACTGGATCAGGGGTTGGCCTATTTCGACTGCCGAGTGGTGGCGAGTCATCCCGCCGGTGATCACGTGGTTATGCTGGCCGAAGTCACCGGGGGCGATTTTCTGCAACCACGCGCCCGCCCGCTGCGCTACGACGAGCTGGGGAATATGGACGGCAGCGACGAACTGCTGCCGGATCACCTCGGCGCTTCCAGGGGGGACGACGACGTGCGCTCGAACGAGCAGTAAGCGCAGGAGCCAAGCCCGCTACCGGATCGATAAGCGGGTTCAGGAGGCGGCAGGGCGGTCAGGCGGCGCAGGGGCGACTGGCCCCGGGCCTGAGCCGGCCCCGGCGAATTACTGGGTGGTGAGCTGGTTGTCGACGCGCACCACACCCTCGGTGCCTTGGGCAATCTGCGTGGCGAGTTCCTTCGCCGCATCGTTCTGCACCGTGCCGGTCAGGCTCACCACACCCTGCACGGTGTCGACCGAGATCTGCAGGCCCTTGAGGGTGTCATCGAGCAGATATTTGCTCTTGACCGTGGCCGTGATCGACGCGTCGTCGATGGCTTGGCCGGCCTGGTCAGCGCGGCGCTCCATCGAGTCGCCCATGTCGCTGGCCGTGCTGCGGGTTTCATTGGCGGCGTCATCCATTCTCTCGCTGACGCTCGGCTCGGTGACCATCGGATCGGCGACCTCCGGTTCGTCGGGCGTGCGGTCGCAGCCGGCGGCGAACAAGGCAAGACTGGAAACAAGCGAGATCGCGGCGATGCTGGATACGTTTTTCATGGGGCGCTCCTTGGTTGTGATGAAAAAAACAGGAATAAACGGCTGCGCAACGAACCTGGCACGCGACACGGCAAGCCGATTCGGCGTGCCGTGGCCGTTTCCCGGTTACCGGGGTGTCGGCAACTCAAGTGCACTTTACGGGCCGCGTTGTCCTACGCGTATAGGCCAATTCCGCGGCGTCTTGTAGGACAAACGACAATGGCAGACGCCCGGCTGACCCCCTGTAAGATGCACGCCTGTCTGTACAAGGGGCCGCTATCGGCCGCATGCCGTGCCCTAAAACACCATCCGGACCCTGTCTGAAATGCCTTTGACCCGACCGGCAGGTGGGCCCCGTGCCGCCGCCCCACAGCGTGTCGCCATCATCGGTGCCGGCGTTGCCGGCGCCGCGGTTGCGCACGCGCTGGCGCAGCGCGGCGTTGCAGTGACGGTGCTGGAACGCGCCGCGGCGCCGGCGCAAGCGGCGTCGGGCAATCCGGTGGCGGTATTCCGCCCGGTGATCTCGCGCGACGACAGCTGCGCCACGCGCCTGACGCGGGCAGCCTTCCTGCACGACCTGCGCACCTGGCCGACACTGGGTGGGATCGAATGGTCGCGCTGCGGCGTGCTGCACCTGGCACGCGATGCGGAGGCCGCCACGAAGCAGCAGCAGGCACTGGCCGCGCGCACGACGCCGGCCGATTTTGCCCGCTGGGTGGATCTTGCCGAGGCGCGTGAACTGGCCAACTGGCCGGTCGCGTCCCCCGGCGTGTTTTATCCGTCGGCAGGCTGGGTGGTGCCGGCCACGCTGTGCCGTGCCTGGCTCGACCATCCTGAGATCACGTTGAAAACCGGCTACGCCGTCGCGTGTCTGCAAGCGCAGGCACGCGACTGGCAGGTGCGGGGCGCCGATGGTGCGCTGCTGGCCGAAGCGGACACCGTGGTGCTGGCGAATGCGCGCGATGCGCTGGATCTGGCGCCTGCTCAGGCCTGGCCGCTCAATACCGTGCGCGGCCAGATCACGCGACTGCCGCCTGGGTCGCTGCCGCAGATCGAGCGGGTGATTGCGCGCGAAGGCTATGTGGCGCCGGGTGCGGGCCAGCTTCTGGTCGGCGCGACCTACGAGCATGACGATGACGACACCACACCGCGCACGGCGAGCGACCGGGCCAATCTGGCGCGGCTGGAAAGCATCCTGCCCGGGGCCGGCGTGCAGCTGGCTGCCGCTGCGGTAAGCGGGCGTGCCTCGCTGCGCGCGACGCTGCCCGACCGGCTGCCGATCGTCGGCGCGGTCGATGGCCAGGCAGGGCTGTTTGTGGCGGCGGGCTATGCCTCGCGCGGCGTGGTGTGGGCGGGCGTGCTGGGAGAAGCGCTGGCCAACCTGATGACCGGGCAGCCGGTAGCGTTGGACGAGGATGTGATGCGGGCGATCGCGCCGGGGCGATTCAGGCGCTGATGCGTGTTAACACGCCCTAGGCCGCGGTGAGCGGTTTGCCCTTGTGCGCGGCGACCGTGAGGCCTTCCTGGTCGTACAGGCTGCCGTGGCTGGTGGCGCTGTGCAGCAGCACATTGAGGGCTTGTCGGGTGGAGTTCAGCCGCAATTCGATCAGTGCGCCGATACGCTGGTTGAGCGCCCGCGCGGTGGTTTCGAGCGCGCGCAGCTGTTGCCATTGCGCACTATGCTCGGCCTGGCCGACCTGCCCCAGCCAGGCGGTCATGCCGGCATGGTCGAACGGCAGTCCGGCTGCCTGCAGGCCGGCATGGCGGATTTGCGCATAATCGCTCACGCTTTGCAGCTGGGTCAGCTTGGCGGTGCTGATCCGCGCCAGCCGGTCGGTATCGCCGTCGACCAGCGCCTGTTCTTCCTCCTGCATTACGTCGACCAGCGCCTGCCAGGCGGCGAGTTCCAGCTTCAGTCGGGCCAGTAGGGTCTGCGCGGGATCAGCGGGCGACATGCAGCATTTCCTTCACCGACGCGATCAGGCCGGCGGCAATGTTTTCGGGCTTGATGGTGTACTCGCCATTGGCAATGGCGGCCTTGATGCTTTCCACCCGGGCCGGGTCGACGACCGGAATCGCCGCGAGCTGGGCTTCCAGTTTCCGCATGTCGGCGACACGCGCGCTCAGGTTGACGTCGGTCTGACCGGCGCCAGCGCCCGCGCTGGTGCGCGCATTGGCGTTCGCGTTCTCCTGCGGCTGGGCAGGTCGGGTGCCGGTGGTGGCCGGGGTCGAGGTGGGCTTCGGGCCAGGGTCGATTTTCATGGCAGGATCCTGTGTCGGGTCTAGGGGGTACGGGTACGGAGGATTCCAACTTACACCAGTAACGTCCGTTTTTGAACCGTACTGTAGTGTCGCCCTTAAAAGGCTACCACGACCTGCTGCCCGTCATGCGCAACGCCGCTGACCACTTGCCCGGAACGGGTTTTCACTCTGACCTGGTCGCCGCGGCCGGCATTGGCCAGCGCCTGGCCGTGGCTCTGGACGGAAAATCCGGGACCGGTCAGCACCAGGCGGGTGACCTGGCCCTGTTTCACCGCCAGCGGCGCGCGCAGGGTCGCGCCGCGCAGGGGCGCGCCGGCGGCGAGGCCGGACACCGTGCGGTAGCCCACCATCGCGTCGGCGTCGGCCACGATGTCGGCGGGCAGGCTGCCGAGGTCGCCCTCGCGCAACGCGAGGTCGGCAGCCGTCAGGACGTGGTTGGCCGGCAACGCCTGGCGCGTCACCACGTAGGGCCCCATCACCCGCACCTGGGCGGGTAGGTAGACCGTCCACTGGCTCGGCGCCAGGCAGCGCACGCCCACGGTGAGCTTGCCGATGCCACGGCTGCCGGCGGGCTGGAAGGCATCCAGTGCGGAGCACGCCGGCAGCGCGCTGCGCGGCGGCGTGACCTGGATCGTCACCTTGCCCGGCAGGCCGACGGTCTGCGTCTTCAGGAACCGCTCGGCATGGGCCTGCAGTGCGGCCGGGTCCTGCGGGCCCGCCGCGTGGGCGGCGCCGGCCAGGCACAGGCACAGCGCGGCCAGCCAGCCTGCATGGACGGGTCCGCGTGCGCGGGAGGGGTCTGCTGTCATCGGAGGCTCCTTGGCTCGACTACTCACTGCGCCATTGTAGGAAGCCGTCTCCCATCCTAAACGCCGAAATGAGCAGGCTTTTGCCCCCTTATCGTGCGATTGAATGGACAAGCGCGTGTCTAGGATGCAGTCATCGCAAAAAGGCCTTGCGGCAGAAACGAGAGATGACCATGTTGAACCGGCTGGATGAGATGCTGAATTTCCACACCCAGGCGCTACGCGTACGCGACCAGCGCCAGCAGGTGCTGGCGTCCAATATCGCCAACGCCGATACGCCGAATTACAAGGCGCGTGACCTCGATTTCAATACCGCGCTGCAAACTGCGCTCAAGGGTAGCGGAACCGGCGCACCGGCCGCAGGCGGCGGCGTCAGGCTGGCCACCACCGCGCCGGGCCATCTGGCGGGTGCCCCCGGTCTAGGGGCGGGAGCGGGGCTGCTGTACCGCAACCCGGCGCAGGGCAGCGTCGACGGCAACACCGTGGATGTCGATGCCGAACGGGCCGCCATGGCCGAAAACACCATTCATTACGAATTCAACCTGACCCGGCTGGGCCAGCAGATCAAGGGTCTGCTCTCAGCCATCCAGGGATAGCAAGGAGATCACGCATGTCTTTGTTCAATATTTTCGATGTCGCCGGCTCGGCCATGAACGCCCAGTCGCAGCGGCTCAACACGGTTGCCAGCAATCTGGCCAACGCGGACAGCGCCACCAGCGCCAACGGTCAGCCCTACAAGGCCAAGCAGGTGGTGTTTGCCGCTGTGCCGGTGGGCCAGGCCGGCGCCACCGGCGTCAACGTCGCCGAAGTGATCGAGGATCCCTCGCCGATGAAGGTGGTGTTTGACCCGAAAAATCCGCTCGCCGATGAAAAGGGCTACGTCACCATGCCCAACGTCAATGTGGTGGAGGAAATGGTCAACATGATTTCCGCCTCGCGCTCGTATCAGTCCAACGTAGAAATGATGAACACCACCAAGACCCTGCTGCTCAAGACCCTGAACCTGGGTCAGTAACGCGCTGAAACGGCAGGAAGAGACCGAGGTCAGGAGAACACGCCATGAGTACCGTACAAGAAACAAGCAACGTCAGCAGCCTGTTCGGTGCGTCGAGAAACGCCAGCGACAGCACCCAGGCAACGCAGGACCGCTTTCTCAGCCTGCTGGTTGCGCAGATGAAGAACCAGGACCCGCTGAACCCGCTCGACAACGCCCAGGTGACCAGCCAGATGGCCCAGCTGTCCACCGTGCAGGGCATCGAGAACATGAACAACAGCCTGCAGGCACTGGCCGCCAGCCTGGGCGCCAACCAGATGGCGCAGGCCGCCAACCTGATCGGGCGCGGCGTGCTGGTACCCGGCGACACCATCCGCCCGGCCGAATTCGAGGACATCATCGGATTCGAGTTGTCGCGTCCGGCCGATACGGTGAAGGTCGACATTTTCGACGCAGCCGGGGGCCTGGTGCGCAGCCTCAACCTCGGGGCGCGTGAAGACGGCGTCAACGCCCTGGCATGGGATGGCCTGACCAACAGCGGCACCGCCGCGCCGGATGGCCAGTATCGCTTCAAGGTCGAGGCCATCCAGGGCGGCCAGCCGCTCAGCAGCACCGCGCTGCATCTGGGGCTGGTCAGCAGTGTTTCGCAGGGCAGCCAGGGCGTTCAGCTCAATCTGCTGGGCGACGAGCAGGTGAGTTATGCCGATATCCGGCAGATTTTTTGAACAGGGCAGCGTGAACCCACGGGTCAAGCGGTAGCAATCACCACAAGGAGCAGAACATGAGTTTTCAACAAGGCTTGAGCGGCCTCAACGCCGCCGCAAAGAACCTCGACGTCATCGGCAACAACGTCGCCAACTCGAGTACGGTCGGATTCAAGCAGTCGCAGGCCCAGTTCGCCGACGTCTACGCCAACTCCCTCACCGGCGCCGGTGGCTCCAGTGTCGGCATCGGCGTCAAGCTGGCGCAGGTGGCGCAACAGTTCACACAGGGCAACGTCACGTCGACCAACAACCCGCTCGACCTCGCCATCAACGGCGGCGGCTTCTTCCGCATGGAAAACAACGGCGAGGTGACCTACCAGCGCAACGGGCAGTTTCAGCTTGATCGCACGGGCTTCATCGTCAACCCGACGGGTGCCCGGCTGACCGGCTTTGCGGCCGGCCCTGGCGGCACGGTGCTGACCGGCGCCCCGACGCCCCTGAGCATTAACACCGCCGACTTGGCGCCGCAGATCACGAGTACGCTGGATGCAGTGCTCAACCTGGATTCCGGCAGTGCGGTGCCTGCCACTGCACCGTTCGACCTGACTGATCCGGCCACCTTTAACAGTTCGACCGCAGTGGCGGTTTACGACAGTCTGGGCAATGAGCAGACCCTGCAGACCTTTTATGTGAAGACCGCTAACCCGGGCGAGTGGCAGGTCTATGCGGCCAGCGACGGCACGCAGGTGGGTGCGGGTGCGATTGCAACGCTCAACTTCAACACCAACGGTGCGCTGACCACCGCGATGCCGCTGGCTGCCGTCGCGATCCCGCCGACCGCCACCGGCGCCGCCGGCCCGTCCGTCGTGATCGACTTTTCCGGCACCACCCAGTTCGGTTCGCCCTTCAGCGTCAACGCGCTGAACCAGAACGGCTATGCCTCGGGCCGCCTGTCCGGCTTCAGCATCGATGCCGACGGCATGATCCTGGGCCGTTATTCCAACGGCGAGTCGGCCTTGCTGGGCCAGGTGGTACTGGCCAACTTTGCCAACCCCAATGGCCTGCAGCAACTGGGCAACAACATGTGGGCCGAGACGTCGGCTTCGGGCAATCCGCTGGTCGGCGTGCCGAGCACCGGTAGCCTCGGTGTGCTGCAGTCGTCGGCAGTGGAGGATTCCAACGTTGACCTCACCGCTGAACTGGTCAATCTGATCACCGCCCAGCGGGTGTACCAGGCTAACGCGCAGACCATCAAGGCGCAGGACGCCGTGCTGCAGACGCTGGTCAACCTGCGTTGATGGCTTGACGCGATAGGAGGCTCCGATGGACCGTCTGATCTACACCGCCATGACCGGCGCGAAACATATCCTGGAACAGCAGGCCACGACTTCGCACAATCTGGCGAACGCCACCACCACCGGCTTTCGCGCGCAGGTCGATCAGTTTCGCGCGGTGCAGGTGCAGGGGGCGATCCTGCCGACGCGCGCCTTCGTGGTCGATTCCACCACCGGCAGCGACTTTCGAACCGGCACCATCCAGCACACCGGGCGCGAGCTCGACGTGGCAGTGCAGGGCGATGGCTGGATTGCGGTGCGCGCGGCTGACGGCAGCGAGGCCTACACCCGCAACGGCAGCCTCAAGGTGGACGAGAACGGCATCCTGCAGACGCATGATGGTCTGCGGGTGCAGGGCGACGGCGGTGAACTGGCGCTGCCGCCCGGACGCAATATCGCCATGGCCCGCGACGGCACCATTTCGCTGGTGCCTGACGGCTCCGATGCCACCGGTCTGACCGCCATCGGACGCCTGAAACTGGTCAACCCACCGGCCGCCGATCTGATGCGCGGCGACGATGGCCTGTTCCGCACCAAGGCCGGCACCCCGGCGCCCCTCGACCCCAATGTGACGCTGATCAGCGGCGCGCTGGAGTCCTCCAACGTCAACGTTGTCGACGAGATGGTCAACATGATTTCGCTGGCACGCCAGTTCGACATGCAGATGAAGATGCTGGAGCACGCCGAAAACAATGACAACAAGGCAGCCCAGCTGCTGAGCATGAATTGACGTGCATTTTTATCCACGAAGCACACGAAAACCCCTGATTTCATTTCGTGGCCTTCGTGACTTTCGTGGACAAGAAACTGTTTTATTAAAGGAGCCGACATGATTCGCTCACTATGGATTGCCAAGACCGGTCTGGATGCGCAGCAAACGCAGATGGACGTGATCTCCAACAACCTCGCCAACGTCAGCACCACGGGCTTCAAGCGCGCGCGTGCGGTGTTCGAGGACCTGCTGTATCAGACCATCCGCCAGCCGGGCGCGCAGTCGTCCGAACAGACGCAGCTGCCTTCCGGCCTGCAGCTGGGCACCGGCGTGAAGCCGGTCGCCACCGAGCGCGTCTTCACCCAGGGCAACTTGCAGCAGACGGGCAACGCCAAGGATGTGGCAATTCAGGGCAACGGTTTCTTCCAGGTGCTGATGCCCGACGGCACCACGACCTATACGCGCAGCGGTTCCTTCCAGGTCGACGCCAATGGCCAGATGGTTACCTCCAGCGGCTACGCGGTGCAGCCGGCGATCACCATTCCGCCCGACACGCAGACGCTGACCATCGCGCGCGACGGCACGGTGTCGGTACAGCAGGCCGGCTCCGCCACGCCGGTGACGGTGGGCACGCTGCAATTGGCGATGTTCGTCAACCCGGCCGGCCTGCAGAGCCTGGGCGAAAACCTCTACGGCGAAACCGCGTCGTCCGGCACGCCGAGCTCCAACGCGCCGGGCAGCAATGGCGCCGGCCTGCTCAACCAGGGCTACGTCGAAACCTCGAACGTCAACGTGGTGGAAGAACTGGTCAACATGATCCAGACCCAGCGCGCGTACGAGATCAACAGCAAGGCAATCCAGACATCCGACCAGATGCTGCAGCGCCTGACCCAGTTGTGAGGCCTGCCATGAACACGTCGCGCGCATTCGGATTGCTGCTTGTGCTGCTGGGCCTGGCGGGCTGCGGCACCACGCCGTCGACCATCGTCGAGCATCCCATCACCGCACGTCCGCAGGCACAGCCAGTGCAGGCCGCCGGAAACGGCGCCATCTACCAGACCGCCGCCTACCGTCCGCTGTTCGAAGACCGGCGCGCGCGCCACGTCGGCGACGTGCTGACCATCGTCATCAGCGAAAACACCCGGGCCGGCAAACAAGCCTCGTCCAATGCCTCGAAGACCAGCGAGGTCGATTCGTCGATCGGCGCCATCGCCGGTGTGCCGCTGAAAAGCTTCCAGGGCCTGGGCATCAACGCCGAAGCGTCCACCAGCTACGACGACAAGTCGGCGCTCAATTCCAGCAACACCTTCACCGGCAACATCACCGTCACCGTCGTCGAGGTGCTGCCCAATGGCAACCTGATCGTGGCCGGCGAAAAGCAGGTCGCGCTCGACAAGGGCACCGAATACATCCGGCTGTCCGGCGTGGTCCAGCCCGACACCATCCAGGCCGGCAATATGGTGCAGTCCTCGAAGGTGGCCGACGCGCGGATCGAATACCGCACCAGCGCCAAGTTCGACACGGCCGAAGTCATGGGTTGGCTGGCGCGCTTCTTCCTCAGTTTCATACCGCTATAAGGTGGGCATCATGAACCTCCTGCATCTGCCCGTACTGATCGGCCTGTTCGCCGCGCTGGCCATGAGCGGCGTGGCGCACGCCGAGCGCATCAAGGACATCGCCTCGATCCAGGGCGTGCGCGTCAACCAGCTGGTCGGCTACGGGCTGGTGGTGGGTCTCGACGGCACCGGCGACCAGACCACGCAGACGCCGTTCACCACCCAGAGCATCGCCAACATGCTGATGCAGATGGGCGTCAACCTGCCACCCGGCATCAACATGCAGCTGAAGAACGTGGCCGCCGTGATGGTGACCGCCGAGCTGCCGGCCTTCGCCCAGGCGGGGCAGGGCATCGACATCACTGTGTCGTCGATCGGCAATGCCAAGAGCCTGCGCGGCGGCACGCTGGTGATGACGCCGCTGAAAGGCGCTGACGGCCTGATCTACGCGATGGGGCAGGGCAACCTGATGGTCGGCGGCGCCGGCGCCGCGGCCAACGGCAGCCAGACGCAGATCAACCACCTTGCCGTCGGCCGGGTGCCGGCCGGCGCCACGGTCGAGCGCACGGTCGTCACCGCGCTCGGCGAAGCCGGCACGATCAATCTGGAACTGCGGCTGACCGACTTCACCACCGCCAGCCGTGTGGTCGACGCGGTCAACACCGCGTTCGGCGAGGGCACGGCGCAAGCACTCAACGGCCGCGTGATCCAGGTGAAAACGCCGGTCGGCGAAAGCGCGCGGGTCGCCTTTCTGGGCCGCATCGAAAGCCTCGACGTCAGCCCGGCGCAAGCGATGGCCAAGGTCATCATCAACGCGCGCACCGGGTCGGTGGTGATGAACCAGGCGGTCATGCTCGACCCCAGCGCGGTGTCGCACGGCAACCTCACCGTCACCATCAACACCGAGCCGCTGGTCAGCCAGCCGGCGCCGTTCTCGCGCGGTGAAACCGTGGTCACACAACAATCGCAGATCGAAATCCGCCAGCAGCCGGGCGAGGTCATGCTGCTCAAGGGCAGCGCATCGCTGGCCGACGTGGTGAAGGCGCTCAATTCCATCGGCGCCACCCCGCAGGACCTGCTGGCTATCCTGCAGGCGCTGAAAGCTTCGGGCGCGCTGCGCGCCGAGCTGGAGGTGATCTGATGAGTATGGGCGGCGCCGATCTCACGTCGCGCTTCGCGCTCGACGTCCAGAGCGTCGATCAGCTTAGGTTCGATGCGAAGCAGTCCTCGCCCGAGGCCCTGAAGCAGGCGGCGCAGCAGTTCGAGGCGGTATTCATGAACATGCTGATGAAAAGCATGCGCGATGCCACCCCGCAGGACGGCCTGTTCGAAAGCGAACAGACCCGCCTGTACACCTCGATGCTCGACCAGCAGCTGTCGCAACGCATGGCCAGCCGCGGCATCGGGCTGGCCGAAGTGATGGTGCGCCAGCTGTCCGGCGCGATGAACGGGATACCGGCAGGCGAGGATGCCCCCCCGATCGCCGACCTCGGTGCGCGCGGCTTGCCGCTGAATCCGCCTGAGGTGCCCCGCGCCCTGCCGCTCGCGCCGCCGCTGGTCCAGCCTGCACCTGCTGCCGCGCCCACTGCCGCCGCCACCCGCAGCGGCAATCCCCCTGCCCATGTCGAGGCCTTTGTGCAGCGCCTGTTGCCGCACGCCCAGGCCGCCAGCGCCGCCACCGGCATCCCCGCGCGATTCATGCTGGGCCAGGCTGCGCTCGAGACCGGCTGGGGCAAGTCCGAGATTCGCGGCGCCGACGGCCAGAACAGCCACAACCTGTTCGGCATCAAGGCTGGCTCAAGCTGGAAAGGGCAGACGGTCGATATCGTCACCACCGAATACGTCAACGGCAAGCCGCAGAAACAGGTGGACACCTTCCGTGCCTACGATTCCTACGCCGATGCCTTCCGTGACTACGGCAACCTGCTGCGCAACAACGCGCGCTACCAGAACGTGATCGCCCAGGGCCAGGATGCCGCCGGGTTTGCCCACGGGCTGCAGCAGGCCGGCTATGCCACCGACCCGAAATACGCGCAGAAACTGATGAGCATCATCGGGCAATTCGACCAGGCTTGAGCTGGTGGGCTCAAGAAAACGGTGAAGCCACCGATTCAGTCATTGAGTGCCTGATTTCCCTTTCTCGAACCTAACGCGTGCACAGCTAGATGGCTACCAACATTCTCAGTATCGGACAGAGCGCACTGGCAGCCGCACAGGTGGGGCTCAGCACGACCGGCCACAACATCGCGAATGCCGCCACCCCGGGCTACAACCGTCAGGTCGTGGTGCAGGGCGCCGCCCAGCCGCAGAACTACGGTTTGGGCTTCATGGGCCAGGGCACTGAGGTCACCACGATCAAGCGCATCTACAGTGAGTTTCTGGGTGGCCAGGTGCGCACCGCCCAATCCACCAAAAGCGGGCTCGACAGCTACGCCGCCGAGATCCGCCAGATCGACAACCTGCTGGGCGACCCGCTTTCGGGCCTGTCGCCCGCGCTGCAGGAGTTTTTCAGCGGCATGCAGGAGATGGCGTCCAACCCGTCTTCGATTCCGGCGCGCCAGGCTGCCCTGTCGGCAGGCGAGTCGCTGACCGCACGCTTCCAGAGCCTGGCAGGCCGCCTGCAGGAGATCGGGCAGGGGATCAACAGCCAGATCACGTCGAGCGTCAATGTCATCAACGCCTACGCCACGCAGATCGGCGCGTTGAACGAAGCCATCGGCCGCGCCCAGGGCGGCAGCGGCCAGCCTGCCAATGATCTGCTCGATCAGCGCGACCAGCTGATCATGGATCTCAACAAGGAAATCAAGGCCACCACCGTCAAGCAGGGCGATGGTAGCGTCAACGTATTCATCGGCAACGGCCAGCCCCTGGTGGTCGGTGCCAAAACCTTCGGGCTCACCACCGCCGTTCTGCCCAGTGACCCCAGCCGGATCGAGGTCGCCTACCAGACGTCGTCAGGTCCCGTCATCGTCGGCGAGGGCAGCCTGACCGGGGGCAAGCTGGGCGGGCTGGTTGCCTTTCGCAGCCAGACGCTGGAGCCGGCGCAGACCACGCTCGACACGCTCGCCAGTGGTCTCGCCAGCACCTTCAACGCCCAGCACCGTCTGGGACAGGATCTCAACGGTGCCCTCGGCGGCGATTTCTTCACGTATTCGAGCGCGCTGGGTGCCGCCGGATTTGTCGTCGCACTCAACGACCCTCGGCAGATTGCCGCCGCGGCACCGATTCGTAGCGCAGCGGCCAGCGCCAACACCGGGACCGGAGCGGTCAGCGCCGGGACGGTCAACGCGCCGCCGCCGCCGAACGCCAACCTGCAGCAGCCCGTTACGATCACGTTCACGTCCGCCACCACCTTCGACGTGACGGGTACGGGCACCGGCAACCCGACCGGGCTGACGTATACGCCCGGCGCAACGATCACCTACAACGGCTGGAGCATCGCCCTCAGCGGCGCGCCGGCTACAGGCGACACCTTTACCGTCGCGACCAATGCCGGCGGTATCGGCGACAGCCGCAACGCCCAGCTTCTGGCTGGCTTGCAGACCGCCAACACGATGAACGGCGGCACAGCCAGCTATCAGGGCGCCTATTCGCAGCTGGTCAGCGAAATCGGCAACAAGACGCGTGAGCTGGACGTCACCAGCAGCGCCGCAGGCAAGCTGTTCACCGAGGCAAAGCGCACGCTGGAATCGGAATCCGGCGTCAACCTCGACGAGGAAGGCACCAACCTGCTGCGTTACCAGCAGGCGTACCAGGCGGCCGGCAAGGTCATGCAGATTGCCAGCCAGATGTTCGATGTGCTGCTTTCGCTTGGCCGATAAGGAGATACGACATCATGCGCATCAGCACCCAAACTCTGTTTGAATCCGGCGCCGCCCGCCTCGGCGAGGTGCAGTCCGACCTCCTCAAGATCCAGCAGCAGGTCGCCTCCGGGCGCCGCATCCTGACGCCGTCCGACGATCCGGTTGGCACCGCGCGCGCGCTCGAAGTGACGCAGTCGCAGTCGATCAATACCCAGCACGGTGTCAACCGCCAGCATGCCAAGAGCGCACTGGTCTCGGTGGAAGGTGCGCTCGAGAGCGCAACCAGCCTGCTGCTGGATGTGAAAACCAGCATCGTCGCCGCCGGCAACGGCTCGCTGACCGATAGCCAGCGCGGCTTCCTGGCAACCGAACTGCGCAGCCGCTTCGAAGCCCTCTTGAGCATTGCCAATTCGCGCGACGGCATGGGAAATTATCAGTTTTCCGGCTACCAGACCGCCACGCCACCCTTTGCTGAAACCGCGACCGGTGCGCAGTATCAGGGCGACCAGGGCCAACGCCTGCTGCAGGTGGATGCCACCCGCCAGATGGCGATCAGCAATCCGGGCCAGGCTGTGTTCCAGGGTGGCGGGCAGGATGTTTTCAATACGCTGAAGGACCTGATCACGCTGTTGCAGACACCGGTGGTTACACCGGCTGATGCCGCGGCCCTCAGCAGCGGTCTGGCGCTCGCCGGCAGCAACACGGACCTGGCGCTGGACAACGTGCTGACCGTTCGCGCCTCGGTCGGTACGCGCCTGCAGGAGATCGAAGCCCTCGACTTTGCGGGTGATGACCGCAACCTGCAGTACACCCAGACCCTGTCCGAACTGCAGGATGTCGATTACACCCAGGCGCTGACCCAACTCTCGCAACAGCAGTTCATTTTCGAAGCCGCGCAACGTTCCTTCGTCACTGTTTCGGGTCTGTCGCTGTTCAACTTCCTGTGAACCCCATGCTCGCCGACGACCCTCCATCCGGCGATCAGCTGAACGCACGGGTGCGGCAGCTGCTTGCCGGGATGGCGGCGCACGGCGACCGGCATCTGGCCGAGGTCGAGCGCGATCTGGTGCAGATGGATGCACTGCTGGACGAAGCTATCAAGAAACTGTGCGCGAGCTTCATGGCGATCCATCACGCGGTCGAACAGCAGCAGCAGGATCTGAATGCATTCCAGGCCCACACCCTGTCGCTGCCCGACTATGCGGCGCGCGTCGCATCGCAGCGCGGCGAGGTTGCCCGGCATGTCGGTGACGCCGTCACTGGCCTGCAGTTCCAGGACATGACCAGCCAGCTGATCGGACGCATGATCCAGCACCTCGCCGGCTTGCGCGAGGTGTTCGGTGCACTTGATACCCAGGGCACGGTGTTGCCGGAAAGCGGCGACCGGGCCCTGTTGGCGGTGCTTGACCATATCAGCGAACGGGTCGGCATGCACTGCGCCGCCTTAAGCGTGACCTCCCGCAGCACGGTCAACCAGCGCCACATGAACAGCGGCGACATCGAATTGTTTTGAAGTGACGGATACCTGTATGAAAGTGAAGAAGCGAGAGCAACGATGAACAAAAAAATACTAGCAGTGGATGATTCCGGCTCGTTGCGCCAGATGCTGTCCTTCAGCCTGAAGGCGGCGGGCTATGACGTGATCGAGGCGGTGGATGGCCAGGACGGCCTGGACAAAGCCCGGATGCAGACGGTCGATCTGGTGCTGACCGACCAGAACATGCCGGGAATGGACGGCCTTGAACTGATCAAGGCGCTGCGAAAGATGAAGAATTACCAGAATGTGCCGATATTGATGCTGACGACCGAGTCAGGGGATGACATCAAGGCAATGGGCCGTGCGGCGGGAGCCAACGGCTGGCTGGTGAAGCCCTTTGACCCGGCACGGTTGACCGAGGTGGTCAGAAAGCTGATCGGCTGAGACGCGTGTCGGAGACCGCGGGCATTCAAACATGAGGGAGTTGCACGATGACGATTGACATGAGCCAGTTCTACCAGGTGTTCTTCGACGAGGCAGACGAACTGCTCGCCGAGATGGAGAAACTGCTGCTGGCTCTGGACGTGTCCGCGCCGGATAACGAGGATCTCAACGCGATCTTCCGCGCTGCGCATTCCATCAAGGGCGGCGCCGCCACGTTTGCGTTCACCGACATCACCGAAGTGACCCACATGCTGGAGTCGCTGCTCGACCGCATCCGCAAGGGCGAGATGGCGCTGACCACCGAGCACGTGGATACCTTCCTCGCCGCCAAGGATGTCCTCAACATGCAGATGGAAGGGCATCACCACGGCGCAAGCGTCGACCAGGACGCAGTCGGCAGCGTGTGCGCACGATTGAAGCAGCTATCGCAGGGCATCGTCGCCGATGCGCCGGCGGTACCCGCCGCGGCCCCTGCGCCCGCAGCGCCTGCCGCATCGTCCGCACCGGTGGCCGATGCGGACGGCCAGTTTCATTTCCGTATCGAATTGCCCGAGGTGCCGCAGCGCGATGTCGATGCGCTGGCGACCGAACTCGGCCTGCTGGGCAGCATCACCCAGGAAATCCTGGCCGACAAGCGCGTGGCCTTTACCCTGATCACCGGCGAAGGCAAGGACGACATCGTCGCGATCTGCTCCTTCGTGCTTGATCCGGATGACCTCAAGATCACCTGTGGCAGCGCGCCGGCGCCCGCCGCCGCCGAGCCGGGCTATGGCATTTTCGAAACAGAGAAGGCCGAAGCGGCCCCGGTCGCCGCCGCGGCCGCACCAGCCCAGCCCGCAGCGGCCGCGGCAGCACCGGCCACCGAAGCCAAGAATATGGGTCGTCGCGCCACCGACAAGGAAGTGGGCCAGGAATCGTCCTCGATCCGTGTCGGCGTCGAGAAGGTCGACCAACTGATCAACCTGGTGGGCGAACTCGTCATCACTCAGGCCATGATCGACCAGCGCATCGCTGCGCTCGATCCCATTCATCACGAGCGACTACTCAATAGCGCCAGCCAGCTGTCGCGCAATACACGCGATCTGCAGGAGGCCGTCATGTCGATACGCATGATGCCGATGGATTACGTGTTCTCGCGCTTCCCGCGCATGGTGCGCGACCTCGCCGGCAAGCTCGGCAAGCAGGTCGAGTTTGTTACCCGCGGCGCCGCCACCGAACTCGACAAGGGCCTGATCGAGCGCATCGTCGATCCGCTTACTCACCTGGTGCGCAACAGTGTCGACCATGGCATCGAGATGCCCGAACAGCGCCGTGCCAGCGGCAAGAAGGAAGCCGGCAGGCTGATCCTGTCTGCCGCGCATCAGGGCGGCAACATCGTGATCGAGGTGACCGACGACGGCGGCGGACTTAACCGTGAACGGATCCTCGACAAGGCGAAGCAGCAAGGCCTGCCGGTAACCGACAGCATGCCCGACGCCGAGGTCTGGCAGCTGATCTTCGCGCCCGGATTTTCCACCGCAGCCGTGGTGACAGACGTATCCGGCCGCGGCGTCGGCATGGACGTCGTCAAGCGCAACATCACTGCGATGGGTGGCACGGTCGATATCCGTTCGATGACGGGCGTGGGCACCACCATTTCGATTTCGCTGCCGCTGACGCTGGCGATTCTCGACGGCATGTCGGTCAAGGTCGGCGAGGAGGTCTACATCCTGCCGCTCGGCTACGTGATCGAGTCGCTGCAGCCGGCCGCGGTCGACGTCAAGGAAATCGCCGCCGATGGCCAGGTGGTCAAGGTGCGCGAGGAATATTTGCCGCTGATTCCCTTGCACCAGATCTTCGCGATCGAGCCGCTGTATACCGACCCCGCGAAGGGCATCATCGTCATCCTCGAATCGGAAGGCAAGAAGGCCGCCCTGCTGGTCGACAGCCTGGTCGGGCAGCAGCAGGTCGTCGTCAAGAACCTGGAGTCGAACTTCCGCAAGGTGGCCGGCATTTCCGGCGCCACCATTCTGGGCGACGGCGGAGTCTCGCTGATTCTCGATGTGGCGGCGCTGCTGCGCTCCAGCCGCCAGCTCAGCAATGATCCGATTTTTTCCTGAGCAAGGGCCAGGCCGGTAATCAAAGGATGCAACCATGACCAACACCACACACATGAATCACGGATCGAAGGACGCGGGAGACGGCGCCGGGGATGAATACCTGGCCTTTACCCTGGGGCGCGAGGAGTACGGCATCGATATCCTGCGTGTGCAGGAAATCCGCGGCTACGAGCCAGTCACCCGAATCGCCAATGCGCCGGATTTCATCAAGGGCGTGGTCAATCTGCGCGGCACCATCATTCCGGTGGTCGACATGCGGATCAAGTTCAGGCTGGGTCAACCCACCTACGACGAGTTCACCGTGGTGATCGTGCTCAATATCGCCGGCCGGGTGGTCGGCATGGTGGTCGACAGCGTGTCCGATGTCATGACGCTGTCGCCCGACCAGGTGCGGCCTGCACCGGAAGTCGGCACCGTGTTCGACACTGAATTCCTGATCGGCCTGGGCGCACTCGGCGAACGCATGCTGATCCTGGTCGACATCGACCGGCTGATGTCCAGTTCCGATATGGGACTGATCGAGAAATTTGCGGCATAGGCGCGGCGACAGAATCGGTAAAACGGCGACGCCCGAATAAATAGCAATGCGCCCCGCGGGGTGCAAGTCGAGGATACGAACATGTTGAAGAATCTGAGCATCAAGGTACGGCTGATCTTTGTGATCAGTTTTCTCTCCGTCCTGCTGATCGGTATCGGCGTCATGGGGCTGGTCAGTCTGGGCACCACCAATGCCTCGCTGGAAACCGTCTACAAGGACCGGGTGGTGCCCGTGGGGCAGCTGGAACGCATTTCGGCATTGATGAACTTCAACCAGATCGCCGCCGCTGAAGCGGTGATCGGGCAGTTGACCGCGTTTCCGGAAGAGGTCACTGAGGTCGACAAGCGGGTCGAGGTCATCCGCAAGGGCATGGAGGAGATCAATGCGCTGTGGAAATCCTTCACCGAGACGCAATTGACCGAGGAAGAGAAAAAACTGGTTGAGGAATTCAATGCCAACCGGATTAATTTTGGCCGCTCCGGCCTGATGCCGATGATTGCGGCGCTGTCGGCGCACGACTTTCAGCAGGCGGGTGAGCTGATGCAGGGTCCGATGCGTGAAGGCTACCCGCCGGTGCGGGCCAGTGCCGAAGCGCTGATCGCGCTCCAGCTCGATGTCGCCAAGGCAGAATTCGAAGCCGCGCAAGCGCGCTATGTCATGGTGCGCAACATTGCATCCGTCGTGATCCTGGTGGGCGTGCTGCTGGCGGGCCTGGTCGGATTCCTGCTGATTCGCGCGATTTCCGGCCCGCTGAGAGAAGCGGTGCTGGTGGCCGAGAGCGTCGCTGCGGGCGACCTGACGCAAACCATCGAGGTGCGTAGCGAGGACGAAACGGGCCAGCTGATGCGCGCGATGCGGAACATGAACGAGAGCCTGGTCAACATCGTCGGTCAGGTGCGCACCGGAACCGAAACCATTGCGGTGGCCTCGCGCCAGATTGCCTCGGGCAACGCCGACCTGTCGGCGCGCACCGAGTCGCAGGCCTCGAGCCTGGAAGAAACCGCCAGCTCGATGGAAGAGCTGACCAGCACCGTCAAGCAGAACGCCGAGAAC
>NZ_JAUYRI010000021.1 GCF_030696885.1 Thiobacillus sp.
CTCGACCATCTGCTGCGCCTGCGGCGTCAGTTCTCCGAGCACGCCGCCGTTGATCAAACCCAGTGCACCCGAAATCGAGGTCAGCGGGGTGCGCAGCTCGTGGCTCACCGTGGAGACGAACTCGCTCTTCATGCGTTCCATTCGCTTGCGCTCGGTGATGTCCTCGGAAATGCCAAGGAGGTACTGAGGTCTGCCAGCGTCATCCCGCAGGACCAGCTTCTGGGTGTGCAGGATACGGGTGCCATGGGGCGTTTCAATGGTCTCTTCCGGGATGTTGGCTACCCCGTCCTGCGTCAGAACATCACGGTCCTTGCGGGTGAACTGGTCGGCCTGCTCCTTGGGGAACAGGTCGTAGTCGTTGTACCCCAGCAAATTTTCCCGCCCGCGGCCCAGCAAGATCTCCCCTGCGCGGTTGAAGTACTCGAAGCGCAGGTCGGACGCGCGCTTGAGGAAAATCATGTTGGGGACGTTCTCGAGAATGCCCTGCAGGAGCTGGCTTGTTTCATGCAGGCGTTCTTCGGCCTCCTTGCGCTCGGAAATGTCCGACTTGATCGCCATGAAGCCTTGTAGTTCACCGTTTGCATCACGCAGCGGGTTGCAGCTGATGCGTACCCAGTAGGGCCGGTGCGACTTGGTGTAGTTGACGATGTCGACTTCGAAATGCGCCTGCCGGGCCAGCGCCTCGCGCATCACTTCGACTGTTGCCAGATCGGTGGCCTCGCCCTGCAATAACTCGCTAGGCTTGCGGCCGCGCATTTCTTCCAGCGTGTAGCCGGTGATGCGGGTGAAGCCCTCATTGATCCACTCCACCTGCCCCTGCACGTTGGTAATGATCACGCCGTTGGTGGTCTGGCTGGCGACGCGTGACAGGCGGGCAATCTCGAGCTGATCTTTACGAAACTGTCTTTTGATGCGTGCGGCATCGACCAGTTGTCCGAATGTCACCAGCAGGGGCTGCAGAAAATCGATTAAGGCCTGGTCATATCCGCCTGCGCGGTTGGCGACGCCCATCATGGCGACCAGTTCGCCGTTGTGGTGGACCGGAATGCCGAGGAAGGCATTCAGCGCGGGGTGGCCCTTGGGCAACCCGCCGCGACGTGGATCCTGATAGGGCGTGTTGGCGATGACGGGCTCGCCGCTGGTCATGGCCGCCCCGAACAGCGTCTTGAGGTTGTGGAACTCCATGCCCTGAGGTGCGTGGGTCGCGTAGAAGTCGCGAGTGGGCTCGTCCCAGGCGATGTTGGTGATGGCGTAGGATTTCAAATAGGGCTCGCCCTGCGGGTTGCGCAAGACTTCACCCAGGAAACCGTATTCGCTTTCAGTCAGGGACAGGAAGTCATCGAGCAGGCCGTTGAAGGCCTGGTGGCGATCCTGTTCCCGAATGAATTCCGACTGCGCGCGAACGATGACTTCCCCGAGCTTTTGCGCCTGCTTCAGCGCACGGCCCTGGTGAATCAACACCGCCTGGTTGAGTTCCGCTTCCACGCAGGCGGCCAGATCGAGCAAAACCTGGCGCTCCGATGCGTTCAGCTGTCGCGGTTGGTCGGAGATAAGGCACAGGGTTCCGAGGCGATAGCCTTCCGGCGTGCTGAGCGGCGCGCCGGCATAAAAGCGGATGTTGGGCGGCCCGGTAACCAGCGGATTGTCGGAAAAGCGCGGGTCGAGGCGGGCATCGGTCACCTCGAAGATGTCGCCGCCCAGAATGGCGTGGCCGCAGAAGGAGATGTCGCGCCCTGTCTCGCAGGCCTCCAGGCCCTGGCGCGATTTGAACCACTGGCGATCGGAATCCACCAGCGACACCAGCGCGATCGGCACGCCCAGCACATTCTTCGCCAACCGGGTCAGGCGGTCGAAGCGCTCCTCGTCCGGCGTGTCAAGAATGTCACGCGCGCGCAGGGCCTGCAGGCGCTGCAATTCGTTATCGGGCAGGGAGGGGGGGTGCATGGGTATTACCAGGGAATGCCGGGCCGCAGGCAGCCCGATACTGGCAGGGGAAGGGGGCGCAGGGAGGTCATGCGGAGTGTTTTTTCCTGCCGGATGTCGGAAAGCCGTTCAATACTTGAATTTATCGGTGAATTCGGCTTGATCTTGAGCTTCAGACGGGTGTCAGGGCGCTTGGACGCGAAAAGAAAAACCCCGGCCGTTTCCGGTCGGGGTTTAGGGTGTTGGTGGAGCCGGCGGGAATCGAACCCGCGTCCGCAAGCCCTCTACAGGCAGTTCTACATACTTAGTCCGGTGTTTTCAAGCTTTAAGCTCCATCACGCCCGCCAGACAGGCTGGATCTCGCCGAGTCGCCTTGGATTTAGCACCTGTCCAAGCGACCCGGACAAGCACGATTTCATGTGAATTAACTCACTGTCGGGTTGCCCCGACCCAGCCCATGAACAGGCTAGTGTGAGTCCTGGACCTTAAGCGGCCAGGGCGTAGTTTTCGTCGTTTGCGACTAAGTTTTTTTCAGTTGGATTTACGAGGTGCTCTGACCCTCGGTATGCCCTACGCTGCTTTGCGACCCACGTCGAAGCCAGGTCGGCCCCTGTGTGTTGCTGCAACAAGTGTAACGCATAGAGGGGGCCCCCGCAGGAAAGTTCCGGCGGGGGGCGGGCCGACTTAGCGCAGGAAAGGGAGCGGGTCGTGCGCCAGGGCCACAGCGACCATGTAGCCGAAAACCAGCAGCGCGGCGAACCAGGCGACGATGCGCTGGGGTTTGGTTTTGCCGCGCTTGAGCGCAAGGGTGCCGAGCACGATGTAGGCGATCAGCGCGAAGAGCTTGGCGGTGAGCCAGCCGTGGACCAGCGGATATTGCTGGATCAGTACCGCCAGCGCGATGCCGCTGACCAGCAGCAGGGTGTCGTTGACGTGCGGCACGATGCGCACCCAGCGCGCCTGCAGCCGGGGCGAATCCGCCATCATCCAGGCACCGCGCAGCAGGAACAGCGCCAGCGTGATGGTGAGAGTGGCAAGGTGCAGGTTCTTGAGGGCGAGGTAGATCATCGTTCAGGCCAGGAAGTCGAGGGTTTCGAGCGGGTGACGGATCTGCGCGTGGGCGCCCCAGGTGTGCGGTTCGTCGGCCGCGTCGAGGTAACCCCAGGCGGCGACCAGCGCCGGCATCGCGGCGGCGCGCGCGGCCTCGATGTCGCGTTCGGCGTCGCCCAGGTACAGGCATTGTGCCGAGGTGGCGCCGCACAATTCGGCGGCGGCGAGCATCGGCGCCGGATGGGGCTTGGACTGGGGGCAGGTGTCGCCGGAAACGATGCAGGCGGCGCGCTCGGCCAGATCGAGGATGGACATCAGCGGTTCGGTAAAGGCCGCCGGCTTGTTGGTGACGACGCCCCATTTCAGGCCGCGCGCCTCGAGTTCGGCCAGCAGCTCAAGAATGCCGGGGAAGGGCCGCGAATGGCGGCAGATGTTATCGGCGTACAGCTGCAGGAATTCCTCACGCATGGCTGCGAAGCGCGCATCGTCGGGCTGCAGGTCAAAGCCGATGCCCAGCAGGCCGCGTGCGCCGTGCGAGGCCTGCGGGCGGATCACCGCGTCAGCAAGCCCGGGCAGGCCGTGGGCTGCGCGCTGCAGGTTGAGCGCGTAGCCCAAGTCCGGTGCGGTGTCGACCAGGGTGCCGTCGAGGTCGAACAGGACGGTGCGGATGCCGGTCAGCTTCATGTCCTCACGCCCCACGGCGCGTCGCCAGCAGGTAGTTGACGTCGGTGTCCGCTTCCAGCTTGTACACCTTGGTCAGCGGGTTGTAGGTCATGCCGATCAGTTCCTGGGTGTCGAGCCCGGCTTCGCGCGTCATGCGGGCAAGCTCGGCGGGCTGGATGAACTTGGCGTAGTCGTGGGTGCCGCGCGGCAGCAGCTTGAGGATGTATTCGGCGCCGACGATGGCGAACAGATAGCTCTTGGCATTGCGGTTGAGCGTCGAGAAAAATACCCAGCCGCCGGGCTTGACCAGCCGCGAACAGGCAGCAACGACGGACGCCGGATCCGGTACGTGCTCGAGCATTTCCATGCAGGTGACGACGTCGAATTCGCTGGCGTGCTGCGCTGCGTAGTCCTCGGCCGAGATCAGCTGGTAGTCGACCTGCTTGCCGGATTCGTAGAGGTGCAGCTTGGCGACCTTGAGCGCCTTCTCCGACAGGTCGATGCCGCTGACCGTGGCACCGGCGCCGGCCATCGCCTCGGCCAGGATGCCGCCGCCGCAGCCGACGTCGAGCACGGTCTTGCCGGCGAGCGCGGCCTGCTGGTCGATCCATTTCAGCCGCAGCGGATTGATTTCGTGCAGCGGCTTGAATTCGGAATTCGGGTCCCACCAGCGGTGGGCGAGTTCGGAAAACTTGGCGATTTCGGCAGCGTCGACGTTGCTCATGGCATTCCTTATGCGGTCAGTTTGCCGCGCCAGTAGGCGGCGCGGGTGGTCAGGTCGTCGGGGTCGAGATCGACCAGACGGCGGTCATGCAGTTTCAGGATGCCGTCGACCCAAACGTGGGTGACGTGCTCGCGTCCGGCAACGTAAACCAGGTGCGAGACGGGGTCAAACACCGGCTGGCAGGCGAGATCGCGCAGATCGACCGCGACCAGGTCGGCGCGCTTGCCCGGCACGATGCTGCCGATGCGGTCGTCGAGGTTGAGCGCGCGGGCGGCGTCGAGCGTCGCCATTTTCAGGGCGGCGGCGGCGGGCAGGGCGGCGGCATCGCCGCTGACCCCCTTGGCCAGCAGCGCGGCCAGGCGCATCTCGGCAAACAGGTCGAGGCGGTTGTTGCTGGCGGCGCCGTCGGTGCCGAGGCCGGTGTTGACGCCGGCTGCGGCGAAGCGAGCCAGCGGCGCGATGCCAGAGGCGAGCTTGAGGTTGGAACTCGGGCAGTGCGCCACGTGACAGCCGTGCTGCGCCAGCAGGTCGATTTCGGCATCGGTCACATGGACCGCGTGGACGCCGATGAAATGGGGACCCAGCAGGCCCAGCCGCGCCAGCCGTTCCAGCGGACGTACGCCGTGCTGGCTCAGGCTGTGCTGGATTTCGTCGGCGGTTTCGTGAAGGTGGGTGTGGATCGGCAGCCCGAGCTGTTCGGCCAGGGTGCCGATGCGGCCGAAGCTGGCGTCGGAAATAGTATAGGGCGCGTGCGGCGCGAAGGTGAAGCCGAGCAGGGGCTCGTCTTTCAGTTCGTCGCGCAGGGCGAGCCCCTTGGACAGGTAGTCGTCGGCGTCAGAGGCATAGGCGCTGGGGAATTCCAGCACGATCATGCCCAGCACGGCGCGCATGCCGGCCTGCTGGAAGGCTTCGGCCGCAGCCCGCGGAAAGAAATACATGTCATTGCAGGTGGTGATGCCGCCCGCCAGCATTTCCGCGGCGGCGAGCAGGGTGCCGTCGCGCACGAAGGCTTCGGAGACGTGCTGCTTCTCGGCCGGCCAGATGCGGTCGTTGAGCCAGCTCATCAGCGGCAGGTCGTCGGCCATGCCGCGTAGCAGCGTCATCGCCGCATGGCCGTGCAGGTTGATCAGGCCGGGGATCAGCGCCTGGCCGGGCAGGGTCAGCGTCTGCGCTGCGGCGTAGCGGGCCTGGGCGGCATCGGCGGGCAGCACGTCGAGAATCCGGCCGTCCTGCACGACCACGGCGTGGTCCGTCAGGGTTCCTGCGGGGTCGACGGGGACCACCCACTGCGGCAGGAGGAGGAGATCGGCGGGGGCTTTCATGGTGGGCTGCATTCTCGCCGTTTACGATGGGATAGGCAAAGGCGGCCGCGGTTGGGCAATGGCGGGCGGGGCCACCGACCATGCTAAAATCGCGGGCTTTGAAGCCTGATAAATAAAAGCCGGTTATGGAACAGTTTGCCAAGGAAACCCTCCCGGTCAGCCTCGAAGAGGAGATGCGGCGCTCATATCTCGATTACGCGATGAGCGTGATCGTGGGGCGCGCACTGCCGGATGTGCGCGATGGCCTGAAACCCGTGCACCGCCGAGTGCTGTTTGCCATGAACGAGCTCGGCAACGACTGGAACAAGGCTTACAAGAAGTCGGCCCGCGTGGTCGGCGACGTCATCGGTAAATACCACCCGCACGGCGACACTGCGGTGTACGACACCATGGTGCGGATGGCGCAGGATTTCTCGCTGCGCTATCCGCTGATCGACGGCCAGGGCAACTTCGGCTCGGTCGACGGCGACAATGCAGCGGCGATGCGTTACACCGAAGTGCGGATGGCGAAGATCGCGCACGAGCTGCTGGCCGACCTGGACAAGGAAACGGTCGACTTCGGTCCCAACTACGACGGTTCCGAGCACGAGCCGCTGGTGCTGCCGGCCAAGATCCCCAACCTCCTGATCAACGGCTCGTCCGGCATCGCGGTGGGCATGGCGACCAATATCCCGCCGCACAACCTGACCGACATCTGCACCGCGCTGTTTGCGCTCTTGGACGACCCCGAGATCGACATCGAGTCGCTGATCGCGATCGTCAAGGCACCCGACTTCCCGACCGCCGGCATCATCTATGGCCTGTCGGGTGTGCGCGACGGCTACCGCACCGGCCGCGGCCGCGTGGTGATGCGCGCCACCTGCCACTTTGAAGACGTGGGCAGGGAAGGCGGCAAGCAGGCCATCATCATCGATGAGCTGCCCTACCAGGTGAACAAGGCCAACCTGCTGATCAAGATCGGCGAGCTGGTGCGCGAAAAGCAGATCGACGGCATCGCCGACCTCAGGGACGAATCCGACAAGTCGGGCATGCGCGTCTATATCGAACTGAAGCGCGGCGAGAACGCCGACGTGATCCTGAACAATCTGTACAAGCAGACGCAGATGCAGGACACCTTCGGCATGAACATGGTGGCGCTGATCGACGGGCAACCCAGATTGCTGAACCTGCGCGAAATGCTCGACGCCTTCCTGCGCCATCGGCGTGAAGTCGTCACTCGCCGCACCGTGTTCGACCTCAGGAAGGCGCGCGAACGCGGCCATATCCTGGAAGGCCTGGCCGTGGCACTGGCCAACGTCGACGAAATCGTCGAGCTGATCAAGAGTTCGGAAACCCCGCTGATCGCCAAGTCGCGCCTGCTGGACCGCGCCTGGAAGTCGGCGATGGTCGAGGAAATGCTGGCGCGCATTGATCCCGAGTATTCGCGGCCGGTGAACATCGGCCCCGAGTTCGGCCTGCACGCCGACGGTTACCGCCTGTCCGAGATCCAGGCGCAGCGCATTCTTGAAATGCAGCTGCAGCGCCTGACCAACCTGGAATCGGACAAGATCATCGGCGAGTACAAGGAGATCATGACCAAGATCGCCGACCTGCTCGATATCCTGGCCAACCCGTCGCGCATCACCCAGATCATCCGCGAGGAGCTGACGCAGATTCAGGAGCAGTTCGGCGACGGCCGTCGCTCGGCCATCGTCGAGAACGCGCAGGACATGTCGATGGAGGACCTGATCAAGCCGGAGGAGATGGTCGTCACGCTGTCGCACGGCGGATATATGAAATCGCAGCCGATCGATGACTACCGTGCGCAGAAGCGCGGCGGGCGCGGCAAGCAGGCGGCGGGCACCAAGGATGAAGACTTCATCGAGAAGATGTTCCTCGCCAACACCCACGACTACATTCTCTGCTTCTCCAACCGCGGGCGGCTGTACTGGCTCAAGGTCTACAACGTGCCGCAGGGCGGGCGTGCCGCGCGCGGCAAGCCCATCGTCAACCTGCTGCCGCTGGAAGACGGGGAAAAGATCAACACGCTGTTGCCGGTCAAGACCTTCGACGACGATCACTACGTGTTCATGGCGACCGCGAACGGCATCGTCAAGAAGACGCCGCTGTCCGACTTCTCGCGTCCGCGCACTGCCGGCATCATTGCGGTGGGGCTGGATGACGGCGATTTCCTGATCGGCGCGTCGATCACCGACGGCCGCCATGATGTGATGCTGTTCTCTGACGGTGGCAAGGCGGTGCGCTTCGATGAAAACGACGTGCGCCCGATGGGGCGCACCGCGCGCGGCGTGATCGGCATGAAGCTCGCCAAGGGCAAGAAACTGATTTCGCTGTTGGTGGCCGAAGACGAGAACGACTTTGTGCTGACCGCGACTGAAAACGGCTACGGAAAGCGCACGTCGATTGCCGAATACACCCGCCATGCCCGCGCCACGCAGGGCATGATCGCGATCCAGACCAGCGAACGGAATGGAAAAGTGGTCGCCGCCACGCTGGTGAAGGCGGACGACGAGATCATGCTGATCACCACCGGCGGCGTGCTGATCCGCACCCGGGTCAAGGAAATCCGTTCCATGAGCCGTGCGACGCAGGGTGTGACGCTGATCAATCTGGACAAGGGCGAAACGCTGATCAGCCTGGAAAAACTGGCCGAAGCGGAAGTCGAAGAGGAATAAAGGGAGACAACACGCATGACAATCTACAACTTCAGTGCCGGCCCGGCCGTGCTGCCCAGGGAAGTTTTGCAGCAGGTGCAGACCGAGATGGTCGACTGGCACGGCAGCGGCATGTCGGTGATGGAAATGAGCCATCGCGGCAAGGAATTCATGGGCATTGCCGCCGAGGCGGAAGCCAACCTGCGCGAGTTGATGGGCATCCCCGCCAACTACAAGGTGCTGTTCCTGCAGGGCGGCGCGTCCTCCCAGTTCGCGATGGTGCCGATGAACCTGCTGCGTGGCAAAGCCAGCGCGGATTACCTCAACACCGGCGAATGGTCGAAAAAGGCCATCAAGGAAGCGAAGAAATTCGGCGCGGTGAATGTGGTTGCATCGAGCGAGGACAAGAACTTCAGCTACGCGCCAGCACAGGATACGTGGAAGCTAGATCCGAACGCGGCCTACGTCCACTACACGCCCAACGAAACCATCGGCGGCGTGGAAATGTTCTGGATCCCCGACACCGGGAGCGTGCCGCTGGTGGCCGACATGTCGTCGACCATCTTGTCGCGCCCGATCGACGTGTCGAAATTTGGCGTGATCTACGCCGGCGCGCAGAAGAACATCGGCCCGGCCGGACTCACCATCGTCATCGTGCGCGACGACCTGATCGGCGAGACGCTGAAGGGCACGCCGACCATGTTCGACTACAAGACGCACGCCGACAACGAATCGATGTACAACACGCCGCCGACCTTTGCCATGTATACGGCCGGACTGGTGTTCAAGTGGCTGAAGAGGCGCGGCGGGCTGGTTGCGATGGAAAAGACCAACCGCGAGAAGGCGAACCTGCTGTACGACTATCTCGACGCGACCGACTTCTACAATTCGCCGGTGGCGAAGGACAACCGCTCGCTGATGAACGTGCCGTTTACCCTGAAAGACGCCGCGCTCGACGAAGCCTTTCTCAAGCTGGCCAAGGAACGCAGCCTGCTGCAGCTGAAGGGTCACCGCTCGGTGGGCGGCATGCGGGCCTCGATCTACAACGCGATGCCGATCGAGGGCGTGCGCGCGCTGGTCGACATGATGCGCGACTTCGAGAAAAGTCATGGCTGAGCCGCGCAAGGTTCTCACGCTCAACGCGATTTCCGCACGCGGCCTGGCACGCCTGCCCGAGCATTACACCGTGGGCGGCGACATCGTCGATCCTGACGGCATCCTGGTGCGCTCGGCCAACATGCATGAGATGGAGATTCCGGCGTCGGTGCGCGCGATCGCCCGCGCTGGGGCCGGCACCAACAATATTCCGGTGAAAAAGCTGTCGGAACGCGGCGTGCCGGTGTTCAATGCGCCGGGTGCGAATGCCAACGCGGTGAAGGAACTGGTCATCACCGGCATGCTGCTGGCCGCGCGCAATATCGTGCCTGCGATCAAGTTTGTCGAAGGCCTGTCCGGTTCGGATGAGGAGATGCACAAGGCAACCGAAGCCGGCAAGAAGCAGTTTGCCGGCACCGAGCTGCCGCACCGCACGCTTGGCGTGATCGGCCTGGGCGCGATCGGCTCCTATATCGCCGAAGCCGCGATCAAGCTCGGCATGAACGTGGTCGGCTTCGACCCCGCAATCACGGTGGACGCCGCCTGGCGGCTGCCGTCGCAGGTCAAGCGCGCCGAGAATGTCGAAGATGTGCTGCGCATGGCCGATTTCGTCACGCTGCACGTGCCGCTGATCGATAGCACCCGCAACCTGATCAACGCGCAGCGCATCAGTGCGATGCGCCCCGGTGCGGTGCTGCTGAATTTCGCGCGCGAAGGCGTGGTCGACAATGCCGCCGTGATCGAGGCGCTCGATGCCAACAAGCTGCATGCCTACATCTGCGACTTCCCCGCGAATGCGCTGAAGGGCCACGCCAAAGTGGTGGCGCTGCCGCACTTGGGCGCCTCCACCGAGGAGGCCGAGGAGAACTGCGCGGTGATGGTGGCCGAGCAGCTCGCCGACTATCTGGAAAACGGAAACATCCTCAATTCGGTGAATTTCCCCAACGTCAGCATGCCGCGCGAATCCGCTTACCGCGTTGCGATCGCCAATGCCAACGTGCCCAACATGGTGGGTCAGATTTCATCGCTGCTGGCTGCCGCAGGACTCAACATCCACAACATGGTCAACAAGTCCAAGGGCGACATGGCGTATACGCTGGTTGACGTCGACAGCGCCGTGACCGCTGCGGTGCAGCAGCAGCTTGCCGCCATCGCCGGCGTGCTTGCCGTGAGGTATCTGCCTGCATGACAGACGGCGCGTCCAAGGACCTTGGCGCACTGCGTGCGCGTATCGACAGCATCGACGACTCCCTGCTGAAGCTGGTGTCGGAGCGCGCGGGCATTGCCCAGCAGGTCGGGCGCGCCAAGAACGGCGAAAAAATCTACCGGCCCGAGCGCGAGGCACAAATCATCCGTCGCCTGCGCGAGACCAACCCCGGCCCGCTGTCGGGCGACACCATCGAACGCCTGATCCGCGAAATCATGTCGGCCTGCCGTGCGCTCGAGGAAACCACCCGCATCGCCTACCTCGGTCCCGCCGGCACCTTCAGCCAGCAGGCCGTCCACAAGCATTTTGGCCATGAGGTCGAGGCGCTCGCCGAGGCGGACATCGACGCCTGCTTTCAGGCGGTGGAAACCGGACGCGCCGAGTTTGCCGTGGTTCCGGTTGAAAACTCGACTGAGGGCGCGGTCGGCCGCACGCTCGACCTCGTTGTTGCCAGCCCGCTGAAAATCTGCGGCGAAGTGATGCTGCCGATCCACCAGATGCTGATGCGCAAGCGCAGCGGACTGGACGGCGCCGGACTTGATGGGATCGCGCGAGTGTATGGCCATGCGCAGTCACTCGCCCAGTGCCAGCAATGGCTTGCCCGCCATCTGCCCAACGCCGAGCGCATCAGCGTCGTCAGCAACAGCGATGGCGCACGTCGTGCTGCCGCCGAGCCGGACGCCGCAACCCTGGGCAGCAAAACCGCCGCCGAATTGTATGACCTGGTCGTGGTGGAGGCGCGCATTGAAGACGAGGCCAGCAACACCACGCGTTTTCTGGTACTGGGCCGGACCGACTCGGCACCGTCGGGACGCGACAAGACCTCGCTGGTGATGAGCGTGAAGAACCAGCCGGGTGCGGTGGTCAAGCTTTTGCAGCCGCTGGCCGACGCCGGCATTTCCATGAGCAAGCTGGAGTCGCGCCCGGCGCGGCTGGATCATGTGGGCCTGGGCAACTGGGGCTATCTGTTCTTCGTCGTCTGCGAAGGCCATCGCGAAGACGCCAGCCTGGCGGCTGCGCTGGCCGAAATCGAATCGCGCGCCGCTTTCCTCAAAGTGCTGGGCTCCTACCCCGCCGCATCGTGACGCACTGCTGCGATTTTTCCCCGCCGCACGTGCGCGCTATTGCGCCGTATCTGCCCGGCAAACCCATTTCCGAGCTGGCGCGCGAACTGGGCCTCGATGAGGCCGACATCGTCAAACTGGCGTCGAACGAAAACCCGCTCGGCCCCAGTCCGCGCGCGCTGGCAGCGGCGCAGGATGCTCTCTACGACATGGCCCTGTATCCCGACGGCGCCGGCTTTGCACTGAAGGCGAAACTGGCGGACAAGCTGGGCGTGACGGCGAATCAGATCGTGCTGGGCAACGGCTCCAACGATGTGCTCGACATGGCGGCGCGCGCGTTCCTGACGTCCGGGTCGTCTGCGGTGTACGCGCAGCATGCCTTCGCGGTGTATGCAATCGCCACGCAGACCGTGGGCGCACGGGGCATCGCGGTGACGGCCAAAGCGTTTGGCCACGACCTGGCTGCGATGCGCGCAGCGATCCGTGACGACACCCGCGTGCTGTGGCTCGCCAACCCCAACAACCCGACCGGCACCTTCCTGCCGTGGGCCGAGATCGAGGCCTTTCTCGCCACCGTGCCGCCGCAGGTGCTGGTGGTGCTGGACGAAGCCTACGGCGAATATCTCCCCGCCGGGGATCGCTGCGATACCCTGGCGTGGATCCGGCGCTTCCCCAATCTCCTGATCAGCCGTACCTTCTCCAAGGCCTATGGCCTGGCCGGCCTGCGCGTCGGCTATGGGGTCGGGCATCCCGATGTGATCGATCTGTTGAACCGGGTGCGCCACCCCTTCAACGTCAACGCGCCCGCACTCGCTGCAGCCGAGGCCGCGCTGGACGACGCCGATTTTCTTGACCGCAGCTATGCGCTCAACCGTGCCGGCATGGCACAGTTGGAGGCAGGACTCGCCGGACTGAACATCGAAACCGTGCCGTCGAAAGGCAATTTCCTGATGGCGAAAGTGGGCGATGCCGCCCGCATCAATACCGAATTGCTTAAGCGTGGGGTGATCGTGCGCCCGGTCGGCAATTACGGACTGCCCGAATTCCTGCGTGTCTCGGTCGGCCTGGCCGGCCAGAACGCGCGTTTCCTCGACGCGCTGAAAGCCTGCCTGTGATCGTCGAAAAACTCGCCATCGTCGGTACCGGCCTGATCGGCGGCTCATTTGCATTGGCCTTGAAACAGGCCGGCGCAGTGCGCACGGTGTTCGGGGTGGGGCGCAATCCGGCGAGTCTGGATGCCGCGCTCGAGCGCGGCCTGATCGACCGTGTCGTCGATTGGGCGGAGACCGGGCAGGCAGACTGCATTCTGCTCGCGCTGCCGGTGGGCGAGACCGCGGCCGTGCTGAAAAAACTGGTGCCGCATCTGAAGGCGGGCGCCATCGTCACCGACGCCGGCAGCACCAAGGTCAATGTTGTAGCGACGGCGCGTGCGGTACTTGGAGAGCGCTTCGCCGATTTCGTGCCGGGCCACCCGATCGCCGGCTCCGAACAGAGCGGGCCCGGCGCCGCGCGCGCCGACCTGTACCAGGGCCGCAAGGTGGTGCTGACGCCGCAGGTCGACACCCGCGCCGACGCGCTCGCCACCGTCACGGCGCTGTGGCAGGCGGCCGGTGCCCAGGTCGAGACGCTGGATGCCGACCTGCACGACCGCGTGTTCGCGGCAGTGAGCCATCTGCCGCATCTGGCGGCGTTCGCGCTGGTGGACGAACTGGCACAGCGCGCCGACGGCGATACCTTCTTCCGCTTTGCCGCCAGCGGCTTCCGCGATTTCACCCGCATCGCCGGCAGCAGCCCGGAAATGTGGCGCGACATCGCGCTGGCAAACCGGGCAGCGGTGTTGACCGAACTTGATGCCTACATCGCCGCACTACAGGCGTTGCGAAGCACGGTCTCGGACGAGAACGCCGAGGCCTTGCTGGCGATTTTCTCGCGTGCCCGCGCGGCACGCATTCACTGGGCCGATACACAAGCTTGATGGAATTTCTCGATTTACCCCCCAGCACCGCCGCGCGCGGCACGGTGCGTCTGCCCGGCTCCAAAAGCATTTCCAACCGCGTGCTGCTCTTGGCGGCGCTGGCGAAAGGCACGACCATCGTGCGCGCGCTGCTCGATTCCGATGACACCCGGGTGATGCTCGACGCCTTGCGTGCGCTGGGCGTGGGCGTGGCGCGGGTCAGCGATTCCGACGACTATGAAATCACCGGGGGCGGCGGCGCGTTTCCGGTCAAGCAGGCCGAGCTGTTCCTGGGCAATGCGGGCACCGCCTTTCGGTCGCTGACCGCCGCGTGCGCCCTGTCGGGCGGCGAGTATGTGCTGAAAGGCGTGGCGCGGATGCACGAGCGGCCGATCGGCGATCTGGTCGACGCCTTGCGGAAGCTGGGCGCACGCATCGACTATCTGGGCGAAGAGGGCTTTCCGCCGCTGAAGATCCATCCGGCAGAGATCGCCGGCGACACCACCGAGGTGCGCGGCAACGTGTCGAGCCAGTTCCTGACCGGCCTCCTGATGGCGCTGCCGCTGCGGCAGCGCAACACCACGATCGAAGTCGTGGGCGAACTGATTTCCAAGCCTTATATCGGCATCACGCTGGCGATGCTGCGCCGCTTTGGCGTCGACATCGCGCGCAACGGCTGGCAAGGCTTCGGCGTGCCGGCTGCGGCGCGCTACCGGAGCCCCGGCGAAATCTGGGTCGAAGGCGATGCGTCGTCGGCGTCGTATTTTCTTGCAGCGGGCGCGATCGGCGGTGGCCCGGTGCGGGTGCAGGGTGTGGGCCGCGACAGCGTGCAGGGCGACGTGCGCTTTGCCGACGCATTGGCGAAAATGGGCGCGCAGATCGACATGGGGCCGAACTGGATCGAGGCCAGTGCGCCGCGGTCGGGCCGCCTGATGGCAATCGATATTGACTGCAACGCCATCCCCGACGCCGCGATGACGCTGGCGGTGGCGGCGCTGTTTGCCGACGGCGTGACCACGCTCCGTAACATCGCCAGCTGGCGGGTGAAGGAAACCGACCGTATCGCGGCGATGGCGACCGAACTGCGCAAGGTCGGCGCGACGGTGGAAGAGGGCGCGGACTTCATCCGCATCACCCCGCCGCAAAGCCTGATTCCCAACGCCGTCATCGACACCTACGACGACCATCGCATGGCGATGTGCCTGTCGCTGGTGGCGCTCGGTGGCGTGCCGGTGCGAATCAACGACCCGGCGTGCGTGAACAAGACCTTTCCGACGTACTTCAAGATTTTTTCGACGATAGCCCAATGAACACCGCATCCGCCTCCCTCCCGGTCATTACCATCGACGGCCCCTCAGCCTCCGGTAAAGGCACCGTGGCCGAGCGGGTGGCGACCGCGCTCGGTTTCCATTTCCTCGACAGCGGCGCGCTCTACCGGCTGACCGCGCTGTCGGCGATGAAGCAGGGCGTGGCGCTGGACGACGAGGCCGCCGTGGCGCAATTGGCGGCCGCGCTGCCGGCCACCTTTCGCGACGGCGCGGTGTGGCTGGCGGAGGAAAACGTGACCGACACCATCCGTGCCGAGGCGGTGGGCGAGGGCGCGTCGAAAGTGGCGGCGTTGCCGGCGGTGCGCGCGGCGCTGCTCGACCGCCAGCGGGCCTACCGGCAGGCCCCCGGCCTGGTGGCCGACGGCCGCGACATGGGTACCGTGGTGTTCGCCGACGCGCTGGCCAAGGTCTTCCTCACCGCCAGTGCCGAGGCGCGTGCCGAGCGGCGGTATAAGCAGTTGATCGAAAAGGGGAACTCTGCTAATCTCCCCGCCCTTGTCGCTGATATGCAGGCGCGCGATGCGCGCGACACGGCCCGCGCCGTGGCGCCGCTGAAACCCGCGGCCGATGCGCTGTTGCTCGATACCACCCAGATGGATATCGAGTCGGCGGTGCGGGCGGTGCTGTCGCACTATCAGCGCAAGCAAGGCAATTGATTGGTGTCATTCTCGTGTCAGACCTGCGCCCGCAGGCTGGCGATGTGCAACTAACCCCGTCCTTACCGACGGACTGAAGGTTTTAATGTCTACTGCTACCGCTACTTCCGCCCCCGAGTCCATGGAAAGCTTTGCCGCCCTGTTCGAGGAATCCCTTGAGCATCAGGAGATGCGCCAGGGTGAAGTCATCACCGCCGAAATCGTCGGCATCGACCACAATTTCGTCACGGTGAACGCCGGCCTCAAATCCGAGAGCCTGATTCCTGTTGAAGAATTCAAGAACGACCTGGGCGAGATCGAAGCCAAGGTCGGCGATTTTGTTTCCGTCGCCATCGAGTCGATCGAAGACGGCTTCGGCGCAACCAAACTCTCCAGAGAACGCGCCAAGAAACTGGCCGCATGGCTGGACCTGGAAGCAGCAATGAACGAAGGCCGCATCGTCACCGGCATGGTGCAGGGCAAGGTCAAGGGCGGTCTGACGGTACTGGTGGGTGGCCTGCGTGCCTTCCTGCCGGGTTCGCTGGTGGACATGCGTCCGGTCAAGGACACCACGCCGTTCGAATACAAGGAAATGGAATTCAAGGTCATCAAGCTCGACCGCAAGCGCAACAACGTCGTGGTGTCGCGTCGTGCCGTGCTGGAAGAGACCATGGGTGCCGACCGCGAAGCGATGATGGAGAACCTGAAGGAAGGCTCCATCGTCAAGGGCGTGGTCAAGAACATCACCGACTACGGCGCGTTCGTGGATCTGGGCGGCATCGATGGCCTGCTGCACATCACCGACATGGCCTGGCGTCGCGTCAAGCACCCGTCCGAAGTCGTGCACGTCGGCCAGGAACTGGAAGCCAAGATCCTGCGCTACGACACCGAGAAGAACCGCGTGTCGCTCGGCATCAAGCAGCTGGGTGACGATCCGTGGGTCGGCATCGCTCGCCGCTACCCGCAGGGCACCCGCATGTTCGGCAAGGTCGCGAACCTGACCGACTACGGCGCGTTCGTCGAGATCGAAGAAGGCATCGAAGGCCTGGTGCACGTCTCCGAAATGGACTGGACCAACAAGAACGTCAGCCCCTCCAAGATCGTGCAGCTGGGTGACGAAGTCGAAGTCATGGTGCTCGACATCGACGAAGACAAGCGCCGCATCTCGCTCGGCATGAAGCAGTGCAAGTCGAACCCGTGGGAAGATTTCTCGATGAACCACAAGAAGGGCGACAAGGTCGGCGGCGCGATCAAGTCGATCACCGACTTCGGCGTGTTCATCGGTCTGCCGGGCGGCATCGACGGCCTGGTTCACCTGTCCGACCTGTCGTGGAACGTTGCCGGCGAAGAAGCCGTGCGCAACTTCCGCAAGGGCCAGGACGTGGAAGCCGTGGTGCTCGGCATCGACCTCGAGCGCGAGCGCATTTCGCTCGGCATCAAGCAGCTCGAAGGCGATCCGCTGACCAGCTACGCGACCGGTCACGAGAAGGGCAGCATCGTCAAGGGCACCATCAAGACCGTGGAAGCCAAGGGCGCCACCGTGCAGCTCGACAGCGACATGGAAGGCTACCTGCGCGCATCCGAAGTCTCGCGTGACCGCGTCGAAGACATGCGCAGCCACTACAAGGAAGGCGACGAAATCGAAGCCATGATCATCAACGTCGATCGCAAGAACCGTGTGATCAACCTGTCGATCAAGGCCAAGGACATGACCGAGCAGGATTCCGCGATGAAGAAATTCGCCGCCGAATCCGCCGCGGCAGCCACCGGTTCGACCAACCTTGGCGCGCTGCTGAAAGCCAAGCTCGACAACAAGAACGCCGAGTAATCCATGACCAAGTCCGAGCTGATTGCTCAACTGGCGTCGCGGCATCCGCAATTTTCGGTTGCGGATATCGAGATGGCGGTGAAGACGATCCTCGACGCGCTGGCGAAGAACCTGTCGCGCGGCGAGCGGATCGAAATCCGTGGCTTTGGCAGCTTCAGCCTGAGCTTTCGTCCCGCCCGCATCGGACGCAACCCCAAATCGGGGGAGCGGGTGCAGGTGCCGGCCAAGTATGTGCCGCACTTCAAGGCGGGCAAGGAACTGCGCGACCGGGTGGATTTTCCGGTCTGACCGGCAGTCCGGACAGTACAATCGAAAACGGCGCCCGCGGGCGCCGTTTTCTTTGGCGATTGGCGCCGCGAGAGTAAAATGGGCGAACTTCCTGGCGCACACTTATGAAAAACTTCACGCACTATCTGGGCTTGCTGGCCAAGCTGCTGGTATTTCTGCTGGTGCTGGGCTTTGCCCTCAAGAACAGCCAATCGGTCGTGTTCTATTCCTACCTCGGCTATGTGTGGCAGGCGCCGCTGATCATCATGCTGGGCCTGGCGTTCTTTCTGGGTGCGCTGACAGGCGTGCTGGCCCTGCTGCCCACCCTGTTCAGGCTGCGTCGTGAAGCGGCCAGGAAGCCGCATCCGACCGAACTGGATACGATCACGCAAGCCACCGACATGCCTGTCGTCTAGTTAATCCTAGAAACCACAGTTGACCGCTTATGACTTCATGGAATGCAGTATGAACCCTGGCTTTTTCGTCTTCGGTCAGAGTCACCGGCAGGGTGAGTCCGCTACGCACCCGCTGGCACGCCTGACTGCCTGCCTGCCTTTGTCGCTCGTCGTTGCAGGCATCAGCCTGCTGTCTCCTCGCTTCGCCCTAAAGGACTCCGATCCACTACGGGCTAAAGTCCGTGCGGAATCGTATGCGCCAGACACGCGCTCAGACGCACCATCGGGCGCGTCCAACTGCGGTTCCTAGGATTATGGAATTCGAGTTCTGGTGGCTGCTGGCCTTTCCTCTGTTTTTCGTGCTGGGCTGGCTGGCGGCGCGCATCGACATCCGCCAGGTGGTGACCGAATCGCGCGCGCTGCCCAATTCCTATTTCCGCGGGCTCAATTTTTTGCTCAACGAGCAGCCCGACAAGGCGATCGAGGCCTTTCTAGAAGTCGTCAAGCTCGAGCCTGAAACCATCGACCTGCACTTCGCGCTGGGGGGGCTGTTTCGCCGCCGCGGCGAGTTCGATCGCGCCATCCGCATGCACGAAAACCTGCTCGAGCGCGAAGGCCTGGCTGAAGAGCAGCGCCTGCGTGCGATGGGCGAACTGGGCCAGGATTACCTGAAGGCCGGCCTGCTCGACCGTGCCGAGCAGGTGTTCGGCAAGCTGCTTGAAACGCCGCAGCATGGGCTGGCGCGCACCTATCTGCTGGAAATCTACGTGCAGGAGAAGGACTGGCAGAAAGCCATCGACGCCGCGCGCCTGCTGGAAAAGGACACCAGCAAGCCGCTCAATGCCGACATCGCCCACTTCCATTGCGAACTGGCGCTGCTCGAAGCGGCGAAGGGCGATCCCGATGCCGCCGCAGCCCATCTGCAGCAGGCGTTGGTGGCCAACCGCCAGTCGGTGCGCGCTAACCTGATGGCCGGCGACCTCGATGCGGCTGCGGGCAAGCACGAGGCCGCGATTGCCGACTGGCGCCTGGTCGAAGCGCAGAGCGCGGCGCACATGGCACTGGTGGTCGAGCGCGTGCTCGGCAGCTACCGCCAGCTCGGGCGGCTGGCCGAGGGCGTGCAGTGGCTGCGCGCACTGCATGCGCGGCAACCGTCGCAGGACGTGTTCAACGCGCTGTACCTCGCCGTGTCCGAAGCCGAAGGCGCGGCCGCCGCCAGCCAGTTGGCGCGCGAGGAGTTGCGCCGCAACCCCAGTCTGCGGACGCTGGATCGACTGCTCGAAGCCCAGCTGATCAATGCCGAGCCCGACGACCGTGAGCTGTTGCAGGTGGAAAAAACTCTGGTGGCGTCGCACAGCCAGCGCATGATGCGCTACCAGTGCGGCAGCTGTGGCTTCAAGGCCAAGCAGTTCTTCTGGCGCTGCCCGGCGTGCGGGCGCTGGGACAGCTTCGATCCGGAGCGGCGTGAGGGTGAGAGCTAGGGATCAGGGAATAGGGATGACGCACAAGATTATCGTGGCGCTGGATTTTCCGGACGCAGCCTCGGCGCTGGCGCTGGTGGGTCGGCTCGACCCTGCGCTGTGCCGGCTCAAGGTCGGCAAGGAGCTGTTCACCGCGTCGGGGCCGGAGCTGGTGCGGATGCTGGTTGCGCGCGGCTTCGAGGTTTTTCTCGATCTCAAGTTTCACGACATTCCCAATACCGTCGCGGCGGCCTGTCGCGCGGCGGCCGGGCTGGGCGTGTGGATGATGAACGTGCACGCCTCGGGCGGGCGCCGCATGATGGTGGCGGCGCAGGAAGCGCTGGCGGGGCTGCGTAATCGCCCGCTGCTGATCGCGGTGACAGTGCTGACCAGCATGAGCGCCGAGGACCTGGATGAGGTCGGCGTTGCCGCTGCGCCGGCCGACCAGGTGTTGCGCCTCGCGCGTCTGACACAGGCCTGCAAACTCGATGGCGTCGTCTGCTCGGCGCAGGAGGCCACGTTGCTGCGCGCAGCCCTGGGCGCAGATTTCCGCCTGGTCACGCCGGGCATTCGTCCGGCCGGCGCTGCGGTGGGCGATCAGCGCCGCGTGATGACGCCGGCAGAAGCCTTGCGCGCCGGTGCGACCGATCTGGTGATCGGGCGCCCGATCACCGCTGCCGCCGATCCGCTGGCCGCACTCAAACAGATTCAGGCAGACATACACAATATCTAGGGAGATGACGCTGTGAAAATCACTGTAATTGGAACGGGTTATGTAGGACTGGTGAGCGGGACGTGCCTGGCGGAAGTCGGCAACGAGGTGTTGTGCCTCGACCTCGACTCGAAAAAAATCGAAACGCTGAAGGCCGGCGGCATCCCGATTTACGAGCCGGGGCTGGAGGACATGGTGAAGCGCAACGTCGCCGCGGGCCGGCTTTCTTTCACCACCAATGTCGAGGAGTCGGTGGCCTTCGGCCAGATCCAGTTCATCGCCGTCGGCACCCCACCGGACGAAGACGGCTCGGCCGACCTGCAGTATGTGGTCGCCGCCGCGCGCAACATCGGTCGCCATATGACCGACTACAAGCTGGTGGTCGACAAATCGACCGTGCCGGTGGGCACCGCCGATAAGGTGAAAGCAGCGCTGCAGGAGGAACTGAGCAAGCGCGGGGTCGCACTCGAATTCAACGTCGCCTCCAACCCCGAGTTTCTCAAGGAAGGCGCCGCAGTGGACGACTTCATGAAGCCCGACCGCATCGTGATCGGCACCGACAGCGAGCGCGCCACCCAGCTGCTGCGCCAGCTGTACGCGCCGTTCCAGCGCAACCATGACCGCCTGACCGTGATGGATGTGAGAAGCGCAGAACTCACCAAATACGCCGCCAACGCGATGCTGGCGACGCGCATTTCCTTCATGAACGAACTCGCGGTGCTGGCCGAGAAACTTGGCGCAGACATCGAGCAGGTGCGCCACGGCATCGGCTCCGACCCGCGCATTGGCTATCACTTTTTGTATGCTGGCTGCGGTTACGGTGGCTCGTGCTTCCCCAAGGACGTGCAGGCGCTGCGGCGCACGGCACAGGAGAACGGCATCCCGCTGCGTGTGCTCGACGCGGTGGAAGAAGCCAACGACGCGCAGAAGCAGGTGCTGGTCAACAAGCTGACCGCAAAACTGGGCAAGGATCTCAAGGGCAAGCGCTTCGCGATGTGGGGCCTGGCGTTCAAGCCCAACACCGACGACATGCGCGAAGCGCCCAGCCGCAGCATGCTCGAAGCGCTGTGGGCGATGGGCGCCAGCGTGTCGGCCTACGACCCGGCGGCGATGGAGGAAACGCGCCGTATCTACGGCGAGCGCGCTGATCTGCTGTTGGTCGACAGCCCGATGGATGCGCTGAAGGGCGCCGATGCGCTCCTGATCGTCACCGAATGGAAAGTCTTCCGCAGCCCCAATTTCGACACCATGAAGTCGCTGCTGAAGTCGCCGCTGGTGTTTGACGGCCGCAATCTCTACGAGCCGCAGGCGATGCGCGACATGGGTTTCGACTACCTGCCGATCGGGCGGCAGTGATCGTATTGTCTATTCGGCGGATCGGCACGGTACACGGCGCACGATGAAGCAGGTAGTCTGCATGAAATGGGGGCCGCTTTACCCGGCCGACTATGTCAACAAGCTCTATGGCATGGTGCGCCGCAACACCGAAGGGCCGCTGCGTTTCGTCTGCATGACTGACGATGTGCAGGGCGTGCGCGAGGAAGTGGAATGCATGCCGTGTCCCGAGGTCGACGTGCCGCCGCCGCGCAATCGTACGGGCTGGCGCAAGATTGCCGTGTGGGCGAAGGAATTGCCTGGCATGGAAGGCGACTGGCTGTTTCTCGATCTGGACGTGATCGTGACGGGCTCGCTCGATGTGTTCTTCGACTACGAGCCTCAGGTGTCCTTCATCGTGATGCAGAACTGGACCCAGCCGGGCAAGGGCATAGGCAACACGTCGGTGTTCCGCTTCCGCGTGGGTGCTCATCCCTACATCTACGACCGGCTGGCGCCCGAATTCCCCGAAATCTACCGGCAATACCGGATCGAGCAGACTTATATTTCGCGTACCGTCAGTGAAATGAAATTCTGGCCGGACGCATGGTGCGTGTTGTTCAAGACGCATTGCGTGCCGCCGATGCCGCAGCGCTGGTGGAAAGCCCCGGTGCTGCCCGCCATGGCGCGCGTCGTGGCCTTTCCGGGGGTGCCCAATCCGCATGAGGCGGTGCAGGGATTGTGGCCCGTGAAGAAGTGGTACAAGAAATTCTACAAGCACATCCGGCCGGCGACCTGGATCAGCGATTACTGGAAAGCCTAGGCACGGGTGGCGCACGAACCAATGAACACTGACGATACGACGAAGCCGTGGGGCGCCCTTGCACCTGTGGGTGCAGCGCGCGTTCTGCTGCTGCTGAAGCAATGGGGGCTGGCCCGGGGGTCTGCCAAAAAACATCTCGGCAGGCTGTGGTCGCGTATGGGCCTGGGCACGCCGGTCGATATCCGCTATGCCGGACTGAAATTCAGGGTGCATCCGTTCGACAACACCGTCGAAAACAAGATGCTGTTCGGATCGAAGCTGAGGGATGAGCAGGAGCTGAGCCAGATGCGTCGCGCAGTAGCCGGCGGCGGCGTGTTTCTCGATATCGGCGCCAATATCGGATACTACGCGCTGATGGCTGCGCACTTTGGTGCCGGCCGCGTACTGGCTTTCGAGCCCAACCCCCGGGTCTACGCGCGGCTGCGTTTCAACATTGCGGCCAATACCCTGGAAAACCGGGTCAAGCCCTTGCAGATGGCCCTGGGCGCGGAAGCCGCGACAATGACCCTGATCGTCACGGAACGCGACATGGGGGGAAGCCGCATCGGAAATGACGGCGGCGAGGCGGGCAGCGCGATCAGCGTCGAGGTGGCGCCGCTGAGTAAGGTGTTGCAGGATGGGCAGATCGATCGGGTCGACGCGCTGAAAATCGATGTGGAAGGGATGGAGGACGCGGTACTGTTTCCGTTCTTCGAAACCAGCCCGCGCTCGCTGTGGCCCCGGCTGCTTATTATCGAACACACCAGCCAGCAATCCTGGAAGCGGGATATCCTGTCATGGATGCTCGATTCGGGTTACCGGGAAATCGAGAGAAACCGTTCGAATGCGATGCTTGAGTTGAATCCATGAGCAGCTACAAAACAATCGAGGATACGGTCGGCAACACGCCGCTGGTGCGGCTGAAGCGCATGCCGGGGGAGACGTCGAACACCGTGCTGGTCAAGCTCGAAGGCAACAACCCGGCGGGTTCGGTAAAGGACCGGCCGGCGCTGTCGATGATCGAGCGGGCCGAAGCGCGCGGCGAGATCAAGCCGGGCGACACGCTAATTGAAGCGACCAGCGGCAACACCGGCATCGCGCTGGCGATGGCGGCAGCAATGCGCGGCTACAAGCTGATCCTCATCATGCCCGAGCACCTGTCGATCGAGCGGCGGCAGACCATGCGCGCCTTTGGCGCCGAATTGCAGCTGGTCAGCAAGGCCTCCGGCATGGAGGGCGCGCGCGACCTGGCGGTCGAAATGGAAAAACAGGGCATCGGCAGAATCCTCGACCAGTTCGCCAACCCCGACAACCCCGAGGCGCACTACCGCAGCACCGGACCGGAAATCTGGCGCGACACCCAGGGCAGAATCACCCACTTCGTTTCCAGCATGGGCACCACCGGCACCATCATGGGCTGCTCGCGCTATCTAAAGGAACAGAACCCCGCGATCCAGATCGTCGGCGTGCAGCCGACCGAAGGTGCGCAGATTCCCGGCATTCGCAAATGGCCGGAGGAATACGTGCCGAAAATCTGCGACCCGAGCCGCGTCGACCGCATGATCTACGTCAGCCAGCAGGATGCCGAGGAAACCACCCGGCGGCTCGCACGCGAAGAAGGCATCTTCGCCGGCATCTCGTCCGGCGGTGCGCTGTGGGCGGCGCTGCAGTTGTCGAAGGAAGTCGAGAATGCGGTGATCGTCTCCATCGTGTGCGACCGCGGCGACCGCTATCTGTCGACAGGCGTATTCCCGGCCTGAATTGACGATGATTCATGGTGGTGATACTTTGGTGTCACCTTATTGACAGGAGAGCGTCATGGCTGCCACCACTACACTCAAACTGCCCGAACCGCTCAAGGCACGGATTGCGCCCTTGGCCGAGGCGGCCGGCAAATCGCCTCACGCCTGGATGATCGATGCGCTGGAAGAGCGCGTCGCGCAATCCGAGGCCTACGCCGCGTTCATGGCCGAGGCCCTGGAGGCCGACCGGATAATGACCGAGACGGGACTCGCTTATGCCGCTGAGGATGTGCATCAATACCTGCTGGATAAGCTCGAAGGCAAAGCTGTCAAGCGTCCCAAACCGATCAAGATCTGATCGATGACGGCGGTTGTCTATACCCTACAAGCACTTGATGATCTGGACAGACTGGAAGATTTCCTGCTTGAAGCGGATGTTCCGGCCGCCAGAAAGACCATTCCACTTATTATCTCGGCAGTTGAAACCCTGCGATTGCATCCAAACATAGGCAGACGTCGAGGAGGCCTGATGCGCGAACTGGTCATTTCGCGCGGAAGCACGGGCTACATTGCGCTGTACCGCTATCACGAAATTCGAGACGTTGTGACCGTGCTCGCGATCCGTCACCAGCGCGAGGTCGGGCTATGAACGAAATACCAACGAAGAAACACATCGCCTGATGGCCAAAACAAAAACGATCTACACCTGCACCGAGTGCGGCGGACAGTCGCCCAAGTGGCAGGGGCAGTGCCCGGCGTGCAACGCCTGGAACACGCTGGTCGAGACCATTGCTGAGTCGGCCAAGCCGCGTTTTGCCTCGCTGGCGGCGACCAGCACCGTGCAGATGCTGCACGAAGTGGAGGGCAGCGAAGAGTCGCGCATCGCCACCGACATCGGCGAGCTCGACCGCGTGCTCGGCGGTGGCCTGGTGCCGGGCGGGGTGACGCTGATCGGCGGCGACCCCGGCATCGGCAAGTCGACGCTGTTGCTGCAGGCCATGGCGGGCCTCTCAGGCCGCATGAAGACCCTCTATGTCAGCGGCGAGGAATCGGCGCGCCAGGTGGCGCTGCGCGCACGCCGCCTCAGCCTTCCCGAAACCAATCTGCCAGTGCTGCCGGAAATTCGGCTCGAAGCCATCCTCGCGCAACTCACCGACCTGAAGCCCGACGTCGCCGTGATCGACTCGATCCAGACCGTGTATTCCGAGGCGCTGACCTCGGCCCCCGGCTCGGTGGCGCAGGTGCGGGAGTGCGCCGCGCAGCTGACGCGCCACGCCAAGCAGACCGGCACCGCGATTATCCTGGTCGGCCACGTCACCAAGGAAGGCGCGATCGCCGGCCCGCGTGTGCTCGAACACATCGTCGACACCGTGCTGTATTTCGAGGGCGACACCGGATCGAGCTTCCGTCTGGTGCGCGCGTTCAAGAACCGCTTTGGCGCGGTCAACGAAATCGGCGTGTTCGCGATGACCGAGAAGGGCCTCAAGGGCGTGTCCAACCCCTCGGCGATTTTCCTGTCGCGCCACGGCGAGCCGGTGCCGGGTTCCTGTGTGCTGGTGACGCAGGAAGGCACGCGGCCCTTGCTGGTGGAAATCCAGGCACTGGTCGACGCGAGCCACGCGCCGAGCCCGCGTCGTCTCAGCGTGGGCCTGGAGCAGAACCGCCTCGCCATGCTGCTCGCCGTGCTGCACCGCCACGCCGGCATCGCCTGCTTCGATCAGGATGTGTTCGTCAATGCGGTCGGCGGGGTGAAGATCAGCGAACCCGCCGCTGACCTTGCGGTGTTGGCGGCCATCGTGTCGTCACTCCGAAGCCAGCCGCTGCCCGACAAGCTGGTGATGTTTGGCGAAGTGGGCCTGGCCGGCGAAATCCGCCCGGTGCAGCGCGGCCAGGAGCGCCTGAAGGAAGCCGCCAAACTCGGCTTCACCCAGGCCATCGTGCCTGCGGCCAACCAACCCAAGCAGAAGATTGCCGGGATGGAAATTCACCCCGTGCATCGGCTGGACGAGGCAATTCGGTTTTTCCGGGAGCACTGAGTTCAGCCGGCCGGGCGCGGCGAACGCCCGGAGGTATTCCGGCTTAAACAAGCGGGCTTACTTGTTCCCTTTGGCGGGGCGTCCGGTCTTGATGACGTCGAGGCGACGCAGCGCTGCAGCGACCGAGGCGTCGCTCAGTTTCGCCAGATTCGCCACGGCTGCGCGCAGGATCTCGCTTTTTTTCGCCGGCACGCCCGCAGCGAGGCAGCGCTTCTTGAGTGCCGCAATCAGCGCGTATTCACCTTCCGGCATGGTGAAGCTGTCACGGACCAGCTTGGGTTTTTTCACTTTGACGGGCTTGCCGGCCTTGGCCGTTTTGGCAACCAGGGGCGCGGGTTTGCTTGCAGCCTTTTTGACCGGTGGCGATTTTCTTGTGGCAGCGGCGCGTGCGACGGGTTTTTTCGCCGTTGCGGCCGTTGCCTTGCTTCGGGTTGCAGGCGCGGCTGCGGCGGGTTTTCTGGGCCGTGCGGCGGGCTTGGCGGCCACGGTTTTCTGGGCGGTCGGCGCAGGGCTCGCCGCGGGTTTCGTGGCTTGCGCGTCGGTCGGTTTCTTGTCGTTTTCTGCCATGTCTGGACTCCAAATAACGATACGAAATAAACAGTTTATATAGTTTTAAATCGCGCTCAAGTTAAGGATTTATGACAGCGGCGCACGATCCCGCACCCCGGTTGCAGAAGCGTTTATCTCAGATAGGCTTCGGTGGCGTAGCGACGCATCATGCGGTGGCTGTTGAAGTAGGCCGCGTTCCGGCTGATGGCGCCTTTCATGACGGCGGACCAGCCCGGACGGTCCTCGTACCAGAGCGGCAGGATCACCTGTTCCAGCTTGTCGTACAGGGCCACGGCATCGTGGCCGTTGGCGGTGGGGGTGTCGTCGCCCACTGCCCAGCCCGTGACGCCTTCCAGGCAGCCTTCCACCCACCATCCGTCCAGCACCGAGAACTGGGGCACACCGTTGAATGCGGCTTTCATGCCACTTGTGCCGGAGGCTTCCAGGGGTCGCAGCGGGGTGTTGAGCCACAGGTCCGATCCGGACACCATGTGCAGCGCCAAGGCCATGTCGTAGTCGGGCAGGAAGGCCATGGGAATGTCTTCCGCCAGCTCGCGCATGTGGGCGTGCAGCATCTCGATGAGCTGCTTGCCCGCGGTGTCGTTCGGGTGAGCCTTGCCGGCCATGACGATCTGGAAAGGGTGCTCTCTGGCGATGGCCTTGAGACGGGCAAGGTCGGTGAACATCAGGTCCGCGCGCTTGTAGGCCGTCATGCGCCGCGCAAAGCCGAGAATGGGCTGGTCCAGGGCAAGGCTCACGCCGGTGAGTTCCCGCACCTTGCCAATCAGCGTCTGCTTGGATTCCTGGTGCGCCGCCCACAGCACCTCGTCCGGGATGCGGTCAGCACGTGTCAGGAGCTCCGGCTCATGGCACCAGCCCGGCACATGCTGGTCGTACATCTCGGCAAAGGAGGGGCTGGTCCAGGTGGAGGCATGCACGCCGTTGGTGACCGCGTGGACCGCGTAGCCCGGGAAAATCTGCCGGGAGACCTCGGCATGCCGTTTGGCCACCCCGTTCACGTACTCCGAGAGGTTGAGGGCCAGGCGGGTCATGTTGAGTCTGTCCTCGCCGGCCAGCAGCTTGATCGTGCCCAGGTCCAGCTGGTCGCCATAGATGCGCCGCACCAGGTCGTAGTCGAATTTGTCGTGGCCCGCTTCCACCGGCGTATGCGTGGTGAAGGTGCACAGTTCCCGCACACGCGGCAGGTCGTAAGGGCTTTCGCCGGGCCGCAGGCCTTCGTGGGGATGGGTGAAACGCCGAAGCAGCGCCAGGGTGAGGAAGGCCGAATGACCCTCGTTCATGTGGTAGCCCATGAGCGTGAAGCCCAGGGCCTGCAGCATGGCGATGCCGCCGAGGCCCAGCACCGCTTCCTGCTTGATTCGATAGGTTTCGTCGCCGCCGTACAGATGGCGGGTGATGTCGCGGTCGCGCGGATCGTTCACCGGCAAATCGGTATCCAGCAGCAGGATCGGCACGCCGTCGTCGACCCAGGAATTCAGCACGTAGAGCCAGCCGCCCACCCACACCTGGCGACCCTCCAGCTCAAGCGCCACGGTGGCCTGCAGCCGGGTGGTGTAGCGGGCGGGGTCCCAGTCGTCGGCCAGTTCGACCTGCCGGCCCTGCGGATCGATCGCCTGGCGAAAGTAGCCGGCCCGTGACACCAGGGTGACCGCCACCATTGGCACCCCGATGTCTGCCGCGGCGCGCAGGGTGTCGCCCGCCAGCACCCCCAAGCCACCGCTGTAGGTCGGGATATCGCTCTCCATCGCGATTTCCATGGAGAAATACGCCACCCGCGGCTTGTGGATAAAGGTTTCGGTCTTGCTTGTTGCTTCGGACATGGGCGCTAGAGTGTGACTGCCGGCATGCAGGCTACCGGGCAGCTAGGGTTTTTGTAAGGTGATGACACCTGTGACTTTACTTCAGCGCGCGTCGCCGATCCGGTCGGCACGGCTGCTATTTTTGCTTGGATTTCTTGCTGATTTCGGCCATACGCGCGCGCCACTCCTGCAGCTCCTCGTCTTCGATTTCGAGCTGAATGGCCACGGCTTCCTGCACGCTCATTTTCTTGTCTTCCAGTCTGCGCATGAGCTTGGTCCGCATTCTGGCCAACAAGCGCTCGGTTTCCTCCTGCTTCAGCTGCCCAGCTTTTTCGAGGTATTCATCCGCGGGTTTTCTCATCGCAACGTTTCCTTCATTTTTAGAAACTCAGGTTCAAAGCTACACCCATATGCGATTGATTGGCTACCTCGGCCTGTAACAATCGGGCCGGTAGGCTACACGCGCTTTGCGCAAGAGAAGCATGCAAAAAAAGCTTCTTTTTTGGGTCACGAATGCTTCATTTTCAGGCGTCAAAATTTCAGTCCCACTGGAACATTGTTTGCACTGGAGTCCGCCATGGAGAGAGCAAGCAGCCTGCAGCTGAAAACCCCTCACCCCCACCCACATGCCCCGTCGGAGAGTTCCGGCCTGCGGGCCATCGATCTGGCAACACTGACCCTGGATGATCTGGGCGTGATCCGCGATTGCAGCCGGGCGTGCGAGCCTGTATTCGGCTATCGGCCGGACGAATTGATCGGCCGTCCCATTTCCGTTCTCCTGCCGCAGCTGCCGGATGCCGACCTGGTTCAGGAAGGCCGCATCAACTCGCGTCTGGCCTTCCTCTGCCATTGCGCCTTTGCCTTCCAGGCCCGGTGCCGCGATGGCCGGATTTTTGCCAGCGAAGTGTTCATCAACCACCTCGACACCCATAACGTAGTGGTCCTGGTGCGCAATCTCGACATGTCCCGTTCGACGGGCGTTTATGCGCTCAAGCCGGTCCACTAGGCGGTTTCGATGACGGTCGCCGAGGCAAGCGGCCCCAACCCGGTCTGCCCGGATTCGCCGGGCGTGGAGCTGGCCCTTACGGAACTCACGCGCATTCGGGCGGACATGCTCGCCAACGAGTCCAGGACGCAGCCGCATCTTGCCGATATTCACGCGAATTACCGTGACAGTTCCCGCAATCTCCTGCATTACCTGGCGCTGCGGCGCCGCGACCTGCGACCGCTGCAGCGCGCCCTGGCCGCGATGGGGGTGTCTTCACTCGGACGTGCCGAGTCAAATGTTCTGGCATCGGTTGATGCGGTGCTGCGGGTGCTGGGCACCCTTGTACGAGGCGCCTGTCAGGACGCTCCGCGGGCGTCAGACGAATTTGAGTTCGCTCGCGGCGAGCGCCTGCTGGCCGAACACACCGACGCCTTGCTCGGGCCGGCGACGAACGGCCGTCCGGTGCGGATCATGGTGACCATGCCGAGCGAGGCGGCCGACGATTATCTGCTGGTTCATCATCTGCTGCAGCAAGGCATGGACTGCATGCGCATCAATTGCGCGCACGACGATGCCGCAGCCTGGGCCCGCATGATCGAGCATTTGAAACAGGCGGAGCGCGCGCTGGGACGCGCCTGCCGCGTATTCATGGATCTGGCCGGTCCAAAGTTGCGTACTGGTCCGCTGGAACCCGGTCCCGCCGTGATCCGGATCCACCCTCGCCGCGATGCCTACGGGCGGGTCACGGCGCCGGCGCGGGTCTGGTTGAGCCCGGAAGACGCCCCTGTGCAGCCGCCTTCGCCGGCGAGTGCGTGCCTGCCCGTGCCGTCCGACTGGCTGTCCCGGCTGCAGGTCGGGGAGGTCGTGAAGTTCACCGATGCCCGGGATTCCCGTCGCACTTTCAAGATTGTCGACGTGACCGATCAGGGATGCTGGGCGGAAGCGGGCCGCACTGCTTACCTCGTCCCGGGGACGCGTCTTCAGGCGGCGCCGGGTGAAGGCGACGCGGATGCGCGCGCGTGCCGACTCGGCGCGTTGCCGCCGGGAGATACCGCCATTGCCCTGCAAAGGGGCGACCTGCTGATCGTGACCCGCGATCTGAAGCCGGGACGCGCGGCAACTTACGACAGCATGGGCGCACTCCTGACCCCGGCGATGATCGGTTGCACCATTCCGGACGTTTTCGAGCACGTGCGGGCGGGGGAGACGATCTGGTTCGACGACGGCAAGATCGGCGGCGTCATCGAAAAAGTGGAACCGTCGCAGGTGCGCGTCCGCATCACGCAGGAATACTTGAGGGCCGTCAACTTGCGCGCCGACAAGGGGATCAACCTGCCCGACAGCGACCTGCGCATTGCAGCCATGACGGACAAGGACATCGAGGACCTGCCCTTCGTGGCCCAGCATGCGGACATCGTCGGCTTGTCCTTCGCCAATTGCGCCCAGGACGTTGCCGCGCTTCAAGCGCGGCTGGCAAGCCTGGGGAGCCGGCAGCCGGCCATCGTGCTCAAGATCGAAACGCGGCGCGGCTTCGAGAACCTGCCCGACATGCTGTTGACCGCCATGCGTGCGCCCCAGTGCGGGGTGATGATCGCCCGCGGCGACCTCGCCGTCGAGTGCGGCTTCGAGCGGCTGGCGGAAGTTCAGGAGGAAATTCTGTGGCTGTGCGAGGCGGCACACGTCCCCGTGATCTGGGCGACTCAGGTGCTGGAAACGCTCGCCAAGGAAGGCCGACCTTCGCGCGCCGAGATCACCGATGCCGCGATGGGGCTACGGGCCGAATGCGTCATGCTCAACAAGGGGCCTTATGTCCTCAGCGCCGTGCGGGCGCTGGACGACATCCTGCGGCGGATGCATGCGCACCAGGCGAAAAAGCGGTCCATGCTGCGGGCGCTTCGGCTGGCCCACAAGCTGCCGATCGAATCGGGCGCGGCGACCTGGACAGCCGAGCCTGAATCTTAAGTATCGGGGCAAGAATGCCCACATATAAGCCGACTGCTCAAGCGGCACCGTCAGCGCCTGCCCCGTGGCGGCCTGATCGAGATGAAAATCTGGAAGCCGCTTAGTCCGGAGACGGCGGACGGGGGCGCGTGTCACCTGGGTCGGGCATCGCGCCGGCTTTCAGCGAACCGCCCTCGTTCGCATACACCTTGGTGAATTCCGCCCCCAGCAGGAAAATCTGCGTGGCGTAATACACCCAGGCCAGCAGCACGACCAGCGAGCCTGCGGCCGCGAAGGATTCGGTCACGGCGCTCTTGCCGAGGTACAGTCCGATCAGCAGCTTGCCGATCTCGAACAGCACGGCGGTCACCCCCGCGCCGATCCACACGTCGCGCCAGGCGATACGGACAGACGGCATCAGCTTGAAGATCATCGCGAACAGCAAGGTGCTGATGAACACCGACACCAGCATGTTGAGGCACTGAAGCACAGTTTCCCATCCGAGCATCAGGCCGTCGGTCCACTGGCCGAGCGCGGCGAGGCCAGCGCTGACGACCAGCGACAGCATCAGCAGGAATGCCAGCCCCAGGATCAGCCCGAAAGACAGCAGCCGCGTCCTCAGCAGTGCCCAGATGCCCGAAGGCTTGACAGACTCAGGCACGTTCCAGATGCGATCCATCGCCCGCTGCAACTCGGCGAATACAGTCGTAGCGCCGATTGCCAGCACGGCCAGACTCACCAACCCCGCTACCATGCCGCGCCCGGTATCGCTGGCGCTGCGCAGCAAGGTTTGCACGAAGACCGCGCCTTCATGGCCGATCAACCCGCCGAGCTGCGTCACGATTTGTCCCTCTACCGCCTCCCGACCGAACAGCGCGCCGGCCACGGCGATCACGATCACCAGCAGCGGGGCGAGCGAGAATGTCGTGTAATAGGCGATCGCCGCCCCCATGCTCATCGCGTTATCGGCCATGTAGGCCGCGACGGCCTTGCGGCCCAAATCGAATATGCGCTTGGGGCTGATCATGACGGTTGCCTCGCTATTTGTTTTGCGGCTCCAGCCATGGCGGCGGGCGCGCTCTTTGTATAGCAAAGTCGGGCGCACGCCGTTGCCTGTCCAAAACGGCCAGGCCCCCGTTCAGTCCTTGCGAGCAGTGTGGGCTTGCCTGACGTGCGGCGCGAGCGACTAACCCATCACCTGCCCATGCTCGCGCGTGTCGTGGAACGCGACCTTCGGCCAACGTTCCTGCGCCAGTTGCAGGTTCACCCGCGTATCCGCCAGATACACCAGGTTGCCGTCGACGTCCTTCGCCAGCTTGAGCGTGTTGGCCTTGGTGAATTCGGCCAAATGTGCGGCATCGGGGCAGGTGACCCAGCGCGCGGTGTAGATGCCGGCGTTCTCGAAGCTGGCATCGACGCCGTATTCGGTTTTCAGACGATGGGCGACGACTTCGAACTGCAGCTGACCGACCGCGCCGATCAATAGCGTGTTGTCGACGAAGGGCTCGAACACCTGCACTGCGCCTTCTTCGCCGAGTTCCAATAGACCCTTGTTCAGTTGCTTGGCACGCAGCGGGTCGCGCAGGCGCGGGCGGCTGAACAGTTCGGGCGCGAAATAAGGTATGCCCTTGTACTGCAGCGCCTCGCCCTCGGTCAGGGTGTCGCCGATATGCAGCTGGCCGTGGTTGTGGATGCCGATGATGTCGCCGGCCACCGCATCTTCCATGCGGGTGCGCTCGTTGGCCATGAAGACGACGGCGTTGGCGATTTTCATGTCCTTGCCGGTGCGACGGTGGCGCACTTTCATGTTGGGCGTATAGCGGCCGGAGCAGACGCGGAAGAAGGCGATGCGGTCGCGGTGCTGCGGATCCATGTTGGCCTGGATCTTGAACACGAAGCCGGTGAACTTGGGCTCGGTGGGATCGACCACGCGCTCGACGGCCTCGCGCGGCTGCGGCGGCGGCGCCCAGTCGGCCAGCGCGCGCAGCACTTCGCGCACGCCGAAGTTGTTGATGCCGGAGCCGAAAAACACCGGCGACTGTTTGCCTTTCAAAAAGGCATCCAGTTCGAATCCGACGCCGGCGCCGCGCACCAGTTCGATTTCCGACAGCAGGGTATCGGCTTCGAGCGGGAAGCGTTCACGCAGCGCCTCATCGCCCAGGCCCTGCAGCGATTCGAACTGCTGACCGGCATTCTCTTCGCCGGCCTTGAAGCGCAGGATTTCGTCGTTGATCAGGTGGTATACGCCATGAAAGCGTTTGCCCATGCCGATTGGCCAGGTCACCGGTGCGCACTGGATTTTCAGGATCGACTCGATCTCGTCCAGCAGTTCCAGCGGCTCGCGCACTTCGCGGTCCATCTTGTTGATGAAGGTGATGATGGGCGTGTCGCGCAGGCGGCACACTTCCAGCAGCTTGATGGTCTGCTCTTCGACGCCCTTGGCGGCGTCGACCACCATGATGGCGGCGTCGACCGCGGTCAGCACGCGGTAGGTGTCTTCCGAGAAGTCCTTGTGACCTGGAGTGTCGAGCAGGTTGAAGACGCAGTCTCCGTGGGAAAACTGCATCACCGAGCTCGCCACCGAAATGCCGCGCTCGCGCTCGACTTCCATCCAGTCGGAGGTGGCGTATTTGCCGCTCTTGCGCGCCTTCACCGTGCCGGCCATCTGGATCGCGCCGCCGAACAGCAGCAGCTTTTCGGTCAGCGTGGTCTTGCCCGCATCGGGGTGCGAGATGATGGCGAAGGTGCGGCGCTTTTTGACGTCGCGCACCAGGGCGGGATCGCCGGTGTGTGCCGGTGCGGTCGGAATGGATTCCATCGGGAAGGCGGAGCAGGTACGAAGCAGGACGCCATTTTAACAGGCTGCCGTACTCCGACGCGCCGGTCTGTTGCCGGGCGCCTGTTTTTACGCCTTCGTCAGTCGCACTTGCAGTCGTTGGCCGCTTTGCTTGCGCGCTTCTTTTTGGGCTTGGGCTTCATCAGGTCCGGTACCCAGACCTGCTGCGGGGCGCCGATCATCCGCTCGCGCTGGATTTTCCAGCGATCGCCTTCACGCACCCAGTCGAGTCGCTTGATTGAAACATCGCGGTAGTTGGGCGAGGTATAGGTCTGGCGGAACTCGGTCACCGCGCGGTCGGCTGTCAGGGTCTCGACCTTGAGACTGTCGATGCCGACCGTGATGTTGCCTGGGCGGGCCAGATTCACGGCGCGATCGCTGGCCCATTGCTCCAGCGTGCGGCCGTTTTCGGGGGCGAAGCTTTGCGCGTAATAGCCGCGGTAGCGCGGGAAATCCTTGGCCGACCAGGCCAAAGCCCAACTGTCCAGCGCCTGCTGGACGGATTGGGCCGGCACGGCCGGAACCGGCGCAACGGCGGCCGGGACGACCGGTTGTGCCGCGCTGGCTGCGGGCGTGCGGGGCGTCGGCTGGAATTGCGTCGCCGCCACGCTCACCGGGGCGACAGCGGGACACTGGCCGTCGGTGTCGACGCCCTGTTTGTCCTGCCCCAGTTCCTGCGGCGTGGGCATTCCGTCACGCCCGACGTCGAGCGCGGACAGCAGCGTGCCCATGCCGGCCAGCGTGCGCGCATGGGCGATGGCATGGTCGTGGGTGGCATTCACGTAGGCACGGCGTGCCTGGAAGTATTCGTTCTCGGTGTCGAGCAGGTCGAGCAGAGTGCGCTGGCCAATGTCGAACTGCTTGCGATAGGCTTCGCGCGCTTTTTCGATGGCCAGTTGGTGCTGGTCGAGGTAGCCCAACTGGCGATTCAGGTTCTGGATGTCGTTGTAGGCGATGGACAGCGTCTGGCGCGTGTCGCGGCAAACCTTGTCGCGCAGTTCCTTGGTCTGCGCCAGCTGTTCGGCATACTGGCGCGCCTGGGCGCGATCGGAGCCGCCCTTGAACAGGTTGTAGTTGAGCACCAGTTCGATCACCTGGTCGTCGCGCCGCCCGGCAATGCCTTCCTGGTTGTAGGAAATATCCTTGCTGGCACGCAGATCGATGCGCGGGTGGAAATTCGACTGGCGGCCGCGTGCTTCGGCCTGCGCTGCGCGCACATTTTCGATGGCCGCGTTGAACGCGGGACTGCCCTGATAGGCGAGCTTGAGGGCGGCTTCGACGTCGGGCGGAATGCCCTGGTCGAGCAGGGCGGGGGCAATCATCTCGCCGGGCGGCAATTCGCCGACGATACGCAGATAGCGCGCGCTGACGTCGTGCAGGTTGCTGGCCTCGGTGAGCATGTTGGATTGCGCCAGCGCCAGACGGCCGCCGGCCTGCTCGAGGTCGACGCGCCGGCCGACGCCGGCCTGCACGCGTTCCTGAATCTGGCCAAACACCTGATCGTGCTGGGCAAAGTTTTCCTGCGCCAGCCGTGAAAGTTCGCGGTAGCGCAGCACGTCGGTGTAGGCGCGCGTGGCTTCCAGCGCAGTCGTCTCGGACGCGTCGAGCACCTCGTAGTAGCGCACCAGCCTGGCGTGTGCTAGCCGCGTGACTTCGTCGCGGGTGGCAAAGCCGTCGTAGAGCATCTGGTTCAGCGTCAGTGCCGCGCCACGACGGGTATATTGGGTGGTCGGCAGATTGGGCTGCTTCAGGCTTTCGCGGCCCACGCCCGAGGTGAGGTCCAGGCGCGGGAAATACCCGCCGCGCGCAACGTCCTGCTCGTGGCCGGCAGCGAGAAAGGCATGCCAGCGGGCCTGCACTTCCGGGTTGCTTACAATGGCTTTTTTAACCACATCCTGAAGCGTGGCCGGTTGCTGGGCGAAAGCGGAGAGCGAAAGAAGGCCCACGATCGATGCAATTAGGCACAGCGCTGTTTTTCTTCTGGTCATTCCTTCAGCCTCGGGGAACATGTCCGTTAACTTTGAATAATATTGAGTGATGCCGGAAGTCATGCGCAAAAATCATACCAGCTATGGCGCCAGCATGGCTGCCCTGTCCGCACAAACCTCATGAGCTCTCCCCATCGCCTCGGCTGTGCCGGGCACGCCGGCTTTGCCTGATGTTGAGTTGCATGGCAGCCTGCGTCCTGTGTGTGTGGTGCTGCTATTCGATGGATTCAGCGGCCATCCTGCGCGCTGATATTCACGCTGCCTGACGGATAGATGCTGAATTATCGACCCTTCGTCGGAAAATTTGCCTTCTGGAAACGATTTGTTTTCCTGGTTCTCGGCGTGGGGCTGGTGTATGCCCAGTCCGATCTGGACCGCATGCTGACCCTGGCTGGCCAGCGTTATGGCGAATCGGGAAAGACTGCGGTGACGGCCTGGCGCGAGTTGGTGACCCAGTCGGCGCAACAGACCGATGCCATCAAGCTGCAGCGGGTAAATGATTTTTTCAACCGCAGAACCCGTTTCGGCGAGGACAGCGAGATCTGGGGCCAGCCGGATTACTGGGCAACGCCACTGGAAACGCTCGGACGCGGGGAAGGCGACTGCGAGGATTTTGCGATTGCCAAGTATGTGACCCTGAAGCTGCTGGGCGTGCCGTCCGGCAAGATGCGGCTCACCTACGTCAAGGCACGCATCGGAGGACCGCGAAGCGCCTTGGTCCAGGCGCATATGGTCCTGAGCTATTATCCGGCACCAGACGCCGAGCCGCTGGTCCTGGACAACCTGATTTCGGACATTCGGCCTGCATCGCGCCGCACTGACCTGACCACGATCTTCGGTTTCAACACCGAGGGGCTGTGGGTAGGTGGGGTGGTACCGCGTGCCGCCAGCGGGTCGCAGCGGCTGTCGAAATGGCAGTCGCTGCTTGTCCGGATGCGTGAAGAAGGAATCGAATGAACCATCTTGTGCCCAGGGAAACGTCATGACACTCAACAAGCAGCTCTGGATTGCCATCGCGGCCATCATGACCCTCGCATTCGGGATCAGTTTTCTGGTCAGTGCGTGGTCGGCAAAAACCTATCTGGAAGATCAGCTGCGGCTGAAGAACGTCGACAATGCCAATTCGCTGGCGCTGTCGATGTCGCAGATCGACAAGGACCCGGTCCTGATCGAATTGCTGCTGTCCGCCCAGTTCGACATCGGCCACTACAAGCGGATCAGCCTGGTGTCCCCCACCGGCACGCCGATGGTGGAAAAAGTCAGCGAGGCCGGCGCCGACAAGATACCGGCCTGGTTTGTCCGCATGATTCCCCTCAATACCGAGCCCGGCGTGGCCCAGGTTCAGGACGGCTGGCGGCAGTATGGCACGCTGACAGTGGTCAGCCACGAGCGCTTCGCCCATGAGGCGCTGTGGCACGGCAACCTCAGGTTGCTTGGCTGGTTTCTGATCAGTGCCTTGCTGTGCGGCTTGATCGGCACGCTGGTGCTGCGGGTCATTACCCGCCCGCTGGGCGACGTGGTCAGGCAGGCCGAGGCGATCGGTGCACGCCGTTTCATCACGATCGACGAACCGCGCACGCGGGAGTTTCGCAGCGTGGTGCGTGCGATGAATACCCTGTCGTCGCAGGTGCGCAGCATGCTCGACGAAGAGTCGGCGCGGCTCGAGCAGCTGCGTCGCGGGGCTCAGCATGACGCGCTGACTGGCGTGCTCAACCGCGAACATTTCCTGAAGAAGACGCAGCATGCGCTGGAAGACGAAAGCGCAGCGCCAGCCGGCGCATTGTTCATCCTGCGCCTGCCCGACCTGATCGGGCTGAACAAGACGCTGGGGCGGGAGGCTACCGATGCGCTGCTGACACGGGTGGCGGGTGCGCTAGAGGATTGCTGCGCGGACGAATCCTGCCTGATTGGACGCCTGAACGGTTCCGATTTCTCGGTACTTGCCTCCAATGCGGAGTCGGTCGAGGAGCTGGCAAAGCGGATCAGTGCACGGGTGCAGCTGTCGATCAGCGATCCGAGCGCGGCTGCGGAGCGCACCGTGCTGCTGGGTGCTGCCGTCTACCGGCATGGCGACCCGATATCGCAGGTGCTGTCGCGTGCCGACATGGCCCTGGCCCGTGCCGAGATGGAAGGCGGCAGCGCGATCGAGACAGGTGATTCGGAAGGGGAATGGAAGCCGGTTGCCAGCATGGCCGCCGCCTGGAAGGTGCTGATCGAAACGGCGATCAATCAGAAGCGGATCCAGTTTGTGACCTACCCGGTGCTGGATGCGCAGGGGGCGCTGATTCATTACGAAGCGCCGGCGCGCATGCAGAACGTACAGCGGTCCGAGTGGATGTCGGCGCAGTCCTTCATGCCCTGGGCCAGCCGGCTGGGGCTGGCGGAGCGTATCGACCAGGCTGTGTTTGACCGCGCGCTCGACTGGCTGGAAGCGAACGAGGGTCCACTTTGCATCAACGTGTCGCCGCAATCCGTATGTGATCCGGTGTTGGGCGCGCGTTATTACCGGGCACTCAGGGGCAACCGCACGCTGGCGAAAAAACTCTGGATCGATATCCCGGAGTTTGTCGCCTATCGCCATGCCCGGGAGTTCCGCATGTTCTGCGATACGCTCAAACCTCTGGGCTGCACCATCGGCCTCGAGCATGCCGGCAGCCATATATGCCACATCGGCGAGCTGCATGACGTGGGGCTCGACTACCTGAAAATCGACAGTGCGATCATTCGCGACATCGACCACAGTCCCGGCAACCAGACCTTCCTGCGCGGCCTGTGCACGATTGCCCACACCATGGGCATGATGACCATCGCTGAGGGTGTGCTCAATCAGCAGGAAGCTGCATGCCTGAAAGAGCTGGGTTTCAAGGGCATGACGGGGCCGGGCATCGTGCTCGGCTGAACCGGGCTCGCCGGCTCAGATGGTTTCGTTGGCGCCGCCGAGCAGGTCGAGCGCGCCCAGCGACTGACGCATCGAGCGGCGCTCCATCAGCTTTTCCTGCGCCGGCAACGGCAGGTCGGTAAAGCGGATCACATCGCGGTCGATCAGCAGATCGATCAAATCCTCCAGCACCCGCACCAGCCGCATGTCGGACTGCTGCAGCGTGCTTTGTTCCATGCCCGCATTGCGCATGAAATCGAGCAGCTCCGGCGAGGTGGCCGGGATCTCTTCCAGCCCGCTTTCGGGCACCAGGCTCAGCGTGGAGATCCGGCCCTGTTCGTCACGTTTTACATAAGGCACGCTTTACCCCTTTTATCAGCGTCTGGCATCAGCATACAGCAGGCAGGGTGGCTCATCAGTCGGTGATCAGCTTGCCCTTGCTCAGCAGGTCCTGAATGATCTGCTGGTCGGCGCTGAGCGTGCCACCGCCGGTGAGGTCGGTGTTGTTCAGCACGATGCGCTGATCGGTCGCGCCCGCGCTGTAGCCGCCCGAGAAGCCGCCGGTGCTGCTGATCTGGATGACGGTATTGCTGCCCGACACCTCGAAGTGCAGGTAGTCGGAGAGGTTGCCCGCATCCGTGCCGTCATGGCTTTCGCCCAGCAGCAGGTCGCGTAGATCGAGCTTGTCGCTGTTCACCGCGCTGTCGAAATCGGTGACGGTGTCGACTGCCGGAGTGCCCGGCGTGCCGCGGTCGCTGAGTTCCCACTTGAAGACGTCGGCGCCAAGGCCGCCGGTCAGCGTGTCGTTGCCGGCGCCGCCGATCAGGACGTCGTTGCCGCTGCCGCCGCTGAGTGTATCGTTGCCGGCGCCGCCGGAAATCCAGTCGTCACCCGTGCCGCCATTGAGCGTGTCCGCGCTGCTGGTCCCGAGCACGTCCAGTTTGACCGAAGACGAATTCGTGGCAGTGCTGCCACCCACGGTTTCGGTCGCAGTGACTGATGCCGTCATGCCATTGATCTGGGCATTGGTCAGCGGGGTTGGCGACAGCATGGTCACATCGTCGCCGCGGGGTACGGTCGCAGTCCCGCCCGAGACAGCAATGGCCGTGCCGGTCGTCACATTCGTCAGCGTGACGCCAGACGGAAGGCCCGTCAGCGTGATCGCTGAGAGCGTCTCGCTGCCATCGGTGTCGCTCAGGTTCGTGATGGTTTTCATCGTGTAGCTGTAGACGCCGGCATCGATGGTCAGACTGTCGAAGCGTACTGCCGAGTCGTTGTCGAAGGAATAAAAACCGACCTCCCTGAGTGGCGGCGCGGTCGTGGCGCCCCCTGTGACCGAGCCGTAGCTGTAGTTCAGGCTGGTGGTCACTGCGCTGGTGAGATCGACTGCGGTGACAGCGATACCCGTATCGCTGACAGCAATCCGCAGACTGAACCAGTCGTCGCCATTGAACACGGCCCGCGCGAGGTCGATCGGCACGCCGCCTACGATCTGCACCAGCGAAAGCTCCTGATATTGCCCCGGATAGCTATTGAACAGCGATCCACCGGGCGCGTAATCGGGGCTTGGGTTTTCCCAGCGCGCAAGGAAATAGTTGCTGTCGTTCTGGTAGCCGAACACAAATCCGACACCGTTGGCCTGCGCCGAGTTGGCATCCGCATAGATCTGCGTATTGATGACGTAGCTTGTCGATGTCTTTTCGGCAGTCGTCAGGGCCGAACCGGTGTATTGCAGGAAGCCTTGCGCATCGTCGGAACCAGCGGCACCGCTCTGGTTGTAGACGGCAAACGGCGTCCCATTGGCCGATTCGCCACTATTGGTCCTGACGGCCCAGCGGGCCGAGAAGTTGGCTTCCTCATTGGTGTTGCTACCGGTCTGTCCGCTCCACGCCACAGAATTGAACAACGCGGCTTCGCTCGAGCCTTTGCCGGTACCGCCTGGAATCTCGGCAAAGCTGTTGCCAAAGAGGCCATTACCTGTCCACCCGGTCAATCCGCCCGAGTTGAAATCGGCGGTGAAGAGGTTGTTGGAAGCCGATGCGATCATCCCGTTGCTGCTGAGATGCGCGTATACAGTTGGCATGTCGGCTACAGGGGTGACCGTTATATTCACCGTATCGACATCGGTCGCCGTGCCATCCGACGTGCTGACGGTAAATTGAGCATTACCGCTGTAGTCGGTTGCGGGGGTGAAAGCCGTCCCGTTCAGCGCCGTGTTGATAGCGGAAGACGAGCCCGAAAGGGTGACCGTTGCGGTGCCGTTGCCGGTGACGGTTACACCGGCAGTCGAGCCCAAGGTCAGAATGCCATTGGCGGCAGTCAAGGTCGTGGTCAGGCTACTGGCGTCCGGATCGGACACGGTGATCGCATTGCCATTGGCCGTGCTGAATACCCTTGCCGTGTCCTCGGCCGTAGTCTGCGCCCCCGGCACCGTGTTGACCGGCGGATCATTGACCGCAACGACCGTAATCGTCGTCGAAGCAGAAGCGCTTGCCTTCCCATCGTTTACGGTGACGTCGATATTGCGGTCTATCGTGCTTGGGTCATCGCTGGTGCTGCGGTAGGTAACCGCCTGAATAGCTGCCTGATAGTTCGCCAGCGACGATGAGCCCGTAAGCGTGACCGTAATCTGGCCTGCTACCGACGTGTTGATGCTAGCGGTGATGCCAGCGGGCAACGTGCCGACAGCCAGAACATCGCCAGCCTGCGCATTGGTAAGACGGATTGTTGCATTGGCTAGTGTGGTGCTATCCGCATCGGAAATGAGCACGTCTGCATCGGCAATGGGTATGCCCGCACCGTTTTCAGTGTAGGTGGCCCGATAACTTGTACCTGTCGCACCGCTGCTGTCGTTTGTGTCCAGATCGATGACAGGCGGGGCATTGGTGTCGAGCGCAATATTCATTGCGCCAGTAGCCGTGTCGCCATCAGCGTCGGTCAGGGTATAGCTCAAGGGCAACGCGATATCAGCAAAGTAGTTGTTTGCTGAAATGGTCGCGAAGGAAATCCTGAAGTCGCCTGAGCCTGCTGGGGCGCTGACGGTAAGGTTGGTGAAATACAGCGCACCATTTTGCAATGGAATGGTGAATGGTACGTCTGCATTCCCCGCACCGGAGGTGCTGCCTGAGTAGGTCACCGTATTCCCCACTGCATCAATTGCAGCAGTCACGGTCCAGTTCAGGGTATAGGCCCCGCTGCCTTGGCCTTCTACCAACATGTTGAGGCCCGTTACCTGCCCGGCTTGTCCAGAAGGGTCGATAAAGTTCATGAACAGCGTGTCGCCTGGATCAAACCAGTTACCCGCGACGCCAACCCAGCCATTGTTGGTGTTGACTGTGGCTGTAGAGCCATTTTCCGTAGCGGTCATCTGGTCGATCAGGAAGCCACCAAAGCCCAGGTCAAGATTGCTGTTGTTGCCACCCGAAATGACCGTGTAGTTGTTTTCCGAACCCGCCACACCCAGACGTCCAAGCGTGTTGAGCAGCTCGAAGGTGTACTGAGGGCTGTTGTTGCCGTCCACGACCGCTGTGTTGATTGCGACGCGGAAAATGACTGTGCCATCGGCCAGTTGCCCGGTCAGGGTGCCATTTCCGTTATCCACGTATTGAACGGCTTTGCCTTCGAATACCAGGTTGGGCAGACCGGTGGTGGTCCAGCTCACGCTTGTAACGTCATTGGATAACGTGGCCTGCGCCAGGAATCCCGACTCAAAATGGCTGCCGTCGTTGTCTGCCAAGATTGCCTTGGCGCCACTCACCGCGGGCGCATCGTCAAAAACGGTGATATTCAGGGTCGAGCTTGTAATCGTGGTGCCGCCTGACTCCTTGGCAATGAGTGTCAAGGGAATAGTGAGGCTGTGGCTTTCACCTGCTACGGTTGTATGGTCAATCGCCAGGAACTGCTTGTAGGTATAGCCGCTATTGCTTGCATTCAGCGTTACGGTAAATGCCGTACCGCTAGTGGTGCTTGCGGTTAAGGTCTGTGTACCTGCATTCCAGGAATAGCTGATCGCCTGGCCGTTGGATGTCAGCCCCGATGCCACTGCGTCATTGATGGACAGAACGACCGAGGGCGCTACATTGCTGATGGTTCCCGTGTAGGCAATATCGTTTGTGCCGCTGGCATCGCGGTTTTCGTCGACGTCGTCGTCGTCACCCGTGATTGCCGAAACGCTGAAAGTATCATCATCCGTGATCGTTGCCGTACCGGCCGCCGCACCGCCGGCGTTGGTCAGTGGGGTACCTGCTGTACGCGTCGCCGTGAGCGTAAAGTTTTCCCTGCCTTCCACCAACGTATCGTTGTTGAGCGGCGTACGGACCAGGACGCTGCTTTGCAGTGCTGGAATAGTGACGCTGGACGTGTTCACCCAGGTGGTGCCGCCATCGGTCGAGACTTGCAGATTGGTTGCATCGGTGCTGCCGTAGTCCGCACCGCCGCCAGTTGCCGTGCCGTTGGCCAGCGCCAGGCTTAATGTGGTGGTCTGCGTGCTCTGATTGGACAGGGCGACGGTAAAGACCGCGAAACCGCCGTTTTCCGCCACAGTCGGGCTCGACACTGTCAGAGTCGGCGTATCGTTGTCGGTCCCGGGCGGTCCGCCGGTGCCGTTATCACGGATGGTGCCGACGCCGGTCGCGGTGGCGATCGTGGCATTGGTCGGGGTGCTCAAGGTGACGTTGAAGGTTTCTGAGCCTTCATAGATCGCATCATTGAGGATCGGCACCGTAATGGTCTGACTGGTGACTCCCGGATTGAACGTCAGACTGCCCGTGGCGGTAGTGAAGTCTGCTCCTGCTGTGGCGGTGCCGTTGCTGGTTCCATAATTTACGTTCACCGTCTGCCCCGATGCGGCAGAGAGGGTGACCGTGAAGCTTGCGGTGCCCGCACCTTCATTGACCGTCACATTGTTGATGATGAGCGAGGGTGTCGGATCATCGTCTACGATGGTTGCCATGCCGGAGGCTGCGCTGCCGGCGTTGGTCACTGGTGTGCCTGCCGTACGTGTGGCGGTGAGGGTAAAGGTCTCGTTGGCTTCATCCAGTGCATCGCTGATGACCGGTGTGCGTACCATGACACTGATCAAACCTGCTGCAATTGTCGCCGTCGAGGCGTTCACCCAGGTGGCGCCGCCGTCGGTCGAGACCTGCAGATTGGCCACACCGGTGCTGCCGTAGTCGACACCGCCGCCGGTTGCCGTACCGTTGGTCAGTGCCAGGCTTAATGTGGTGCTCTGGGCACTGGCATTGGACAGGCTGACCGTGAATTGCGCAAAGCCGCTACTCTCATCTACGGTTGTGTTCGTCACGCTCAGGGTCGGCGTATCGTTGTCGGTCCCGGGCGGTCCGCCGGTGCCATCGTCGCGGATGGTGCCGACGCCTTGAGCATCCGCAATCGTGGCATTGGTTGCGCCTGAAAGGTTGATGAAGAACTGTTCCGAACCTTCGTACACTGCATCGTTGAGGATCGGCACCGTAATGGTCTGGCTGGTCACGCCGGGATTAAAGGTAAGCGTGCCGGTCACTGCGGTGTAGTCATTGCCCGCGCCGCTGGTTGCCGTATCGTTTGCACTGGCATAGTTCACGCTCACGGTCTGACCGCTTGCCGCGCTCAGGGTGACGGTGAAGCTTGCGGTGCCTGCGCCTTCGTTGACCGTCACGTCTGTAATGACGAGGCTGGGTGTCGGGTCATCGTCCGTGATGGTTGCCGTGCCGGCCGCCGCACCGCCGACGTTGGTCAGCGAGGTGCCTGCCGTACGCGTAGCGGTCAGGGTGAATGTCTCGTTAGGCTCATCCTGTGTGTCATTGATGATCGGCGTGCGGACCAGGACACTGGTTTGCAGTGCTGGAATAGTGACGCTGGTCGCGTTCACCCAGGTGGCGCCGCCGTCGGTCGAGACCTGCAGATTGGCCGCACCGGTGCTGCCGTAGTCGACACCGCCGCCGGTTGCCGTACCGTTGGTCAGTGCCAGGCTTAATGTGGTGCTCTGGGTACTGGCATTGGACAGACTGACCGTGAATTGCGCAAAGCCACCATCTTCCGCCACGCTCGGGCTCGATATGCTCAAGGTCGATGTGTCGTCGTCGATGATGGTGCCGGACGCGGTGCCGCTGGTGGTGCTGATTGTCGCACCGGCGGTGGCGCCGGCGAGGCTGACGGTGAAGGTCTCGTTGCCCTCGTTGATCGTATCCTGCGTCGTCTGCACCGTGAAGGTCTTGCTGGTTTCACCGGTAGCGAACGTCAGCGTGCCCGAGTTGGCGGTGAAGTCGGCGGTGCTGGCGGTGTCGCTGCCGCCGATGCTGGTGCTGAAGTTCACGCTCTGGCTGGCCTGGGCATCGCCGCTGCGGGTGACCGTAAAGGTCATCAATCCGCCCTCGGTGATCGAGGCATCCGCGATACTGAAAACCGGTGCCGCGTCGTTATCGGTGATGGTGCCGGTGGCGGCGACGCCGCCGACCGACAGATTGAAGGCTTCGGTCGGTTCGTAGATCGCATCGTCGACCGTGGGCACCGTGACCGTGAAGCTGGTGACGCCGGCCGGGACCGTGACGTTGCCGCCACTGAGGGTCACGCCGTTGCTGAAAACCAGTCCCGCCGTATAGTCGTCGCCGAGCAGCGCGGTGCCGTCG
>NZ_JAUYRI010000027.1 GCF_030696885.1 Thiobacillus sp.
TACCAGTTCCAGGTGGTGCTCAAACCCGCGCCGGCGGAAATTCTGGAGTTGTATCTCGGCTCGCTCGAAGCGCTGGGCTTCGATCTGAAGAAGAACGACGTGCGCTTCGTCGAGGACGACTGGGAGAATCCCACGCTGGGCGCCTGGGGGCTGGGCTGGGAGGTGTGGCTGAACGGCATGGAGGTGACGCAGTTCACCTACTTCCAGCAGGTCGGTGGAATCGACTGCAAGCCAATCACCGGCGAAATTACCTACGGCCTCGAGCGCCTCGCCATGTACCTGCAGGGCGTGGAAAGTGTGTACGACCTCGTCTGGACCGAGGGCCTGACTTACCGCGACGTCTACCACCAGAACGAGGTTGAGCAGTCAACCTACAATTTTGAGCACAGCGACGTCGATTTCCTGCTCACTGCGTTCGGCGCGCACGAGAAGAAGGCGCAGGAACTGATGGGCGCGCATCTCGCCCTGCCGGCGTACGAACAGGTATTGAAAGCCGCACACACCTTCAACTTACTCGATGCGCGCGGCGCGATTTCGGTGACCGAGCGTGCGGCCTACATCGGCCGCATCCGTAATCTGGCGCGTGCGGTGGCGAAGAGTTATCTCGACAGCCGCGCTCGACTCGGATTTCCGATGGCGCCCAAGGCCTGGGCAGACGAAGTGCTGGCACAGATTGAAAAGAAGGCCGCAGCATGACCGCCGCAAATTTGCTCGTTGAACTTTTTGTCGAAGAACTGCCGCCCAAGGCGCTGAAAAAGCTGGGCGAGGCCTTTGCCGAGAAAATATTTGAAGGCTTGAAGCTGAATGATTTTCTGGAACCGGGCTCCCAGCTGACATCCTATGCCACGCCGCGTCGGCTGGCCGTTCACATCACCAGTGTTCGAGGCATTTCACAACCCCGCCCCCAACCCCCAAAAACACTCATGCCTGCCTCAGTGGGCCTCGATGCGGAGGGTAAACCGACCGCTCCGCTTCTCAAGCGATTGCGTTCGATGTATCACGATGATGTAGATATCCAGTGGTTAATGAGCGAACGAGTTTTCGTTGAAGAGGAGGCTGGGAAAAAGGTACTTAAGCACCGCGATGATCTCGCTGCGGGTGCTCCTTTATTCATCAGTTTGGAAGGTGCACTTGAAGACGCACTGGAAAACCTACCCATCCCCAAGGTGATGACATATCCCAATCCATCAGGCGATGGCTGGGAAACTGTTAATTTCGTACGCCCCGCCCACAGCCTGATTGTTATGCATGGCGGCGAGATCATGAAAGAAGTTTCCGTGCTGGGCTTACAGGCTGGGTGCAATACACAAGGCCATCGCTTTGAAGCGCGTGTGAACCCGGTCGTTGTACAGAATGCAGACAGCTACGCTAGCCAATTGAAAGACGACGGCGCGGTGATCGCGAGCTTCGCCGAACGGCGTACGGAGATCATCCGCCAGCTGCAGGCGGCTGCTGCCCCGTCAGGCTTGAAGCCGATCGAGGACGATGCGCTGCTGGACGAGGTCACGGCACTGGTCGAGCGTCCCAATGTGCTGGTCGGCAAGTTCGAGGAGGCTTTCCTAGAAGTGCCGCAGGAATGCCTGATTCTGACCATGAAGGCAAACCAGAAATACTTCCCTCTGCTCGACGCCGCAGGCAAGCTGACCAACCAGTTCCTCATCGTTTCAAACATCTCGCCTGCCGACGCGTCTGCCGTGATCCAAGGCAACGAACGCGTGGTGCGTCCGCGTCTGGCCGATGCCAAGTTCTTCTTCGACCAGGACCGGAAGAAGGCGCTGGATTCGCGCGTGCTGGGGCTTGCCAAGGTGGTCTACCACAACAAGCTTGGGACCCAGGGCGAGCGTGTGACGCGGGTGCAGGCGATTGCCCGCGCTATCGGTGAAAAGCTGGGCGGCGAGACCTTGGCATTACGGGCCGACCAGGCTGCGCTGCTCGCCAAGGCCGACCTGCTCACCGACATGGTCGGCGAGTTCCCCGAGCTGCAGGGCATCATGGGGCGCTATTACGCGCAGCACGATGGGCTGTCGGACGACATCGCCTTTGCCATCGAGGATCACTACAAGCCGCGCTTTGCTGGTGACGAACTGCCGCGCAGCGATGTGGGCGTATGCGTGGCGCTGGCGGACAAGCTGGAAACACTGGTGGGGTTGTTTGGCATTGGTGAGAAGCCGACCGGCGACAAGGACCCGTTCGCGCTGCGCAGGCACGCGTTGGGAGTCATCCGCATGCTGATCGAGAAGAGCTTGCCGCTGAGCCTGGACGATCTGGTCAACATCGCCTTCGCCGGTTTCCGGAAGGGCATGCTGGGACAGGCGCACACCGATGTGTACCAGTTCGTGTTCGAGCGCTTGAGCGGGGCGATGCGCGAACAGGGCTATTCCGCAAATGAGGTCGATGCGGTGCTGAGCCTGAATCCAACGCAGATATATCTGGTGCCCAAGCAACTGGAGGCGGTGCGGGCCTTTGCGGGCTTGCCCGAAGCCCCCGCGCTCGCTGCCGCCAACAAGCGCGTCGGCAACATCCTGAAAAAGGCCGAGGGCGAAGTAGGCGGTACGGCTGACCCGGCGCGCTTCGTTGAAGCGGCGGAAACGGCGCTGTTTGCCGCGCTTTCGGAGATCGCGCCGCGCGCCGATGTGGCCTTTGCCGCGGGCGACTACACTGGCTCGCTGCAGGCGCTGGCTGCGCTCAAGACCCCCGTCGATGCCTTCTTCGACAGCGTAATGGTCAACGCCGACGATCCCGTCCTCAAGGCCAACCGGCTGGCGCTGCTGAACCAGTTGCACCGGACGATGAACCGGGTTGCGGACTTGTCGCGTCTGGCGGCGTAAACTTTCGTTTATGAAACTGATCATTCTCGACCGCGACGGGGTCATCAACTTCGGCTCCGAGCAGTTCATCAAGACGCCCGACGAGTGGAAACCCATTCCCGGCAGCCTGGAGGCGATCGCGCGTCTGACGCGTGAGGGCTGGCGCGTGGTGGTGGCGACGAATCAATCCGGACTGGCGCGAGGGCTGTTCGAGATGGCGACGCTCAATGCCATCCACGCCAAGATGCACAAGGCGGCGGCGCAGGCGGGCGGTCGTATCGAGGCGGTTTTTTACTGCCCGCACGCGGCCGAGATGGAGTGCGACTGCCGCAAGCCCAAAGCGGGTCTGTTCGACGAGATTGCCGCGCGCTATGGTCGTGACCTTGCCGATGTGCCGGCGGTGGGCGATTCGCTGCGCGACCTGATGGCGGCGACCAGCGTGGGGGCACGACCGGTGCTGGTGCGCACCGGCAAGGGCGAAAGAACACTGGCTGCGGGCGGCCTGCCCAAAGACACGCCGGTGTTTGCCGATCTGAACGAGGCCGTCGAATTCTTGTTGTCGACAGCAGCATGAGTCTGGTGCGCTCGCTGATTTTCGCGGCCTTGCAGACCGTACTGACGATCTTTTTCAGCCTGGTTGCCTTCCTCAGCTTTCCGTTTTCGGCGCATGCGCGCTACCAGCTGATCACCGGCTATAACCACACGGTGATCTGGCTGGCGCGCTGGGTGCTGGGCATCCGCTATGTGGTGGAAGGGCGCGAGCACCTGCCGACGCAGCCCGCGATCATCCTCGCCAAGCATCAATCGGCCTGGGAAACGGTTGCTTTTCTTTTCCTGTTCCCGCCTGTCGCCCCGGTCATCAAGCAGGAGTTGCTGAACGTGCCGTTCTTCGGCTGGGCGTTTCGCCTGCTGTCGCCGATTGCGATCGACCGCAGCGCCGGACGCGAAGCCTTGAAGCAGATCGTCAGCCAGGGCCGCGACAAGCTGGCACAGGGATTCTGGGTGCTGGTGTTCCCCGAGGGCACGCGCGTGGCGCCAGGCGAAAAGGGCCGCTACGGCATCGGCGGCGCCTGGCTGGCGGCGGAGACCGGCGCGCCGATCGTTCCGGTGGCGCACAACGCCGGCGAAGTGTGGCCGAAGAATGCCTTTATTAAACACCCCGGAACCATCACCGTGCGCATCGGCCCGGTGATCGACAGCACCGGCAAGAGCGCGGCCGAGCTCACGCGTGCGGTCGAGGCCTGGATCGAGACTGAAATGACGAGGTTGCCCCCTGCTGCCGCGCGTCAATAATGGCGTGCTGCAGCTCGGCGACGTCGACGTGCCGTACCAGCTGCGGCGCTCGCACCGCCGTCGCACGCTGGGCCTGACCGTCACGGCCAACGAAGTGCGTATCCATGCGCCGAGCTGGACCCCGCGTGCCGAAATCGAATGCTATGTGCTGCTGCAGCGCGACTGGCTGCGCCGGACCTGGGCGCGCATGCGGGTGCGCAAGCCGGACATGCGGGCAGACAAGGCAGGCGAGGTGCGCTACCTCGGCCGCATGCTGGCGCTCGACATTCGGGATTCCCTGTTCGTCGAGGTGCAGCGACATGGCGACACGCTGCGCGTGCATGCACCGCTGGATGCCGATATCGGATCCCTTGTACGCGCCTGGTTAAGCGCGCAGGCCCAGCGCCTGCTGGCCTGGCGGCTCGCGCGCCTGGCCCGCAAACTGGGACGCGCCCCCAGCCGCTTTGCCTTGTCCGACGCACAAACGCAATGGGGCAGCTGCACCCGCCACGGCCACATTCGGCTCAACTGGCGCCTGGTGCAGGCGCCGCTGGCGCTGATCGACTACGTCGCCGCGCACGAACTCGCCCATCTCGTCCATCTCGATCATTCGCCGCGCTTTTGGGCCCAGGTGGGCGCGCTGTATCCCGACGCCTTGGCAAGGCGGACCGAGTTGCGCAAAATGGGTCAGTCCTTGTTTCAAGTGTAACTCTTATGCGCATTCTTCACACCATGCTGCGGGTGGCGCCCAGAAGCGTTGGGCGAGGGGCCCCCGCAGGGGGATCGACCCGCAGGAGGGATGCCCCTACCCGCATGTGGATGTTCAAACGAAGCCAGAAGGGATAGCCCCATGAGATTACTTCATACCATGTTGCGGGTAGGCGATCTCGATCGTTCGATCGATTTCTACACCCATGTCCTCGGCATGAAGCTGCTGCGCCGCAAGGACTATCCCGGCGGCAAGTTCACGCTGGCCTTCGTCGGCTACGATACTGAAGACAAGGCGGCTGTACTCGAACTGACCTACAACTGGGGCGTGGACAAATACGAGGTCGGCAGCGGCTACGGCCACATCGCGATCGAGGTCGATGATGCCTATGCCGCCTGCGATGCCGCTGCGGCCAAGGGCGGTAAGGTGCTGCGCCCGGCCGGGCCGATGTCGCACGGCAGCACGGTGATTGCCTTCATTGAAGACCCGGACGGCTACCCGATCGAATTCATTCAGAAGGGCACCGCAGGCTGGGTCAAGGAGTGGGCTGAGTAATATCCTTGCTCGCGCCAGGCCGGTTAGCTGATCGCCTTGGTGATCAGCGGCACCAGGGATTCCGGCAGCGTGAGCTGGCCGGACAGCGCAAAGGCCTGGGCTCGCTTTGACATTTTCTTCCACGTCTTGCGGATGATTTCCAGCCACTTCGCCTCGTCGTAATCGGGCTTGCTCTGCGCAAAGGCCAGCATGTAGTGCTCGATGAAGACCAGGCTGGCGACGTCCTCCAGCATCTGCGTCTCGGGATTGCTCTTGATGCCGCGTTTCCCCACCGCCTTCTTGACGCGCTCGATCATCACGTCGTCATGGCCGGCCTGGCGCATCAGGTCGCCGGCCGTGTCTGCCTGGAACGCATACAGCCCGGTGCGCCACGCGTGGTAGCCTTCCTTCGTTATCGGGTAGGTGTTGCGCGGCACTTTCCAGCGCTGGATATGCTGGGCGCGCACCGCCAGCTGCGCCGCTTCGGAGGCGTCCGGCGCAAAGCGGGCGATCATGTCCGACATGCGCTGGGCGTATAACAGCTCTTTCGGCTGGCCTTCATCCCGATTGGGATCCTGCGCATTGGCGGCATCGAACAGCGCGAGGGTTCGATTGAAGCGTTCCTGATTCTCGATCATCTTGGTCCTTGTTCGCGGGGCGCGGCGGAAACTTTATGGCCCTTGCCGTCCTCAACACACATTGATATTGATTATTCCCACTCGCCCTCGAGGCGCACCTCAAAGGATTCCAACGTGACTGATTTGTTTTCGCCGGCCCGCTTCGGCGCCATCGACCTCGCCAACCGGGTGGTCATGTCTTCGCTGACGCGCAACCGGGCCGGTGCCGGCAACATGCCGACGCCGCTGATCGCGGAATATTATCGCCAGCGCGCATCGGCGGGGCTGATTCTCACCGAGGCGACGCCAATCTGCGCCGAGGGCCACGGCTATCCACGCACGCCGGGCATTCATACGGCCGAGCAGATTGCCGGCTGGAAGCAGGTGACACAGGCGGTGCAGGGCGCCGGCGGCAAGATCGCGCTGCAGTTGTGGCATGTCGGGCGGATTTCGCACCCCGACCTGCAGCCGGACGGCGCGCTGCCGGTTGCGCCGTCGGCGATTCGTCCCGCCGGCCAGGTGTTCACCGAGCAAGGCATGAAGGATTACGTCACCCCGCGTGCGCTGGAGCTGGCGGAAATCCCCCGCCTGATTGCGCAGTTTGCCCAGGCTGCGCTCAATGCGATGGAGGCGGGGTTCGACGGGGTTGAAATTCATGCCGGCAATGGTTATCTGCTGGACCAGTTTTTGCGCGCGTCGACCAACCACCGCACCGATGCCTATGGCGGCAGCAAGGAAAAGCGCGCGCGACTGCTGCTGGAAGTGCTGGACGCGGTGTGCAGCGCGATCGGCAGCGACCGCGTCGGCCTGCGACTGTCGCCGGTGACGCCGTTCAACGACATTGCCGATGACGATCCACAAGCCACTTTCGAGTATGTCGTGACGCAACTCAATCCGCTGAAGCTGGCCTTCCTCGACGTGCTGCAGGGGACCGGTGGTGCGCCCCGTGAACAGTGGCCTCTGTTCGACTATGACAGGCTGCACGCGCTGTATGAAGGCAATTTCATTCGCAACAACGGCTATGACTTCGAGACGGCCCAGCAGGCGGTGGTCTCCGGCGCGGCCGATGCGATTGCATTCGGCCGGCTGCTGCTGGCCAATCCCGATCTGGTCGAGCGCTTCCGCCGCGGCGCACCGTTGAACGCGCCCGATTACGACAGGCTCTACACGGGCGAGGAAAAGGGCTACACCGACTATCCCTTTCTGGCTGACTGAGCTTTATCCAGCGGACCGTTGCAAGCCGGAGAGGTGCCGAGTGATGGCCTCGTAGTCGGCGACGGCGAGATTCTCGGCGCGCTTGCCGGCGTCGATCCCGATCGCCGCGAAGTCTTCCGGTTTCATCAGGCTGCCGAGCGTGTTCCGCAGCGTCTTGCGGCGCTGCGAAAACGCGGCGGCAACCACGCGCGAAAACAGCGCTTCGTCGAGGGCGACGATTTCTGCAGGCGTTTTCGGGATCAGCCGCACCACGGCCGAGTCGACCTTGGGCGGCGGATTGAACGCGGTGGGCGGCACGTCGAGCAGCCATTCCAGGTGGAAGCGGCGCTGCAGCATGATCGACAGCCGCCCGTAATCGCCGCTGGACGGTTCGGCGACCATGCGCTCGACCACTTCCTTTTGCAGCATGAAGGTCATGTCGCGGATGTGCGCAGCGAACTCCATCAGATGGAACAGCAGCGGCGTGGAAATGTTGTAGGGCAGGTTGCCAATGATGCGCAGCTCGTGGCCCAGCGAGCCGAAATCGAACTTCAGCGCGTCGCTGCTGTGCAGCGTCAGCCGCTCGGCCGGCCAGGTGCGCTGCAGGCGCGCAACGATGTCGCGGTCGAGTTCGACGGCATGCAGGTGTGGCAGGCGCTCGAGCAGGGGCCGGGTCAGTGCGCCGAGGCCGGGACCGATCTCGACCACGGTTTCGTTCGCCTGCGGGCGCACCGCGTTGACGATGGCATGGATGATGCCGTCGTCGATCAGGAAGTTCTGGCCGAAGCGTTTGCGCGGGGTATGCATGTTAGGGGCCAGGAATTAGGGGCTCGGGGTTTTGGAGAAGCGCGGCGAAGCCGCACATCCCCTAAATCCTAGCTCCTGGATCCTATCTCCTTTTTCTCCACCATCTCCATCGCCACTTGAATCGCCATCAGCAGACTGCCGACTTCCGCGCGCCCGGTACCGGCCAGATCGAGCGCGGTCCCATGGTCGACCGAGGTGCGGATGAAGGGCAGGCCCAGCGTGATGTTCACGCCGGCGCCGAAGCTGGCGTATTTCAGCACCGGCAGCCCCTGGTCGTGGTACATCGCCAGCACGGCGTCGCAGGGTTCGCTGCGAATGCGCGAGAACAGCGTGTCGGCCGGTAGCGGGCCGACCAGATTCATGCCTTCGTCGCGCAGTCGAGCGAGCGTGGGTTCGATGAGGTCGATTTCCTCGCGCCCGAGGTGGCCGGATTCACCGGCGTGCGGGTTGAGTCCGGCGACCAGGATACGCGGCCGGGCGATGCCGAATTTGTCCCGCAGGTCGGCGTTCAGGATGCGGATCACCGCGTCGAGCAGCGCCGGCGTGATCGCATCGGCCACCGCGCGCAGCGGCAGGTGGGTGGTGGCCAGCGCGACGCGCAGGCCACCGCCGGCGAGCATCATCACCACTTTATGCGTGCCGCTGTGGTCAGCCAGGTATTCGGTGTGGCCGGTGAAGGCGAAGCCGGCATCGTTGATGATGCCCTTGTGCACCGGCGCGGTGACGATGGCGTGATAGGCGCCGTTCAGGCAGCCCTCGATCGCAGCATCCAGCAGGGCCAGCACGTGGGCGCTGTTGTCGGCATCGAGCACGCCGGGGGTGACGGGCGACGCCACCGGGATGTGGCGCACGTGCAGCGCGCCGGGCGTGTGTTCTGGAATGGCATCCCCGTCCAGGAAGTCGACCGCGATGCCGAGTAGCGCAGCACGTGCGCGCAGCACTTCAATATCGCCCAGTATCGTCAGTCGGCACGGCAGCGTCTGCTGCGACAGCGCAATGCAGAGGTCGGGGCCGATCCCGGCGGGCTCGCCCGCGGTGAGCGCGAGCACGGGCAGTTCCATGCCAGGGTCGGTCAGTCGAGCGGGCGCAGTTCGACGTAGGCCGAATCGCGGATCTGGCGCACCCAGTCCTCGAAAGCCTCCGCAGCCTTGCGCTCACGCAGGGCCTGGCGTGCCACGAATTTCTGGCGTTCCTGCGTGACGTCCTGGTCGCGGCGCTCCAGCACCTGGATCAGGTGCCAGCCGAACGGCGACTGGATCGGCGCACTGACCTGGCCCGGCTGCAGGGCATCCATCGCCTTCTCGAAGTCGGGAACGGTGTCGCCGGGGTTGATCCAGCCGAGGTCACCGCCCTTGGCGGCGGAGCCATCCTCGGAATGCAGGCGCGCCAGTCCGTCGAATTTCACGCCGTTGTCGATGCGCTCCTTCAATTGCAGCAGACGGGCGCGGGCATCGGCTTCGGAGGTGATCTCGTTGGTCTTGATGAGGATGTGGCGGACGTGCGTCTGGGTGACGCTGAGCGTGGCATCGAGGCCGCGCTTGTCGTGCAGCTTGAGGATATGGAAACCGTTGCCGCTTCTCAGCAGTGGGCTGACCTGGCCGGGTTGCAGCGGCTTCAGGGCTTCGGCGTACAGGGTTGGCATCTTGCCGCTGGCACGCCAGCCGAACGTGCCGCCCTCCAGCGCGTTGGGCGCGTCGGAGTGGCTGGCGGACAACTGGGCGAAATCGACGCCGCTGGCCAACTGCGCCAACACGTCCTCGGCGCGGGCGCGACGTGCCTGCACCTGCTCGGACGACGCGTTTTCCGGCACCGTGACGAGGATGTGGGAAAAGTTGTATTCGGTCTCGACCCCCTGCTGCACCTGCGTTTGCAGATAGCCCTCGATCTCGGCGTCGCTGACTGTGATGCGGTTGTCGACATCGCGTTCGCGCGCGCGCGCGATCAGCATTTCGTTGCGGATGGTGGCGCGCATGCTGTCGAGCGTCTGGCCTTCGCGCTCCAGCGCGGCGGCCAGGCCCGCCATGTCGAGCTTGTTCTGTGCGGCGATGCGCTGCACCGCACGCTCGACCAGCGTGGGGTCGATCCGCACGCCGGTGGTGCGGGCATGCTGCTGCAGCGCCAGTTCGGTCACCATGCGCTCGAGCAGCTGTTTCTCGATCACGTCGCGCGGCGGCATCGGCGTGTTCTGGCGCGCGAGGTTGCGGGTGACCTCGGCGTAACGCCGGTTGAGTTCCTGGCGCGTGATGATCTCGTCGTTGACGACGGCGACAATGTGGTCGAGCGGCGTGATGGCCGCGTGCACCGGCAGCAGCGTCGAGGCGGCGATCAGCAGCAGTGCCAGCACGGACTGCGGGCGATACCATTCAGGGCGTTTGAAGGAGTTCATTGCTTGGCCTGTATCCGGGAACACTTTGTTTCAAAACGTCGAGCGGGTTGGAGCCGAGACGCCCCATGCCGCTCAACTCGAGCTGGAAGAACAGCGCATCGGTGGACTGGTCTTCCTTGGTGGCCAGGCGCTGGAACACCGCGCGCACTGCCCAGCAGCCGCCATTGTATTCAACCCCAGCCAGGCCTTCGACAAGCTTGTCGTCCTGGAAGGAATAGTTGTAGCGGAACATGCCGTACCAGCGATCGCCCAGCGGCCATTGCCCCGACAGATCGATCTGCTCCGTGGTTTGGTCAATGAAGCGGTAGCCGAAGTTCAACGCGCGGCCGGGGCTGGGCCGGTAGGATGCGCCCAGGTTCTGGCGGATGGTGGTGCCGTTCTGGGTGTCGAACTGCCAGGCAGTGTTGATGCGCCAGTCGCGCGTGATCTGTCCGCTGACGGCCACCAGCAGGTCTGTCGCATTGCTGGTGCGCGGCGCCACGCCGGGCAGCGTCACCAGCTGGTCACTGAAATAATAGCGCTGGCCGAGGGTGACCTGCAGCCGTTCCAGTCCGCTGCCCGCTTCGACGAAGCGGCTGGTGATGGCGAACGTCAGCTGGTTGGCGTCGTTGATGCGGTCGCCTCCGACGAACTGGTTTTCGGTGAACATCTGGGCGTAGCTGAAGTCCATCGCTCCCGTGTCGAATATCGGGATCGCGCTTTGGTCGCGATAGGGCGCATACACATAATAGGCGCGCGGCTCCAGCGTCTGCTCGTAGTCCACACCGGCAAACCGGAACGGACGGTCGAATGCCACGCCGGTGTCGAGGCTGAAGATGGGCACATTGCGTGTGATACGGCGCTCGGGTGCACTGTCGTCCAGCGCGTAATGGCTGCTGTGCCAGCCGATCTGCGGGGTGAGGAAACCGAATTGGTTGGTGAGCGGCAACCGCAGCGTGGGGTAGGCCAGCAGCCGGGTCCCTTCGATATTGGTGGGGTGGGCAAACCGGGTGGCCTCGCTGTCCAGCTTGAACTCCAGGCCATTGCCGAATGTGCGCCACGTGCCGAGGCGCGCGTGCGGCAAGCGCGCATAGGGCTCGGCAATGGGCGTGAGCGAGGTGGAATCCTGCAGCGTCTGGAAGCTTTGCGCGCGCAGATCGGCATACCAGTTGGCATGCTGCGTGGTGACCCATGCTTCGCGGTTGAGGTGGGTGATGGAGGTGATGGAAATGAGGTTGGACAGGTCGCGAAAATAATCGTCGTCCGACACGCGGTTGAACTGCATGCCGGCGTGTGTCTGCGCGTTCAGGCGATAGGTGTTGTTGAGCACCGCGCTCCAGCGCGAGCGGCCGGCTTGGTTGTCATTGGGCAGGTACTCGAGGCGGTTGTCCCCGTAGGCGTTATCCAGCAGGTAGCGGAATTCACCGCCCAGCTGTACGCCCCGCTTGGACAGCAGGCGGGGATACAGCGTGGCGTCGTAATTGGGCGCGAGGTTCAAATAGTAGGGCACCAGGATGTCGAGGCCGCTGCGTTCGGTGGTGCCGATGGTGGGTGCCAGCATGCCGGTCTTGCGCTGATTGTCGAGCGGGAAGTTCATCCACGGCGTATACAGGATGGGGGCGCCGAGAAAATGCAGCGAGGCATTGCGCGCAGTGCCCACGTTGCGGGTCTTGTCGATGTCGAGGTCGGCCACCTTGAGGTACCAGTCCTCGTTGTCGGCCGAGCAGGTGGTGTAGGTGGCGTCGCGCAGCTTGTAATGGTTCTTGTCGATGAAGTCGATGTGTTCGGCATCGCCGCGCCCCGGCTGGTCCGTCAGCTGGTACACCGGCTGGGTGAGCTCGCCGCTGTAGTCATCGAGATCGAGTTTGAGCAAATCGCCGCTCACCAGCAGCGCAGGCTGCTCCAGCCGCACCTGGCCCCGCGCCTCGACGGAATTGAGTGAGGTATCGTAGCGCAGCCAGTTGGCAAAGAAATTCTGCCCGGCCTGACGGGCTTCGACATGGCCGCTGGCTTCGATGACATTGGGCTCGGTCGATTCGATGCGGTCGGCGGTCAGGAACATCGGGCCGTCCGGGCCGGCCACACCAGAGCCTTGCAGTTCGACATCCTTTTTCAGTGCGAGTCCGTCCGCCGCTGCGGACGAGGCAGCCAGCAACAGGACGACATACGCAAAGCCGGGCAGGGTGGGCAAGGATGTAAAATCCGGAAGTTCGTTATTCGGAGCAGTGTGGCTGTGGAACGTTTGCAAGCATTACAGGACTGGGCCGCCCGACAGCTGGGGGGCGATTCACTCGATATCGCCCCGGCGTCGGCGGACGCCAGCTTTCGCCGTTATTTTCGCGTCACTGCCAAAGGCCGCGATTATATCGTGATGGACGCCCCCCCGGCGCACGAGGATTGCCGGCCTTTCATTGCGGTCGCTCGGCTGTTTGCCGACGCCGGGGTACATGTGCCGCAGGTGCTGGCGCAGGACTTGGACCAGGGCTTTTTGTTGTTGACCGACCTCGGCGACACCACGTACCTGTCGGCGCTCAGCGAAGCCGGAGCCGATCAGGGCGCGGTGCGCGCGCTCTATCTGGCGTCGAACGACGCGCTGATCCGCATTCAGCAGGCCAGCCGCCCCGGCGTGCTGCCGGACTATGACCGCGTGCTGCTGACCCGCGAGCTGATGCTGTTCCCGGACTGGTACGTGACGAAGCACCTGGGCGTCGACATGAAAGACGAGCAGAAGGCCCTCCTCGACACCGTGTTCGAACGGATCCTGACCAGCAACCTGGCGCAGCCGCAAGTCTACGTGCACCGCGACTGGCATTCGCGCAACCTGATGGTGTCCGACCCCAACCCCGGCATCCTCGACTTCCAGGACGCGGTCTACGGCCCCATCACCTACGACCTCGCGTCGATCTACCGCGACGCCTACGTCCAGTGGGACGAGGAGCAGCAGCTCGACTGGGTGATCCGCTACTGGGAGAAAGCGCGAGCCGCCCGTCTGCCGGTACCCGAGGATTTCGGCGCATTCTGGCGTGATTTCGAATGGATGGGCGCGCAGCGCCACATCAAGGTGCTCGGCATTTTTGCACGGCTGTATCACCGTGACGGCAAGGACGGGTATTTGAAGGACATGCCACGGGTGATGGGCTACTTGCGGCGGGTGTGCGAGCGGTATGACGAGTTGAAGCCGTTGCTGTTTTTGCTGGATGGGTTGCAGGATAAGCAGCCGCAGGTGGGGTATACGTTCTAATTTGGAATTCCGTTGGCCGGGGGCAATGTGATTTAACCCCAAGTTGGAGAACTACCATGTGGGGGTTTCGTAAAGCGATAGTGTCGGTAATGGTCAGTTTTAGCTTTAACTATTCTTCTGCAGCCGATATTCCAAGAACAGCAGATGAATTAAATATGCGAAACGCAGAACAGCAGGTCCCCCGCTGTCTTGAGGATTACACGGGAGTATCAAATCGGCCCCGTCGGTTTTTTGTTGGGGTCAACAGCATTATTCGTGACCAAGCTTTTGCCCACTATGCAAAGCGTTGGGCTGAATTGCTTCAGAAAGAGATGGACCGCGATCAGGCTATGTTGAAGGCGACTTCCAATGTTGGCCCAGAGCTTCGGTTAACAGTCGAGACTTTCCCGAGAGGACAAGTTGGTTCAGTGGACATTGATAAAACTTCAGGTTCGAATGCATTCGATGGTTTGATGACGGCGCTTATTAAAAGCGTTGCTGTGCATGTGCCATTTCCGCCGGAGGTGTGTATGAAAGCGGACATCGTGTACCTTACGATCAGCATTGAAAACACAGTCAATGGTCCTCGTGTTCTTCAGCCAAAATAGTGTGGTCTGGGATTGTCTTTGGTAGGTAGAAAATTGATTAACACTTCCCAAAAAACAGCCATGATCCTCGCCGCCGGCCGCGGCGAACGCATGCGTCCGCTCACCGACCGCACGCCGAAGCCTTTGTTGCAGGTCGGCGGCAAGCCGCTGATCGTCTGGCATATCGAGCGCCTGCGTGCGGCGGGTTTTGACCGCATCGTCATCAACCACGCCCATCTCGGGCAGCAGATCGAGGATGCGCTGGGGGAGGGGGCGGCGTTCGGCGTGACGATTGCGTATTCGCGCGAGGGCAGCGCGCTGGAAACGGCGGGCGGCATTGCCACGGCGTTGCCGCTGATCGGGGTCGACGTTTTTCCGGTGGTCAACGGCGACATCTATTGCGAATACGATTTCAGTCGGCTGGCCGAGCCGATGGCGCGGCTTGCTGCCGGGCAGGACCAGGCGCACCTGGTGTTGATCGACAACCCGCCGCATCATCCGCAGGGTGATTTCGTGCTGGAAGCTGGCCGCGTGACAGCTACACCCCTAGCCCCTAACCCCTCACCCCTGACCTTCTCGGGCATCGGGGTTTACCACCGCGCGCTGTTCACCGACACCCCGGCGGGCGAAAAAGCGCCGCTGGCGCCGCTGCTGCGGCAGGCGATCGACGCCGGGCGTGCGAGCGGCGAACATTTCGGCGGCCGCTGGGTCGATGTAGGGACGCCCGAACGATTGCAACAACTCGACGAAAGCCTGCGCACCCATGTTTGACCCTGCCATCCACGCCGACCGCCGCGCGCGGCTTGCCGCCCAGCTTGGCGACGGCATCGCCATCGTTGCCACCGCGCCGGAAGTGCCGCGCAACCGCGACACCCACTACCCTTACCGGCACGACAGCTATTTCTACTGGCTAAGCGGTTTCGCCGAGCCCGAGGCGGTGGTGGTCGTGATCGGCGGCGACGCGCCCGAGACCATTCTGTTCTGCCGCGACCGGGACGAGACGCGCGAGATCTGGGACGGGTTCCGCTATGGTCCGGCGGCGGCGCAGGCGCACTTCGGCTTCGACGCCGCCTATTCGATTACCGAGCTCGACGCCCGGCTACCCGACCTGATGGGCAACCGCACGCGCCTCGCCTACGCGGTGGGACAGGATCCGGCGTGGGATGCGCGGGTGATCGGCTGGCTCAACGCAGTGCGCACGAAGACGCGGCAGGGCATTCTCGCGCCGGGCGAAATCCTCGACGTGCGGCATGCACTCGACGAGATGCGCCTGATCAAGGATGCCCACGAGTTGGCCCTGATGCGCCGCGCCGCCGAGATTTCCACCGGCGCGCATCGCGCCGCCATGCGCGCCACCCGGCCGGGCGGTCACGAATACGAGATCGAGGCGGAGCTGCTGTCCGCCTTCCGCCGCGGCGGTGCCGAAGCGCCGGCCTATACCTCCATCGTCGCCAGCGGCGCCAACGCCTGCGTGCTGCATTACGTCTTCAACAACCAGCCACTCAAGGACGGCGACCTGCTGCTGATCGATGCCGCCGCCGAGTTCGGCAGCTATGCGGCCGACATCACCCGCACCTTCCCGGTCAACGGCCGCTTTTCGCCGGCGCAGAAAGATGTGTACGAACTGGTGCTGGCGGCGCAGGCGGCGGCCATCGACGCGGTGCGCCCGGGCAATCACTGGAATGCGCCGCACGACGCGGCGGTGCGCGTGCTGACCCAGGGCATGGTCGATCTCAAGCTGCTGGCGGGCGAGGTCGACGGCCTGATCGAATCGAAAGCCTACGACCGCTTCTACATGCACCGCACCGGCCACTGGCTGGGGCTCGACGTGCACGATGCCGGTGAATACAAGCTCAATGGCGCGTGGCGGCCGTTGCAGCCCGGCATGACGCTGACCGTCGAGCCCGGACTCTATATCCGCCCGGCGGACGACATTCCCGAAGCGCTGTGGAATATCGGCATCCGCATCGAGGACGACGTGGCGGTGACCGAATCCGGGTGCGAGGTGCTGACCACGCCGCCGAAAACCGTGGCGGAGATCGAAGACTGGATGCAGCAGTGAGCAGCGTGCTGATCGTCGGCGCCGGTCCGGTTGGGGCAGTGTGTGCGCTGGCGCTGCAGCAGCAGGGTATCGCGGTGCAGGTGATCGAGGCGCAGCCTGAAGACGCCCGTGCCGACAGCCGCACCCTGGCGCTGTCGCACGGCGCGCGGCTGATCCTCGAGCGGCTCGGCGTGTGGGACCGGCTCGACCCTGTCACCCCGATCACCCGCATCCATGTTTCGCAGCGCGGCGCACTGGGCGTCGCGCGCTTGTCGGCGGATGAAGTCAAGGTGCCGGCACTCGGCTATGTGCTGCCCTACGCCACGCTGACAACGGCATTGAAGCAGGTGCTTGCCGATGCCGCTATCGCGATCGATTACGGCGTGGCGGTGGAGCGCATCGAATCTGCTGCGGACGCGGCGACGCTGCATCGGGCCGATGGACGAAGCGACAGCGCCCCCCTGGTCGTGGTGGCCGACGGCGGACGCGGCGAAGCCGTACCCACACCCAAGTTCGAACGCGATTACGACCAAATGGGGGTGGTGTGCGACGTGCAGACCGAGCTGCCACACGCCAACCAGGCTTACGAGCGCTTCACCCCCGAAGGGCCGGCGGCGCTGCTGCCCAAAGGTGAACACTATGCCCTGGTGTGGACAGCCAGCCGCGAAGACGCCGAACGCATTGTCCAGTTGACCGACGCCGAATTTCTCGCGGCGCTTTATCGCCACTTCGGGGGACGCCAGGGCCTTTTCCTGCAGGCCAGCCCGCGCAAGGCTTTCCCGCTGAAGCTCGTCTATGTCGGCAGCGAGGCCGCCGACCGCGTGGTGCGCATCGGCAACGCCGCGCAGACGCTGCATCCGGTGGCCGGCCAGGGCTTCAACATCGGCCTGCGCGACGCCTGGGAACTGGCGGCGCTGTGCGGGGAGTCGCCGACCGGTGAAATCGGCAGCGCCGCCATGCTGGCCGCCTACGCGCGGGGGCGGCGCGTCGACGTGCTGGGCGGCGTCGGCTTCACCGATTTTCTGGTGCGGGTGTTCTCCAACGACATTGGGCCGCTACGCCACGCGCGGGGGCTCGGCTTGCTGGCGCTGGAAGTGCTGCCGCCGCTGAAAAGCTTTGTCGCGCGGCGGATGATGTTCGGGGCGCGCGGATGAGTGGCGACCGTTACCAGATCGTCATCGTCGGTGCCGGCCTGGTGGGCGCCGCTGCGGCACTCGCGCTCGGCCGTCAGGGCCTGCGCGTTGCGCTGATTGAGCGCCAGCCGCCCCAGTGTCCAGTCGAAACCTGGGACACCCGCATCTACGCCATCAGCCCCGCCAGCCAGCGCTTTCTCGAGCGCCTGGGCGCCTGGCAGCGGCTGGATCGCGATCGCGTGCAGCCGGTCTTCCGCATGGACGTGGCGGGCGATGCCAGCGGTGCGATCCGTCTCGATGCCTATGAAGCCGGCGTGTCGCATCTGGCCGCCATCGTCGAAAGCGGCCGTTTGCAGGACGCCTTGTGGCAGTCGCTGCAGGCCGACGGCAGCGTGGTGCTGCATTGCCCGGCCGCGATCACGTCGATCGAATCTGGCACGCCGTATACGCGGATCGAGCTGGACGACGGGGTGGTGCTCGAAGCCGAACTCGTTGTCGGCGCCGACGGCGCCGCCTCGCGCATCCGCGAATGGGCGGGCCTGGCGTCCACGCAGACGCCCTATGGCCAGAGCGGTGTGGTGGCCAATTTCGACTGCGAGCGGCCGCATCGCGGCACCGCGTTCCAGTGGTTTTTCGAGGGCGATATTCTGGCCTGGCTGCCGCTGGGCGGAACCCGGATGTCGATGGTCTGGTCTACCCAGTCGGCGCATGCGGATGCGCTGCTCGCGCTGGATCCGGCCGCGCTGGCCGCCACCGTGCAGGCGGCAGGCCACGACCGGCTCGGCGCGTTGCGCGTGCTGACGCCGGCGGCGGCTTTTCCGTTGCGTCTGATCCGGGTCGAGGCCATTGTGGCGCCGGGTGTGGCACTGATCGGCGACGCCGCGCACGGCGTGCATCCGCTGGCGGGACAGGGCGTCAACCTGGGTTTTGGCGATGCCGAAGCGCTGGTTGAAACGCTTGCACAGCACCGCCGAACCCGTTTGGGCGATCTGCGGGTGCTGCAATCCTATGCCCGCCAGCGGGCCGAACCGGTGCAGCGCATGCAGGCGCTCACCCATGGCCTGCATCATTTGTTTTCCGGCAGCCGGGCTGCCTGGCTGCGCAATGCCGGCATGACGCTCGTCAACCAGGTGCCGCCACTGAAGGCTGCGCTGGTGCGCGAGGCCATGTCCTGATTTTTTTGTTTTTCCCCTGGAGCTTTAAATGAAATTCACTTCTCTGGCGCTGGCCGCTACCCTGATGTGTGCCGCGACCGCGCAGGCCAACGAATCCGTCATCCGCAAGGCACTGTCGGAGCAGTTTCCCGGCGCGCAAATCAGTTCGGTGACGAAGACGCCCTACAGCGGCCTGTTCGAGGTCTATCTCGACGGCCAGATCGTCTACATCGATGCCAAGGGGCAATACGTGTTCATTGGCGACATGGTCGATCTGAAAAACCGTACCAACCTGACGCAGGCCCGGCTGAACAAGCTGCAGGCGGTCAAATGGGACACGCTGCCGCTCAACAATGCTTTGAAGACCGTCAAGGGCAAGGGCGAACGCAAGCTGGTGGTGTTCTCCGACGTCGATTGCCCCTACTGCCGCAAGTTCGAGGAAGAGCTGGTCAAGGTCGACAACATCACCGTTTACACCTTCCTCTATCCGATCGAGGGCTTGCACCCCAAGGCGGTGCAGACCTCGAAGCAGATCTGGTGCGCGCCAGACCGCAACAAGGCGTGGAACGACTACATCACGGGCGGCACCGTACCGCGCAACGATGGCAAATGCGCCAACCCGGTCGACGCCACCATCGCGCTCGGCAGCAAGCTTAAAGTGTCGGGTACGCCGACGCTGATTTTTGCCAACGGCCAGCGCGTGCCCGGCATGGTGCCAGCGGCGCAACTCGAGCGCCTGCTTGTCACCAATGCGAAGTGAGTTCGGATTTCTGGAACGCGCGCTACGCCACTAACGACTACATCTTCGGCACCGCGCCGAATGTTTTCCTGGCGAGCCAGAAAGACCTGATCCGCCCCGGCATGCGTGCGCTGGCGATAGCCGACGGCGAAGGCCGCAATGGCGTATGGCTGGCCGAACAGGGCGCCTCGGTCCACGCCATCGAGGTGTCGCCCCGCGCATTGGACAAGGCGCGCAAGCTCGCTGCCGCGCGCGGCGTGACGCTGGAATTCGAACAGGCCGACGTGCTCGACTGGCGCTGGCCGGAGGCGGCCTACGATCTGGTCGCGGCGATCTTCATCCAGTTCGTCGCGCCGCCCGAGCGCGATCGCATCATCACCGGCATCCGCCGTACGCTGAAGCCGGGCGGCACGCTGATCCTGCAGGGCTACACGCCCAGGCAGATCGAATTCGCCACCGGCGGGCCGTCCAACCCGGCCAATCTGTATACCGCCGAGCTGCTGCGTGCGTGGTTCGGCGACTGGGATATCGTGCATCTGCATGAACACGAATCCATCATCAGCGAAGGCACGCACCATCACGGCATGTCGGCGCTGATCGACCTGGTCGCGAAGAAGCCCTGAAAAAAAAGAGCCCGTCAGGCTCCTTTTTCGTTTAGTGCGTCACTAAACGCGTACTGGGTCCGAACACCTCGTAGTGCAATTGCGCGTCCGTGTAGCCCATGTCGAGCAGCTGGAGATTGACCGCAGCCATGAAGGGCCTGGGCCCGCAAAAATACACGTCGGCGTCCGGTTGCGTGAGCCAGCGCGAAAGGACAGGCCGGTCGAGGTAGCCCTGGTGGTCGGCACTGCTGCCGGTTTCGTAGCTGACGTAGTAGTGGAAACCGTGCTGGGTGCTAAGCAGGCGCAGCTCATCCCGCATCACATGGTGCGCCTCATCCCGGCAGCAATGGATGAAGATCAGGTCGGTGACGTCCGCGCCGCTTTCGATGCGATGCAGCAGCATGCTCAGCAAAGGCGTGATGCCGACGCCACCCGCGATCAGAACCAGCTCCCGGTCGGGATGCTTGATGGTGAAATCCCCGGTCGGCGGCTGCACCCACACCCGGTCGCCCGGCTGGGCGCCGTGCAGATGATTGGAAACCTTGCCTTCGTGGCTCGGCGGCGTGCTTTCAGCCTTGACGGTGATGCGATAGGTGTCCTTGCCGGGTGCATCCGAGAGTGAATACTGGCGGATCTCGTCGTATTCGTGCCCGGGCACCCTGACCTTGATGCCGAGATATTGGCCGGGCTCGAAGCCGGCGATGGGCTGGCCGTCCTCGGCTTGCAGATACACCGACTTGATGTCGCGGGCCTCGTCCCGGATCTCACGCACGACAAACGGGCGGAAGCCGCGCCAGCCGCCGGGTTTCATTGCATTGTGGCTGTAGATGCCTTCCTCGGTCTGGATGAAGATGCCGGCCAGCTGGGCATAGGCTTCGGCCCAGGCGCCGAGCACGGGATGGTCCGCTTCCAGGCCCAATTGGTCCTGGATGGCTTCCAGCAGATATTTCCCAACGATGGGATAGTGCTCGGGCGCAACCTGCAGGCTGGCGTGTTTGTGGGCGATGCGGCTGACCATCGGCCCCAGGTTCTGCAGCTTGTCGATGTGGGTGGCATACATGAACACCGACTCGGCCAGCGCGCGCGATTGCTCGCCCTGCGCCTGATTGGCCATGTTGAAGATGTGCTGCAATTCCGGATGCTGCGCGAACAGCTTGGAATAAAACAGGTCGGTAATCGCCTTGCCCTGCTCGGCGAGGAGGGGAGCGGTGGATTTGATCGTGGCCAGCGTTTCTGCAGACAGCATGGGTTCTCCCTTGAATAAGACCGTTCAAACATTCATATCATATGAATCAAAGAATGCGAATATTAGGTGAATCTTATGGGGCGGGTCAACTAGAATGACGCCATTCGCTTAACGGGTGTCGACACATGCGGCTTACCAAACATACGGACTACGCATTCCGGGTGCTGATTTATCTGGCGTCGATGCCGGAGGATCGGCTGTCGACCGTGCAGGAGATTGCCGAGAAATTCGACGTGTCGCGCAGCCACATCATGAAGATTGTGCACAAGCTGGCAGGAGCTGGCCTGATCCATGCAAGCCGCGGCCAGCAGGGCGGAATCCGGCTTGGGCAGCCGAAGGACGCGATCAATCTGCGCAGCGTGATCGAGCTGATGGAAGCCACGCTGGTGCCGGTCAATTGCGACGACCCGGTGTGCCTCATCCGAAAAAACTGCACGCTGAAAAACATCCTGTTCGAGGCGCAGCGGCAGTTCCTCGAGCATGTCGAGCAGTACACGCTGGCCGATCTGGCAGAGCCGGCGGTGGCGATCGTCAGTCTGCTGAACCGGCCCCGGCGGGCCTGAGCAGCGCTCAGCCGGCTTGCTCTTCGCGTGCCAGGGTGCGCAGGCCGTCGAGCGCATTCCGGAGTGTGGCGCTGTCGTTGTCGCGCGGGAACACCATCCAGGCGGGCAGCTTGAACTGCGGGCTGTCGGGCACGCGCCACAACTGCCCCGCCTCGATATAGTGCCGCACCAGGCGCCGCGGGAAATAGCCGCTGCCGCCGTAGGTCAGCAACTGCTGCACGCCCAGCCAGCCAATGTTGGCGACCAGTGTGGGTGGCGGCGCATCGGGGTAATGGTCGCTGAACTGGGCGTGGAATTCCGGCCCCCAGTCGATGTGGATGTAGCCTGCGTCGGGCCAGCCGCGCGCCAGATCGCTGGTCACCAGCAGCAGGGTCTCGTCGAACAGAGGTTCCACCACGAGGCCGGCGCGCGAAGTCGGCGTGTACATCACGCCGATGTCGACCGTGCCTTCGATCAGGCCCTGCATGATGTCGGCTTCGAAGCCGATCTCCAGCCGCAGCGACACGTCCGGCGCGGCCTCGCGCATCCACGCCACCCAGTGCGGCAGAAAGCCTTCCCACAGCGCGATGCGTCCCGACAGCGTCAGCACGTCATGGAAGCCCTGCGGCAGACCGACGTCGTGCACCGCCTGCTCGACCGTGCGCACCAGATGTTTGGCGTGGCGCAGGAAGCGCTTGCCGGCAGGCGTCAGTTCCGCGCCATTGCGACCGCGCTGGAACAGGCGTGCGCCGAGTGTGGTCTCCAGCGTGTGGATGCGTGCGCTGACAGTCGACTGCGTGACGTGCAGGCGGCTGGCGGCGGCGACGAAGTTGCCGGTGGCGGCAACGGTCAGGAAAGTGCGCGCGAGTTCAGTGTCCATGGCTGTATATCGATATTTCCGATATTAAACACCAAAATTAATCGTTGGATGGATATATAAGAATTCCCTAAACTGGCTTCAACGTATGTAAAGGAGCCAGCCATGAACCAAACATCCGATCTGACGGCCGTGATGCCCGAGCGCGATGCCGAGGGCTATCTGGTCGAGCCCGAAAACTGGAACGAGGACATCGCCCAAGTCCTCGCCCAGGAGGAGAACATCGAACTCGACGACGACCACTGGGACACGATTCACTTCATGCGCGATTATTTCGACGAGCACCAGGTCATCGCCGATGCCCGTTTCGTCATCAAGCACCTGGCCGAGCGCTACGGCCGCGACGCGCAGAAGAAGCTGTTCGAACTGTATCCCTACGGCTACGTGAAGCAGGCCTGCAAGATCGCCGGCATGCGGCGCCCACGCGCCTGGAGCACGGGCTGATGGTGCGCAAGCTCGCCTATACCGTCTCGGAGCGCGAACACTGGATCTCGGCGACCGGCGGCCTGCTCGCCATGCTCGCGGTGTGGTGGATCAGTTCGCTCATGCTCGACAGCCAGGGCGCGGTGCTGGTCGCCACGTCGATGGGCTCGACCGCGGTCATGCTGTTCGCCGCGCCGCACGGCCCGATGTCGCAGCCGTGGCCGCTGATCGGCGGGCATCTGGTCTCGGCGCTGACCGGGGTGGCTTGCGTGCAATGGCTCGGCAGCGAGCACGTGCTGACGGCGCCACTTGCCGTCGGATTGTCGATCGCAGCAATGTACAGCCTGCGTTGCCTGCATCCGCCGGGCGGCGCCACTGCGCTGGGCGCCGTGCTGGGCGGCGAGTCGGTACTGGCGTTGGGTTACGTCTACGTGCTCAGCCCCATCCTGCTGAATGCGCTGGTCATTCTGGTGGTGGCGGTGGCGTTCAATTATCCCTTTGCGTGGCGGCGCTACCCGCAATGCTGGCATCGCCGCGAAGAACCGGCGGACGAGCCCGACGAGAAGCACATGATTCCGCATAGCAGCCTCGTCTATGCCTTGAGCCAGATCGACACTTTTGTCGACGTCAGCGAAGACGACCTGCAGCGGATTTATGCGCTGGCACTGGGACAACACCATCCTGCCCCGGCCAAGGAATCCCCCTCAGGGCAGGCCAAGCCCGCCGAGGCGCTGCGCTAGCCGCGCCGCCGGGCCGGGCGAGCCTCAGCCCAGCGTGGTATCCAGCACCATCATCACCGCAAATCCCGCCATCAGGCCGAGCGTCGCCGGGGTCTGGTGGCCGTTGCGGTGGGTTTCCGGAATCACTTCGTGGCTCACTACGAAAATCATCGCGCCGGCCGCCAGGCCGAGACCGATCGGATAGGCCAGCACCAGCCCGCTCGCCAGCCCGATGCCGAGCAGTGCACCGACCGGTTCCATCAGCCCGCTCAAGGCCGCGATCCCCACCGCGCGCTGCGGGGAGAGGCCGGCGGCCTTGAGCGCCATCGCGACCGCGAGCCCTTCGGGGATGTCCTGGATGGCGATCGCGGTGGTGAGCGGCAGGCCCACGGCGAGGTCGCCCTGAGAAAACGACACGCCGATCGCCATGCCTTCCGGCAGGTTGTGCAACGCGATCGCGAATACGAACAGCCACACCCGGCTGACCCGGTCGCTGCCTGCGCCGTGGGTCCCGAGGTGTTCGTGCGCATGCGGCGTGAACTGGTCGAGGCCGAGCATCAGCAGCACGCCCAGCCCGAGGCCGGCGACCACGGTCAGCGCGCCGAGCGTGGCGCTTCCAGTAAGCGATTCACCGGCCGCCAGGCCCGGCAGGATCAGCGAGAAGGAGCTCGCGGCCAGCATCATGCCTGCGGCCAGGCCGAGCATGGTGTCCTCGGTACGACTGGACAAGTTACGCAGGAACAGCGCCGGCAGCGCGCCGAGCGCAGTGGCGACAAAGCCGGCCATGCCGCCCAGCAGTCCCAGCCGCAAGGCCGCATCGGCCTCGCCCTGGCTCACCCGCCACACGCTGGCCAGCAACAGCCAGACAACGACCGCGACCGCCAGCGCCAGTCCGGCGCTGGTATAGGGATGGGCGTGCGCCTGCGCGAGCCAGGTGGCGCGCCAGCTGAGCGGCGCTTCGTTGTGGGCGAGTTCCATGCGCGTGTGGCCTCCTTTTTTATTCCAGATGCCGAGCGTTATCGCTTCGCCGTAGGCAGCGGCAAGGCGTTCGACTCAAGCGTGCGCGGTCAGCCAGAAGCGATGCGGATAATCGCGTGCCGGGTCTTCGACCGGTAGCGCGTGCAAGCCGCGCGATTTGAAAAACGCAACGGCCGCTGCCTGCGCCTTGACCAGCACGCCATCCAGATCTTGCGCCCGTGCGGCCGCTGCTGCTGCATCAAGCAGCCGGCTGCCGACGCCGCGGCGTTGACGATCCGGATCAACATAGAGGCCATGCAGCAGCAGTCCACGCCGCCCGGCCGGCAGATCGCGCGGGTGGGCCGGCTCCCAGGCGGCGACGCCGACGGCGATGCCGCCGGCATCCTCCGCTAATACCAGATGCAGATGATCGAGATCGTGCGGCTGATAGCAGTAGCTCGGCAGCGTCAGGCGCTTCACGCGCTCGGGCAGCGGCCAAGTGGCGATGGCGCGCTCGATCACGCCGTTGAGCGCGGGCAGGTCTGCCGCGTGCGCCGGTCGCAGGCGGAAGCCGGTCGTCGGCGATTGCACGAAGACTGCAGGCCTCATTCCGGCCATTCCAGCGTCACGCCTTCGAGGCCGGCGCCGAGCAGCGCCAGCGCGGCAAGCAGGTGATCTCGTACGTTCCCGATCATGGTGGAATTCTCCTTCCGTCTACAAATACTGGATGCGGCTGCGCACGTCTTCGATGTCCGTTGCGACGTCGCGCAACGTGGCGCCGTCGTCGGCGGTGCCGACAATCACTGCGCGGCCCGATACCGGAATGATGCGGTCGATCTGGAAGCGTCCGCCGGTGCCGCGCAGGAAGCATTCCTCGTCGAAAAACAGGCGGTCGCCTGCGGTGCCGACGGCGTCGGATTCGAGCGTGTCGTAGCCGACCAGTCGGACGATGTCTGCGTGGTTGTCGAGGTCGACGGTTTCAATGCTGCGGGTGTCGGGTGTGATCAATAGCGCTTTCATGGGTCCAGCCTTAAGAAAAGTTGTTCGGTGCACGGCGCCTGCCCGGCTCTGGCAGGCGCCTGCCTCCATCAGGCGAGATCGAAGTGATCCAGATTCATTACCTTGGTCCACGCCGCCACGAAGTCGCGGACGAATTTCTCCTGCGCGTCCGAACAGCCATAGGCTTCTGCCAGTGCCCGCAGCTGGGAATTCGAGCCGAAGATCAGATCGACGCGGGTGGCCGTCCACTTCGTTTCCCCGCGCTTGCGGTCGCGCCCTTCGAACATGTCGTCGGCGTCCGAGGTAGCCTTCCACGCCGTACCCATGTCGAGCAGGTTGACGAAGAAATCATTGGTGAGCGCCCCCGGCCGCTGGGTGAGCACGCCATGCCGGGACTGTCCGACATTCGTGTCCAGCGCGCGCAGGCCGCCCACCAGCACCGTCATCTCGGGCGCGGAGAGCGTCAACAGCTGTGCGCGGTCGAGCAGCAGTTCCTCCGCTGCAACGGTGAATCGTGCCTTCTGGTAATTGCGGAAGCCATCGGCGACCGGTTCGAGTACGGCGAAGGCGTCGACGTCGGTCTGTTCCTGCGAGGCGTCCATGCGGCCCGGCGTGAACGGCACCGTCACCGAGTGCCCCGCATTGCGGGCGGCCTGCTCAACCCCGGCGCAACCCGCTAGCACGATCAGGTCGGCCATCGAGACCTGCTTGCCGCCTGCTTGCGCGCGGTTGAATTCGCCCTGAATGTCGCCGAGCGTGCCCAGCACCTTGGCCAGCTGCGCCGGCTGGTTGGCTTCCCAGTCCTTCTGTGGTGCAAGGCGAATGCGTGCGCCGTTCGCGCCGCCGCGCTTGTCTGAACCGCGGAATGTCGACGCCGAGGCCCAGGCGGTCGAGACCAGTTCCGAAACCGACAGCCCGGACGCCAATACCTTGGCCTTCAGCGTGGCGACATCCTGCTCGTCGATCAGGGGATGGTCGACGGCCGGAATCGGGTCTTGCCAGAGCAGTTCTTCCGCGGGCACTTCGGGGCCGAGGTAACGTGACTTGGGCCCCATGTCGCGGTGCGTCAGCTTGAACCAGGCGCGGGCGAAGGCGTCGGCGAATTCGTCCGGGTTCTGGTGAAAGCGGCGCGCAATCTTTTCATAGATCGGATCCATGCGCATCGCCATGTCCGCGGCGGTCATGATGATCGGCACGTTCTTCGACGCATCGTGCGCGGCCGGCGCCATATTGCTGTCGGTCGCCTGTTTCGGCGTCCATTGATGCGCGCCCGCCGGGCTCTTCGTCAATTCCCACTCGTTGCCGAACAGCATGTCGAGATAGCTCATGTCCCACTGCGTCGGCGTCGGTGTCCACGAGCCTTCCAGGCCGCTGCCGATCTGGTCGCCGCCGATTCCGCTGCCATGACGGCAGGTCCAGCCCAGGCCCTGTTCGGCGAGCCCGGCTGCCTCGGGTGCCGCGCCGACCAGCGCTGCATCGCCGGCACCGTGGCATTTGCCGAAGGTGTGACCGCCGCAGGTCAGCGCCACCGTTTCCTCGTCGTTCATCGCCATGCGCGCGAAGGTCTCGCGCACGTCGCGACCCGACGCGACCGGATCCGGGTTGCCGCCGGGGCCTTCCGGATTGACGTAGATCAGCCCCATCTGCACCGCCGCAAGCGGGTTTTCAAGCTCGCGCTCGCCGGTATAACGCGCCTTGTCGTCCAGCCACTTTTGCTCGTTGCCCCAGTAGACATCCAGTTCGGGCGCCCAGATATCTTCGCGCCCGCCGGCAAAACCGAAGGTCTTGAAGCCCATCGATTCCAGTGCGACGTTGCCGGTGAGAATGATGAGGTCGGCCCAGGAGAGCTTCCTGCCGTACTTCTGCTTGATCGGCCATAGCAGCCTGCGCGCCTTGTCGAGGTTGACGTTGTCGGGCCAGCTGTTCAGCGGCGCGAACCGCTGGTTGCCGTGCCCGGCGCCGCCGCGGCCATCGCCGGTGCGGTAGGTGCCTGCGCTATGCCACGCCATGCGGATGAAGAAAGGCCCGTAGTGGCCGTAGTCCGCCGGCCACCAGGCCTGCGAGTCGGTCATCAGGGCCGTGAGGTCCTGCTTCACGGCCGCCAGATCGAGCGTCTTGAATGCTTCGGCGTAGTCGAAGTCTTCGCCCATCGGGCTGGCCTTGGGGGAATGCTGGTGCAGAATTTCCAGCGGCAACTGGTTCGGCCACCAGTCCCGGTTCGACGTACCGCTCCCGACTTTGTGATGAAACGGACATTTGCTGTCAGACATGGCGCTTTCCCTATTTAATTCGACTCCACAGCGGAGTGACTGTATTAAAGACCCCTGCGGCAGATTTGTCACATGAATAGTCTAGAATGGATCCATTGACAAAATCGAACGGATGTCATGACCCTGCAAGAATTGAAATATCTGGTGGCGCTCGCCGACCACGGCCACTTCGGGCGCGCGGCCGAGGCCTGCTTCATCACGCAGTCTACGCTGTCGACCCAGATCAAGAAGCTGGAGGATTTTCTCGGCGTGACGCTGTTCGACCGCAGCCTCAAGCGCGTCAGCCCGACGCCGATCGGTCGCGAGATCCTGCAGGCGGCGCGCAACATCGTCGAGGAGGCCGAGCGCATCCGCGAAGTCGCCAAGCACGCGCAGGATCCGATGACACGCACGATTCATCTCGGCGTCATCCCCACGCTGGGGCCGTATTACCTGCCGCATGCGCTGACGCTGGTGCACAAGAAGCATCCCGGTCTGCGCCTGCTGTTGCGTGAGGAAATGACACCGCAGATTCTTGAGCATCTGGCTGAGGGCAAACTCGATGCCGGCCTGCTGGCACTGCCGGTCACCGACGACAGCCTGCGCGCCGAACCGCTGTTCTACGAGCCGTTTTATGCTGCGCTGCCCGCCGGGCATCCGCTCGCCAAGCGCGATGTGCTGAAGGTGTCAGACATCATGGCGGAGAAATTGCTGCTGCTCGATGAAGGGCATTGCCTGCGTGACCAGGCGCTCGATGTCTGCGGCACCGGCTCGCGCGGCCGCGAGGAGGTGCGCGCGACCAGCCTGGAAACCCTGCGTCAGATGGTGGCCATGGGTCTGGGACTGACGCTGCTGCCGGCGCTGGCGGTAGATGCCGCGCCGCGCGTCAACAAAAAGGCTGTCGAGATCCGTCCCTTCAAGGCGCCGCCGCCGGGCCGCACCATCGCGCTGGTGTGGCGTAAGCGCGCGCCGTTTCCGGAAACGTTCGAGCGCCTCGCGCAGACGCTGAAAAATGCGCTGCCCGCCGAGGTGGACGCAGTTTGAATCACCGCAGCGCCCTGACGATCGTGTCAGCCTGTCCTAGCGGAGCGGGTCGGCGGAACTTGCTTGCGCCTGCCGGGGTCGTGATGAGACGCGTTCCGAATCGGCCCCCCTTGAGCATCGTCCCGCTTTCCCTGTTGATGTGCGCCTTGCTGTGGCCGCTTGCGTCTCATGCGGCTGCGCTCGACCTGCCCGATCGCCCCGGCAGCTTCTGGCTGCAACTCGACCGGCTCCCCGAACAGCCCGGGGCGCCAGCGCTACAGACCGATACCCTGCGCTTCGACAGTCTGGCCGCGTTGACTGAGCACGCGCTGCGCGCGCGCCCGGAAACGCGCGCGGCCTGGCTCGGCATCCAGGCCGAGGCGGCGCGGCTTGATGCTGCAACGGCCGCCAACTGGCCGACACTGACCGGGCAGATCGGCTTCACGGTGAGCCGCGCGCTGTCGAGTTCCGGCGCGAGTGCCCCGACGTTGCACCGCTACGGTCCCAGCCTGGGCCTCGCCTATGTGCTGTATGACTTCGGCGCGCGCGCGGCCAGCATCGATGCACAGCGTTATCAATTGATCGCCACGCTCTTGAGCAACAACCGCAACCTGCAGGACAGGGTGGTCGAAGTCGAAACCGCGGCCTTTGCGTTGCTGGCCGCGCGCGCAGGTGGCTGCGCAGGCGGAGCAGGAGGCCTCGCTGCGCACCAGCCTCGATGCTGTCGACGTGCGACTGCGCGGCGGGCTGGCCTCGCGTGCCGATCAGTTGCGCGCGCGCGCGGCGCTGGCCGAGGCGCAACGCATTCGCCAGACTGCCGAGCGCGACCAGGCACGTGCGGAAGCAGCGCTGAAGCAGGCAGCGGGTGTCGCGCAGACGCAGACGCTGGCGCTTGACTGGAACCCCGCGCTGCCCACGCTGCTGGAAGCCGATACCCTGCTGGCCGATCTGCTGGCCGAAGCGCAGCGCCAGCGCCCCGACCTGCAGGCGCTGCAGGCGGCCGCTGCCCGAGCGCGCGCCGATGCCGATCGCGCACGCGCGGCACGCTGGCCGAGCCTGGCGTTGACCGCCAACGTGGGCCGCACCTATTTTCTGGAAGACGACCGCACCGCGTCCAACACCTACAACGCCGGCGTGAACGTGTCGGTTCCGTTGTTCGACGGCGGCCGCCTGGCGGCCGAGGCGCGCGCGGCTGCGCGCGATGCCGAACGCCTGCAGGCCGAAACCGAGACGCAGCGCAGCCTGATCGCGCGCGCCGTGACCGAGGCCTATCACGATGTGCGTCATGCACAGGCCCAACGCGCCGGCGTGGCGGTGCAATTCGACAGCGCGAGCGAGTCGGCACAGGCGGCCGAGGCGCGCTATCGCGCCGGCGTCGGCAACCTGCTCGAATGGCTGACCGCGCAGGCCGATCTGGCGCGCGCGCGCCAGGTCCAGGCGCAGGCCGACGCCGACTGGCTGGCCGCCTTTTCCCGTTTGAACCACGCGCTGGGCCGCCTGCCGACGGCAACCCCATAAGGACAACCATGAAAACCCGCATCCTGCTTGCCGTTGTCGTGCTGGCGCTCGTCGCCGGCGTCGTCTATCGCACCCAGTTCGAATCTGCCGATGGTCCGGCAGGCGGGGGCGGCGGCGCGATCGAGGTGAAGACCGTTGCAGTGGACGTGAGCGACTTTCCCCTCGTGATCGAATTGCCCGGCACGCTGGAAGCCGCCCGGCAGGTGGACATCCTGGCGCAGGTCGGCGGCAGCCTGATCAAGCAGCACGTGCAGGAAGGTGACGCGGTGCGTGCCGGGCAGGTGCTGTTCACCCTCGATGCGCGTCCCGCGCAGGCGCGTATGGCGCAAAGCCAGGCGGCGCGCGCCGGCGCGCGCGCCGAGACCGCCGAAGCGGAACAGAAGCTCGAGCGCCTGGCTCCGCTGATGCAGTCCGGCTACATCAGCCGCCAGGAATACGACGAGGCGCGGGTGGCGTTCGAGTCGGCGCGCGCGCGCGTCGGCACGACCACAGCCGAGCTCGAAGTGGCGCGCCTCGACGCGCAGTATGCGCAGATCCGCGCGCCCATCGACGGCCGCGTCGGCCGCATCAACGTGCGGGCCGGCGCGCTGGTGCAGGCCGGGGGCGAGGCGCTCACCACGATCGTCGCGCCGGGTGCGCTCGACGTGCGCGCCTGGCTGCCCGAAGTCGACTGGGCCGCGGTCGTCGCGGCGCGCGCGGCCGGCAAGATCGCAGCCGAGATCCATTCGGACGCATTGACGCAGGCTGACCGCGGCACGCCGCTGGCGCAAGGCGAACTGGTGTTCATCGATGCGCAGGTCGATCCCGCCACCGGCGCGGTACCGATCAAGGTGCGGATGCAGGACCGGCCTGTTGCGCTGCTCTCCGGGCAAGGGGTGCACTTGCGGCTGCTGCTGGGCAAGGCCTCGGGCAGCAAGGTGCTGCCCGAGGCCACGCTGCAGCACGGCCAGCAGGGCACGTATGTGTATGTCGTGCGCGACGGCGTCGCCGCGGTGCAGCCCGTGACAGTGAAGCACCGGCTCGACGGCATGCTGGCGATCGAGGGCGAACTCGCGGCCGGCGAACGGGTGCTGCTTGAAATTCCCAAGCGGCTGAAGGCCGGCGGCAAGGTGCGGCTCGAAGGCGAGCAGCCCGCCGGCAAGCAGGGCGCGGACAAGCGCGCGCAGCCATGAGCCAGCACAGGGCTGCCGCATGAATCTCTCGCGTCCCTTCATCGAGCGGCCGGTCGCCACGCTGATGCTGGTGCTGGCGATGGTCCTGTTCGGCACCATCGCCTACAAGCAACTGCCGGTGAACGACCTGCCGCAGGTCGACTTCCCCACGTTGCGCATCACTGCCTCGCTGCCCGGCGCCAACCCCGAGACCATGGCCAACACCGTGGCGATGCCGCTGGAGCGGCAGCTGGCGACGGTGCCGGGCATCGAGTCGATGAGTTCGCAATCGAGCCAGGGCACGACGTCGATCACGCTGCAGTTCGAGTTGTCGCGCGACATCGACGCTGCCGCGCAGGACGTGCAGACGGCGATCGCGCAGGCGCAGCGCAACCTGCCCGCCGGCATCGATCCCCCGCAATTACGGAAAATCAACCCGGCCGACTCGCCCATCCTGTTCCTGGCGCTGTCGTCCGACCGCCTGCCGCTGACCGAGCTCGACCACATTGCCGACTCGCGTGTGGCGCAGCGCATGTCGGGCATGAGCGGCGTCGCCCAGGTTCAGGTATTCGGCTCGCAGAAATATGCGCTGCGCCTGTACGTCGATCCGGCCAAACTTCAGCAGCGGGGCCTGAGCTTTACCGAGGTGATCACGGCGGTGCAGACCGCCAACGCCAACCTGCCCTCGGGTACGCTCGACGGCGCCACCCAAAGCTATTCGGTGAAGGCGCCGGTGGCGCTTGCCAACGCCCGGGACTTCGGCGAGATCATCGTTGCCTACCGGGATGGCGCCGCGATCCGGCTGAAGGATCTCGGCCGCGCCGAGGACAGCGTCGAGAACGACAAGGCGCGCACCTGGTACAACGGCAACCGCGCCATCGTGCTCGCGGTGCAGCGCCAGCCCGGCGCCAACACGGTCGAGGTCGCCGAACGAATCAAGGCGCTGCTGCCGCAGATCGAAGCCGACCTGCCCGACGGCGTGCGTCTGGAAACCTTCATTGACCGCGCGGTCTTCGTCAAGGACACGCTGCACGAGGTCAACATCACGCTGGTACTGGCACTGGTGCTGGTGATCCTGGTCATCTTCGCCTTCCTGCACAACGTGCGCGCCACGCTGATCGCCGCGCTGGTGCTGCCGAGCTCGCTGCTCGGCACCTTCGCCTTCATGCACCTCGCCGGCTACAGCCTCAACAACCTGTCGCTGATGGCGATCATCCTGGCGATCGGTTTCGTCGTCGATGACGCGGTGGTGGTGATCGAGAACATCGCGCGCCACATGGAAATGGGCAAGCCGCGCTACCAGGCCGCGGTCGACGGCGTGCAGGAAATCGGCTTCACCGTGGTGTCGATGACGGTCTCGCTCGCCGCCGTGTTCCTGCCGATCCTGTTCATGGGTGGCATGATCGGCCGCCTGTTCCAGGAATTCGCCGTCAGCATCGGCGTCGCCGTGCTGCTGTCCGGCGTGGTGGCGCTCACGCTTACCCCCATGCTGTGCGCGCGCGGCCTGTCGCACGAAACCCTCAACAATCCGCTGTCGCGCGGCTTCGAGCGTGCTTTCCTCGCTTTCCGCGATTTTTACGGCGACACCCTGCGCGCCAGCATGCGCCACCGCGGCGCGATGCTGCTGCTCTCGGCAGCGGTGCTGGGCGCCATGGTGTGGCTCGCTGGCGAGGTCAAGCAGGGTTTCATCCCGCGCGTAGACTCGGGGCGCATCTTCGCCAGCATCCAGTATCCGGAGGGCATTCCCTTCGAGGAACTGTCGCGCCGGCAGCAGCAGATTGCGGACATCGTGGCGAAGCATCCTGCGGTCGATGCGCTCATGTCGTCCGCCGGGCAGGGCGGCGGCGGCGTCACCGGCAGCAACATCGGCCGCCTGGTGATCCGCCTCACACCGCCCAACACGCGCATTGGCGCCGATGCGCTCATCGAGGAACTGCGTGCCGCCACGCGCGGCGTCGGCGGCGCCAACATCAGCTTTCAGAATCCCGCCTCGATCAACGTGGGGTCGCTGATTTCCAGCAGCGACTACCAGCTCACCCTGACGTCGATCGATTTCGAGGCGCTCAAGGCCACGGCGCAGGAAGCCGAAAAGCGCCTCGACCAGGTGCCGCTGCTGATTGACGTCAACAGCAACCTCGAACTGCGCAACCCGGAACTGCATGTCGCGCTCGACCCGGTGCAGGCGGCCCGATTGGGCATCACCGCGCGGCAGGTGCAGCAGGTGCTGTACGACGCGCTCGGCGACCGTCGCATCAGCGAAATCTACGGCGTCGACGACCAGTACACGGTCAGTCTCAAGATCCTGCCCGAAGCGCAGCTCGATCCCGCCATCATCGGCCAATTGCCGCTGCGCACCGCCTCGGGCGAGCTGACAAGGCTCGACGCGGTGGCGAAGGTCGAGGCCGGCGTCGGCCCGATCGCCGTGCACCGCTACGGCCAGCAGCTCGCGGTCACGCTGTCGTTCGGGCTCGCGCCCAACGTGTCGCTCGACGTCGGTCTCAATGCCGCGCTGGACGCGGTGGGCGAGGCGCTGCCGGCCGAGGTTAGCGTGGAGCTGACGGGGGCGGCGCAGAAATTTCAGGAATCGACCGTCACGCTGCCGCTATTGCTGCTGTTCACCATCGTCATCATCTACATGGTGCTGGCGGTGCTGTACGAGCACCTCGGCCATCCGCTCACCATCCTGACCGCGCTGCCGCTGGCCGGGTTTGGCGCGCTGCTGGTGCTGCTCTTGACGGGCGAGGAACTCAACATCTTTAGCTTCGTCGGCCTCATCCTGTTGGTCGGTCTGGTGAAGAAGAACGGCATCATGATGATCGACTTCGCACTGACGCGGCAGCGCGCCGGCATGAGCGCCGAGGACGCGATCGTCGAAGCGTGTCTCGTCCGCCTGCGCCCGATCATGATGACGACGCTGTCTGCGATTGTCGCCACCCTGCCGATCGCGATCGGCTTCGGTGCCGGCGGCGAGGCGCGCCGCCCGCTCGGCATCGCCGTGGTCGGTGGCCTGGTGTTCTCACAGTTCCTCACGCTCTACATCACGCCCACCTTCTACGTCAGCATGGCGCGCATGGAAGGCTGGGTGCGGCGCAAGACCGGCAAGCTGGACGAGGCACCTGCGTCCAGGTAGGATGCGGCCGTCATTGGGGAGTAGTCGCCCGCAGCAGGTTCAGCGGGGCGTGCGTCAACATACTTGGCCGTTCGGTCATGGCACACGCGGCACCCACGCTTGGCAAGACCTTTGACCTGATTGCCCCGGTTGGCCGGCGTGGCAGTCGGGTCATTGCGTGGAACCGGCCCGGAGCTTCAATTGGACGCATTCCTTATATCTACAGGCGTGGTGGCGCTGGCCGAAGTCGGCGACAAAACGCAGCTGCTCGCCTTCCTGCTCGCCGCGAAATTCCGCAAGCCGCTGCCCATCATTCTCGGCATCCTCGTCGCCACGCTGGCGAACCACGGCCTGGCCGGTGCACTCGGCGCCTGGATCACCACGCTGCTTTCGCCCGAAGTGCTGCGCTGGGTGCTGGGCCTGTCGTTCATCGCGATGGCGGTGTGGATCCTGATTCCCGACAAACTCGACGAGGGCGACGCCCGGCTGGTCCAGTTCGGCGTCTTCGGCACCACGCTGATCGCGTTCTTCCTGGCTGAAATGGGCGACAAGACCCAGATCGCCACGATTGCGCTGGCGGCACAGTACGGCGATTTCCTGTGGGTGGTGGCGGGCACCACGCTCGGCATGATGATCGCCAACGTGCCGGCGGTGTATCTCGGCGATCGCGTGGCCCATCGCATACCGGTGAATCTGGTGCACGGCATCGCCGCGGCGATCTTTGCGGTGCTCGGCGTGGCAGTCCTGTTCGGGTTGGGCGAGCGTTTCGGCTTTTAAGCCGCGCCTACATCAGCCAGGCCAGCGCAGCGTAACGACCGAGCTTGCCGAGCGTCACCAGCAGCAGGAAGACCGGCACGCCGACCCGCAGCACGCCGGCCACCAGGCATAGCGGATCACCGACGACCGGCAGCCAGGCGAACAGCAGACTGGGCCGGCCGTAGCGAGCAAACCAGCGCTCAGCGCGGGCGGCGCGCAGCTCGGCTTTTTCGCTGCGCCGCACCGCCTGCCGGCCGAAGCGCCCCATGCCGTAGGTGATCAGGCTGCCGAGCACATTGCCGACGGTGGCCGTCGCCACGCTGGCGAACGGATCGGCGCCCTGGTGCAGGCGGTACAGCAGCAGCGCTTCGGAGCCGCCGGGAAACAGGGTGGACGACAGCAGCGCCGACCCGAACAGCGTCCAGTCCATTGTCATTCAGCGCAGCGTGCAGTCGCCGATCCGCCGGGCTTGCGCGCGCTGGGTGAATTCGCGCATGCCCTCCAGCGACGGGACGTAACGGCCGCCCATCAGGACGTCCCAGCCGGTTGCGTGGCTGCTACCGCTGGCGCGGCCGACCATGCGCCCGCCACCGGATGTCGGACAGGTGAAGTGGTAATTCACCTTGTCGCCGTATTGCTGTAGCCGGCTGACCGTGCAGGGCAGTCTGGTCTCGCTGGCCGCATAGGCGCTGCCGTTGACGATCTCGCGCGGCGTGACGCATTGCTGCACCACCCGCACAGGCAGTTGCAGCGGCGTGCCGCGCATCATCAGTTGCAGCGAGACTTCGTACAGGCCGGGCTGCAGCGCGGCGGCGCTTGCGACGGCGGGCAGCGCCGCCAGCACGAGCGGGGCGAGGCGGAACAACGGGTGCATGGGGTTCTCCGGAACAGCTTCAGGGGGCAGTGTTACACAGCCCCGGCGCGGATTGAAGCGAAAGACTCAGGGGGGCGATCGCGGCGGCGGGCCGGCGGGGATGTGCCGGGTTTTCAGCCAGGTCCCGGGTGCGCCGGGGGCCAGCGGCTTGCGCATGTAATTGTCCTGCGCGTGCATCGCATCCAACATAGCGATTGATGACGTCAATCGAATATATACATATAATCCGTTGGATCGATTTATTGATGATCTCTACCATGGCACCTGTCTTGATTGACATTGCAAATCAACTTACAGGAGCCCACCATGCAGAATACGACGTCCCCGACCATCCAGAACCTCGAGGCCGCCTTTGCCGGCGAGTCGATGGCCCACATCAAGTACATGTGGTTTGCCCGCCAGTGCCGCAAGGTCGGCGACGAAGCGACCGCCAAGGTGTTCGAGGACACCGCCGCGCAGGAAATGCTGCACGCCTTCGGCCATGCCGAGCTGCTGTTCGCCGACGAGACGATGACGCCGGCCAAGTGCCTGCAGTACGCGATCGATGGCGAGACTCACGAGTACACCGAGATGTACCCGAAATTCCGCCACGAGGCGATGATCGAGGGCAACACCGCCGCGGTGACCGAGATGGACGAGCAGATCGCCGAATCGAAGGAACACGCGGAAATGTTCAAGCAGGTGCTGGAAAAGGCCGCCAAGCGCTTCGCCGCGCTGGCCAAGGTCGAAGAAAAGCACGCAAAGCACTACCAGGCACAAAAAGACGCGATTGCGGCCTGAGCGATACCCGAACACTCTTTATTGACTGAATGAAAGGACACATCATGAAAGCTTGGCAATGCATCGTTTGCGGTTATGTTTACGACGAATCCAAAGGCGACCCGGAGCACGGCATCGCCCCCGGCACCCGCTGGGAAGACGTGCCGGAGAGCTGGGAATGCCCGGACTGCGGCGTCTCCAAGGCCGATTTCGACATGGTCGACGTCACCGCAGTCTGACTGTGCGCTGTACCGGGAGGCGCGTGATGCGCCTCCCGCCATCTGAATCCAGGAGCTTGTCATGCACGCCCTCTCCCCAACCCTCTCCCCCCAAGGGGCGAGGGAGCAAACGCCAGGCCCAAACCGATCAATCGTCATCGTCGGTTCCGGCCTCGCCGGCTACACCCTGCTGAAGGAAATCCGCAAGCGCGACGCTGCCACGCCGGTCACGCTCGTGACGGCAGACGATGGCGCCTTCTACTCCAAGCCCAACCTGTCGAACGCCCTGGCTACCGGCCGCACGGCTGCGGCGCTCGCCAGCGCCAGCGCGGAAAAGATGGCGGTCGATCAGAATGCGACGGTGCTGACGCACACCCGGGTCACCGCGATCGACACACAGGGTCAGCGCGTCCGCACTGAAAACGGCGAACTTGAATACAGTCAACTGGTGCTTGCGCTTGGCGCCGACCCGTTCGCGCACGGCCTGTCCGGTGACGGTGCGGGAGACGTACTGACGGTGAACGATCTGGCCGATTATGCAGCCTTCCGCAGCGCTATCGACGGCAAGCAACGTGTCACCGTACTCGGCGGCGGTCTCATCGGCTGCGAGTTCGCCAACGACTTGGTGCATGCCGGGTTCGCTGTCGACGTGGTGCACCTGGGCGAGTGGCCGCTGGAGCGCCTGCTTCCGGTGGAAGCGGGTCAGCGCCTGGCCGACAGCCTCGCTGCCCTCGGGGTGAACTGGCATTTCGGTCGCACCGGAAAAAGCGTCGAGCGGACGGCAGCGGGCTATTCGATCACGCTCGACAACGGCGAAACCGTCGCGGCCGACGTTGTCCTGTCGGCGATCGGCCTCAAGCCGCGTACCCAATTGGCGCAGGTGGCCGGCATCAAGGTCGGCCGCGGCATCCAGACCAATGGCCTGCTCGAAACCAGCGCGCCCCATGTGTACGCGATGGGCGACTGTGCCGAGGTCGAAGGCCTCAACCTGCCTTACGTGCAGCCGTTGATGGTGCAGGCGCGCGCGCTCGCCGCCACGCTGACCGGCACGCCGATGCCGGTGGTCTACGCGCCGATGCCGGTGATGGTGAAAACCCCCGCGCACCCGGTGGCGGTGCTGCCGCCGAAAATCGGCGCAGCCGGTGGCTGGAATGTCGAATGCAGCGACACCGGCATCTGCGCGCTGCATACCGACGACTCGGGCCGACTGCAGGGCTTCGCGCTCACCGGCAGCGAAACCGGGCGGCGCAATGCGCTGGCGAAGGAAATCGTGGCCTGAAATTCAGACCGCTGGGGAGGCGGGTTGCAGCGCGGCAATCAGCGGGCAGCTCACCTTGCCGCGGCTGGCTGCGCAGCAATCCACCAGCTTGGCCAGCGCGGTCTCGATACGCTGCAAATCCTGCAAGCGCTGGCGCACATCCGCGAGCTTGTGCTCGGCGATTGCCCGCGCTTCCGAACAGCGGGTCCCGTCGTCCAGTTGCAGCAATTGCGCAATCTCGTCCAGCGTAAAGCCGATGCGCTGGGCCGCCTTGATAAACAGCACCCGAGCCACTTCGGCTTCGTCGTAACGGCGGATGCCGCCCAAGGGTTTGGCGGGCTCGATCAATAGCCCGCGGCGCTGGTAGAAGCGGATGGTTTCGACGTTGACGCCCGCTGCCTGCGCCAGGCCGGAAATGGTCGTGGTCTGCATCTTGACTCCGTACTTGGGTACGGAATTTATACTACGCCCCTTTCAGCCATCCGGAGCAGTCCATGCACGCTCAGTCAGATTTGGGCCCCAATGCTGTCGTGCTGGAATCCACCCTGACCTGCCCCCTCTGCGGTCACGCCAAAATCGAGACCATGCCGACCGACGCCTGCCAGTGGTATTACGAATGCGAAGGGTGTCAGGCCGTGCTGATGCCCCTGCCGGGCGACTGCTGCGTATTCTGTTCCTACGGCACGGTGCCGTGCCCGCCGATCCAGCGGGCGGGCAGGCCGGGTAGTTGCTGCGGGGCGGCCTAGCAGGTCTTGCAGGGTTCCACCGGCAGCCCGCGCGCGACCCAGCCCGGCCCGGCACCGCTACCGACCATGCCTTCCTTGATGTTGTAGACCTGGGTGAAGCCCGCTTCGCGCAGTGCCTTTTGCATATGCGTCGTGCGGTTGCCGGTGCGGCAGATCAGGCCGATCGGCGTGTCGCGTTGTCCGTCGAGTTCGGCACTCACCTGCTGCACGAAGCCGCTCGCGCCCTGCGGGTGAACCATGTTGATCCGCAACGCGCCGTCGGCTACGCCGGTCTTGCGCCATTCATCCGGACGGCGAATGTCGATCAGCGTCAACTGGCCGTTCTGGTGCTTTTCAAAGGCCTCGGGCGCGGTCAGGGTGGGGCCGGATTCCGTGGAGCAGGCGCTGATCGACAGCAGGGTCAAAGCGGCGGCGGCCGCGACGGTCAGGCGTTGCGCAAACATGAAGACTCCAAAAGTGAGAAACGAATATGCGATTGTTAAATCGGGCGGAAGTTCAGTTTTGCCCCGCAGGCGGCCCGGTCGCGGCAGACCGGGTTAGCCCGCCGCCCGCCCTCATTGCCCATACAACTGAACCAGCAGCGCCTGGAACGCTGACTGTCGTTCCGGCGGCGTGGCGCGCACGATGCCTTCGCGCTGAAACACGTCGATCAGCTTGTGCGGCGTGACGCCGGATTCGCCGACGATTTCGACGTGCCCGGCGACGACCTCGACATCGGTGGTGAGGGCTGCGCGGGTGACGGGCGGGTGCCGCTGTTCGTTCAGGCTGAAAATGTAATCGCTCTCGATGCAGCGGCCGGTGTCGCTGCGACGCCGGCAGGAGTCGCGTTCGTCGGTGACGACCTTGAGGTGGCGGCTGACCTGCGTGGCGAGGCTACCCGGCTTCTGGATGAAATCCGAGGCGGCCGTGATCTCGTACCAGTTGTCGCCGCTGATGAGCCAGCAGACCAGGTCGTTGAGGCCAAGCGTGGCCACGCGCAGTGCCGAGGCCGCGCACATGCGCGCCGCGGCAATGCCGGAAAACGGCGCCGAGACCGTCACCAGCCGCAGGTCGATCTGCGTGTTGCGCACCGGTTCCGGGCGGTCTGCGATCAGCGCCTTGCGGGCAACCAGGCCGCCCATGCTGTGGCCGATCACCGTGATTTGCGGCGTATCCAGATGCAGCGCGAGCGTATCGACTGCGTGGGCCAGCTGGCCGGAACTCACCATCAGGCTGTCGCGGTCGTTGTAGGCGAGGCAGGCGCTTTGCTGGCCATGAAAGGCGAGCACCTCGGCCAGCGCGTGGAACCGCCCGGTGGATCCGTTGCAACCATGCACCAGGATGTTGACCGGCTGGCTGGGGTCGATGTGCAGCGTATTCGACGCCCCATCGTTGCACGGGCGCAGCCCGGGAACGCTTACCGCTTTTTGGGCGGAGGGCAGGCGTCCCGGATCCGCCGCCTCGAGGGCAGACTCGCGTTGCGGGGTGGCGCAGCCGCCCAGGCTCAAGGCCAGCAGCAGGGCGACGAACGCAGCCGTCGCCGCCATGCCGGCCAATGCGATCGATTGTGTCCAGATTCTTATGGCGCAAGTGCCCATCATGTCAGCCTCCACCGGGATTCCATCCGCAGCTTGATCGTTGGCGCGGGTTCAGCCTGGCTCGGGTGTTGCCAGTGAACCGCATTGGGGAGACATGGTGCCATTATTTGGCGGACAGTTCATCCGGCAAAGGTCTGCCGGGCTTCAATCGAAAGCGGGCGTTGCGCAACAGGCCATTGCAATGACGCCCGGGCTGCGCGGAGGGCACAACGATGCCCTTGCCGCGTGCCGGCATGGTCAGCGCTCCTGAGTTGCGCGAGAATGTCGCATGGACATCTTCCGCATCTTCCATCTGCAATGCGCGCGGCGCCTGCCGGCGCTGCCCGCTTCCCATCCCTGCGCGCGTCTGCATGGCCATTCGTTCGAGGTCGAATTGATCGTCAGCGGCGAGGTTGACCCGGCACTCGGCTGGGTGCTCGACTTCGCCGACATCGAGGCGGCATGGCAGCCCATCCACGCGGCGCTCGACCACCGCTATCTGAACGAGATCGCCGGGCTCGACAACCCCACCAGCGAAAACCTAGCGGTGTGGCTGTGGGGCCAGCTCAAGCCGGTGCTGCCCGGCCTGTCGCAAATCAAGGTGATGGAAACCCACGACTCGGGCTGCATCTACCGCGGATAAGCCGGCCCCCGGCGGGACGAAACCAAGGCCTGCTTCTGACGGAAACATCCGTCGGAAGCAGGCCTTGGTCAGGTCTGGAACAGCGGGGCGTACGCCCCGGCCGGTCTTAACGACCCATACTGGAAAAATCCAGCGTGCCGTGCGGCGTGTCAGCCACGTTTTCGTCGATCATCAGATAGATGTCTTCGTCGACGATGTCTGCAGCGGGGTGGTGGGCAAAAGCCGAGAACGAGGCGAGCATGGCGGTGAGTACGGCAGCGGTCATAATGCTTTTCATGATCTGTTTCCTTTGAAAATTAAAAAATGGAACGAGCCATTCAGCTGGCGGCGGTTGCGTCGTGCTGCGTTTGCGTCGGCTGATGAAAAGCATTATGAAAATCCGGCGTGCCTGTGGCATGTCCGGGCGGTGTCAGTGTGTGGCAGTGTGTTTCACGGGCCATCAATCATGACCACAAAACAAAGGGGCACACGAATCGTGTGCCCCTTTGTTGCTACCAACTGCCGGAATTAATGGCTGTGCTCGGTGCCACCCTCTTCGTGGTCGCCGCTGCCACCCTTGCCGTGGAAGATCTTGCTTTCCGCCGACTTGCTGCCGCCTTTCGCGCCGTCATGGTGCGAACTGCCGCCCTTGTGCGAACTGCTGCTGTGGCTGGAGCCACGGTCGCCGCCCATGTACTTCGGTCCCTTGCCCTTGCCACCCGAGGTGTGTCCGGAGGAATGGCCGTCGTCGTGGCTGTCGGCCGCGTAGGCGGTTGCCGTGCCTGTTGCCAGGCCTGCAGCCAGCAACGCGATCGTTGCCCATTTGCTGTAAGCGTTCATGCTGATGACTCCTGTTGCGTGTGTTGCACCGGGCGGCGAACCGCCCGGTCTGGCGATTAACGAACCGCGTTGTCGTGCACGAACTCGATCACCTGCAGGTAGTCGTTCGCCGCGGCCGCGAAGTCGTCAGCGCCGCCCACTGCGGTCGGGTCGACCCAGTTGGTACTGCCGAACACAGCCTCGTACAGATTCACCACGGTCGGCACATACACGCCGTCCTTCAGCACCAGCACGGAGGCGGTCGCATCCTTCCAGGCGGTGTAGCGGTCGTAGCTGACGGTGGAGAAGTCATAGTAAGTCGTGCCGCTGTTGATCCCCAGGATGGAGTTCATGTACACCACGGTGTCGACGCTGACGGCGCCGGTTTTGTCCGCAGCAGCAGCCAGCAGTGCAGCCGGGTTGAAGTTGGCCGGCAGCGTAACGCCAGGCAGCGTGCCCGAAGTCATGTACTTGTCGTACAGCGCCAGATTCTCCAGCGGCGAGTCGATGGTCGCGCCGTCCACCACCAGGCGGCCAGTCGAATCGAGTGTCACCGTTCCCGAGGTCAGCTTCGACAGCGCTTCGGTCAGGGCGTGGTCGAGCACCTTGCTCGGCGAACGGCTCACGCTCAGGCGACCCAGATCGACCTCGGCACCGTAAACTTCATAGGTGGTGGTGCCGAGGGTGACGGTCGGCAGCAAATCGCCTTCCGCATTGCGGGGAATGATTACCGGGCTACCGTCCGGGTTGGTCAGCGGAACCAGCGTGGTGCTGCCGGTCGGATAGTAATAGGCGATCACCTGAACCAAGCCATCGGCCAGAATCGGTGCGCCATTGACGTCGCGCAGCAACACGACCATATCGCCGTACAGGTCGCCCTTCTTGCTGCCGGCACCGGCCGGCTTGCCGCCGCCGCCCGACTTGCCGCCCTTGACGCCAGCCCAGACGGGGCGGTCGCTGTCTTCATCGACGCTCGAAACCGGTGCGCGGAAAATCCTGTCGCTGCCCTTGCCCTGGCCGCCCTTGTTGGCTGCCCCCTTTTGGCTACCGCCCTTGCTGGCAGCACCTTTCTTGGCACCGCCATCTTCTGCGGCCTGCGCGGACGAAATCACGCTCAGATTCATGCCCGTCACGGTATTGACAGCCATCGGAACGGCCAGCATGGCGAACATCGTGCCGCCAGCGAGAATGAGTTTTTTGATATTGAATGCGGGGTGTTTCATGTGTTTCTCCCAGATGAATTGAGGACTACGGCCTTCTGCGACTGATCGTGTGACCGATCACAAAGTTATCTTCACTACTATTTCAGACTAGCAAGTCCGGTATAAAAACACATTGATGAATCGCAATTTCACCGGGCTTTTTTGATGGAGCGACCACTCAGAACCGGAAGCCCAGACCCAGTCGAACCAGGGTTTCGCTGTTCTTGAAGTTCATGGCATCGGAGTTGCCATGCGTGGTCACGAAACTGACCGGGTCATCATAGCGGGTGTAGCTGTAATCCATGCGAATAAAGGCGTTGTCCGTTGCCGGGATCTCGGCGCCGAGGCCAAAGCGGGTGCCGTCGAGCTTGTCGCTCTGGTCGATCCAGTTGGCAGCGCTGCCGCCCTTGACATAGCTCGTGTTGAAACGGGTGCGCACGGCGCCGACGCGGCCGTACAGCAGGCTGCCATTGTTGAGTACGTAGCCGAGGCGTAGCCCGGCGCCGTAGCTGCCGCGTTTTTCGACCGAGAAGTCGCGGCCGCCATCGGCGTCGCCGCCGGTCTGGCGCTCGTGATTCCAGCCGAGGTTGGAGGCTTCGGCGTCGAGTTCCAGGCCGACGTAGACCTGATTGAAGGTGTGGCCGTAGCCGGCGAAGAAACCGCCGGTGAAGCCGGTGTTGGCGAAATCACCGGTGAAGTCGTAGGGGCCGCCACCGCTGTCGTTATGGGTGCCGGTCAGCTCGGTGCCCAGGGTGCCATGTCCGAGGCTGGCGCCTGCGTACAGGCCGCGCAGCTCGGTTGCGGAGCGCGTGGCCACTTCGGGACGTGCGCCGCCGAAACGCCAGCCAAGGCCGACGCTGAACACGCTGTCGCGGGTGTCGAAATCGTCCGTCGTGTAGAGGGGGCCGACGTCGGACTGGCGCGTCACGCCGTAGCTGCCGTAGTCGGTATAGCGATAGTCGGTGCGCACGAACAGGTTGCGCGAGGCGGGGATTTCCAGGCCGAGGCCGAAGCGGGTACCGGTCTCGGCCTGGTCGCGGTTGAAGGCGCCGGCGGGGAACTGGTTTTCCGTGTAGTAGGTGCGGAAGTCGGTGCGCACCGCGCCGATGCTGCCGACCAGCAGGCCGCCGTCGAACTGGTAGCCGACGCGCAGGCTGGCGCCGTAGCTGGTGTCCTTGTCGACGAACACGGTCGGTGCTTCCGGTTTGTCCTTGCGGTGATACCAGCCGGCGTCGCTGTCGCCGGCGTCGAGCTCGACGCCGAGATACCAGTTGCCGACCTCGGTGCCCCAGCCGCCGAACAGCGCGTAGCTGGCGCCGAAGCCGCCCATGTCGGCGGCGTCGAAGCCGCCGCCGTCGCGCGGGCCGATGGTCGCGGTGGTGAGGCCACCGTGGCCGAGCTGGGCGCCGAGGTAGAAGCCGGACAGCGTGCCCTGTGCGCGCGGCGAAGCGGGGGCGCCGGCTTCGCGTTCGGGGATGATCGAATAGTCGCGATTGCGCGCCGGCGTGTAGCCCACGCTGACGAACACCTGATTGCGGCTGTACTGGGCATCGCGGTTGTCGGAGTCGCGGTCGGTCACGCGCAGGTCGGCGCCGATGTAAACCTGCGGCAGCACGTAATAGCGCAGACCGGCGCCGGCATCGATGATGCTGTCGCTGCGATCGAAATTCTGGAAATCGCTCTGCGTGTAGGCGGCGCGACCGCTAACCGACAGCTTGCTGGTCAGACGGCGCTCCACTTCGAAGCCGTAGGTGGTGTCGAGCGAGCCGGATGAATAGTCGACTCCGGTAAACACGGTGGTCTCTTCCAGCGAGCGGTCGATGAAACCGGTCACCGTCGTCACCGAAGTCGGTTTCCACTCGGCCAGCGCGCCGAAATACGGCTTCTTGAGATCGGCGAAGCCGCTGTAGTCGTAGTTCTGGCGCATCACGCCGGCGAACACTTCGCCGGTCAGGCGCTGCGGCTGCAGGGTGAACTTCATGCCGACCGCGGCGCGGGTGCCATCCGAATCGCGATTGTAGAGTTGGGTGGGGATCAGGTTGTCGTAATTGCGGGTGTCGGTGGCGAATTGGCCGAATACTTCAATGGCCGGCGACAGCACATAGCCCAGGCGCGCTGCCAGCGAGTTCAGTTCATGGTCGCGGTAGTCATTGTCGACGGCGCCCAGGGTGGAAACACCGTCCTTGTAGTCGTAGCGGTCCCAGGTGCCGCCGGCGCGCAAACGGAAGGCGCCGAAAGCGTGCGCTACGCCCAGATGCGCCTCGTCGTGGTCGTAGCGGGTCGGTTCGGTTTGCGCGCCTGGATTCAGCGCGCCGGGGGTCGAGCGGTCTTCGTGATCGCGTGAATGGCGGGCACCGCCGAAGACGTTGGTGCGTGGGCTGATGTCGTAGCGGCCGTCGATATCCAGCCAGTAGTCGTTGACGTCTTCACTGTCGTTGTTGCGGTAGCGGTCGAAATCCGCGCCGAGACCGAAGTTGAGCGCGTGCTGGGCCCATTTCGACTTGAACTCGACCGAGGGCGACAGGGTATAGACCATGTCCTCGACGACATCCCTGCGCTCGGCGTAGATGTTGTCGTCATAGGTGGCGGCCAGCGATATGTCCGGAAACACCAGGAACGAGCCCCAGGCGATGCCGGGGAATTCTTTCGGCTGGGCCGGGAACACCGAAGTCATCGGGCGGGTGGCCAGCACCGGGGGAAGCGTTGCGGTCGGGGTACTAGTGCCCTGCTGGGGGCCGCTGGGACTCTGGGGCTGCACAGGGGGTGGGGCGGGCGGGGCCGCCAGGATGTTCAGGGGCGTCAGGCCAAACGCAGCCGCCAAGCACGCGGCAAGAGGAGTCAAAGCGAACTTCATGAAATTCTCCGCAGGCGGATGATCCGCCTTCTTATTTGAGTTCTGGTTCTAACAATTAAGAATCGATTGTGAGTCTGATGTTACGAGGTTTTAATGGGGAGCGGAGAAGCGATTGATTTTTGTCAATAAGACACTGTGACTATTACGCAACGCAGTCTTAGGCGGACGCGAGACGCGTCAGGCCGGCGTGGTTGCAATCGACGTAGGTCCCTTTTTCCACATGAACCAGACCGCGCCGTCTGAACTCGGCCATGATGCGGCTGGCGGTTTCGGTGGTGATCCCGAGCAGCGCGCCCATGTCCTCGCGGCCGGGCAACACAAATTCCACGCCGGCGTTGGCACAGCCGAGCGTGAGCAGCAGCCGGGCCATGCGTGATTCGGCCGGGCCGGTCGAGAGCGCGGTAATGAAATGATCGGCTTGATCGATCGAGCGCTGCCAGCGTTGCAGCAACGCCTGATGCACTGCGGGGCTGGTGCGGTCCAGATGCAGCACCACTTCACGCGGAATGCGGCAGACATCGGCCTCGTGCAGGGCGATCGCGGTGTGGTGGTAGCGGTCTCCCACCAGGGTTTCCAGGCCCGCAACGTCGCCCGGTCGCAGCAACCTCACGATGCGCTGGCCGCCATTGGGCAGCTCGATCTTGAGCTTGATGAGCCCGCTGCGCACGGTGTAGACGCTGGGCGCCTCGTTCCCCTGTTCGTACATCACCGCATGCTGTGGCACATGCAGGTTGTCGACGGGCTGCAGGATGGTATCCAGATCGTGCGGCGATAGTCCCGAGAACAGGACGAAATTGCGAACTTCGCACACTGCGCATTTGGCCCGCCCCTGCCACTGAACATCGGTGCAATTCGGTTTCATGGGGCGGCCTCCTCCCGTGGAGAAATGCCTGGGTACTGCTGATGACCATGATGCATTGGATTCCGCTCATTATTTTCTGGAAGTGCGCCTGATGGGCGCGCCGGACACGGGGCCGGCCGGCTGGTATATACCAGACCCTATTCTGCACCTCATTGCGAATAATCAATTTTTTAGAAAAATGGGCCGGCCGGGGCTGCATGGACCGGTTCACGCCCGACACACCGCGCAGTCACGCTGAAGTGATTGGCGTGATCGTGACCGGGTCCGCCGAACTTTCCCCTCCGTGAGCGTCAGCCGTGGGCCAGACGACAAGGGCGGCGCCCGTCTGCGGACGCCGCCCTTTGCACGCGTTGATACAGGCCGGGTTACTGGATTGCCAGTTTTTTGGCCGAGTTGGCCACCTTTTTGGGCAGGGTCAGTTCCAGCACCCCGTCACTGTATTTGGCCTGGGCGTTGGTTTCGTCGACGTCGTGCGCCAGAGTGAAGCTGCGCGCCACCTTGCCGCTGTAGCGCTCGGAACGCAGCACTTTCTCGCCTTCCTTCACGTCCTTTTCCATCTTCGTTTCGGCGCTGATCGAAATCTGGTTGCCGTCGATGCTGACGTGGATGTCTTCTTTCTTCACGCCCGGAATGTCGGCGTGAACGGTATACGCGTTGTCGTTTTCCTTCAGGTCCAGCTTGATCTGCATCTGCGGCTGGCCCTCGAACAGCGCGGGGCGCACGAAAAAGCCCTTGAGCATGTCGTCGATATCGCTGAACGGATCGATGCGGGCAAGATTGAGGGGGTCGTAACGACTGAGGTTGGGCATGATTTTCACTCCTGAAAAAGACCTTGGATAAGCATCCGAGCCGACGGGGCGGCTGTGTATTCAATCTAGATGCGCATCAGGTGATTTCAAGACCCTTGCGACCCGAACGGCGGGCACCGGTCCGGATAGCGGAATCCGGCCGCTCTGCGGGAATGCGGCGGTACGGGCTAAAATGGAGACGCCCCTCATCATGAATACCAGCCTCCCCCTCAGCAAAGTCATGGATCTGCTGCTCGACGCGGTCTGCGTCGTAGACGCACGGGGTGTCTTCGTCTTCATCAGCGCAGCGGGCGAACGCATCTTCGGTTACCGGCCGGAAGAAATGATCGGCCGGCCGGTGCTTGATTTTGTGCATCCCGACGACCGGGCAATAACGCTGCAGACGATCGATGACATCCTGGTCGGCCAGCCCCAGCCCCATTTCGAGAACCGCTATGTGCGCAAGGACGGCCAGATCGTCCACATCATGTGGTCGGCGCGCTGGTCGGCGCCCGACCAGTTGCGAGTGGCGGTGGCGCGCGACATTACCGAGCGCAAGCACGCCGACGCCATGCAGGCCGCGCTCTATGCCATTGCCGAAGCGGCACATGCCGCCGAAGACCTGGTCGCCCTGTTCGAGCGCATCCATCAGATCATTGGTGAGCTGCTGCCGGCGGTCAATTTCTTCGTCGCGCTGTACGACGCCGGCGAGGACGTGTTGACCTTTCCCTACTGCGCCGATGAATTCGGCCAGGCCCCCGCCCCGCAGAAGCTGGATTCGGCGGCGATGAGCGCCGAGGTCATCCGTACCGGCCAGGTGCTGTTGCTGTCGCCGCAGGCCAACGCCGGTCTGAGCGGCCAGGTCTGGCCCGATGTCAGCCGTAACGCGCTGCACTGGCTGGGTGTGCCACTGTCTGCGAAGGAGAACGTCATCGGTGCCCTGGTGGTGCAAAGTTATGACAGCGAGGTGCGCTACACCCAGAAGGACATCGAGCTGCTGCAGTTCGCCGCCAATCAGGTCGCCCCGGTGATCGAGCGCAAGCAGATGGAGCTCTGGCTGCAGCACATTGCCCGGCACGATCCGCTCACCGATCTGCCCAACCGCGAGCTGTTCCACGACCGGTTGCAAACTGCGCTGCGCCTGTCCGAACGCAACCCGTCGCCGCTGTGCCTGCTGTACCTCGACCTGGACCGGTTCAAGCAGGTCAACGACACGCTGGGGCATTCCATCGGCGACCTGCTGTTGCAGGAGGTCGCGCGCCGTCTGCGGCGCTGCGTGCGCGAATCGGATACGGTGGGACGCATCGGCGGCGACGAATTCCTGGTGCTGCTCAACGGCATCGATCCGCCGGAACAGGCCCTGGCGGTCGCCGAAAAGATCCGCGCTGCGCTCGACCAGCCCTTTGAACTGGCCGGCCAGCAGGCGCGGGTTTCGCCGAGCATCGGGGTGGCCTTCTATCCCGGGCATGGCCGCGACTACAAGCAGCTGATTCGCTATGCCGACGAGGCGATGTACGACGCCAAAAAGAAGGGCGGCAACCGCGTCCAGGTCAGCCTCCGTCCCAACCTGCTCGATCCGCCGCGCGCGAACCAATCCACGCCCTGACCCGGCGCACCAATTTGCGGCACCCCGCTTGGCGCATGCACTGCCGCTGAGCATGGCGGCCGTCATTTGCCCGGCCGGATTGGGCCAAACTCTTGAATTCATTGCGCTGCAGGCTTCTGGCACAGACCCTGCTGACAGACAGGGCGAGGAGCCATCATGTCTGTCGTTTCATCTGTCTGCTGTTATTGCGGCACCGGTTGCGGGGTGCTGATCGAGGCCGACGCCGGAAAAATCACCGGCGTGCGCGGCGATCCCGCGCACCCGGCCAACCGCGGCAAGCTGTGCACCAAGGGTGCGGCGCTGGCGCTGTCGGCGCAGGCGTCCGGGCGTGCGCTCTATCCCGAGCTGCGCGCCGACCGCGCCTCGCCGCGGCGGCGGGTGAGCTGGGACGCCGCGCTCGACCACGCCGCCGAAAAATTCCGTACGGTCATCCTCGAGCACGGCCCTGATGCCGTCGCCTTCTATATTTCCGGCCAGCTCACCACCGAGGCGTATTACGTCTTCAACAAGCTCGCCAAGGGCCTGATCGGCACCAACAACGTCGACACCAATTCACGCCTGTGCATGTCGTCTGCGGTGGCCGGTTACAAGGCCACCCTTGGCGCGGATTCGCCGCCGGGCTGTTACGACGATATCGATCATGCCGGCACGATCTTCATCGCCGGCTCCAACACGGCCTATGCGCACCCGATCCTGTTCCGCCGCATCGAAGCGGCGAGGAAGGCCCATCCGGACCTCAAGCTGATCGTGGTCGACCCGCGCCGCACCGACACCGCCGACGAGGCAGACCTGCATCTGGCCATCCTGCCCGGCACTGACGTTGCGCTGTTCCACGCCATGCTCAACGTGATGCTGTGGGAGGAACTGATCGACCGCGCCGCCATCGCCGCTCACACCGAAGGCTGGGAGGCGCTGCGCGATCTGGTGCGCGACTACACCCCGGAGAAAGTTGCGCCGATCTGCGGCGTGGCGGCAGGCGATATCGTTCAGGCGGCGCGCTGGTTCGCCGCCGGGCCGACACTGTCGCTGTATTGCCAGGGGCTCAATCAATCCAGCTGCGGCGTCGATAAGAACGCCGCGCTGATCAACCTGCATCTGGCCAGTGGACAGATCGGCAAGCCCGGTGCCGCGCCGTTTTCGCTCACCGGCCAGCCCAATGCGATGGGCGGTCGCGAGGTCGGCGGGCTGGCCAACCTGCTGTCCGCCCACCGCGACATGAACAATCCCGAGCACCGCGCCGAAGTCGCGCGGCTGTGGGGGGTGGATGACGTGCCGGCGACGCCGGGCAAGACCGCGGTGGAAATGTTCGAGGCGGTGCGGCGTGGCGAGATCAAGGCGATCTGGATCGCCTGTACCAACCCCGCGCAGTCGATGCCCGACCAGAATCTGGTGCAGCAAGCCCTGGAGGCCGCCGAATGCGTGGTGCTGCAGGAAGCGTTTGCCGACACCGAAACCGCGCCGTTTGCGGATCTGCTGCTGCCCGCGTCCAGCTGGGGCGAAACCGACGGCACCATGACCAATTCGGAGCGCTGCATCACGCGCGTTCACGCTGCCGTGCCACCCCCGGGCGAAGCACGCGCCGACTGGGCCATCGTCACCGACTTTGCGCAGCGTCTGATGCCCGACCTGGGTGCGCGCCTGTTCCCCTACACCAGCGCCGAAGCCGTGTTCAACGAGCACCGCGAAACCACGCGCGGGCGCGATCTCGACATCACCGGTCTCTCCTATGCGCTGCTCGACCAGGCGCCGCAACAATGGCCGTTTCCCGAAGGCGCGGCCTCGGGCCAGGCGCGCCTGTATGCCGACGGCGTCTATCCGACCGCCAGCGGTCGCGCGCGCTTTCATGCCGCACCCTACCGACCGGTGGCGGAAGCGATCGACGCGCGTTTTCCGCTGCATCTCAACACCGGCCGCCTGCGCGACCAGTGGCATGCGATGAGCCGCACCGGCCGCGTGGCGCGGCTGTTCGCCCACGCCGACACGCCTGTGCTGAGCATGAACGCGCGCGACCTCGAGCTGCGGCGGTTGAACGCAGGCGACCTGGTCCGGGTGAAAAGTCGTCGCGGCGAAGTGGTCGTGGTGGCCGAGGCCAGCGACAGCGTGCGCCCCGGACAGTGTTTCCTGCCGATGCACTGGGGCGCGCGCTTCATGGGCGGGCGCGGCATCAATGCGCTGACCCTGCCGGCATTCGACGCGGTGTCGAAGCAGCCCGAGCTCAAGCACGCTGCGGTGCAGGTGGCCAAGGCCGTGCTGCCCTGGCGCATGGCCGCGCTGGCGGTGGGCGACGGGGCGAAAATGCTCGATGCCGTGCAGCCACTGCTGCGCGCCTGCGACTACGCCGCGGCGGGGCTGGCCGGGCGCGACCGCGATGTACTGACGCTGCGCCTCGCCCACACGCAGCCGCTGCCCGAATCGTTGTTGGCCGAACTCGACGCCGCGCTGGGGCTGGACGATCCGCTTGCTGTGATGCATTACGAAGACCGTCCACGCGGCATATCCAAGCGCGTGCGGGTCGACGGCGGCACGGTGACCGCCGCGCGGCTGACCGGTGAGACCGCCGCCTTCGACTGGCTGCGCGACGTCATCGTCGATGGCATCGACGCCGCCTCGCTGCGCGCCTGGATGCTGGCACCGGTGGCGCGTCCGCCAGCAGGCGGGGCAGGGCGCGGACGCATTGTCTGTAATTGCTGGAACGTGGCCGAGCCCGACATCCTCGCTGCCATCACGGCCGGCGCCGACCTCGCCACGCTGCAGGCCACGCTCAAATGCGGCACTGAATGCGGTTCGTGCGTGCCGGAACTGAAACGCCTGATCGCAGGCAACCGGGCGGCGGCATGATGAGCCAACGCAATTCCCGTCATTGCGAGTACCCAAGCTTCGCATCCTTCGCGGATACAAAACCATGAGCTACGCGACCCTGATCCGCCAGATCGAAGCCGGCGAGGACCTGAGTTTCACCGAGTCGCGCGCATTGGGGGCGGCCCTGCTCGACGGCGGCGTGCCGGAACTGGAGACGGCGGCCTTCCTGGTCGCCTTCAATCAGCACAACCCGGGGCTCGATGCCTGGCTCGGCCTGCACGCGGCATTGGCCGAGCGACTGCCCGAATTCGGGGTGCCGTCGGGCCCGTTTCGTACCGTGGTGCTGCCCACCTATCACGGTGTACGTGGGTTTCCGCACCTGACGCCGCTTTTGGCCCTGCTGCTCAAAAGCTTTGGCATTCCGGTGCTGATCCATGGCGTGCTCGAAGGCGGCGGCGGCACGGCAGCAGCCTACGTGCTACGCGAGCTCGGCATCATGCCGTGCAGCACCGCGGCGCAGGTCAATGCGGCATTGCTGGATGAGGGCGTCGCATTTGCGCCGGTGGCGCTGTTGAGTCCCGGCCTGGCGTCGCTGCTGGCGCTGCGTTCGCGACTCGGCATCGACGGCTGGGTGACGCGGTTGGCGATGCTGGCCGACGTGGCGGGCGCGCACTCGGTACGGGTGACGCCGGTGCCGACGGCCGCTGACCTGCCTGGCGTGCGCAGCGTGCTGGAAGCGCTGGGCGGGCACGCCCTGCTGCTGCAGGGCTGCGAGGGCGAAGCGTTTGCCGACCCGTTGCAGCGGCCCGAGATGGTGCTGGTACAGGACGGGCAGTCCCTGCCGGTGTACGAGGCACAATCGACGCCGTCGGTGCAGGCCAATCTGCCCGAGGGGGATGCGCGTGCGACCGGCGCCTGGATCGACAGGGTGATGCGCGAGCAGTTGCCGCTGCCGTTGCCGATCCGCAATCAGCTGGCGGTGTGCCTCTTTGCAGCGGGCTATACCGAGGACCTCAACCAGGCGCGCGCAATCACGGCCATCAATGGTTTCGGGCGGGCGGCCGCGTAGACGTGGTGCACGCGCTGCGGTTTGGCACTGCGTTGGTGCATGGCGCCTCGCGCCGATCCCGATGGCCCGAAAAGAATCCCTGTTAAAACAATACCGTTTGCGTGCCCAGCCCGCATGGCATAGCGATTGCTAGGTGTAGGGCAGGTAGACCGAATGCAACGGCGTATCTCGGTCATCACTTTTGATTTTTCGTTTGGAGTGGTGAGATGGATATGAGTACGCCGATGGGACAGGGTCCCAAAATGAAACTCGTGATGGTCGGCAACGGCATGGCCGGAGTGCGCACGCTGGAAGAGCTGCTGAAGCTGGCGCCCGACCTCTACGACATCACCGTGTTTGGCGCCGAGCCGCACCCCAACTACAACCGGATTCTGCTCTCCCCGGTGCTCGCCGGCGAGCAGACGGTCGACGACATCGTGCTGAACCCGCTCGACTGGTACAACCAAAACAACATCACGCTGCACCTGGGCAAGAAGGTGGTGAAGATCGACCGCACCGCGCGCGCGGTCGAAGCCGACGACGGCACCCGCGCCGGCTACGACCGCCTGCTGCTTGCCACCGGCTCCAATCCCTTCATCCTGCCGGTGCCCGGCGCCGACCTGCCTGGTGTCATCAGCTTTCGCGACATTGCCGACGTCGACGCGATGATCCGCGCTTCCAGCCAGTATCGTCATGCCGTCGTCATCGGCGGTGGCCTGTTGGGTCTCGAAGCCGCCAATGGCCTGATGAAGCGCGGCATGGACGTGACCGTCGTGCACATCGGTCCGTGGCTGATGGAGCGCCAGCTCGATGAACCGGCCGCGCGCCTGCTGCAGAAGAGCCTGGAAGAAAAAGGCATGAAGTTTCTGCTTCAGAAGCAGACGGCCGAGTTGGTTAAGGGCGAGTCCGGAAGGGTGTGTTCGATCAAGTTCAAGGACGGCGACAGCGCGCCGGCCGATCTGGTCGTGATGGCCGTGGGCATCCGTCCCAACACCGAACTCGCCGAATCATCGGGCCTGCACTGCAACCGCGGCATCGTCGTCAACGACACGATGCAGACCTTCGACCCGCGCATCTACTCGATTGGTGAGTGCGCCGCGCACCGCGGCATCGCCTACGGTCTGGTTGCGCCGCTGTTCGAGCAGGCCAAGGTGTGCGCCAACCATCTCGCACACTACGGCATCGGCCGTTATCAGGGCTCGATCACCTCGACCAAGCTCAAGGTCACCGGCATCGATCTCTTCTCGGCCGGCGATTTCATCGGCGGCGAAGGCACCGAGGCGATCCTCTATTCCGACCCCATCGGCGGTGTCTACAAAAAGCTCGTCATCAAGGACAACAAGCTGGTCGGCGGCGTGATGTACGGCGACACCGTCGACGGCGCCTGGTATTTCTCACTGCTGCGCGACGGCAAGGACGTGTCCGAGCTGCGCGACCACCTGATGTTCGGCCAGGACCATTGCGGCAACCTCGGCCACCAGGGCATCAACAAGGCCGCGACCATGACCGACGACATGGAAGTGTGCGGCTGCAATGGCGTATGCAAGGGCGACATCGTCAAGGCGATCCGCGAGAAGGGCCTGTTCACGCTGGAAGATGTGCGCAAGCACACCAAGGCCTCGAGCTCTTGCGGATCGTGCACGGGTCTGGTCGAACAGATCCTGGCGGTCACCGCGGGCGGCGATTATTCCGCCACGCCGAAGACGAAATCTATGTGCGGCTGCACCGACCACACCCACGAAGCGGTACGCGAAGCAATCCGCCAGAACAAGTTCCTGACGATTCCGCAAGTCATGACCTTCATGGAATGGCGCACCCCAAACGGCTGCGCAAGCTGCCGCCCGGCGCTGAATTACTACCTGATCTCCACCTGGCCGGGCGAGGCGGAGGACGATCCGCAGTCGCGCTTCATCAACGAGCGCGCCCACGCCAACATTCAGAAAGACGGCACCTATTCGGTGATCCCGCGCATGTGGGGCGGGCAGACCACGCCGTCCGAGTTGCGCCGCATCGCCGACGTCGCCGACAAATACGCGATCCCGTCGGTCAAGGTCACCGGCGGTCAGCGCATCGATCTCTTGGGCGTGAAGAAGGAAGACCTGCCGGGCGTATGGGCCGACCTCGACATGCCGTCGGGCCACGCCTATGGCAAGGCGCTGCGTACGGTGAAAACCTGCGTCGGCTCGGAGTGGTGCCGCTTCGGCACCCAGGATTCGACCCAGATGGGCATTGACCTGGAGAAGGTGTTCTTCAAGATGTGGGCGCCGCACAAGGTCAAGCTCGCGGTATCCGGCTGCCCAAGGAACTGCGCCGAAGTCGCGATCAAGGACGTCGGCATCATCGGCGTCGATTCCGGCTGGGAAATCTACGTCGGCGGTAACGGCGGCATCAAGACCGAGGTCGCGCAGTTCCTGGTCAAGGTGAAAACCCCCGACGAGGTGCTCGAATACTCCGGCGCCTTCCTGCAGCTGTATCGCGAAGAGGCGCGCTACCTCGACCGCACCGTGCATTACCTCGAGCGCGTCGGCCTCGACTATGTGAAGAAGAAAATCCTCGACGACAACGAAGGCCGGCATGCGCTGTACGAGCGCCTGCTGTTCGCCCTGTCGGTCGAACGCGACCCCTGGGTCGAGCGCGCCAAGGAAGGCAAGCTCAAGCACGAATTCGAAACCGTCGCCGCATAAGGAGCCGACATGAACCAATGGACCGACATCCTGGACCTGAACGACATCCCCAAACTCGGCGCCCGCGTGGTGCGCCACGGCAACCTCGACATCGCGGTGTTCCGCACCGCAGACGATGAAGTCTTCGCGCTGGAAGACCGTTGCCCGCACAAGGGCGGGCCGCTGTCGCAGGGCATCGTGCACGGCAAAAAGGTGACCTGCCCAATGCACAACTGGAACATCGAGCTTGATTCCGGCTGCGCCATCGCGCCGGACCAGGGCTGTGCACGGGAATTTCCCGTCAAGCTCGAAGGCGGGCGCGTGTGGCTGGATCTGTCGACGCTGGCGCGAGTCGCCGCCTGAGCTGCGCCTAACCCGCCGCTCAAGAGGAACGCTTCGCCGGCAAGCGGGCTTCGTGCTCCTGAGATAGCACCTTGGACGAGTGGGGGTAGGGCTTTTAGGAAAGGAGATTGGCCGTAATGTCCTCAAACCATAAAAACGTTACGCCGGAACGGATCAACGTATTGTCGGATAGCATCCAGAAAAAGCTGGCCAAGTCCCTGAGTGAAATCAACCAGATCAATATGCAGGCGCACTTGCTGTCGTTGAACGCGCAGGTGGAAGCGGCGCGGGCGGGGGAGGCGGGGCGTTCGTTCGCGGTGGTGGCGATATCGATGCGGGATTTGTCGGAGGAGACGAAGAGCGCCGCCGACTGGTTGGCGAGCGAAGTGCAGCATGACATCGGAGAGCTGTCGCATATCAGCAAGCAGCTGGCGACCGATGTGCGCGGCCAGAGGCTTTCTGACCTGGCATTCAACAACATCGATTTGATCGACCGCAACCTCTACGAGCGCTCGTGTGACGTGCGTTGGTGGGCAACGGATCCGAGCATGACGGCGGCGTGCAAGGCGCCGGACAACGCGGAACTGGCGAAACATGCCTCAAAGCGGATGGGCGTGATCTTGAACGCGTACACGGTTTATTTCGATTTGGTTTTGTGTGCGCCGGACGGCAGGATCATCGCCAACGGGCGTCCGGGAGAGTTCCGGACGGTGGGAATGCAGGTCGCTCAGTGCCGGTGGTTCAAGGAGGCCTTGGCCACACGGTCGGGAGATGAATTCGGGTTCGAAACGGCGCACGCGACGCCGCTGGTCAACGGGCAGCGGATCTTGGCGTATTCCTGCGCGGTACGTGAAGGCGGCGAGAGCCACGGAAACATCGTGGGAGTGCTGGGCATCCTGTTCCGCTGGGATGCCCTGGCGCAGACAGTGGTGAGCAATACGCCGCTGCTGGAGAGCGAGAAGTCCAGCACGCGCGTGATGATCGTGGACAAGACGGGATTCGTGCTGGCCGACACGGGCGACGGGACGTTGCGGGACCGGCTGGATTTCAAGGGCATGAATGCGCTGTTCGAGCAGAAGAAGGGCTTTGTATTGACTGACTACAAAGGCGGCCCGGCGATGGTGGCCCACGCGTTTTCGCGAGGATTCGAAACGTATTCGACGGGCTGGCATTCCGTGATCGTCCAGAGCTTGCGGTAGCAGTGTAGGTCCGGGGGAGCGCTTTCATGTTGGTGGGTTAAACATGGGAGGGAGAGACGAAGGCGTCGAAGACTGATCGGCGCCGCACGCGGCGGCCAAGCGAACGGCTCGGCTACACTGCACGCATCGCGATCTCGCCCAATCACCCATGATGCCCGTCGACGATGCGCTGTGCCTGCTCGGTGCGCGCTTCCTCGAATCGAGCGGCTTCGCGATCGAGCGCGTGGCGTTCGCCCATTACCCCTACCGGCCCGGCCTGCGCGGCGCGCTGGCGCACGTCGTGTTCGCCGTGCTGCCGCGTTGCTTCCGCCGCGTCCAGGTATCACCGTGCGACCGGGGCCGGGGCTGTCGCCACGGGCCTGAGTGCGGCCGCACCAGCGTGGTGCGACACTTCACGCGCGCGCCCCACGTTCGTCCACGGTGCCCCCCTGGTTACACCGCGTTGCCGGACACATGCTTGATTCCAATAGGGTTTCGTTTCCTGGCATGACTAATGCACTAAGCTGGATACGGGCATGGCGTGCGCCCGAAAAACGGAGACTGGCATGAAGATCGATTGCGGGAGCTACCCGCTGATGGGCGGGTATGACGAGTTGCTGGAAGCGCCGGGCAAGCCGCGCGACGGCGCAGGCGGCCTGTGCGATTACTTCGCCGAGTTGCCTGCGGATGAACTCGAGGCGCGCCACCATGCCGTCGACGCGGCCATCATGGCGGCGGGGATCACCTTCACCGTGTATTCCGAGGCGGGCAATATCGACCGTGCCTGGCCCTTCGACGTGGTGCCGCGCATCATCGACAAGCTCGAGTGGGACCACATCGAGGCCGGGCTGAAGCAGCGCCTGAAGGCGCTCAACTGCTTCATCGACGACATCTATCACGCGCAGACGATCGTCCGCGACGGCGTGTTTCCGGCCGAGGTGCTGGCCGATTCGAAGAATTTTCGTGCAGCCTGCGTCGGCGCTAATCCGCCGTTCGGCGTGTGGGCGCACATTTGCGGCACCGATCTCGTGCGCGACGGCGACGGCACGGTCTACGTGCTGGAAGACAACCTGCGCGTGCCCTCGGGGGTGTCCTACATGCTGGAAAACCGCCAGCTGATGAAGCGGCTGTTTCCCGAACTGTTCGCGCGCTACGACGTGCTGCCGGTCGACGATTACACCGCGCAGCTCTACGACACCCTGGCCGCGCTGTCGCCGCGCGAGGACGAGCGGCCGGAAATCGCGGTGCTCACGCCCGGCGTCTTCAACTCGGCCTACTTCGAGCATTCCTATCTGGCGCAGCAGATGGGCGCGCATCTGGTGGAGGGCCCCGACCTGGTGGTGCTGGACGACGACTGCGTGTACATGAAGACGATCGAGGGGCTGACCCGTCTCGACGTCATCTACCGCCGCATCGACGACGATTTCATCGACCCGGAAGTCTTCCGCGCCGATTCGGCGCTGGGCGTGCCAGGCCTGATGCGCGCCTGGAAGGCCGGCAAGGTCGGCATTGCAAATGCGCCCGGCGCAGGCGTGGCCGACGACAAGGTGGTGTATGCCTATGTCCCCGAAATGATCCGCTACTACCTCGGCGAGGACGCGATCCTGCCCAACGTGCCGAGCTATCTGTGCATGAACGAGGCTGACCGCGAGTACGTGCTGGCGAATCTGGACAAGCTGGTGGTCAAGCCGGCCAACGAGTCGGGCGGCTACGGCATGCTGGTGGGGCCGAAGTCGACCGCGGAAGAGCAGGCGATCTTCGCCGACCTGATCCGCGCCAACCCGCGCAACTACATGGCGCAGCCGACCCTGTCGCTGTCCACCGTGCCGACGCTGTGCGACGGCGCCATCGAGCCGCGCCACGTCGACCTGCGTCCGTTCATCCTGCAGGCGCGGGACATGTACGTCACGCACGGCGGGCTCACCCGCGTGGCCCTGCGGCGCGGGTCGCTGGTGGTGAACTCGTCGCAGGGCGGCGGCAGCAAGGACACCTGGATCATTCAGGGAGACGCATCGTGCTAGCCCGCGTCGCCGAAAACCTGTACTGGATGGCGCGCTATCTCGAGCGCGCCGAGGACACCGCGCGCCTGATCAACGCCGCCACCATGATGCTGATGGACATGCCGCGCGGCGCCAGCTTCGGCTGGGAGGACCTGCTCAGGGTGGTGGGTCTGGACGAGGATTTCCACCAGCACTACGACGAGGCGAGCGAAACCGCGGTGATGAGCTTTCTGATCCAGGACGAGCGCAATCCGTCGTCGATCTTCGCCTGCGTGCGCCACGCGCGCGAGAACACCCGCACCTTCCGCGAGGTGCTGCCGCGCGAATCGTGGGAGTGGGTCAACGAGCTCTACCTCTACACCAGCACGCACAAGAGCAGCGCGCTCGACCGCCGCAAGCGCATCGAGGTGCTGACCGAGATCATCCGCCGCCGCCAGGCCGTGGTCGGTCTGCTGTCCGGCACCATGAGCCGCGACGAGGCCTTCCAGTTCATGCGGCTGGGGCGCAATATCGAGCGCGCCGACATGACCACGCGCGTGCTCGACGTCAGCTATGCCATCAACCTGCCGTTCCAGGACAGCCAGTACCACGACCTCATCTGGATGAGCGTGCTGCAGGCCCTGTCGGCGCACCAGATGTACCGCCGCCACGTCAGCGTGCATGCCAAGGGCCACAAGGTGCTGGCCTTCCTGCTCAACGATATTCAGTTCCCGCGCAGCGTGCGCCACTGTCTGCACGAGATCCAGTTCGCCCTCGACGAGTTGCCCGGCGTCGAGCCGATGCGGCGCCTGCAGGGCATGCTGAACCTGGTGGACGGCGCCGATTACCGTGTGCTGGCAAAGAACGGGCTGCACGAATTCTGCGACGACATCCAGGCCCGGCTGGCCGACCTCAACACGGTCATCGGCGAGACCTACTTCCGCGCGGCGCATCCGCAAAAGATGAGCCAATCCCTGTTTAACCTGGTTTGACCCCATGGCCGCATCGCTCGGTTTTCCCCGCTTCGGCGACAAGCAGAACTCGCCCCAGTTCGAGGACTACCTCGGCCAGTTGCTGGAGGAGCGCGACCGCATCGGGCTGACCGAAGCCATCCGCCAGATCGATGCGCTGATGATCACTGTCGAGCCCAGCCATTCGGTCGCCTATGTCGCCGAGCTGTGCGTGATGACGCCCTACCATTATTTGGTCACGCTCGAATCGGAATCGCACTTCACTCACATCCTGCGCATCGACATGAGCGCGCCCGACCTCCTGGTGCGCGAGGTCAAGGACCCCAATGTGCGCGGCATCTTCCGCAGCCTCAACGAGGTCTATCCCATCGGTGCGGTCAAGCCCAACTCGCGCTACATGGGCGAGGTGCTGCGCGTCACCGACCCGCACGCCGTGGTCGACATGCAGAAGGCGCGCGACATCCGTTTCTTCAACCAGGACCAGATCCGTAAGCTCGAACTGCCCGGCAACATGGCCGTGGTCAAGCCCAGCCCCTACACCCACAACATCGTCGCCTATTGGGAGCGCCCCGAGTCCGATGTCCGCGTCTATGCGCTGGGCTGGAGCAGCATCCGCGACGACATGCAGGCCGCTTACGAAGGCGCGAAGGCCACGCAGAAAAAGCTCGGCATCGACGAACTGTTGCTGCCGATCGACCATCTCGCCACCCGCATCTACAGCCAGAACCGCGAAGCCGCCATCCTCGAATACCTCACGCTGTCGAGCTATTACTACTGGGGTTCCTATGACATCGCCGACCAGAACTCGTCGACCAACGTCACCAAGAGCGTGCATTTCGCCAACGAGCTCGAATCCCCGGCCAAGGTGTTTACCGCGGCGAACCATCCCTACTTCATGAACCATTTGCTGACCGAGTCGCCCACCGAAGCCTTCGTGCGCAACTTCGGCCCGCGCCTGCATCACATCGCGGTGGCCGTAAAGGATGGCGAAACCGAAGCCCAGGCCAACATCGATTACGTCGTGGCCTCGCTGCGCGACTGCGGCCAAAAATTCCTGCTCGACGTCATCGGTTCGAAGGAAGCGGGTTTGAAGCAGATCTTCTCCAGCGCCTCGGAATATTCCTCGCTCATCGTCGAATACGTCCAGCGCTTCGGCGGCTTTCAGGGATTCTTCACCAAGGACAACGTCGCCGAGCTCACGCATGCCGCGGGCGTGGAGGAAAGCCTGCGCGCGTTGCAGAAAGAGGCGCAGGCGTGATCGTCTAAACTCTGAAATGTCTGGAGGCAGCCATGAAAGTGGCTGTGCGGCCGGTTCTCCCCATCATCCTCGGGTGCCAAAAATCCCCATGATTCATATCCGGTTTTCGATCGACCTCAGCTACGAAGTGATTGGCCGGCCAGCCGATTTCATTTTCAATATCCACGCTGCGCCCACCGCCCATCAGCTCATCCTTAGGGAATCACTGACGATCAGCCAGCCGCTGTCGTCGACCATTTACGATGATCCGCTGCTTCGTCACCGGCTGCTCCGTCTGCGCGCCAACCCGGGTCCGCTCAAGATCAGCTATCAGGCAGAAGTCGACATCCGCCATCATGTCGCCCAGCCGGAAAAGATTGCGGAAATGCCGATTGCCGATTTGCCGACGGAAGTGCTGCCCTATCTTTACCCGAGCCGGTATTGCGAATCGGACAGGCTGCAGCAACTGGCCAACCAGACCTTTGGCCACCTGCCGCCCGGCTACCAGCGGGTTGAGGGCATCCGTAAATGGGTGCAGGAACGCACCCACTTCACCTCCGGCAGCAGCAATTTCACCACCTCCGCCATCGACACCTACCAGCAGCAGGCGGGCGTTTGCCGTGATTTCGCGCATCTGATGATCGCCCTGTGCCGCGCCCTCAACATCCCCGCGCGCTTCTGTTCGGGCATCGATTACGGCGCCGACCCAGCCTTCGGGCCGACCGACTTTCATGCCTATGTCGAAGTCCTTCTCGGCGGGCGCTGGTTTATTTTTGACCCGTCGGGCATGGCCGTGCCGATGGGTTTTGTGCGCATCGGCACCGGGCGTGACGCGGCGGATATTTCCTTTGCCACCATCTTCGGGGATATCAAGTCCGACGTGCCCGTGCTAGCCATCGAGGCGATCGATGACCCAACCCGCGGCTACGTGCTGCCCTGGCGCTGCCCCGAAGCCCTGTCGACCGATGCGCTGATTGCCATCCCCGGTAAAGGCGGTGAGGAATAACACATCGCTTTGGCGTCGCGCATCCCCCGAAAACGGCCGGCGCTCCAAGGCACGATGCCCCGCAATGAGCCGTGTCGAAAAAATTTACACATCAAGCCGACAGTCGCGGTCGCGAACCTGAAAATACATTCTAAGCAAATGAATTTATACAAATAATTATTATTGGGAATGTTTTTTGCTACACCCGGTTTGCCGGCACAGACCCAAGCGCGTCGCCCGGCCCGGGCAATCGACCAGGAACACCCATATCAATCAAGCCCGTACAAGGAGAACGGCATGATTCTGAAGTTCGGCATGGCAACGGTGGCAATCGCCAGTACGATAATGTTTTCGAATACACACGCGGCGGTCATGTACGATTCCGGCGCGCTGGCATTCGCAAGCTCGGGTCAGAGCATGTGGGATTCGGGTGGTGCCTTCCGCAAGGAAGATTCGGTCTTTCTGGGTTCCACCTGGACCAACAAGACGGCCACCATCGGCGGTATTGCAGGCAACGCCAATGAAGTCGTGATTCCGGCCATCGGCGCCATTACCGTCCCGATATACGAGCCCCGCATATGGGTGCCGACGCCGACATGGAGCAATCCCCTTAAAGGTTACTTTACCGGTTGCGGCTGCACCAAAAATGTCACGATCAAACCCGCCACCAACGCGGTCACGGTCGACACCCGAACAGGCGCCCAGCTGAATGTGCATACGTCCGGCAAGGTCGGGCTCGAGTTCGGGTACAGCATCGACAGTGGCTCGGTCGATACCACCGCGACCTTTCAGGCGATGGCGGAACTGCCTGACACCATTCAGGCGGCTGAATTCTTCAGCATCAATACCGACAGCATTTTCGCCAAGGGCACGATCGAGACCCAGTCGCCCAAAGCCGAGGCGTATATCAGCGCCATCATGCAACTGTCTGGTTCCATCGATGCGCAGGCCTGCGCGTTGACCTTTGGATGTGCCAATTCAGGCTCTGTCGCGTTGCCTACCGTCAATATGGATCAACGGATCCTGTCGATCGACCCCAGCAGTCTGAAAATACTGGACGGCATCATGCCCAGCGGCGAAGCCTTTGCCGAAGTGCCCATACTCAACCAGAGTCTGGTGCTGGAGGGCGGCGCTACCGTGGCACCGCCCGTGGTTGGCTTCAAGCTGACGGGGCCAGGCGGGCTGACCCTTGCGACCAGTTTGCCGCCGACGCCGGCAGTCTCTGTCGATTTGGCTGAACTGACCGTGTTCGTCCCCGACATCGCCACCAACGGAACGGGGTCGGGCGTCCCGGTTACATCGAGCGGGCGGGATGACCTGCTGTCGGCGCAGTTCGATATTGACGGAGCCGCGACGCTATTTGGTGGTCTGCCGCCGGCCGGGCTCAACTTTGATCTCATCGATGCCGGTCCATTCAAGCTGTCGGTTTCCTTTGACCTGATCGACGTGGATGCGGGCCCCGTACTGGGGGTCACGCAGGATTTCGAATTCGAGCCGACCCTGATGGCCGACATTCAGTTCAGCAACCCGGTCGAGATCGCCGGCCTTGCGGGCCTGCATGACAGCTGGAGCGGACTCTGGAGCGATCTGCCGGAATTTGCGATTACGGATACAACGACGTTCACCCCCACGTTCTGGCTGGATGCGCTGCTGAAAAACGATATGGGGCTCGACCTGGGCCTGGTCGGTACGCTGGACTTGTTGAAGTTGGGCGCCACCGGTTCGATCGGCGGGGTGGATATTTTGAACTTCAATACGCTCAGTCTCAATAATCTGCTGGGCATAGGCAATACGCTGTTCGAAACGCCCAAGGTGGGTTTCTCCGTATACGACACCACATTCAAGCTGGGCGGCTTCAACCGACTTGCAGGCACCCCCTTCACCCTGAGCGTTGACGGCCAGGTGCCCGAGCCTGGAACCGTCGGCTTGCTGCTCGCAGGATTGCTGGCCGTGCAGTTGGGACGCCGGCGCCGCGCCAAGGCCCGCAATCTGGAGCCGCTTGGTGGCTGACGGTCGATCCTTAAAATTCACAACGGCCATTTTCTCGGCGGCAATCCTCCTTTTCGCGGCGGAGGCGCGTCCGGCAGATCAACAGGGCCAATATGCCATTCGTGGCGCCGGCCTGATCAGCTGCGCACTTTTCACGCAGGAGCGGGCCGTGCGCGGCGATGTTTACCTGATGACGGCAGCATGGGTCGACGGATACATTACGGGCATCAATCAGTACGCGCCGCAAACGTATGATGTTCTGTCGTTCGAAGGCACCGAGTTGCTGATGTCGATTCTCAACGAGCATTGCAAGACGCACCCGGGAGATCCCGTCTTCGGTGTGCTGGCTGGCCTGTTCAGAAAGGTGTGGGCGGATCGCATTACTGACAAGTCGGACAAGACGACCATTGTGCTTGCAGACAAGCAAGCCCGGCATTACCTGGAACTGATCGAGCGCATCCAGAAAAGGCTGCAGGCGAAGCGGTTTTATACGGGGGCGATCAGCGGCAAGTATTCCCCGCAAACCATCAAGGCCATGAAGCGTTATCAGAAATCCATCGGCCTGGAAGAAACGGGTTTCCCCGATCAATTGACATTGTGGCGGCTGCTTCGAAGTGACCCCGGTGTTAATCGATAGACGCGGGTTCCTCCTGGCCGGAAGCGCGTCCTGTCTACCCGCCAGCTAATCCAACTCCGTCACCCACACCCCCACATCGAGATTCGCTCCCGGCGGCCCAACGAACGAGCCGGAGACCGGGGGCACCGATTCGGGCAAGCGCGCCACCGCGATGGCGATGTGACTGCTGCCCACGATTTGACCGATGCTGGGGTCGAATCCCTTCCAGCCTGCACCGGGCAGGAAGACTTCGGCCCAGGCATGGGTGGCGCCGTAGTTCACCGTCGAGGGGGGCGCATGCAGGTAGCCGCTGACGAAGCGCGCGGCGAGGCCCAGGCGGCGTGCCGCCTGCATGAACAGATTGGCGGAGTCGCGGCACGAGCCGCTGCCGCGGGCCAGGGTTTCTGCTGCGGTTTGAACCCCGGGTTCCTCGCGCAGCTGATACGTCAGCGTCTGATGAATGTGGGTGCACAGGCGCTTCAGTAGGGCGTAGGTCTGGATCGCTTCACCGGGCTGCCACACATTGGCCACCCATGGCGTCAACGGGTCGCTGGCTACGGGGGCGGCGCCGTTCAGGTAGGGCGCCAGCAAAACCCGCTCCTCGGGCGTGTAGGCAAACGGGTAGTTGATCGCGTAAGGGGCTACCAGAAAATCCAGCGGCGCTTCGTTGAATTGCTGGATGATGGCTTCGCTCTCGATCACGAGCTGGCTGGTGGGCGTGTCGAACGTGGCGATCGCCACCGAGTTGTCTTCCGCGTCGCGATGCCAGCGCAGGGTGGCCGTTGGCGTGATGTCCAGGCTCGAGGATTCGATGCGCAACTCGTGGCCTTCGCGCGGGCGCAGACGCAAGGTGTGGGGCTGAAGCCGCACCAGGCCGGAGAAGTTGTAGTAGGTGCGGTGAAGGATTTTATAGCGCTGCATGGTTCATCCTGTGTGCCCGCTCCGTGGGTGTCGCATTGGCGTGGGGGTCAGTGTGGCGCGCATGATGGCCGTGTCGGTCTCAGGCGGGCGGCGCCGGAATCCGTTCCAGCATGGCGACGAAGGGCGCAGGCAGCAGACCCTGTTCACGCAGTTCGTTGGCCACGTTGTGGATGTGGACCGCCTCCCAGCGGGCAGGAAAGCCGCCCATCACCTGGGCGATGCCGATGACCTCGAGCAACTCTTCCGGGGTGACATCGCTCCGGGTCAGCAGTTCGCGGGTATGCAGGCGCACCAGCCGCTGCTTGCGCACCACCAGACTCATCAGCAGCGCGATCAGGTTGTAGAACTTCAGATTCGATATCTTGCCGTTGGGCAGGTGGGGCCAATCGGCGAAGCGTTTCCAGTGACGGGTATAGGCGTCGAACAGAAGATAGGTGTCGTCGTCGGCCTGCGCACGCACATACAAGGCAATGGCCTGCACGGTGTCGATGACGGCCTCCGGCGCCTTGGCGCGGATGGCGCCGTCGATGTGGGTCAGCGCGCACACCTCGCAGCCGTCGACGATGGCGGCGCTGTAGATGAGGATTTCGCTCAGGTGCCGTTCCTTGGAGAAGACGCCACGCGACACCAGCAGGCGCGCCATGTCGAGCAGGGCGTCGCCAAGCTCGACGCCTTTCTTGACGAAGCGGGCGGCCTTCGGATCGGCCTCCATCGCGGCTTCGGCATCCTCCTGCAAAGCCATCAGCAGCGAATTCGCGCCACCGGCGATGCGGTGCGCATCGTGCAGATCCAGTCTTCCGTAGCGGTATTCGTCAGACATGAAGGGTGTCGATCTCGCTGTAGGCATGTTTAAGCCACATCTTAACGCGCTGCCGCTCGAGGATGCCGAGCGCATGCGCGTCGGCGCGCTGCGTGGCCGACCAGAAGCTGCTGCTGTGACCGTCGATCTTGATCATCGAGGTTTCGTGCAGGCGCTTGACGTTGATGATTCGGGCATGCAGTTCCAGCGCGCGCTGTTTTTCGCCGGAGGCGTCCAGCAGGTCGAAGTTGTCGCCGCGGATGTGGTTTTGCACCAGCACGTAATTCATGCGCGAGCCGAAGCGATCGAGCAGCTTTTTCAGCAGGTCGACCGAGTCGCGGCCCGAGTCCATCACGTGCCAGTAGGTGATCGCCACGCCCAGCTCGCTCGACAGTTCCAGCAGGCCGGAGTCGTCCATCCACTGGGTGAGCGCGTCCTGCGTTTGCGCGGCGAGGTCGACCAGGATGCTGCGGTCGGGTTCGGCCGCCGCGGCTTCGACGATGGCATCGAGGCTCTCATAGTTGTCGACGACGACGGGCGAAGCGTAGCCGGCGTAAAAGCGCATCAGCGCGCCGTGCGACTTGTCGGTGTCGAAGCCGAGGAAAGGTCGCTCGTGGTCAATCAGGTATTGCGCGAGGATGCGCGCGACCAGCGATTTTCCGACCCCGCCTTTTTCGCCGCCGATGAAGTGGATATGGGCCATGACTCTTTCCCTTGAGAAGTAAATTTAACGCCGACGCAGATCGAGCGTGTGCGGGAATTCGCCGGGCAGTTCCTCCGGCGGCGGGGCCATCGGGCCGGGCGGGGTGCCGCCGGGGAAGAAGCCGGCGAGCGGAGCGATCCACGGCGGCGGCGTGAAACTGCCGGGGGTGTGGCCCCACGCCTGGAAGCGATTGTGACGACGCGACTCGGCTTCCCAGGCGTTGACCGGGAAGGTGTCGTAGCTGCGTCCGCCGGGATGGACCACGCGGTAGGTGCAGCCGCCGATGGCGCGGCCGTTCCAGGTGTCGATGAGGTCGAACACCAGCGGTGAGTGGATGCCGATGGTGGGATGCAGCGCCGAGGGCGGTTGCCAGGCGCGGTAGCGCACGCCGGCGACGTATTCGCCGTGCACGCCGGTGCTACGCAGCGGCACGCGGCGGCCGTTGCAAGCGAGCACGTAGCGGCCGTCGGTGAGTCCGTTGACCTTGACCTGCAGGCGCTCGACCGAAGAATCGACATAGCGCGCGGTGCCGAGACTCGTCGATTCCTCGCCGAGCACATGCCAGGGTTCGATCGCGGTGCGCAGTTCGATCTGGATGTCGCCGAGTTCCAGCGTGCCGTGACGCGGAAAGCGGAATTCGAGGAAGGGTCCGAACCATGCAGGGTCGAAGGGAAGTCCCGCCGCCTTGAGGTCGTCGATCACGTCCTTCAAATCGGCCCACAGGTAGTGCGGCAGCATGAAGCGATCGTGCAGCAGCGTGCCCCAGCGCACCAGCGGCTTCTGGTAGGGCTTCTCCCAGAAGCGCGCGACCAGCGCGCGCAGCAGCAGCATCTGCGCCAGGCTCATGCGCGCGTGCGGCGGCATTTCGAAAGCGCGGAATTCGACCAGCCCCAGCCGCCCCGACGCCGAATCGGGCGAATACAGCTTGTCGATGCAGAACTCCGAGCGGTGGGTGTTGCCGGTGAGATCGGTGAGCAGGTTGCGCAGCAGCCGATCCACCAGCCACGGCTGCGGCGTCTCCCCGATGGGCATCTGCTGGAAGGCGATTTCGAGTTCGTACAGGCGCTCGGGCCGGCCTTCGTCGACGCGCGGCGCCTGGCTGGGGGGGCCGATGAAGAGGCCGGAGAACAGGTAGGACAGCGCCGGGTGATGCTGCCAGTAGGTGATGAAGCTCGCCAGCAAATCGGGGCGACGCAGGAAGGGGCTGTCGGCCGGGGTGGCGCCGCCGAAGGTGACATGGTTGCCGCCGCCGGTGCCGGCGTGGCGGCCGTCGAGCATGAACTTCTCGGTGCCGAGGCGCGACAGGCGGGCCTCTTCGTAGAGCATCGTGGTGGTCTTGACCAGGTCTGCCCAGCTGCTGGCCGGGTGGATGTTGACCTCGATCACGCCGGGATCGGGGGTGACCATGAGCTTTTCGATGCGGCCGTCGCCGGGAGGCGTGTAGCCCTCGATGATCACCGGCATCTTCAGCAGGGCGGCAGTGGATTCGATGGCCGCCAGCAGGTCGAGGTACTGCTCCAGCGTGGTGGTGGGCGGCATGAACACGTGCAGGCCGCCGTCGCGGGCTTCCACGCATAGCGCGGTGTGCGGCACCTCGACGGATTCCCTGGTGGTCGGCGTCTGCGGCTGGATTTCGGGATGCGTGGACGCGGGGTCGAGGTGGAGGCTGTAGCGCGCCGCGACCTCGCCGTGAAAATTCGCCAGCAGCGGCTGCACCGCGAACGGGTCGACCTCGACCCAGGGTTCGCGTTCGTCCTCGGCCACCCACGGCAGCGAGGCCAGCGGCAGGCGCAGCCCCATCGGTGAATCGCCCGGGGTGAGATAGAGCCGGTCGCGGCGGAATACCCAGGGTGCGCTGTGCCAGCGCGCTTCGTGCGTGCGCCAGGCCAGCGGCAGCACGTAGCCGGTCGGCGTGTTGAGTCCGCGCGACAGCTTGTTGGCGAGGTCGCCGCGCACGACCGGGTCGTCGATGTCGAGCCGCGCCGGGTTGAGGTTGACCGGCAGCTCGGCTTCCTGCTGCAGCGTGGCCATGGCGTCTTCATACGCCGGCTGCGCGTAGCGCGCAGCGAGTCCGAGATGCTGCGCCAGGGTGGCGGCAAAGTGTTGGGCATCACCGACGCTGTGGCCGTAATCCCAGCCGGCCTCGGCCTGCAGCGATTCGTCCTTCCACACCGGCACGCCGTCGCGCCGCCAGTAAAGCCCCAACGCCCAGCGCGGCAGCGGCTCGCCCGGATACCACTTGCCCTGGCCGGTATGCAGCAGCGAACCGGCCGGCAGTTTTTCTTTGAGACGTCTCACCAGCACCTCGGCGCGCTCGCGCTTGTGCTTTCCCAGTGCATCGATGTTCCATTCCGGTGCATCCATGTCGTCGATGGAGACGAAAGTGGGCTCGCCGCCGTGCGTCAGGCGCACGTCCATGGCCTGCAGCTTTTCGTCGACGGCGTGCCCCAGTGCCAGCATCGTCTGCCAGGCTTCGTCGCTGTAGGGCAGGGTCACGCGCGGGTCCTCGCGGATGCGGGTGACGGTGTTGGAGAACTCGAACTCGACCTCGCACGGGTCGGTCATGCCGTCGATCGGCGCGGCGGACGAGGGCTGCGGCGTGCAGGCCAGCGGAATGTGGCCTTCGCCGGCAAACAGCCCCGAGGTGGGGTCGAGGCCGATCCAGCCTGCGCCGGGGAGATACACCTCGGCCCAGGCGTGCAGGTCGGTGAAGTCGTGCTCGGGCCCGGACGGGCCGTCGAGGGATTTTTCGTCGGCGGTCAGCTGCACCAGGTAACCTGACACAAAGCGCGCCGCCAGCCCCAGGTGGCGCAGGATCTGCACCAGCAGCCAGCCCGTGTCGCGACACGAGCCAAGCGCCTTTTCCAACGTTTCCTCGCAGGCCTGGATGCCCGGCTCCATGCGCACGGTGTAGGCGATGTCGCGCTGCAGGCGCTGGTTTAGTGCCACCAGAAAATCGTTGCTGTGCACCCGCTCGCGCGGCACCTCGGCCAGCCAGGCGGCGAGCCGATCGCCCGCCGGTTCGGTTTCGAGATAGGGCGCGAGTTCGCGCTTCAGGGCCGCGTCGTAGTCGAACGGCCAGTGGAAGGCGCTTTCCTCGATGAAGTAGTCAAAGGGGTTGATCACCGTCATGTCGGCGATCACCTCGACGTCCACCGAGAATTCGCGTGTCGCCTCGGGGAACACCAGCCGCGCCAGGTAATTACCGAACGGGTCCTGCTGCCAGTTGATGAAGTGCGTCTCCGGCGTGATCTTCAGCGAGTAGGCGAGGACGGGCGTGCGCGAATGCGGCGCCGGGCGCAGCCGCACCACGTGTGGGCCCAGGGCGACGCGGCGGTCGAAACGGTAATGCGTGGTGTGGCGGATGGCGACGTGGATGCTCATGGCGGCAAGAGTGAGGGTCTTGTCCATTACAAGCAAGGGCCAAGCCAGCATTATTTTTTAGTGTGTGTCGATTCTGCCCGGCTGCGTTCGTTGTGATGACAGGCAGACATGAAGTCGCTGTCTTTCATTTCCAGGAGACCCGCATGCGCTACATGATCATCGTCAAGGCAACCGCCGAATCCGAGGCCGAAACCACGCCGGTGCCCGATGCCGGGCTGCTGGCCGAGATGCTCGACTACCATGAGCAGTTGATGAAGGCCGGCGCCCTGCTTGACGGTTCCGGCCTCAGGCCGAGTTCCCAGGGGTGGCGCATCCAGTACGTGGGCGACACACGCACCGTGATCGACGGCCCGTTTGCCGAAACGAAAGAGCTGATCGCCGGCTATACCCTGATCCAGGTCAATTCGCGCGAGGAGGCGATGGAGTGGGCGCGGCGCTTCCCCAATCCGGCCGGGCGCGGCAAACCGGCTGAAATCGAGGTGCGGCCGCTGTACGAGCTCGACGACTTTGCGCCGTCGCCGGAGATCGACCGCATGCGCGACATCTTCTGACCCTGCCCTAGGAGCCTTGCCATGAACGCCACCGTCCAGCCCATTCCAGAAGGCATGCACAGCCTCACCCCCCATATCGTTTGCCGCGATGCCCCCGCAGCGATAGATTTCTACCTTCGCGCCTTTGGCGCCCGCGAGGGCGACCGTCTGGCCGGCCCGGACGGCAAGCTGATGCACGGCCTGATATGGATCGGCAATTCCGCGCTGATGCTGGTCGACGAAAACTCCGAATGGGGCATGCAAAGCCCCCTGTCGCTCAAGGGCACGCCGGTCGTCCTGCATCTGTATGTGGAAGACGTCGATGCCGCCCTGGCGCGGGCAGTCGAGGCCGGCGCCACGCTGACGATGGCCGCCGCCGACATGTTCTGGGGCGACCGCTACGGCCAGGTGCGCGATCCGTTCGGCCACCAGTGGTCGATCGCGACGCATCTCCGCGACGTCTCGCCTGCGGATATTGAGGCCGCCTCGAAAACGGGCTGTATGGGCGTCTGAGGCCCGGACGCCGATGTGGTGGATCGCTCTGAATCAAGCCAAACAGGAGATATGCATGCGTTACCTATTGCTCGTCGTCGAACCGCGCGGCCAGCGTGATACCCGCAGCGAAGATGAGGGGCGCGCGCTCTACGCCGAAATGGTCGAATTTGGCCAAGGGCTCGCCGCGCGCGGGCAGTTGCTGGCCAGCGAATCGCTGCGCCCCGATGACCACGGCGTGCGCATCCAGCGGCGCGGCGAACAGGCCAGCCTGATCGACGGCCCCTTCGCCGAGGCGCGCGAAATGGTCGGCGGTTTTTTCCTGATCGAGTGTGACAGCCGCGACGAAGCCGTGCGGATCGCACAGGGCTGTCCCGCCGCGCGCTTTGCCACCGTCGAAGTGCGTGAGTGTGCGCCGTGCTATGTGCAGTGAAACGAGAGACATGTCATGACGAATATCGCCAGGAACACCATTTGCCTTTGGTTCGACGGGACCGCAGAAGAGGCGGCACGGTTTTACGCCGCAACCTTTCCGGACTCGTCGGTCGGCGCGGTGTATCGCGCACCGGGCGACTTCCCCTCCGGGAAGGCAGGGGATGTGTTGACGGTCAGTTTCACCGTGATGGGCATTCCGTGCCTCGGGCTCAACGGAGGCCCCGCGTTCAGCCACAGCGAAGCGTTCTCGTTTCAGATCGCAACCGCTGACCAGGCCGAAACGGACCGCTACTGGAACGCGATCGTCGGCAATGGCGGCGCGGAGAGCGCGTGCGGCTGGTGCAAGGACAAATGGGGATTGTCCTGGCAGATCACGCCGCGGGCGCTGATGGAGGCGATCGCCGACCCCGATCCTGCTGCCGCCAAACGCGCGTTCGATTCGATGATGACGATGCGAAAGATCGACATCGCGACGATCGAGGCGGCGCGCCGTGGCTGAGATGTCCGGATTCGCGCCGAGCCGCGAAATCATCCCTGAGGAGCCCTTCATGAAAGTGACCGTTGAAACTACCGTGGCCGCGCCGGTCGATGCTGTCTGGCGCGCCTACACTACCCCCGAGGCCATCGTGCAGTGGAACGCCGCCTCGGACGACTGGCACACCACTGCTGCCAGCGTGGACCTGCGCGAAGGTGGTGCCTTCTCCTCGCGCATGGAAGCAAAGGACGGCAGCGAAGGCTTCGATTTCGCCGGGACCTACACCCGCATCGTGCCCGAGCGCCTGATCGAATACGCCTTCGGCGATCGCAACGCGCGGGTCGAGTTCGACCCGGTCGGCGAGGCCGTGCGCGTGCGCGTCAGCTTCGACGCCGAGACCACCTACCCGGTCGAGACCCAGCGTGCGGGCTGGCAGGCCATCCTCGACAATTTCGCGCGCCACGTGATGGCGCGCTGACGCAACAAGGAGCGATTCATGAGCCGTATCCGTGTGCTGGTGGGAACGCGCAAGGGCGCGTTCATCCTGACGTCCGACGTGGTGCGCCGCGACTGGCAGGTGAGCGGGCCGCATTTCGGCGGCTGGGAAATCTTTCATATCGCCGGCTCGCCGGCCAACCCCGACCGGCTCTACGCCTCGCAGACCAGCAGCTGGTTCGGCCAGGTGATCCAGCGCTCCGACGACGGCGGCGCGACCTGGAACCCGGTTGGCAACGATTTTAGTTACGCCGGCGACCCGGGCGCGCACCTGCATTACGACGGCACGCCGAAACCGTGGGCGTTCAAGCGTGTGTGGCATCTGGAACCCTCGCTGACCGACCCCGACACGGTCTACGCCGGGGTCGAGGACGCCGCGCTGTTCCGCTCCACCGACGGCGGGCAGACCTGGCAGGAGCTGCCCGGCCTGCGCGAGCAACAGGGCGCGAAATGGATGCCGGGCGCCGGCGGCATGTGCCTGCACACCATCCTGCTCGATCCGGCGAACCCGGCGCGGATGTATGTCGCCATCTCGGCGGCCGGCGCGTTCCGCAGCGACGACGGCGGCGTTTCGTGGAAGCCGGTCAACCGCGGCCTGCATTCGCAATACATCCCCGATCCGGAAGCCGAAGTAGGACACTGCGTGCACCGCATCGCGATGCATCCCGCCCGGCCCGAGACGCTCTTCATGCAGAAGCACTGGGACGTGATGCGCAGCGACGATGCCGGCGAGTCGTGGTTCGAGGTCAGCGGAAATCTGCCCAGCGATTTTGGCTTCGCGATGGCAGTGCATGCCCACGAGCCGGACACCGTCTACGTCGTGCCGATCAAGAGCGACTCGGAACATTACCCGCCCGAGGGCAAGCTGCGCGTCTACCGCAGCACGGCGGGCGGCAATGCCTGGGACGCGCTGACCGATGGCCTGCCGCAGGAACACTGCTATGTGAACGTGCTGCGCGACGCGATGGCGGTCGACGCACTCGATCCCTGCGGCGTGTATTTCGGCACCACCGGCGGCCAGGTCTACGTCTCGCCGGACGCGGGCAACCACTGGCAGGCGATCGTGCGCGACCTGCCGGCCGTGCTCTCGGTCAGCGTGCAGACGCTGTCCTGACATGGCTACCGTCCGCGTCGTGCTGCCGTATCACCTCTACACCTTGGCGCGGTGCAGCACCACCGAGGTCGAGCTCGAGCTCGCCGGCCCGGTCACGCTCGCCGCGGTGCTCGATGCGCTCGAAGCGGCTTACCCCATGCTTGTCGGCGCAGTGCGCGACCGTGCCACCGGCCGGCGCCGCCCGCTGGTGCGCTTCTACGCCTGCCAGGACGATCTCTCGAACACCGCGCCCGACGCGCCGTTGCCCGACGCCGTCGCCGCCGGCCGTGAGCCGCTGATCATCGTCGGTGCTATTGCGGGTGGCTGAAGCGCCAGAGCAATGCAACACACGGAAAATTCATCTCTCGTTGTCGAATTCGCCTGCTTCCGTGCGTCGTGAAGATGAGTCCGGAGAGTCCGGGCAACGCAGGAGACATCCATGCGGATGAAAAAATCGCCATCGCCGCGCTCGAACGCGCGCCAGAAGCTTGAGGAGAGCACCATGAAATTCATTTGCCTGATTTGCGCCGAACAGATGATGGAACATCTCGAACCCGCCGACGCGGCGGGGCATTTCGCCGAGTACGCCGCGTTCACCGAGGCGATCAAGCGCGAGGGCCATTTCGTTTCCGGCAACCGCCTGACCCCGCCGGACACGGCAAAAACCGTGCGTGTGCGCGATGGCCAGGCGCACGTCACCGACGGGCCCTTCGCCGATACGCGGGAAATGCTCGGCGGCTACTACCTGATCGAAGCGCCGGACATGGACACGGCGCTTGAAATCGCCGCCCGCATCCCCGGCGCGCAGCGCGGCTGCGTGGAAGTGAGGCCGATCGCGGAGGATGCGCCGACGCGCGCGCTGGGTTTGGGTAATTGACGCCCCCTGAGTCTTGATCCCAACGTGAACATGGATGAGATTGAAAAGCGGGATTTCAAAACGGGCCTCGCCGCACTCAAGCCGCAGGCCGTGAAAGGAGACTGAACATGATGGTCAAGCAAATCTTCGTCAACCTGCCGGTGGCCGACCTGAAGGCATCCATCGCCTTTTTCACCCGGCTGGGCTTCACCTTCAATCCGCAGTTCACCGATGAGACCGGTACCTGCATGATCGTCGGCGAGAACATCTTCGCGATGCTGCTCGCGCGCGAACGCTTTGCCGGCTTTGCGCCGCATCCGCCCGCCGATGCGCGCGCCGCCACCGAGGTGCTGCTGGCCCTGCCGCTCGACAGCCGGGAAGCGGTGGACGCGATGGTGCGCGAAGCGGTCGCTGCCGGCGGCAATACCTACAGCGCGCCGCAGGATCACGGCTTCATGTATCAGCACGGTTTTCAGGACCTGGACGGACACGTCTGGGAGGTGTTCCAGATGAATCCGCAGAAAGGAGACTGACATGGCCTATGTCGATGGCTACGTCGTGCCCGTGCCGCTGGCACATCTCGCCGCGTATCGCCGCCTCGCGCGCAAGGGGGGCAAGATCTGGATCGAACACGGCGCGCTCGAATTCCACGAGTGCGCCGCCGACGACGTCCAGCCCGGCAAGCACACCTCGTTCCCGCAGGCGGTGAAGCTGAAGCCCGGCGAGACCGTGGTGTTTTCGTGGATCGTCTTCAGGTCGCGCAAGGACCGCGACCGGGTGAATGCGAACGTGATGATCGATCCACGCATGGCTTCGATGGTGAACGCCGACCCCAAGGACTGGCCCTTCGACGGCAAGCGCATGTTCTGGGGCGGCTTCAAGCCCATGGTCAGCCTCGTGCGATGACGGCATCGGCCGGCGGGATCGCCGACACGCTGGCGGCGATCTGGCATATCGAATCGGCGCGCGTGGTGGCGAGCGTCGCGCGGCTCACGCGCGATCTCGGCCTGGCCGAGGAGTGCGCGCAGGATGCGCTGGTCGCAGCGCTGGAACACTGGCCGGCCGAAGGCATGCCGGACAATCCCGCCGCCTGGCTGACCACGTCGGCGAAGCGACGCGCACTCGACGTGCTGCGCCATCGCACCCAGGCGGCCCCCAAGCACGCCGAGCTCGCCGTCGAACTCGACACGCAGCATGCGATCCGCGAAGCCGATTTCGCCGCGGCGGTCGACGCCGCGCTCGATGACGACATCGGCGATGATCTGCTCGCGCTGGTCTTCACCGCCTGCCACCCGCTGCTCTCGGCCGAGGCACGCGCGGCGCTGACCCTGAAGGTCGTCGGCGGCCTGTCGGTGGAGGAAATCGCGCGCGCCTACCTGAAGCCCGCCGCCACCATCGCGCAGCGCATCGTGCGCGCCAAGCGCAGCCTGGCGGAAGCGCGCGTGCCCTTCGAGACGCCGCGCGGCGCGGAATTGCATGCGCGCCTGCCGTCGGTTCTGGAAGTGCTCTACCTGATCTTCAACGAAGGCTATGCCGCCACCGCCGGCGATGACTGGATGCGGCCCAGCCTGTGCGAGGAGGCGCAGCGGCTGGGCCGCGTGCTTGCCAGCCGCCTGCCGGACGAGGCCGAAGTGCAGGGCCTGCTGGCCTTGATGGAAATCCAGGCGTCGCGGCTCGGCGCGCGCGTCGATGCATCGGGTCAGCCGGTCCTGCTGCTGGAGCAGGACCGGGCCCGCTGGGACCGGCTGCTGATCCGTCGCGGGCTGGCGGCGCTGGAACGCGCACAGGCCCTACCGGGCCCGCTCGGTGCCTACACCCTGCAGGCTGCGATCGCCGCCTGCCACGCTCGCGCGTCGGTTGCCGCCGAGACCGACTGGGCGCGCATTGCCGCGCTCTACGACGCGCTGGCGCAGGTCGCGCCGTCACCGGTGGTGGCGCTCAACCGTGCCGTCGCCGTCGGCATGGCCTTCGGTCCGGCGGCGGGACTGGAACTGGTCGAAGCGCTCGCCGCCGAGCCCGCGCTCCAGGCCTACCACCTGCTGCCGGCGGTGCGCGGCGATTTGCTGGCGAAGCTCGACCGGGTCGAGGAGGCGCGTGCCGAATTCGCGCGCGCCGCGCAGCTGGCGCAGAACGCGCGGGAGCGGGCTTTATTGCTGGCACGAGCGGCGAAAATCGGGAAGTAAGTGAGCCAGGCCCTGCTCACCCTAGCGCGCGCCGCATCGTCTGGAAGCGCCGGCGATACTGCGACGGCGTGAGTTGCACCGCACGCCGGAACAGGCGCCCGAAAAACGCCGCGTCCTCGTAGCCGACTTCCTGTGCGATCGCCTCCACCGGCGCGTCGCCGGCTTCGAGCATCTGCTTCGCCTCCTCGATGCGCAGGGTATGCACGTAATCGAGCGGCGTCATGCCGGTGGCCTGCTGGAAGCGCCGCTTGAACGTGCGCTCGGCCAAGCCCGACAGCTTCACCATCGCCGCGACCGGGGCGGGTTCCATGTAGTGGTCGGCAATCCAGGTCTGGCAGCGCGCAATCTCTGCGTCGTCCACCTGCCGCGTGCGCGCCAGGCGGGCGAACGGCTGCTGGCCCACGCTATGCCAGTCGATGAGGTTGAGCCGCGCGACCTGCATCGCGGCTTCCACGCCCGCCAGCCGCGCGATGAGATACAGCGCGAGGTCGAGCCAGGTGCTGCCGCCGCCGGCCATGACCAGCCGGCCGCCCTCACCGGCGACGACCAGCGCGCGCTGGCCCCGCACTTTCACGCCGGGGTAGTCGCGCGCGAGCACATCGCACCAGGCCCAGTGCGTGGTCGCCTCGCAGTCCGTGAGCAGTCCCGCCTCGGCGAGCAGCATCGCCCCGGAACAGGCGGTGGCGAGCGTGGCACCGGACTCAAAACGCCCGCGCAGCCAGGCGATCTCGGGGGCGAAGCGATCGGCCAGCGGCGTGCCGGGCGGCAGGTTCACCTCCGGCACGCAGATGACCTCGACCGGCGGACAGTCCGCGAGCGAAACACCTGCCACGATCGGCACATCGTTGCCGACGACCACCGTGCCCGCTTCGCGTGCGACGAGCAGTGGGCTCAACAACTGCGGCCCCGCCACGCCGTCGACGATCACGCCCCAGTCGCGCCCCGCGCTGGCGACCAGATCGATCATGCCGTAGACCACCGACGCGGAGGTTTCAGGGAACACCAGAAATGCAACGTGTGCGGTCATGGCCGATTCGTCAGGTTCCTTGCCGGAATGGCTTGAGTGTTGAATGTCTGCCGGACGTATTGTGCAGTCATCGTCACTTCCGCAAAAGCCACCGGTCGCACTTATGTCCCGTCCCCGCCTCAGCCTGCGTCCCATCGACGCCGACAACCTCAACGCCATCCTCGCGCTTGCGGTCGCCCCCGGGCAGACGCATCAGGTCGCGTCAAACGCCGTCTCGCTCGCCGAGGCACGGGTTCACCCGGAGGCCTGGTATCGCGCGATATACGCCGACGAAACCGCTGTCGGCTTCGTGATGCTGGAAGACAGCAGGCGCCTGCAAACCCCTCCCGCAGACGCCTACCTTGCTATCTGGCGGCTCATGATCGATGCCTGCCGCCAGCGGCGCGGTTATGGCGGATGGGCTGTCGAACAACTGATCCGGTATGCCCGCAGCCACCCTGAAATCAAGTCTCTGCTCGTATCGTGCGTGCCGGGACCACTCAGCCCCGAAGCATTCTATCGCCGCTTCGGCTTCATCCCGACCGGCGAAATACTCGACGGAGAAACCGTGTTTCGCCTGCCGCTTTGAAACAACCCAAGGAGACCACCATGAACCCCAACCGCCGCACCGTGCCGCAACTCGCCGACCGCCCCTTTCTCACCGACAGTGGGCTGGAAACCACGCTCATCTTCCACGACGGGCTCGACCTGCCGTGCTTCGCTTCCTTCGTCCTGCTCGATACCGAAGCCGGGCGGGCACGCCTGTGGCGCTACTATGCCGAGCATGTTCAACTCGCCCTCGACGCGCAGATCGGCATCGTGTTGGAAACGACCACGTGGCGCGCCAATCCCGATTGGGGCGCGAAACTCGGCTACGATGCTGCGCAACTCGCCGCGTTCAACCGTGCGGCGGTGGCGCAACTGGTCGAACTGCGCGCCGCGATGCAGACGCCGGCCACCCCCATCGTGATTTCCGGCAATCTTGGCCCGCGCGGAGACGGCTATCGCGTCGACGCCCGCATGAGCGTCGAAAAAGCGCGCGTCTACCACGCACCGCAAGTTGAAACCTTAGCCGACACCGAGGCCGACCTGGTGTCGGTATTCACCATGAACTACGTCGAGGAAGCCATCGGTGTCGTGCTCGCCGCGCGCGCGTTCGCGATGCCTGTCGTCGTCTCGTTCACCGTCGAGACCGACGGGCGGCTGCCGTCCGGCATGACGCTCGCCGAGGCGATCCGCTCGACTGATGACGCTACCGGCGGCTACCCGGCTTACTATATGCTCAATTGCGCCCACCCCAGTCACTTCGCCCACCTCTTCGACGGCGGCGAGTGGCAGGCGCGGCTACGCGGCGTGCGCGCCAACGCCTCCAAGCGCAGCCACGCCGAGCTCGACGAAGCGACCGAGATTGACATCGGGGATATTGCCGAACTCGCGCAGGGCTACCGCCAACTGGCCGGGCATCTGCCGTCGCTCGCCGTCGTCGGCGGCTGCTGCGGCACCGACTGCCGGCATGTCGCGGCGATCCGCGACGCGCTGCTGGCGCGCACGGCGTGAGTGTCGATCTCCACGACGGTTGCTGGCTCGGGCGCCGGGGGTGGAGGTCGAGGTGAACGGGAAACCGTGAGGGGCTGGGAGCAGGGGGTAGGATCTAGGATCTAGGGTACGAGCGGCCTGCGGCCGCGCCTTCCCCGGCCCCCTAAATCCTAGCCCCGAGCCCCTAACCTCACCCCTGCATCTGCCCGCCGGTGCTCGCCGCCACCACCTGCAACGGCTGCGGCTGGTTTTCCCATTCGAACGGCGGCAGGTTGTTGAGCGCCTGGCGCAGGCCTTCGTTCCAGGCGTCGCCCAGCGCGCGATAGTAGGGGTGGTCTTCCTGGAACAGCAGACGGCGTCCGCCGTCGAGCATGTCGGCAGAATAGATCAGCAGCTCGACCGGGGGGCCGACGGTGAGGTTGGAGCGGATGGTTGAGTTGATCGACACCAGCGCGCAGCGCGCCGCCTGTTCCAGCGGGGTGTCAGCACGGATGACGCGGTCGAGAATCGGCTTGCCGTATTTGGTTTCGCCGATCTGCAGGAAGGGGTGGGCCGCCGATTCGTGGATGTGGTTGCCCTGCGGATAGATCATGTAGATCTCGGGCGCATGCCCGGTAATCTGGCCACCGAAGATGAAAGTGGCCTCGAAATTGGTGCTGGCCGTGTCGCGCACCGCCTGGTTGCGCTGCACCTCGGCCGAGATCGAGCCGACGTAATCGACGGCGTCGCTCATCGACGCGACGGTATTCAGGCACGGCAGGTTGCCGAGCTGGCAGTCGTCGCGCATCCGCTTCACCACCGCCTGGGTGGTGGCAAGGTTGCCCGCCGCCAGCAGGACGAACATGCGATTTCCGGGCTGCACGAAGGTGTGCATCTTGGAATAGGTGCTGACGTGGTCGATGCCCGCATTGGTCAGCGAGTCGGAAGCGAAAACCAGCCCGCTGTCGGTCTTGATGGCGACGCAGTAAGTCATAAGTCGAGAAATCCGTTAGTTGGGTACCATCCTGCCTGCTTTCGGATCTCGACTCAAGCCTTGCGCGTGGCTCAGGCTGCCTCTTTGGGCCGCATCTGCCGGCTGTAGAGGAATTCCAGCACCTGGCTGCGCAATTCGTGATACTTCGGATCGTGTGCCAGTTGCAGGCGATCGCGCGGACGCGGCAGGTCGATGCTGAGCACTTCGCCGATGGTGGCGGACGGACCATTGGTCATCATCACGATGCGGTCGCTCAACAGCACGGCCTCGTCGACGTCGTGGGTGACCATGATGACCGTGCTCTGGGTCGCGGCGACGATCTTCATCAGCTCGTCCTGCAGGTGGGCGCGGGTCAAAGCATCCAGCGCGCCAAAGGGCTCGTCCAGCAGCAGCACTTTCGGTTCCATCGCCAGCGCGCGGGCGATGCCGACGCGCTGCTTCATGCCGCCGGAAATTTCGCCCGGCAGCTTGCCGGCGGCGTGGGTCAGGCCCACGAGTTCGAGCACGGCGGCAGTGCGCGCCTTCATCTGCTTCTTCGACTCGCTGCCGCCGAAGACTTTTTCCACCGCGAGGTAGACGTTCTCGAACGCGGTGAGCCAGGGCAGCAGCGAATGGTTCTGGAACACCACTCCGCGCTCGGGGCCCGGTCCCTTGATTTCCTTATTGGCGAGCAGCAGCACACCATCGGTGGCGTCGAGCAGGCCGGCCACCAGGTTGAGCAGCGTCGACTTGCCGCAGCCCGAGTGGCCGATCAGCGCGACGAATTGCCCCTGGTCGATGTGGAGGTCGATGCCGGTGAGTGCGGTGAACTTGCCCTTCTTGGTGTTGAAGGTCATGCCGGCGTTTTCGATCTGGACGTAGGATTGCATTTTGAATTCTCCTTGGGATCTAGGGGCTAGGATTTAGGATCTAGGGGCGGTGCGGCTTCGCCGCGCCACATTCCCTAACCCCTAGCTCCTCACTCGTAACTAAACCGTTTCGCAATCAGCATCAGCATCTGCTCAAGCAGCAGGCCGACAATGCCGACGACGAAGATGGCGATGATGATGTGAGCGACGTTGAGGTTGTTCCATTCGTCCCACACCCAGAAGCCGATGCCGACGCCGCCAGTGAGCATTTCTGCGGCGACGATCACCAGCCAGGCGACGCCGATGGCGAGGCGCACGCCGGTGAGCACATAAGGCAGCACCGCCGGGAACAGGATCTTGGTGACGATCTTCCACTCGCTGAGGTTGAGCACGCGCGCCACATTCATGTAGTCCTGCGGCACGCGCTGTACGCCGACCGCAGTGTTGATGATCATGGGCCAGATCGAGCAGATGAAGATGGTCCAGATGGCGGCCGGGTCGGCGCCCTTGAACACCAGCAGGCCAATCGGCAGCCAGGCCAGCGGCGACACCGGGCGCAGCAGGCTGATCAGCGGGTTGAACATGCGGCTCAAGAAAGTGAAACGGCCGATCAGGAAACCGGCCGGAATTCCGACCGCAGCGGCCAGGCCAAAGCCCACGGCCACGCGCTTGAGCGAGGACAGGATGTTCCAGCCTATGCCCTGGTCGTTGGGCCCCTTGCTGTAAAACGGATCGCTGAAGATCACCGCGGCTTGCGCCAGCGTGTCCTGGGGCGAGGGGATGCTGGCGCCCGTGCCCCGCGACACCAGCTCCCAGACCAGCGCCAGCAGGCCCATGCCCAGCAGCGGCGGCAAGATGCGCTGCCAGATGAAGGAGGCATCCCACGGCCGCCGCACGGCCGGGGTTGCGGTCTCATTTTTTAAGCTTTTAAGGCCTGTAGCCCCCGTATTTACTGGGGTGGCAGCTATCAAAGGCGTAGCATTTTCTTCTCGGCTCCTTTCGCCGCCGGGCGCTGGTGGCGCGCTGGCCTCGAGCGGGCTGTGAAATACGGCACTGACCATGGCATCACCTCTTCAATTGGGTATTCAATGAATCTGCAATCAAGCTCGAACGTCTGTTCAGACGCGAATCTTGAAGCTGTCGGCGTACTTTTTCGGGTCCTTGCCGTCCCAGACCGTGCCGTCCATCAGTTTGCTGCTGCGCATCACGTCTTTGGGTACGCTGACCTTGGCGGCGGTGGCGGCTTGCTTGTAGAGGTCGATCTGGTTGATCTGCTTGGCAATGCCGAGGTAGTCGGGGTGGTCCTTGATCAGGCCCCAGCGCTTGTGCTGCGTCAAAAACCACATGCCGTCAGACAGGTAGGGAAAGTTGACGGCGCCGTCGTTGAAGAACTTCATGTAGTTCGGGTCGTCCCAGGTCTTGCCCAGCCCGTTCTGGTAGCGGCCCATGATGCGCTGGTTGATGGCGTCCACGCTGGTGTTGACATAGGACTTGTCGGCCACCGTTTCGGCCATCTTGTTCTTGTTGGCCAGGCTGGCGTCAATCCACCGGCCGGCTTCCAGAATGGCGGCCGTCACGGCGCGCGCGGTGTTGGGGTACTGTTTGACGAAGTCGGCGGTGGTGCCCAGCACCTTTTCGGGATGGTCTTTCCAGATGTCCTGCGTCGTGGTGGCCGTGATGCCGATGCCGTCCATGATGGCGCGGTGGCCCCAGGGTTCACCGACGCAAAAACCGTCCATGCTGCCCACGCGCATGTTGGCCACCATTTGCGGCGGCGGCACCACGATGGCCCGGGCGTCCTTGAACGGGTTGATGCCCGCGCTGGCCAGCCAGTAGTACAGCCACATGGCGTGGGTGCCGGTCGGGAAGGTCTGGGCAAAGGTGTAGTCGCGCTTTTCGCTGGCCATCAGCCTGGCCAGGCTGGGGCCGTCGATCGCGCCCTTGTCGGCGAGCTTTTTGGACAGCGTGATGGCTTGGCCGTTGTTGTTCAGGCTCATCAGCACGGCCATGTCTTTTTTCGGGCCGGCCGTGCCCATGTGCACGCCGTAGACCAGGCCGTACAGGACATGGGCAAAGTCGAGCTCGCCATTGACCAGTTTGTCGCGCACACCGGCCCAGCTGGCCTCCTTGGTCGGAATGATCTTGACGCCGTATTTCTGGTCAATGCCCAGCACCGAGGCCATCACCACTGACGCGCAATCGGTCAGCGGGATAAAGCCAATCCTGACTTCCTTTTTCTCCGGCGCGTCCGAGCCCTGGGCGTAGACCGCAGCGCGCAATGCCGGGCTGATGCCGACCGCGCCAACGGTGGCCGCTTGCAATACGGTGCGGCGATTCAGTGAAGTTTTCAGTAGATCAGTCATGGCGGCAACTCCAAAAAATTAAAAAAACAAAACAAAAAAGGCGCTCGACCCGGGCCGCCACACGGGGGTGACTGCAGGGTGCGAACGCCTTTGTTCTTTGGAGGTCAACCCGCTTCGCCGTTGAAGGAATTGACCGTACGGTTCACTTAACGCAAAACCTGTGCCAGCCTGTTGCTGGGGCTTGGAAGGACTGGAAATATCGATCAAATAGTGCAATAGCCCAATAGCAGTGGGCGTAAGCAGCTATTTAGTTGGTAGTGGATTGAATCGTTTGGTGGGCTTGCACCGAGTTTGTGCGGCGCACCATTCTGGTATTCAGGGTGGTTTGCACGCCATCCGCTTCAGCCCAGCAGGTCGGCGGCGTCCAGCATGCGCTGCGCCACCTCGGCCAGGCGCAGGCCCTTGTCCATGGCGGCCTTGCGAAGTTTTTCATAGGCAAGCTGCTCCGAAAGGCCGAGGCGCTGCATCAGCAGCCCCTTGGCCCGGTCAATCACCTTGCGTTCCTGCAGCTCGGTCCGGACGTCGGCCAGTTCGCGGCGCAGCCCCTGCTCGTGATGGAAGCGGGCCATTGCCACATCCAGAATCGGGCGTATGCGCGCGGGCGCCAGGCCGGCCACGATATAGGCCGAAACACCCGCCGCCACCGCGTCCTTGACGTGGCGGGTGTCGTCGTCGTTGGTGAACAGCACGATGGGGCGCGGCAAGTCGCGCGTGGCCAT
>NZ_JAUYRI010000012.1 GCF_030696885.1 Thiobacillus sp.
GACGCATTCAGCTGGGGGGGCATCGTCTCGGCGACCAAACGTTTCGACAATGGCAACCGTCTCGGCTTTGGCATGGGCGTATTCGACCGCATCGAGGAAACGAGCGTATTCCCGTTCCTACTGGTCGACTGGCGGATCAGCGATCGTTGGCGTCTGGTGAACCCGCTTCCCGCGGGACCCACCGGGCCAGCCGGCCTGGAGCTTGAGTACCGCTTCGACAGCGGCTGGAACGTCGGGCTCGGAGCCGCGTGGCGCAACGCGCGCTTTCGCCTGAGCAATGACGGCCCAGTGCCCAACGGTATCGGCGAGGAACGTGGCGTACCCGTGTTTCTCCGCGCGACGCACGCTTATGGTGAACAGATGTCACTGAGCCTGTACGCGGGTGTCATCACTGCCGGCCAACTGCGGGTCGAGGATTCGTCCGGCAACAAGCTGACCCAGGTCGACGCCGACACGGCACCGTTCTTCGGCGCCACGTTCTCCGCGCGATTCTGAGCCGCAGGATTGGGGGACGCTACGCCCCATATTTTTCGAGACGGACGGCAATGCCCCCATAAGTACAAACGACAAGGGACGCGGTTGCGGCCCTTGTCGTTTGCGTCGGATAGTTGGACGGCTGCTGGTCGGCCAGTGCAACCGTTGTGGAAGTCTGACCCTGGCCCCTTTAACCCACGGATAAGACGCAGGCCCCCAATTAATGGTGTCTAATCCCATTTTTTGCCATTTTTTGCAATGAAGTCGACGGCATTCGGTAATTTCTTCGCGCGCCGCTGGCAAGGCCAGGTTCCCCTGGCCGCCCTGCTCTGGCGCGACATGCTCGGCGTCGGCACCCTGATCAATATCGTCGCCACCGTCCTCGCCCTTGCCGTCATGGTCCAGGGCGCCCATCCTGCGGTGGCCGTTGCGCTGCACTTCGCACCCCTGCCCTACAACGTTTTCCTGTTCGCCGCGGTATGGCGATCGCCTCATCGGGATGTTGTCACTGGCACCATCGCCGCCGTGTGGCTGGCCGCCGTGACGCTCATTTGAAGCGCGTCATGCCGGGCCATGCGATGCCGGCACAGGAATCAATGGTATCTGACCCCATTTGTTCGCAATCTTCCCGCACCCCACGCAGACCGAACTGTTCGGCGAGCTGGCGCGGCGGTTGTTGAACCGGCTGCGGCGAACGGCGAAGAAGTAAGCGTTCGGTAGCACCAATAACGAGGGCCGCGATTGCGGCCCTCGTTGTTTCATACGTGGCAGTGCCTGCTGGGTCACCTGAAGCACCTGATCGGGCTGCTGGGCCGATATGTTACGGCTTTAATGTACCCCGGTTGGCATGATTGCCATACCTGATAAAGTCACACCAGACGAATCAGGGAGCAAGCTAAATGGCGCAGGCCGCAGAATCACCGATTCAAGAGAAATGGGATGGAGACCATCTTGACCGGGCATCATCCGCACGGTTTCTAACTACCTACCTCAATGGCATTTATCACGAAGAGAATAAGGACGCTTATGCTGGCCACTTCGTACTCAATTTGAACGCCAGTTGGGGGCATGGGAAAAGCTTCCTGATTGAAAAGTGGGTAGAAGACCTGAGAAATGCAAATTATCCAGTCGTAAAGTTTGACGCCTGGGCAAACGATTTCTCTAAAGACCCGCTACTCGGTTTCTTGTCTGAACTATATGCAGCGCTTGACCCTTGGTTGAAAGATATAGCACCAGCTAAAGCCGCAATGCGGAACGTGAAGAAATCAGCCTCCAAGGTAATTAGCGCAAGCGTAGGGCTTTTCGCGGGTGGTGCGGCAGCAGCCCTAACCGAAGTGAGTTTGAATGCCCTCACTGGTGCATTAGGTGCAAGCGATTCCACAACAGATGCTGTTGCAAGCAAGGTCGCAGATAGTGCGGGAAAACTAGCGGATCGCGCACTTAAGGAACATCGGGAAACCAAAAAGGCTATCTCCGATTTCAGGAAGCATCTTGAAACACTTATCAAGGCTATTGAAGGAAACAACAAAGGGAAAAGGCTCCCCCTTTACATCTTTGTAGATGAGCTAGATCGGTGCCGTCCGACTTACGCAATCGAATTATTGGAGAACATCAAACACCTGTTCGGGGTTAAGGGTGTGTTCTTCATTGTTGCCACCAACAAAGAACAGCTTTGCCATTCCATTGGTGCTGTCTACGGCAGCGGATTTGATGCGGCGACCTACTTGGGTAGGTTTTTCGATCAGGAATACACACTTCCCGAACCGAACAATAGACAGTACGCAAAATTCCTATTTGATAAATACCAGATCAAGGATGAGGATAGATTCATCACCCCCTTGCACCTCGATGAGAAACACTTCCCACACTTGCAAGCCACATTCGCAGCCTTCTCAGATGCCTTCAAGCTATCACTCCGGGACCAGGGGCAAACTGCACATCGATTAAAGGCTATACTCTCCGTTTGCACGAGTGAGATAGTTTATTTCGACTATCTAGTCTTTCTCCTTATGCTGAAAAAAAAGTCAGAACCCCTACTTAATCAGATTTCCTCCCAAACAAGATTTGACTCAAACAAGTTCAAAGAGGACTTATCCAAAATATTCAATCTGCACATTCCCATGAAAGTCCCTCTGGTGTCGCAATGGAATGGGGTCATGCGTGAGTCAGAACACTCTATAGTCGATCTTGTTGACAAATACCTCCAGAAGATTTCTAAGACTAAATGGGCTTACATCAGTGCATCTCGCGGTGACAATGATGAAAACTTCAGGACTGAACTCGCATTCTTGAGAGAAGCCAAAAGCACCAGTTCGAGGGTTGAGTTGTTTTCCTTTGCTGAGTATCCAAACCTAGTCAATCAGGTCGGGCAACTGACTTAAGACACGGTCTGTGGTCTCTGGGTCGTAAGTAAAATGATCTTCATACCCCGATTCGTAGCACACACAGATATGGAAACGATCAAGGGTTCTCAACCTTCCATGCTAGAGGGGTCAGGATATCGAGCATCACATCCTCGAAGGTAGCCGGCCCAATAATAAAGGTGATCATTCGCCGAATCTCTCCCATCCTGGAACGCTTTCAACGCCGTTCATTTAAATCCATGTCGCCGCGTGGCTAATGCCTGCGGCACTGCTGCCGTAAACATACCCATCACCCCATCCTCACCCGCAGGCACCTCCCATGACCCACCCCCGCATCCAGCCCGCCATCGACCAGGTCTCGCAGGTCATCCTCGGCAAGGACCGGCAGATCCGCCTGGCGCTCGCCTGCCTGCTGGCGCGCGGGCATCTGCTGATCGAGGACTTGCCGGGCGTGGGCAAGACGACGCTGGCGCATGTGCTGGCGAAGACGCTGGGACTTGATTTCCAGCGCATCCAGTTCACCAGCGATTTGCTGCCGGCGGACATTCTCGGCGTGTCGGTATATGACCGCGACAGCGCGAGCTTCAAGTTCCATCCCGGTCCGGTGTTCACCCGAATGATTCTCGCCGACGAGATCAACCGCGCCACGCCCAAGGCGCAAAGCGCGCTGCTCGAGGCGATGGAGGAACACCAGGTGACGGTGGAGGGCGAGACGCGTCTGCTGCCCGAACCCTTCTTCGTGATCGCGACGCAGAATCCGGCGCATCAGGTCGGCACGTTTCCGCTGCCCGAATCGCAGCTCGACCGGTTTCTGATGCGTATCGAGCTCGGCTACCCGGATACCCAGGCGGAGCGCGCGCTGCTGCAGGGCAAGGACCGGCGCGAACTGCTGGCCGGCCTGCAGCCCGCGCTCTCGCCGCAGCAACTCGAAGCGCTGCAGCAGGCGGCCAGCGCGGTGTTCGTGTCCGATGCGCTGCTCGACTACATCCAGGCGCTGCTCGCCTATACCCGCCATACGCCGCGTTATCTGAGCGGCCTCTCTCCGCGCGCCGCGCTGGCCTTGCTGCATGCGGCGCAGGCGTGGGCATTGATCGAAGGGCGCGATGCGGTGCTGCCGGAAGACGTACAGGCGGTGCTGCCGGCGGTGGCCGGGCATCGCCTGCACGGCAGCGGCGAATTCAGCGGCGATGCCGGCCCTGCGCTGATCGCGCATCTGCGCGCGGCGGTGCCCATTCCCGGAGATGGCGGGCCCGGAGATGTCAGGCTTGGCGCAGCGTCTGGCAAGCGGACTGGCAAAACGGCCGTCGCGCGCCACGTCGTTTCTGCGGCAACTCTTGCGGCCCGCACCGGACGCCGCGCCGGTCACGCTCACCCAGCGCCGCATCTACGTGCTGCCCACGCGGTCCGGGCTGATCTTCGCGCTGATGCTGGCGGTGATGCTGCTGGGCTCGATCAACTACGCCAATAGCATGGGCTTCGTGCTGACCTTTCTGCTCGGCAGCCTGGCGGTGGTGTCCATCCTCCACACCTGGCGCAATCTGGCACGGCTCACGGTCAGCGCCGGCAAAAGCACGCCGGTGTTCGCCGGTCAGGACGCGCGCTTCGAGGTCTGCCTCAACAATCCGGGCGGCATTGCGCGCCATGCCATCGGCCTGCGCGCGGGGGACGCGAGCGGCGAGTTCGCGGACGTGCCGCCGCATCAGGCCGCCTGCCTGACGTTCACACGGCGCGCCGAAAAGCGCGGCCTGCTGCAGGCGCCCAGCTTCACGCTTTTCACGACGTTTCCGCTCGGCCTTTTTCGCGCCTGGACCCACCTCGACCTGGACATGCGCTGCCTGGTGTATCCGCGCCCGGCACCGGAGGCACTGCCGCTGCCGCTGGCGCGTGCCGAGGCCGGATCGGGGCGCAGCCACGGCGAAGGGCAAGAGGACTTCAGTGGCCTGCGCACCTGGCACAGCGGCGACTCGCTGCGGCAGGTGGCGTGGAAGGCGGTCGCGCGCGAACAGGGCATGCTCACCAAACAGTTCGCGGGCGAAGCGCAGCAGGAGGTCTGGCTGGACTGGGATACGCTCGCCGGCCCGGACACCGAAGCGCGCCTGTCGCGGCTAACGCGCTGGGTGCTGGATGCCGACGCCGCCACGCAACGCTATGGCCTGCGTTTGCCGGGCTGCAGCCTTGCCCCCGGCATGGGCGATGAACACCGCCGCCAGTGTCTGGAAGCGCTGGCGCGCTTCGGCCTATGAGCAATCTCGCCTGGCTGCTGGCCTCGCTCGCGCTGGCCATCGCGCCGCACCTCGGGCATGTGCCGCTGTGGACCGGGCCCTTGTGCCTGGCGCTGGGGCTGTGGCGGCTGGCCGTCGAGCATGGCAAGACGAAGCTGCCGAAAAAATGGCTGCTGTTCGGGCTCACCGCCGCGATCACGGCCGCCATCCTCGGCCATTTCCACACTCTGCTCGGCCGCGATGCGGGGGTCACGCTGCTGGTCGCAATGATCGCGCTCAAGCTGCTGGAAATGAAATCGCCGCGCGACACCATGGTGCTGATTTTTCTTGGCTACTTTCTGGTCATCGCCGGCTTTCTGTATTCGCAGTCGATCCCGATGGCGCTCTACCTGCTGCTGGTGGTGTGGGTCACCACGACCACGATGATCGGCTACAACGACGTCAAATACGGGCTCGCCGTGCGCCCCCGCCTGCGCCTGCGCCTGGCCGGGACGCTGCTGGTGCAGGCGGTGCCGCTGATGCTGGTGCTGTTCGTGCTGTTTCCGCGCGTGCCGCAGCTGTGGGGGCTGCCCAAGGATGCGCATGCCGGCATGACGGGGCTGTCGGACAGCATGTCGCCGGGCACGATCAGCGAACTGATCCGCTCCGATGCGATTGCGTTTCGGGTCCGCTTCGACGGCGCGCCGCCGCAACCGACTGCACGCTACTGGCGCGGCCCGGTGCTGTGGGATTACGACGGCCGTAGCTGGTCGACGCGCACGCCGACCGAAGGCGGCGCACCGCAAGTCGAGCTGCTGGGCGAGGCCTTGCGCTACACGCTCACGCTGGAGCCGCACAACCAGCGCTGGCTGTTCGCGCTCGAACTGCCGGCGGCGCTGCCGCCCGGCAGCCGCGCCGGTACGGACATGCAGATTCTTGCGCAGGCGCCAGTGCGGCAGCGGGTGCGCTACAGCCTCGCATCGCATACCCGCTACCGGCTGGGCGCCGAGCCGGGTGCAAGCGAACAGCAACGTGCGCTGCGTCTGCCGGCACAGGCCAACCCGCGCGCGCAGGCCCTGGCCGCGCGCTGGCGCAGCGCACACGCCAATCCGAGCGCCATCGTCGACGAAGCGCTCGGCATGTTCCGCAACCAGCTGTTTTTTTATACTTTGAGCCCGCCGCTCCTAGGGCAGCAGGCCGTGGACGATTTTCTGTTCGGCACACGGCGCGGCTTCTGCGAGCACTACGCCGGCGCCTTCGTGTTCCTGATGCGCGCCGCCGGCGTGCCGGCCCGCGTGGTGACGGGCTATCAGGGTGGCGCCATGAATCCGCTCGGCGATTACCTGATCGTGCGCCAGTCCGATGCCCACGCCTGGGCCGAAGTCTGGCTGGCGGGACAGGGCTGGGTGCGCATCGACCCGACCGCTGCCGTCTCGCCCGACCGAATCGAGTCCGGCATTGCCGCCGCCCTGCCCGAGGCCGAGCTGCCGTTTGCGATGACACAGTTGAACCTTGACTGGCTGCAGCGCGCACGCATGAGCTGGGACATGCTCAACAACAACTGGAATCAATGGGTGCTGGGTTACGGGCAGGAACAGCAGCGCAGTTTCCTGTCGCGCTTTCACGCATCGCTCGCCTCGTGGCAGGGGATGGCGATCGCGATGGGGACGGGGCTTGCGGTGCTGTTGCTGGGAATCGCACTGTGGATGCTGTGGCACGCGCCGCGCCGCGGCACTGACCCGGTGCAGGCCGCCTATCGGACGTTCTGCATCCGCCTGGCGCGGCGCGGCATTTCACGCGCGCTGCACGAAGGACCGGCCGATTTCGCACTGCGCGCCGCGCAGCTGCGTCCCGACCTGGCTGCGCAAATCGGCCACATCACGCAGTGCTACATCGGGCTGCGTTATGGCCGTCAACACGACGCCGTGCGCGCGCTGCGACAGGCGGTGCGGCGTTTCCGGCCCTAGCCGAAGATGCCCTTGAAGAACAGCCGGATGCTGTCCCACACGCGGCGGAAGAAACCGCCTTCCTCGATGGTTTCCATCGCGACCACGTCGGCCTGGTTCAGCACCTTTTCGCCCTGCAGCACTTCGATCTTGCCGATGACCTGACCCTGCTGTACCGGTGCGATCAGTTTCGGCTCCAGCACCACCCGCGTGCTCAGGGTGTCGGCGGTGCCGCGGGCAACGGTGACGGCGAGGTCGGTTCTGACGCCGGCCTTGACCATGCGCGCGGCGCCCTTCCACAGCGGCACCTGGGTCACCACTTCGCCCTGTTCGTGGAAGGTCTTGTTCTCGAAGAAGCGGAAGCCGTAGCCCAGCAGCGTCGCGGTTTCGGTGGCGCGCGCGGCTTCGCTTTCGGTGCCGAAGACGGAGGCAACCAGGCGCATGCCGTCACGCTTGGCCGACGCCACCAGACAGTAGCCGGCTTCCTCGGTGTGGCCGGTCTTCAGGCCGTCGACGCTGGGGTCGCGCCACAACAGCAGGTTGCGGTTGGGCTGCTTGATGCCGCTCCAGACGAATTCCTTTTCGGCATACATCGCGTAGTGCTCGGGGTCCTCGATCACGATGGCCCGCGCCAGCTTAGCCATGTCGAGCGCGCTCGAATAGTGGCCTTCGGCCGGCCAGCCGGTGGCGTTGACGAACTGGGTGTCGGCCAGGCCCAGCCGCTTCGCTTCCTGGTTCATCATCGCGGCGAAGGTGTCCTCGCTGCCGGCGAGATGTTCGGCCAGCGCAATGCTGGCATCGTTGCCCGACTGCACGATGATGCCGCGCAGCAGATCGCTGACCGCGACCTGGTCGCCGACGTGGACAAACATCTTGGAGCCGCCCATGCGCCAGGCTTTTTCGCTGATGGTGACGAGATCGCCCTCCTTGACCTTGCCGCGCTGGAGCTCGAGGGCGGCGACGTGTGCGGTCATCAGCTTGGTGAGGCTGGCAGGGGGCAGGCGCACCGCGCCCAGATGGTCTACCAGGATGGTGCCGCTGGCGACATCCATCAGCACCCACGATTTGGCGGTCAGTTGCGGGGGCGGCGGAACGTTGGCGGCCAGCGCGGCCGGCGCCATCAATACGCTGAAAATCAATACGAGTCGCTGCAGGAAATACGGGGTCGTCATGGGAGGCTCAAGCGTGGGTAAACGGAATGGACAGACACGCACATGTGCGTGCAGGTTCAGGATAACACCACCGCCCGCGCTGCGTCAGCCGCCTGTTAAACTCGCAGCCTGCAAAGCAACCGCACGGGCCGCCCATGACCGCACGTCGAACCCACCATCTCACCCGCCAGATCGTGATCGCGATGGTTGCCGGCATCGTGCTGGGGGTGGCGCTGAATCGGGTGGACACGGCAGGCTGGGTCCAGCTGTTCGTGATCGACGGCCTGCTGCATGTGGTCGGTACGGTGTTTGTCTCCGCGCTTAAAATGATGGTGGTGCCGCTGGTGTTCGTGTCGCTGGTCGCCGGCGTCACCGCGCTGTCCGACCTGTCAGCACTGGGACGCATCGGTGTCAAGGCGCTGGTGCTGTATCTGGCGACCACTGCGATCGCGGTGACCCTTGCACTGTCGCTGGCCGGCATCGTCGGCCCCGGCGAAGGTTTCGACGCCGGCGAGACGCCGGCCAGCTTTTCCGGCAATGACGCCCCGCCGCTGACCCAGGTGCTGATCGACCTGGTGCCGACCAACCCGGTGGCGGCGATGGCCGAGGGCAACATGCTGCAGATCATCGTGTTCGCGCTGCTGTTCGGCATTGCAATCACGATGTCGGGGACGCGCGGCACGCACGTGCTGAACCTGTTCGGCGATCTCAACACGGTGATCATGCACATGGTCGAGTGGATCATGCGGCTCGCGCCCTACGGCGTGTTCGCGCTGATCACCCGCACCTTCGCCACCCAGGGGCTCGACCTGCTGCTGCCGCTGGCGGCCTATTTCCTCACCCTGACCGCCGCGCTGGCGATCCAGGTGTTCGGCGTCTATCCGCTGCTGCTGCGCACCCTGGCCGGGCTCAATCCGCTCACCTTCCTGAAGAAGATGCGCGACCCGGCGGCCTTCGCGTTTTCCACCGCGAGCTCCGGCGCCACCATTCCGGTGACGCTGCACACGGTGGAAAAGAAAATGGGCGTGAAGAACAGCGTCGCCTCATTCAGCGTGCCGCTCGGCGCCACCATCAACATGGACGGCACCGCGATGATGCAGGGCGTGGCCACGGTCTTCATCGCCAACGTCTACGGTGTCGATCTTTCACTCACCGACTACCTGCTGGTGGTGCTCACCGCCACGCTCGCGTCGGTTGGCACCGCGGCAATTCCCGCGGTGGGCCTCGTCACGCTGACCATGGTGCTGGGCCAGGTCGGCCTGCCGGTCGAGGGCATCGCGCTCATCATCGGCGTCGATCGCCTGCTCGACATGATGCGCACCGTGACCAACGTCACCGGTGACGCGGCCATCAGTTGCATCGTCGCCAAGAGCGAAAACGCCTTCGACCAGGCCGTATTCGACGACCCTGAAGCGGGTTCGGTCGAAGCCGCCACGCAGCGCCCCCCTTCCCACTCAACTGCCTGAACCATGCTCTATTCGCTGCTCCGCCCCGCCCTGTTCTCGCTCGACCCCGAAGACGCACACGGCTTCACGCTTTTCAGCCTCGACCTCGCCCAGCGCACCCGCCTGCTGAATCTGCTGCCGCGCGCGTCCGGCACGCCGGTGCAGGTGATGGGCATCGATTTCCCCAACGCCGTCGGCCTGGCCGCCGGGCTCGACAAGGACGGCGCGCATATCCACGCGCTGGCGGCGCTGGGATTCGGCTTCATCGAGATCGGCACGGTGACGCCGCGCCCGCAATCCGGCAACCCGAAACCGCGCATGTTCCGCCTGCCTGCTGCCGAGGCCATCATCAACCGCATGGGCTTCAACAACCTCGGCGTCGACAACCTGGTGCGGAACGTTGCGGCCAGCGGCTTTGGCGGCGTGCTGGGCATCAACATCGGCAAGAACAAGGATACGCCGAACGACCAGGCGGTCGACGACTACCTGGCCTGCCTCGACAAGGTGTATGCGCACGCCCGCTATGTAACGGTGAACATTTCCTCGCCCAACACCGCGAACCTGCGCGAGTTGCAGAAGGACGAGGCGCTCGACGCGCTGCTCTCGGCGATCAAGCACCGGCAGTCCGATCTCGCGCAGCAGCATGGAAAATACGTGCCGATTGCGCTGAAGATCGCGCCCGACCTTGACGACGCGCAGATCGCCGCGATCGCCGCGCTCTTGATGATGCATCGCATCGACGCGGTGATCGCCACCAACACCACACTCGCGCGCGACGCGGTCGCTGGCCTGCCGAACGCCGGCGAGGCCGGCGGCCTGTCCGGCGCACCGGTGCGCGCAGCGTCGACCCGCGTGATTCGCGAACTGGCACGCCATCTGCAGAACGAAGTGCCGATCATCGGCGTCGGCGGCATCCTCTCGGGCGCCGACGCCGCGGAGAAAATCGCCGCCGGCGCCACGCTGGTGCAGCTCTACACCGGCCTGATCTATCGCGGCCCCGAACTGGTCAAGGAATGCGTGGAGCGCCTGACTTGATGTGCGGACGACGGCTGAGTGCCGTCCTGCTCGCCCTGCTGGTGCACGCGGCCGTCCAGGCCGCGCCGCCCGAGCACGCGGTCGTCACCCACTTTCCCCAGCCCGCGCTGACGCCGGAGCAACTGGGTGTCATCGTCAACGAAGACGATCCCGACAGCATTGAAATTGCCCGCTATTACCGCGAGAAACGCGGCATCCCGGCGGCCAATCTGATCCACGTTCGCTTCCGGCCGGGACACAGCACGCTCAGCCGCGCGGAATTCGCCGCGTTGAAGCAGCAGGTCGACCGCGCCACACCCGCGCACATCCAGGCCTATGCGCTCACCTGGGCGCAACCCTGGCGGGTCGACTGCATGTCGATCACCGCGGCCTTCGCGTTCGGCTTCGACGCTGCCTATTGCGCCAGCGATTGCCGGCCGACGCAGACCAGCCCCTATTTCAACAGTTCGGCAACCCATCCCCACACGGCGCACCAGATCCGCCCGACGATGAGCCTGGCCGCCGCCAGCGTGGCCGACGCGAAACAGCTGATCGACCGCGGCGTGGCCGCCGACGGCAGCAACCCGGCGGGCACCGCCTACCTCGTCAGCACCCGCGACCGTGCCCGCAACGTGCGCGCCGGCGGCTACGGCGCGCTGCGGGCCCGCATGCAGCGCATCTTTCCGGTCGACATCGTCGAAGCCGACGCGCTCGAAAACAAATCCGATGTGATGTTCTATTTCACCGGCAGCACGCAGGTACCGGGGCTCGGCCGCAACACCTTCCTGCCCGGCGCGATCGGCGATCACCTCACCTCGGCCGGCGGCGTGCTGTTCGGCGGCAGCCAGATGAGCAGTCTCGCCTGGCTCCGGGCCGGCGCCACCGGCAGCTACGGCGCCGTGGTCGAGCCGTGCAATTTTCCTGGCAAGTTTCCGCTGCCGGACATCGTCATGGCGCGCTATCTACAGGGCGAGACCCTGATCGAGGCCTACTGGAAAAGCGTGCTGATGCCCGGACAGGGGCTGTTCATCGGCGAGCCGCTGGCACGACCGTTTGCCGGCATCGCACACCTGGCCCGCGAGGGCGGCCTGAGCGTGTCGGCGCGGCTGCTCACGCCCGGGCTTTATGACGTTCAGGCCGCGCCGTCGATGCTGGGGCCCTACCGCAGCGTCGGCCGCATTCCGGTCAACTGGGGCATGCGCGAGATCCGGCTCGAGCGTGTCCCGCCGGCCTACTACCGCTTCGTTCGCCGCGCCGATCCTGCGCCCGTCCGCTAGCCGGCTACACTTCAGGCACGCGGCCACTTTGGTTATGCTGCGGCCATCCCAACGCGCGAGACCGTCATGCACATCGGCATCCCCAGGGAAATCAAGAACCACGAATACCGGGTGGCCCTCACCCCGGAAGGCGCACGCGTCTTGACCGACGCCGGTCACCGGGTCAGCGTCGAAACCGGCGCTGGCGCCGAAGCGGGGTTTTCCGATGCAGCCTACCGCGTTGCAGGCGCGACGGTGGCGGTGACGCCGGACCAGGTCTGGGCCGCCGATCTGGTGGTCAAGGTGAAGGAGCCGCAGCCGGATGAAGTGGCCTGGCTGTGCAACGGCCAGCTGCTGTTCTGCTACCTGCACCTGGCGGCCGCACCCGAACTCGCCCGTGCGCTGATGGCGCACGGCGTGACCGCGATTGCCTACGAAACCGTGAGCGGCCCCGGCGGCGGCCTGCCGCTGTTGCAGCCGATGTCGGACATTGCCGGTCGGCTGGCGCCGCAGATGGGTGCGCTCGGCCTGCACAAATCAAACGGTGGCAACGGCAAGCTGATCAGCGGCATGCCCGGCGTGCCGCCGGCGCATGTGCTGGTTCTCGGCGCCGGCGTGGTGGGCATGAGTGCGGCCCGCATGGCGGTCGGGCTCGGGGCGCGGGTGACGCTGATCGACCGCATGCGGGATGCGCTCGCGCGCGCCGAAGCGCAGTTCGGCGCGCGGGTGGAAACCCGCTTTTCGTCGCCGGAGGCGATCACCGACGCGCTTGCCGAGGCCGACATCGTGATCGGCGCAGCGCAGATTCCGGGCCGCCACGCACCCCGCCTGATCAGCCGCACCGCCCTGCAGCGGATGCCGGCAGGGTCGGTGCTGGTCGATGTGGCGATCGACCAGGGCGGCATCGCCGAGACCTCGCGCCCCACCACCCACAGCGACCCCTTCTTCGTCGCCGAAGGCATCGTCCACTATTGCGTCACCAACATGCCCGGCGCGGTGGCGCACACCGCCACCCAGGCGCTGACCCACGCCACGCTGCCGCATGTGTTGGCGCTGGCGCAGCGCGGGCTGGGCGCGCTGGAAACGGATGTCGGACTGAAGGCCGGCCTGCACGTGCATGCCGGCGCCATCACCCATGCCGGGCTGGCGCAGGATCTGGGCGTGGGCTGACTCAGGCCGCGGGCGTGGGCGTGGCGTCCGGGCTGTCCAGCCAGACGTGCCCTTGCACTGACAGATCGGGGCCGAAACGGTAGACCAGCGGCACGCCGGAGGGGATTTCCACCTGCTCCATCGCCTCGGCCGACAGGCCATCCAGATGCATCACCAGCCCACGCAGCGTGTTGCCGTGGCTGATCACCAAGATACGCCGCCCCGCCTCGATCCGCGGCACCAGCACCGCCTTCCAGTAGGGCATCATGCGCTGCTGGCAGTCGCGCAGGCTTTCGCTGGCCGGCAACTCCGCAGGCACCAGGTTCGCATACAAGGAATCGAAGCGCGGATGACGCGGATCGTCCCAGTCCAGCGGCGGTGGCGGCTCAGTGTAGCCGCGCCACCAGCGGCGCGCGGCCGCTTCGCCCCAGGTGGAAAAAATCTCGCGCTTGTTCAGACCTTGCAGCGCGCCGTAATGCCGTTCATTCAGCCGCCAGTCGGTGAACAGCGGCACTGCGGGCGTGCCCATCGCAGCCAGCAGCGCGTCGGCCGTCTGGCGCGTGCGCTGCAGCACCGAGCCGTGCACCTCGTCGAAGTCATAGCCCGCCTGCGCAAGCCGTCGTCCCGCCGCGGCCGCCTCGGCGAGGCCGACGCCGGTCAGCGGAATATCGGTCCAGCCGGTGAAGCGGTCGGACAGATTCCATTCGCTGTGGCCATGGCGCAGCAGCACGATGTGGTCGGCAGCGCTCATTCGGGTGGTTCCGTCAGAACTTCATTCAGGTGGTGGCGGTCGGCCCAGGATTCGAGATGCCAGCCCTGGCCGTCGATGTGGAACCAGTTCAGGCCGCAGTTGGGAATTTTGAAATCGCGCGGGGCGCTGAGGGACCTGCCGGTGGCTCGGCGATACACGACGTCGAGCACGCCGCTGTGGCTGACCACGGCAAGCGTCTGTCCTCCGTGGTGGCGGGCCAGCCACGTGATGCCTGCGGTAACGCGTTCGGCGAAGGCATGCAGCGATTCCCCGTTCTCGAAATCGTAGTCCGGGTCGCGCGCGACGTAGTGCGTATACGCCTCAGGGTGACGTTCGGCGCCCTGCGCGGCGGTCAGCCCCTGGAAAATGCCGAAATGCCGTTCGCGCAGTTGCGGCAGCAGCTTCACCGTGTGGTCTTCGCGCTGCGCCAGCATCTGCGCCGTCTCGCTCGCCCGCAGCAGGTCGCTGCTGTAAATCGCGTTGAAGCGGTGGTGCGCTGCATTGAATGCCATCGCCAGCGCCTGCGCGCGGCCGGTGGCATTCAGCGGCACATCGGTGTGCCCCTGGATGCGGCCTACGGCATTCCAGTCGGTTTCGCCATGGCGAATGATGCAGAGCCGGGTGGCAAGCGGTTTGGGCGTGTGGTGCATATCCATTGTGCTGAATTTGTTCTATACCAAATCCAAATCTGACATAAAAATAGGGATGGCGCCCAATTCTCCCGAAAACCACACCGCGCACCCATCGCCCGCCCCGGCAGTGTGCGACAACTTGACACACTCCAGCATAAATAGATATATTTATCCGCATATGTGAAAGCCGGCTGCCGGCGCACGCAAAAAATCAGTCATCAATCACGGGAGACGTGTATGGAAGCGACAACCTACAACTACAAGGTCGTCCGCCAGTTCGCCATCATGACGGTGGTATGGGGAATCGTCGGCATGCTGGTCGGGGTGATCCTGGCCGCGCAGCTGATCTGGCCAGACCTGACCTTCGGCATCGAATGGTTGTCCTACGGCCGGCTACGACCCCTGCATACCAACGCGGTGATCTTCGCCTTCGGCGGCTCGGCGATGTTCGCGGTCTCCTACTACATCGTGCAGCGCACCTGCCAGGTGCGACTGTGGGCCGAGAAGCTGGCGGCCTTCACCTTCTGGGGCTGGACGCTGGTAATCGTGCTGGCCGCCATCACGCTGCCGCTGGGCATGACCACGTCCAAGGAATACGCCGAGCTGGAATGGCCGATCGACATCCTGATCACCGTGGTGTGGGTGGCGTACGCGCTGGTGTTCTTCGGCACCATCGTCAAGCGCAAGACCAAGCATATTTACGTGTCCAACTGGTTCTTCGGCGCCTACATCCTGGTGATCGCGATTCTGCATATCGTCAACAGCGCCGAACTGCCGGTGACGATGACCAAGTCCTACTCGGCCTACGCCGGGGTGCAGGATGCGATGATCCAGTGGTGGTACGGCCACAATGCGGTGGGCTTTTTCCTCACCACCGCCTTCCTCGGCATGATGTATTACTTCATCCCCAAGCAGGCCGGCCGCCCGATCTACTCCTACCGGCTGTCGATCGTCCACTTCTGGTCGCTCAACTTCATCTACATGTGGGCGGGACCGCACCATTTGCAGTACACCGCGCTACCCGACTGGGCGCAATCGCTCGGCATGGTGTTTTCGCTGATGCTGCTGGCACCTTCGTGGGGCGGCATGATGAACGGCATCATGACGCTGTCGGGCGCGTGGCATAAGCTGCGCACCGACCCCATCCTCAAGTTCATGGTGACCGCGCTGTCGTTCTACGGCATGTCGACCTTCGAGGGGCCGATGATGTCGATCAAGACGGTCAACGCCCTGTCGCACTACACCGAATGGACCGTCGGCCACGTGCACTCGGGCGCGCTGGGCTGGGTGGCGATGATCACCATCGGCTCGATGTATTACCTGATCCCGCGTCTGTTCGGTCGCGAATCGATGTTCAGCACCCGGCTCATCGAGTGGCATTTCTGGCTCTCGACCATCGGCGTGGTGCTGTACATCGCCTCGATGTGGATCGCCGGGGTGGCGCAGGGCCTGATGTGGCGCGCGGCCAACGCCGACGGCACGCTGACCTACAGCTTCGCGCAGGTGCTCAACACCATGTATCCGTTCTACGGCATCCGGCTGCTGGGCGGCGCAATGTTCTTCAGCGGCATGCTGATCATGGCGTACAACGTCTGGCAGACCACCCGCCAGGGACGCGTGGTGAATGACGCCGCGATCCCGCAAGCCGTTCACGCCTGAGGAGACCGACCATGATTTCGCATGCAACCATCGAAAAGAACCTCGGCCTGCTGATCGTGCTGACCATCCTGATCGTCAGCGTCGGCGGCCTGGTGCAGATCGTGCCGCTGTTCTTCCAGACCTCGACCACCACCGCGGTGGCGGGTCTCAAACCCTACACCGCGCTACAACTGTCGGGGCGCGACATCTACATCCGCGAAGGCTGCGTTGGCTGCCATTCGCAGATGGTGCGTCCGTTCCGCGCCGAAACCGAGCGCTACGGCCACTATTCGGTCGCCGGCGAGTTCATCTACGACCGTCCCTTTCTGTGGGGTTCCAAGCGCACCGGGCCTGACCTGCATCGCGTCGGCGGGCGCTACTCCGACGCCTGGCACGTGGCGCACCTGATGAACCCGCGCGACGTGGTGCCCGAGTCCAACATGCCGGCCTACCCCTGGCTTGACCGCCCGCTCAAGGATGCGGCGATCCAAACCAAGATGCGCCGACTGAATCTGGTGGGCCACGGCTACAGCGAGGCGGAAATCGCCGCGGCGCCGGCCGAGCTGGAAGGCAAGACCGAGATGGATGCGGTCGTCGCCTACCTGCAGTCGCTGGGCATCCACGCCCCGAAGAACTGAGCGCGCCATGGACAGCGGCACCCTCAGCGGCATCGTCACCGTCATCTTCATCGTGGTGTTCATCGGCATCGTCTGGTGGGCCTTCAGCAAGCGCAACAAGCAGCGTTTCGAAGACGCCGGCAAACTGCCTTTCGATGAAGACGACGCACCCGCCCAAAAAGGAGACAAGAAATGAGCGATTTCACCCACGGCTTCTGGTCGATCTTCATCAGCGTGCTCACTGTGTTGAGCATCGTCGGCACCTGGATCTTTCTCAAGTCGCAGACCACCCGCAAACTCGCCCCCGGCGAAAAGCCCGAGCTGATGGAACACACCTGGGACGGCGATCTGCGTGACCTTAACAACCCGCTGCCGCGCTGGTGGCTCGGGCTGTTCTACGGCACCCTGGTGTTTGCGCTGGTGTATCTGGCGCTGTGGCCGGGGCTGGGCAATTTCCCCGGCCTGCTGAAATGGACACAGCTCGGCGAGTACGAGGCCGAGGTGCAAGCGGCCGAAGCAAAATTCCAGCCGGTGTACGCCGCCTTTATGCAGCAGGACATACCCACCGTTGCCGCCAGCCCCGATGCGCGCGCCATCGGCAGGAACCTGTTCCTGACCTACTGTTCGCAGTGCCACGGTTCGAACGCGGAAGGTGCCACCGGCTACCCCAATCTGACTGACGGCGACTGGCTCTATGGCGGTGATCCCGACGCGATTCGCGCCACGCTGACCGACGGACGCTCGGGCATCATGCCGGCAATGGGCGAAGCGCTCGGCGCGCAGGGCACGAAGGAAGTGACGCATTATGTGATGTCACTGTCGGGCCGTACGCACGACGCCGCGCTCGCTGACGCGGGCCGGCCGAAGTTCGCCGAGAACTGCGCCGCCTGCCACATGCCCGACGGCACCGGCATGCAGGCGATGGGCGCGCCCAACCTCACCGACAAGGTGTGGTTATACGGCGGATCGGAAGGTGCGATCATCGAGAGCATCGCCAAGGGCCGCAACGGCGTGATGCCCGGCATCGCCCAGACGCTCGGCACCACGTCCAACAAGGAGGCCAAGCTGCATCTGCTGACGGCCTACGTATACAGCCTGTCGCAGCAGACGAAGTAAACCCGTACGCGCCCGCCGGACCTCTTCCGGCGGGCCGCTTGAGTGCATTGACACAGTGCACTCAAGCGGCTCAGCCCCACACGGACCCACTCAGTGACCGACAAAACGCAGCCCGACTCCGCCGACGCCCCGATCGAACAGCAGCTCTATGCGATCCGGCAAAAAATCCAGCCGCGCGCAGTGCACGGAGTGTTTGCCAACTGGCGCATCGCGCTGGTGCTGCTCACCCAGCTGCTGTACTACGGCTTGCCCTGGATCAAGTGGGACGACCGCCAGGCGGTGCTGTTCGATCTGGCCGCGCGCAAGTTCTACATCTTTGGCCTGGTGTTCTGGCCGCAGGATTTCGTCTACCTCACTGGCATCCTGATTCTCTCCGCACTGGCGCTGTTCCTGTTCACCGCGGTCGCCGGACGATTGTGGTGCGGCTATGCCTGTCCGCAGACGGTGTATACCGAAATCTTCATGTGGGTGGAAAGCTGGCTGGAAGGCGACCACGTCGCCCGCAAGCGGCTCGACAAAACACCCTGGAACGCCACCAAGTTGCGCAAGCGCGGTGCCAAGCATCTGGTGTGGTTCGTGATCGCGCTGTGGACCGGCTTCACCTTCGTCGGCTACTTCACCCCGATCCAGACGCTGGTCGCCGAGGTCATGCAATTCAACCTCGGCCCGTGGGAAAGCTTCTGGATCCTGTTCTATGCCTTTGCCACCTGGGGCAATGCCGGCTTCATGCGCGAGCAGGTGTGCACCTACATGTGTCCCTACGCACGCTTCCAGAGCGTGATGTTCGATTCCGACACGCTGACCGTCACCTACGACAACTCGATCGGCGAGCCCCGCGGACCGCGCAGCAAGAAGACCGATTACAAGGCCGCGGGGCTGGGCACCTGCGTCGACTGCAATGTCTGCGTGCAGGTCTGCCCCACTGGTATCGACATCCGCAACGGCCTGCAATACGAGTGCATCGGCTGCGCCGCCTGTATCGACGGCTGCGACCAGATCATGGACAAGATGGGCTACCCGCGCGGACTGATCCGCTACACCACGGAAAACGTGGTGAAGGGAAAATACCCCGACAGCAGCATCCTCAAGCACGTGCTGCGCCCGCGCACGATCATCTACACCGTGCTGCTGGCGCTGATCGGCGGCGCCTTCGTCTGGAGCCTGGCCACCCGCGTGCCGCTGCGCGTCGACGTGGTGCGCGATCGCGTGGCGCTGTCGAAGGAAACCGACGAAGGCATGATCGAGAACGTCTACCGCTTGCAACTCATCAACAAAGACAGCCAGCCGCACCGCTACACGATTACGGCGCACGGCATCGAAGGCCTGCAGGTAGTGACCGCCGCGCCCGAGGTCGCCGCCGCGCCGCTGCAGACCGTCGACATTCCGGTGAGCCTGATTGCCGATCCGGTCGAACTGAAGAGCCGTTCGATCGAAGTGACGTTCACGATCCAGGCCACCGACGACGCGCGCATCCGCGACGAAGTCGCCACCAAATTCTTCAACCGCTAGTTTCCTCGAGGCATGGCGCCATGAACCCGCTCACCCCCACCGCAAGCAAGCCCTGGTATCGCGAACCCTGGCCGTGGTTTCTGATCAGCCTGCCGGCCACCGCAGTCATCGCCGGCCTGACCACGGTGTGGATTGCCGTAAAGAGCGCAGACGGCCTGGTGGTGGGGGATTACTACAAGGCGGGACTTGCGATCAACCAGACCCTGGCGCGCGACGACGTCGCGCGCGACCTGGCGCTGCATGCCGCGCTACGGGTCGAGGACGGCATGCTGGCACTGACGCTGGACGGCCGGCTGCCGGCCTATCCGGCGCAGCTTGCGCTGGTGCTGGCCCACCCGACCCGCCAGGGCCAGGACCAGACCCTGGCGCTCGAACACACCGGCGGCGGACGCTACCAGGCGCGTTTTCCCACGCTCGCCGACGGCAAATGGCATGCGCTGCTGTCGGACGCCGCCGCGACCTGGCGCCTGGCCGGCGTGCTGCACACCCCGCTTGGCGAAACCGTCGCGTTGACGACGGGCGCCGCATCCACCGTGCTTTCAGAAGGAGACTGAAATGGACGTCGTACTTGATCTGCTGTTCACCAGCCCGATCGGCCTGTTGAGCCTGTTCACCATCCTGTTCATCATCGGCATGGGGTTCTTCCTGTCGGCGTGGTTCAAGCGCAAGATGAACAACCCGGAAGAAGACTGATCACCCCGTCGAGGAGCACGCCATGATGCAGCGCCTGATCCATATTCTGTGGCCGTCCTTCGTGGTTGCCGGAGTGGCCGACATTCTCTTCACCACCCTGTTCGATCCGCTGGAGATCGTCTATCGCGGCGAACCGCTGATCGAGCATCGCATCGCCGCCTACACCATCGGCTTTTTCGTGTTCTGGCTGCTGTGCATCTCGTCCAGCATGCTGACCTGCTATTTCCAGCGCGGCGCCAATGAAATCAACCGTTGCCCGCTGCCCCCGCCCAAGCGGCCGGCGGGATGCCCCAAGCGCGAGGGCGAAGGCGACTGTTGTTAGTGGCCTGACAGCCTGTCGGACTTGAAGGAAATCGGTGACGCGGCTGCGACGCAGACCTGGTTACGGCCCTGTTCCTTGGCCTGGTAAAGCGCACGGTCGGCGCGCCGTAACAGGCTGTCGATCCCATCGTCGATTGCATTCGTCAGACCTGCCACCCCCGCTGGCAGATTCAGGCGGTACGCGAGTAGCGCGGCTGTTCGCTGGCCGCTTCCTTCAGGTAGCGGTCGAAGCACATGCCGATGTTGCGCAGGAACAGGCGGCCACTGGCGGTGACCTGGACCCGGTCCGGCGCGATCTCGACCAGGCCGTCGGCAGCGAGCGGGCGCAGGTCGGCCAGCGCGTCGGCGAAGTAATCGGCAAATGTGATGTCCCATTCGCGGCCGAATGCCACAAAGTCGAGCTCGAGGTCGCACATCACGCGGGTGATCGCGTCGCGGCGAATGCGGTCGTCCTGCGTCAACCGCAGCCCGCGCTCGACGGCAAAACCGGTGGCGGCGACACGTGCCTGATACGACTTGAGCTTCTTGTCGTTCTGCATGTAGACGTCGGCGGTCTGGCTGATGCTGGATGCGCCGAAGGCGAGGATGTCGCAATCCTTGTGCGTGGTGTAGCCCTGAAAATTGCGCCACAGGGTCTTGTTCTGCTGCGCGCGCACCAGTTCGTCCTCGGGACGGGCGAAGTGGTCGAGGCCGATGTTGACGTAGCCCGCCGCGCCCAGCATGTCGTTGACCGACTGCTGCAGGGCCAGCCGCGTTGCCGGATCCGGCAGGTCGGCTTCGTTGATCAGGGACTGGTGCTTCTTCATCCACGGCACGTGGGCATAGGCGAACACCGCCAGGCGATCGGGCGCCCAGACCGACACCCGCTCGAGGGTGCGGCGGAAGCTGTCGACGGTCTGTTTCGGCAGACCGACGATCAGGTCCAGGTTGATGCTGGAAAAACCGAGCTCGCGCGACCAGTCGAGCACCTGCCGGATCAGAAATTCCGACTGGATGCGGTTGACCGCCTGCTGCACGTCCGGGTCCATGTCCTGCACGCCGAAGGACACGCGATTGAAGCCGGTTTCGCGCAGGGCCGCGAGATGTTCAAACGTCAGCTCGCGTGGATCCACTTCACAGCTAATCTCGGCATCGTCTGCCAGCATGAAATGCGTGCGCATCATCGCCATCAGGCGACGGATGTCGTCGGGATTGAGATAGGTGGGCGTACCGCCGCCCCAGTGCAGCTGACGCACCACGCGCGCCGGATCGATCTGCGCCGCTGCGGTCGCCATTTCGCGGTCGAGCGCGGCCAGGTAGGGCACGGTCTTGCCGTAGTCGCGGGTGGCCACCATGTTGCACCCGCAGTAGTAGCAGAGCGAATCGCAGAACGGGATGTGGGCATATAAAGACAGCCCGCGGTCCGGCGCGGCTTCGGCCAGCGCACGGCGCCAGTCCGCCTCACCGAAGCCGGTATGAAAATACGGCGCGGTCGGATACGAGGTATAGCGCGGACCGGGCACGCTGTATTTCTGCAGCAAATCGAGGGAGATCGATGCCATGATTGCCCACCCGTCAATAGATAACATTGTCTTTTTATCATATTCAAGTCCCGGAATCCAGCGCGCACGCAGGCAGTGCGCCGGTTTTGCGGTAAAGTTAAAACCTGACAAACCGTTAGTCAGTGTGCGCCCCACCGTCCGGAACCCACATGCCCCCTTGCCCCGTGTCAAATTTCGTCCGTTTTTTGCTGTTCGCGCTGCTGCTCGCCGTCAGCCCGGTCCACGCCGACAGCGCGGCAGAATTGGCACAAAAAGTCTACGATCGGCCCAACGGCCGCGACCTCACCACGCAGGGGCGTATGGTGCTGACCGAGAAAGGGCGCGCCCCGCGGATCCGTGAGATCGTCACCTACCGCCTCGACCTGTCCGGCGGCGAAACCGCCAACCTGATCCGCTTCGTCTACCCGGAAGACATCGCCGGTACCGGCCTGTTGAGCATCGACAAGGCCGACGGCGACGCCGACCAGTGGCTGTATCTGCCCGCGCTCGACCGGGTGCGGCGCATTTCCAGCGACCGCAAGGGCGGCCGCTTTGTCGGCTCCGACCTGTATTTCGAAGACCTGCAGGAGCGCAAGCCGTCCAAGGACCACCATCGCCTGCTCGGCAAACAGACCGAAAACGGCATCCTCTGTGACGTGATCGAAAGCGTGCCGGTCGACCCCAAGAATTCGGCCTATAGCAAACGCATCAGCTGGATCGACCCGGCCACCGCGATTCCACAACGCGTGGATTATTTCGAGAAGAATGCCGACACGCCCGGAAAACGCTGGCTGTTGCGCGGCAAGAAACGCAACCAGGGCTACTGGACGCTGACCGACAGCCGCATCATCGACCTGTCGAGTGGCCACGAAACCCGCATGGTCGTCGACGTGGCGCTGTACGACCAGCGCCTGCCCGCCAAACTGTTCACCTCACAAGCCCTGGCCGACGAAAGCCTGGAATCGGAGTATCGCCCATGAAAAAGCTGTTGCTGACCCTGAGCCTCTCACTCGCCCTGCCCGGCTTTGCGCTGGCCCAGCTGCCGCCGCCGCGCGAGGGCGCCCAGACCACGCCGGATGACCTGCCGCCGCCGCGCACCCCGACGCGCACCCCGCGTGCAACACAGCCGGAGGCCGCCCCGGCCGCCGCGCCCACCGCTGTCACATCGCAGGCAGGCACGGCGGACGACCTGCCGCCGCCTGTCAGCCGCAGGCCCGTGACACGCGGCTTCCAGCCCACGCTCAAGTTCGGCGTCGACGATCTGCTGCTGGAAGCGGGCGCATTGCCCGACGCCCCCGAGGCCGACAGCTACTCAACGCTGCGCGCCAGCGCCTATGTGTTGTGGCAGCCCAGCCGCAACTGGGAATTCCGCGCCGGCGCGCGGCTCGACGGCATGGCACAGGCAGGCGGCAGCATGGACCACGATGAGATGCTGGCCGACTACGGCGACACCTATGTGCGCTATCGCGAGGGCAACACCCGCCTGACACTCGGCGCGCAAACCATCATCTGGGGCCGGGCCGACGAAATCCCGCTGGCCGACCGCGTCAGCCGCGTCGATCTCACCCGCTTCAATCTCGACGATCTGGCTGATCGCCGCCGCGCGCAACTGGCCGCGCGCTGGGAGCAAACCATGGGCGACTACAAGCTCGACGCGGTGTGGCTGCCGCTGTTCCGCGGCGCGCAGTTGCCGGACGTGGCCAGCGTGTGGAGTCCGATCAATCGCAGCACCGGCCAGATCATCGGCATCGATCCGGCGCTGACCGGCTGGGTCAGCGGCGCACGTATCGACGAAGACGAGCATGGCAGCGGCGGAGGCGCCATCCGGCTGACCAAGACCGGCGCGCCCTTCGATTTCGGCCTGACGCTGGCGCGCACCCGGCAGTCGCTGCCGTATTACCAGGTCGACCTGCCGACGCTCTCGCTGACCGCCGTGCATCCATACAACACCTTCGTCGGCGCCGACATGGAACTGGTCAGCGGCGGTCTGACCTGGCGCATGGAAGTCGGCTACACCGACGACGTGCCGGTGACGCTGGCCACCACCTCGGCAATGGACAAGACCCAGTCGCTCGACTGGATCGGCGCGCTGGAATTCTTTCCCGGCGGCGGCGACACCCGTGTCAACCTGCAACTGGTCGCGCATGCGCTGCAGACCGACCGCAGCATCCTCGAGCTGAAGGAGTATTACGGCGCCAATGGCGAAATCGAAACCACCTTCGGCCAGGGGCGCTGGAAAGCGGCCCTGCGTTTTGCCACCGGCTTCAACGTGCGCGACGTCTACCTCGGCCCGAAACTCAGCTACGTCGGCTGGGAGCCGCACGAGCTCTATATTGCCGGGCATTATTACGACGGCGAGAAACGCACGCTGGGCGGCTTCCATCAGGACCATTCGCTGATCACGCTGGGACTGCGCACCAAGTTCTGAACGAGCCCGGCGCATGCGCATGCTGAAAGCCTGGGTGAATGGCAGCCGCATGCTGCCCCCATGGCTGGCGCTCGCCATCCTGCTCGGCCTACAGGCGGCGTCGCTGCCCTTCCTGCTCAACATCCATTTCAACAACGCGGGCGACATCTACTCGCCTGCCGACGCCCCCATCATCCAGCTGCGCGAATCGCTGTTCCGCGAATTTCCCAGCGACGAGGCATTGATCGCCCTGTTCGAGGGCGACGACCTGTTCAACCCGGCTTTTCTCGGCGCGCTCGATCGCGTGGCGAAGAAGATGGACGCGCATCCCTCGGTGGACCGCGTGCTCACGCTCACCACGACCGAACACATCGATGCGACCGACGACGGCTTCGAGGTGGCCCTGCTGGTTGACCCGGAAGACCTCACGTCGCGCACGCCCAACGAATGGAAGGCGCGTGTGCTCGACGACGAGTTCGCGCCCAACACGCTGGTATCGACTGACGGCAAGGCGGTCGCGCTGGTGGTGCGGCCGAAGGTGCTGAAGGAAAGTCTCGCCCGCCGCGACATCGCGATCGCGCTTGACGCCGCCATCCGCGCCGAGAAACTCGACACCCTCCAGACCGCGACTGCCGGCACCGTGGCGCAAACGGTCGAGGAATTGCGCTCGCTGTGGCGCGACAGCGCGATTTTCATTCCGCTCACCGTGATCATCGGCCTGGTCTTGCTGAGGTGGGTGGTCGGGCGGGTGCGGCCGATGATCGTCGGCGGTCTCGCGATGGGCACGGTGGTGATGGTCAGCGTGGCCGGCATCGTCGCCTCGGGCCAGCCATACACGCCGATCACCGCGATGATCCCCACCCTGATGGCGGCCTACACCACGGCAACGCTGCTGCATCTGTATGCGGCGATCCAGCGCGGCCGCATTGCGCTGCTGTCGCGTCCCCAACGCATCAAGCGTGCCTTGTCGGAAACCTTCAAGCCCGGGCTGTTCAATGTGCTGACGACCGGCGCCGGCCTGCTGAGCCTGTTGTGGGTCGACATTCCGCCGGTGCAGACCTTCGGCCTGTCCGGTGCGATCGGCACGCTGATGGTGTTCCTGGTGGTGTTCATCCTGGTGCCGCCGATCCTGCTGAAATGGGACACGCCGCGCTGGCCACGCCGCCGTTCCGGCATGGCGCACGCGCGCCGCATCGCCGCCGCCGTGGCGGTGTTCAGCCTGCGCAACTCGCGTGCCGTGCTGATCGGTGCGGTGCTGCTGGTGCTGGCCGCCATTCCGCTCGCCCTGCAGGTGAAGGTGGAGTCCAACCTGATCAAGTTCTTTGCGCCGGAGCACAGCATCAGCCGCAGCACGGACCGGGTGGAATCCCACCTGTCCGGCGTGACGACAATGGAAGTCGTGCTCACGGCGCCCGACCGCGACGGCCTGAAGAACCCCGCCACGCTGGCACAGATCAAGGCCCTGCAGACCTGGCTCGAACTGCAGCCGGAAGTCGACCGCAGCTTTTCACTGGTCGAGGTGATCGAGGAAATGAACCGCGCCTTCAGCGGGGAGGACCTCGGCGACGACGCCCTGCCAAGCAGCCGCAAGCTGGTCGAACAACTGCTGCTGATCTACGACGGCGAGGATCTGTACGAACTGGTCAACCGCGACTTCCAGCGCGGCCGCATCGCGCTCAACCTCAACGTCCATGGCGCCAATGAAATCGGCAAGGTGATTGCACGGATCGAGGCACGCCTGCAAGCCCATCCGATCGAGGGCATGCATGTCGAGATGGCCGGCTGGGGACGGCTGTTTTCCGATCAGGAAGACCGCATCGTCGAGGGCCAGATCAAGAGCTTCAGCTCGGCCTTCCTGCAGATCCTGCTGTTGTTGGCGCTGCTGTTCCGCTCGTTCCGCGGCGCGCTGATCTGCCTGGTGCCCAACCTTGCGCCGCTGTTTTTCATTTTCGTGATGATGGGCACCACCGGCATCGCGCTCGATGTGGCGACGGTATTGATCGCGGGCGTGATTCTCGGCATCACGGTGGACGACACCATCCACCTCTATCACGGCTATCTGCACCGCATCCAGCGCGGCGTCAGCCCGGTGTTCGCGATCATCCGCAGCGTCGAGGCCTCGGGCCGCGCGGTGATCGCCATTTCGGTGGTGCTGATTGCGCAGTTCAGCCTGCTGGGACTGTCCGACTTCCGCCCCACGGCGCATTTCGGCATGCTGTGCGCAGTCGGCCTGTTCGCCGGCCAACTGTTCGAGCTGCTGCTGATGCCCGCGCTGCTCGGCCTGCGCAAAACCGGACCACAGACAAAACCCCTTCCATTTCCAGATTGAAAAGATCGCGAAGGTGAGCCGCAGACAGTGCTGTAGCACGGCAAGGCGAAACCGACAAAGAGATTTTCAATCTGGAAATGGAATTACGGCACCGTCAGCCTGAGCGTGCCAAACTCGTCGTTGTACAGCCCGACCTCGTCGCCGGAGGAAAACTGCCAGCCTTCGATGTGTCCGAAGTCGATTCTGGACCGCGGATCGAGTTGCAGCGTGAAGCGCTTGACGGTCGACAGCGTGGGATTGCGCACGGCAAGCACCACGGTGAGGTAGCGGTCGCTGGTGTTTTCGATGACCGCGACCATGCCCATGCCCAGCATCGACGAACGAAACTCCACCACCACCGGCAGCGCAGGTTTGGCCGTCACCATGGCCTCGAAATCCGTTTCCTTGTACGCCAGCTGTGCCTTCAGCTGTTCGATCTCACGCAGGCTCCCGGTCAGCTGGTTGCGCGTCTCGATCAGATAGCGCTCGGCCTGCAGGCGAACGTCGATCTCCTTGGACAGCCGCCGCTTCATGTCGCCCAGGTCGACATTGAGCATGAAGGCATACAGCGCCAGGCCGCATACCACGACCGCCAGCACGGCACTGACGCCGATGGAAACAATCAGTCCACGTCGCTTCGGCGATGCAGAAGAAGTCGCGGTCATGACGCTTTCCATGTTCATTCCCTGTTTACCCCGTATTGCGCATCCCAGCGGCAATCGCGTTGATCGAACGCTTCAGCGGGGTCAGCCAGGAGTCCTGCTCGGCTTCCCACACGCTGTCCGTGCGGTAACGCTTCAGCATCCGCACCTGGATATGGTTGATCGGATCGATGTAGGGACGCCGGCGTGAAATCGACAGTGCAAGGGCCTGGTTGTCTTCCAGCAGGTTTTCGATCTGCGCGACCTGCTTGACCCCGGACACGGTGAGCGCGTATTCCTCGGCGATCGCCCGATAGATGGTCATGGTGTTGGGATGGTCGCACAGCCGCGCATATTCCTCGGCAATTTCCATGTCGGCCTTGGTCAGCGCCATCTGCACGTTGGACAGCAGGCCGCGGAAGAACGGCCACTCGCGATACATCGCCTGCAGCTGCGCGAGACCATCCGGCTGGCCGTCGATGAAGCCCTTCAGCGCACTGCCGATGCCATACCAGGCCGGCAGCGTATGGCGCGACTGCGCCCAGCCGAACACCCACGGGATCGCGCGGATCGAGCCCAGCGAACGGTCGGCCTTCTTGCGGTGCGACGGCCGGCTGCCAATGTTGAGCAAACCGATCTCGGTGACCGGCGTGCTTTCGTAGAAATAATCGACGAAGCCCGGCGCGCCGATCAGCGCACGATAGGCCGTTTCGCCGGCTGCGGCAATGTCGCGCATCCAGTCGAGGTAGACCTGCGGGTAGTTGATTCCGCAGTTTGCCAGCACAGTGGCGCTGGCCTTCAAAAGGCCGGTGGCACCCATGCCGATTTCGTAGTTGGCGGTCTCGGGGTTGCTGTACTTGTAGTACAGCATCTCGCCCTGCTCGGTGAATTTGATCTCGCCGTTCACGGTGCCGGGGGGCTGCGACAGGATCGCCTCGTGGGTGGGACCGCCGCCGCGCCCGACGGTGCCGCCGCGGCCATGGAACAGGCGGCATTCGACACCGTACTTCTGCGTCAGCGCGATGATCGAAAGCTGGGCCTGATAGAGATTCCAGTTCGACGCCAGGATGCCGCCGTCCTTGCACGAGTCGGAATAGCCGAGCATGACTTCCTGGCGGTTGCCGTCGGCCGCCACCAGTGCGCGGTAGACCTTGTTTGACAGCAGCTGATCGAGGATCGCCTGGCTGCGTTGCAGGTCCTCCACCGTCTCGAACAGCGGCGCCACCTGAATGCGGCAGAACCAGTCGCGTCCGTTATGGCCGCACAGGCCGACCAGGCGCGCCAGCAGCATGACTTCCATCACGTGCGAGGCGCTGTGCGTCATCGAGATCACATAGGCGCCGAAGACTTCATCGCCGACCTCGGCCTGCAGCTTGGCCATGCGGCGGAATACCGCGAGCGCCTCGCGCGCCTCGTCGTCGAGCCGGGTGTCGTCGACGCCGATCGGATCGATGTGGCCGATCCAGGCGGCCAGCCGCTGCAGCCGATCGGGTTCGCTTGCTGCCGGATAGTCGAAATCGGGATCAAGCTGCTGCAGCAGCGCCGTCACCGTGCGCGTGTGCACGGTCGATTCCTGGCGGATGTCGAGCTGCAGCAGATGGAAGCCGAAGCTCTCGACCAGACGGATCAGCGCCTGCAGGTCCTGCCGGGCGACGATGCGGTCGCCATGGCTGATCAACGAATCGCGCAGCAGATAGAGGTCATCGAGGAATGCGGCGGCATTCTCGTAGGCCAGGTAGGGCACGAAGCTCGGCACGTCGGCCAGGCACTGGTGGACATAGGACAGGTTCGCCTCCAGCCGCGCCAGCATCATGGCCGCCATGCGGCGGTACGGCTCGCGGCTGTAGATCTGCACCGCGGTGCCGCGGAACACCTGCTCGCCGAATTCGTCCTCGTATTGGCCGAGTCGCTCGAGAAAGGCCGCGGACGGCGTGCACCAGCCGCTGCTGTGGGTGAGCGTGCGGCGCAGGTCCAGCACGCGCGAACGGTACTCGTCGAGCGCCGCCTGCATTTGCGTGTGCACAGTCCACTCGGTGACGTCCGCCGTCACGAACGGGTTGCCATCACGGTCGCCGCCGATCCAGGAGCCGAAGCGGATGAAACTCGGCACCTCGATCACGCCGATGCCGTCCGCATTGGCGCCGTAATGCTTGCGGATCGCGCGCTCGAAATACTGATAGGCCTTGGGCACTGCCTCGAACAGGCTTTCCCGCACGTAATAGAGGCCGTTGCGCACCTCGTCGCGCACTTCCAGTTTGGCGCTGCGTAATTCGTCGGTGCGCCACATCACCTGGATTTCGGCGGCCAGCTCCGCTTCCAGTTCGCGCTGGTCGCTGACGCCGAGGGTCGGGCTGTAGAGCTGGTCGCAGATCAGGAAAATCCGGCGCATGCCCTCCATCACCGCGCGGCGGCGCGCTTCGGTCGGGTGCGCGGTGAACACCGGTGCGTAATGCAGGCGATTGAGCATGCCCTGCAGGGCGCCCTGCGTCACACCCTGCGCCTTGAGCTCGCCCAGCGTGCGGTCGAACGAACCTTCCCACAAGGGCATGCCGTGCGACAGCATGCGGCGGCGGTTGCGGTGGGCAAAGCTTTCCTCCGCCACGTTGACCAGCATGAAATAGCTGGAGAAGGCCCGCACCACCAGTTCCACCTTGGCGGCGGGCATGGCGTCGATCATCGCCATCAGTTCGATGCGACGCTGCTGGTCTTCCTGCTGCTGCAGGTCGGCAAAGCCGCGCCGCAGGGTTTCCACCGCCTCGAACACGTCCTCGCCGGCAAACTGCAGCAGCACCTGGCCCAGCAGGGTGCCCAGCAGCTTGACCTGCGCGCGCAGATGATCGTCGGTCAGAAGCTTGGTTTCGGGTGCATTCATGGCAAACAAAAAAGGGCGCCCGACACAGCGGGGTTCAATGCGGCAAAGCGGGCTATTTTCGCATAGACGACCCTGATCACCCAACGCCCCCGGCAACCGTGTCGCAGGGCGCTCAGGCAGCGTGGCTAGCCGACCGCGCGCCGCGCGTTGCGGAACATCCGCAGCCACGGCGCCGCACCCGTCATGCCGTCCGGCCGCCACGACAGTTGGGCGGTGCGAAACACGCGTTCAGGGTGCGGCATCAGGATGCTGAAGCGGCCATCTGCCGTGGTAAAGCCAGTCAGCCCGCCGGGCGAGCCGTTGGGGTTCATCGGATAGGTTTCGGCTGGCGCGCCGCGATGGTCGAGGTAACGCAAGGTGGCCAGCGCCTGCCCGGCGTGCGTCGGCTCGCGGAATTCCACCCGGCCCTCGCCGTGCGACACCACGACCGGCATCACCGAACCCGCCATGCCGGCGAAGAACAACGACGGCGACTCAAGCACCTCGACCTGGGCGAAACGCGCCTCGAACTGCTCCGACAGGTTGCGCTCGAAGCGCGGCCACGCCGCGGCACCCGGGATCAGGTCGTGCAACTGGCTCATCATCTGGCAGCCGTTGCAGACACCCAGCGCGAACGTGTCGGCACGCTGGAAGAAGGCAAAAAATGCATCCCGCGCGCGCGGGTTGAACAGGATCGACTTGGCCCAGCCGCCGCCCGCGCCCAGCACGTCGCCATAGCTGAAGCCGCCGCATGCGGCGAGTCCGGCGAAGTCGGCCAGGCTGACCCGGCCTGACAGGATGTCGCTCATGTGCACGTCGACCGCCGCGAATCCTGCCGCGTCGAACGCGGCGGCCATCTCGACCTGGCCGTTGACGCCCTGTTCGCGCAGCACCGCGACGCGCGGACGCTTGCCGGTCGCGATGAAGGGCGCGGCGATGTCGTCGTTGGCATCGAAGCCGAGCGCATAGCGCAGGCCGGGATCACCGGCATCGGCGTGGGTTGCGTATTCCTGTTCGGCGCACACCGGGTTGTCGCGCAGCTTTGTCATTTCGTAGCTGGTGCGTGCCCACGCGCCTTGCAGCTCGGTGCGTGCCTCGTCGAGAATCAGCCGTTCGCGGCGCAGCACGCGCACGCGATCGCTCGCCAGCGGCTGGCCGACGATGAAGAATTCGCCGCGCAGGCCGGCGTCGAAGAAGGCGTGCATCACGGCCTGGGTATCGGCACGGCGGACCTGCAGCAGCGCGCCGGCCTCCTCGCTGAACAGCACATTGAAGATACGCTCCGAATAGCCGCGCGGATCGCGCATGTCCGGTTCGGGCAGGCCTTCGTCCTCGGCATCAAGGCGGATTTTCTCCGAGCACAGTTCGTCGACGTCGATCTCCACCCCGCAATGGCCGGCGAAGGCCATTTCGCACAGGGCGGCGAACAGGCCGCCGTCGGAGCGGTCGTGATAGGCCAGGAGCGTGCCCGCCGCATTGAGCGCCTGCACTGTGTCGAAGAAGGCCTTGAGCGCGTCGGCCAGCGGTGCGTCCGGGCACTGGTCGCCCACCTGCTTGAAGGCCTGCGCAAAGCTCGATGCGCCAAGGCGGTTCTTGCCGCGTCCGAGGTCGATCAGGATGAGGTCGGTGTCGCCGGCGTCGGTGCGCAGTTGTGGCGTCAGGTGCCGCGCTGCGTCCGGGGTGGTGGCAAAGGCCGAAATCACCAGCGAGATCGGCGAGGTCACCGCCTTCTTCTCGCCGCCGTCCTGCCACACGGTCTTCATGCTCATCGAATCCTTGCCGACCGGGATCGAGATGCCCAGCGCCTGACAGTAGTTCGAGACCGCCGCGACGGTATCGAACAGCGCGGCGTCCTCGCCCGGGTGGCCGGCCGGCGCCATCCAGTTGGCCGACAGCTTGACCTGGCCCAGGCCGTCCACGCGCGCGGCGGCGAGGTTGGTGACAGCCTCGACGATCGCCATGCGGCCCGAGGCTGGCGCATTGATCAGCGCCAGCGGCGCTTTCTCGCCAATGGAAAATACCTCGCCTTCGGTGGTCTGGTAGCTGGCCAGCGTGATCGCGCAATCGGCCACCGGCACCTGCCACGGCCCCACGCACTGGTCGCGCGCGGTCAAACCGCCGACCGAGCGATCGCCGATGGAAATCAAGAACATCTTCGACGCCACGCCGGGCATCGCCAGCACGCGATAGACCGCGTCCCTGAGCTCGATGCCGTCGAGAATCAGCGGCGCCGGCAGGTTCTGCTGATGCACGACGTCGCGCGTCATCTTGGGCGGTTTGCCGAGGATGACGTCGAGACTAACGTCGACCGGCGCATTCTGGAAATGGCTGTCGGTCACCAGCAGGTGGTTTTCTTCGGTGGCCTCGCCCAGCACCGCGAACGGGCAGCGCTCGCGTTCGCAGATCGCACGGAATTCGTCGAGGCGACCCGGCGGAATCGCCAGCACGTAGCGCTCCTGCGCCTCGTTGCACCAGATTTCGCGCGGCGACATGCCGGACTCTTCCGACGGCGCGGCGCGCAGCTCGAAGCGCCCGCCTTTGCCGCCACCGTGGACCAGCTCGGGCAGCGCGTTGGACAGGCCACCGGCGCCGACGTCGTGGATCGAAAGAATCGGGTTGTTGTCGCCGAGTTGCCAGCAGCGGTCGATGACTTCCTGCGCGCGTCGCTCCATTTCCGGGTTGCCGCGCTGCACCGAATCGAAATCGAGGTCGGCCGCGTTGGCGCCGGTATCCATCGACGATGCGGCGCCGCCGCCTAGCCCGATCAGCATGCCGGGGCCGCCGAGCTGGATCAGCAGCGTGCCGGTGGGCAGCATTTTCTTGTCGACGTGATCGGCGCGAATGCTGCCGACGCCGCCCGCCAGCATGATCGGCTTGTGGTAGCCGCGGCGCTGCCCGGCGACGGTCTCTTCAAAGGTGCGGAAATAGCCCGCCAGGTTGGGACGGCCAAATTCGTTGTTGAACGCGGCAGCGCCGATCGGACCTTCGAGCATGATCGCGAGCGGAGTGACGATGCGCTCGGGCTTGCCGTAGGCAGCGGTTTCCCACGGCTGCTCGAAGCCGGGGATATTGAGGTTGGACACCGAGAAGCCGGCGAGGCCGGCCTTGGGCTTGGAGCCGATGCCGGTTGCGCCCTCGTCGCGGATTTCGCCGCCGCTGCCGGTGGCAGCGCCGGGGAAGGGCGAGATCGCCGTCGGGTGGTTGTGCGTCTCCACCTTCATCAGCACGTGAGTCAGTTCATTGTGATAGCCGTAACTGCCGTCGGCGCGCGGGTAGAAGCGGTCGATGGTCGCGCCCTCGATCACCGAGGAGTTGTCCGAATACGCCACCACGGTGCCTGCGGGATGCGCGGCGTGGGTGTCGCGGATCATGCCGAACAGCGACTTCGCCTGCGCCGCGCCGTCGATCACCCAGCTGGCGTTGAAGATCTTGTGGCGACAGTGCTCGGAGTTGGCCTGCGCAAACATCATCAGCTCGACGTCGGTGGGATTGCGGCCGATGCGGGTGAAGTTGTCGACCAGATACTCGACCTCGTCGTCCGACAGCGCCAGGCCCAGGCTCTTGTTGGCGGCCTCCAGCGCAGTGCGGCCGCCGCCCAGCACGTCGACCGATGCCAACTCGCGCGGCGGCACGTGGCGGAACAGCTGCTCGACGTCGGCCAGCGTCATCACCGCCTCGGTCATGCGGTCATGCAGCAGCGGCAGCAGGCGCGCCTGCGCCTCGGCCGACAGGGCCTGGCCGGCGGCATCCAGCACATGGAAGGCCACGCCGCGCTCGATTCGATGAAAGCCGGTGAGCCCGCAGTTTTTCAGAATGTCGGTGGCTTTCGACGACCACGGCGAGAGGGTGCCGGGACGCGGCGTGACCAGGATCAGCGGATCGTCCGCGGTCGGCGCCTCGGCCGGCGTTCCGTAATCGAGCGCCTGTTCGACCAGCCGCATCTGCGCGGCGTCGAGCGCACCGTCGACTTCCAGAAAATGCCAGTGGCGCGCCGCCAGCGTACTCAGACTCAAGCCCTGCTGCGCGGCCTCGCGGCGGATTTTATCGAGTCGGAAGGGCGACAGCGCGGCGGCGCCGGGAAGGGAAACAATGGCAGACATGTGCGTCTTTGCGAACGGGCAAAGGCGCTATTTTAGCCGATCGGGGCGGCGCCAGCCGGGCTATCGGGTGCGTCTTGCAGCCTGTTTGCGCCAGGCTTCCAGGCAGTCGAGACCGCAGAAATGGTGGACATAATCCTGCGTGTCGCTGAGCCGGACGGCGTCGGCGGGGATTTCCTTCAGACAGACGGCACAGCTGACCACGGTGCACGCGTCCTCGTCGGCACACTGGGCCACTTTCGCGCCCGCCGGATTGCGATGCGAGGTATCCATCGGGGTCACCTCATGATACGAAGTGTTTCAGTGTAGACCGCACGGCCGGCGGCGCAAACCGGCCGGGACGACGCGCCTCAGTAGCCGGCTTCGGTCATCGCCTGCTTGATGGTCTGGTAATCCGCCGCCTTGTCGATCACGAAGCCGGTGACCTTGCTGTGGATGGTCTGCTGCAACTGCTGAATGGCGGCAGGGCTGAGGGCCACGGCGGCCGCACCCAGCCGGCCGCGCTCGGCCTCGCTCAGGCGGTTGCTTGCCATCAGCGTGAAGTCGGGCGTGGTCGGCAACGGGTGCCAGATTTCATAATCACCCTTTGCCACCAGTTCGTCGGCAGCCTTGCTGCGCAGGCTACCGGCCTGTGCATAGTCGCGCTGCATCGACAGGACCACATCCTCCTGCGTCTTGAAGTTGTAGAGTTTCACCTTGTCGATCTTGTTGCGCGTGAGCGTATGGCGCGCCATCACGTCGAGCCAGGATTCCTTCTCGGTCAGGGCCACGGCGGTCACGGTCGCGCCCTTGCGGCGGACCAGCACGCCGGTCGCCTGGTCACGCACGCGCGCGATGGGTGAATAATCGTGGTCGAGTACGGCAACCGCCACCGACGGCGGCACGAAATACAGATCCAAGCGCCCGCTTTTCAGCGAGCCCATGACACTGCGGATACTGCGGAAAAGCGTGAGCTTGGGCTTGCCGCCCAGGGACGTGGCCAGCGCCTGGCCAAATGGCATCGCATAGGCGCGAAAATCACCCATCACGATATCGGCCTTGCCGGTGCCGGGGTAGATCCCAATGCTCAAATCGCGCGGTGCCGCGTGGGCCACCAGCGGCAGTGCGGGCAATGCCATCAGCCCCGCCAGAAAACGCCTTCTCTGCATGTCATCCTCCAGATTATCCATTTATGAAGCCAGCCGTTCGATAACGGTCGCGGGGTCGGCATTCTGAATACCCGGACGTACTGGTCAATTCAAACCAGCGCGGCGCCAGACCGCCCCATTGCGGCAATCTGCGGATTAAGATGACGCTGTCCCCGGCCACGCCCGCGCTGAAAGGCTTCCCCGATGGCAGCACCCGAACACCCGCCGCGCCCCGACCCTTACGTGCCGAATCCGGTGCCGCTGGCCGAACTCGTTTCGCCGCCGCTGTTTCGGGCGGCCGACATTAGGGTCATCGAGGCATACTGGCAGGCAGCCCATCCCGAAACGGCGCTGATGGCGCGGGCCGCTGCCGCCACGGCCGCCTGGGCCGGCGCGCTGGCCCGCGACACGGGCGAACCGGTGCTGGTTCTGGCTGGCCCGGGCAACAACGGCGGGGATGCACTCCTGGCCGCCTGCCGGCTGGCGCAACGCGGCAGCCGCGTCATCGTCGTCAGCGAGGCCGACCCCGCCCGCCTGCCGGCGGATGCCGCGCGTGCCTGGCATGAATGGCACGCGCGGGGCGGCATCGTGCACCCCGACCTGCCGCCGGCGCAGCGCTACAGCCTCGTCATCGACGGCCTTTTCGGCGTGGGCCTGCAGCGCGACCTCAGCGAGGCGCCCGCGCGCTGGATCGACCAGGTCAACTCGATGGATTGCCCGAAGCTGGCACTCGACGTGCCGAGCGGGCTCGACGCCGACAGCGGGCGGATACGCGGCCGCGCGCTGCGCGCCGATTACACGCTCAGCTTCCTCGGCCTGAAGCCCGGCCTCCTCACCGCCGACGGTCCCGACTGCGTGGGCGAACTCCGGCTCGACACCCTCGGCATCGATCCGTCCAGCCTGCCCGCCACCCCCGGCATCGCGCTGACGCACCTGGAATCGCGCCACCGCCTGCCGCCGCGCGTACGCAACAGCCACAAGGGCCTGTATGGCCATCTCGGCATCATCGGCGGCGCACCCGGCCTGGTCGGTGCCTGCCTGATTGCCGGCCGCGCCGCCCTGCAGCAGGGCGCGGGCAGCGTCACTCTGGGCGTGCTGGACGCGCGCATTGCGGTCGACTATGGCGAGCCGCGCCTGATGTTCGCCACCCCCGAGGCACTGGTCGATGCGAGGCTGGATGTGCTGGCCATCGGCCCTGGGCTGGGGTTGGACGCGCGCGCGCATGCGCTCTTGGACACCGCGCTCGCCGCACCCTGCCCGCTGCTGCTGGATGCCGACGCGCTGACCCTGTTGGCGAGCGATCCGGCACTGGCCGAGCGTACGGCCCAGCGCAGCGCCCCTACCGTTCTGACGCCGCATCCCGGCGAGGCCGCACGCCTGCTCGGCATTCTGCCCGGCGACGTTCAGCGGGGCCGCATCGAGGCGGCGCAGCACCTGAGCGCACGTTACCGCGCGCACGTCGCGCTCAAGGGTGCCGGCACCGTGATTGCCCACCCCGACGGCCGCTACGCGATTAACACCCGCGGCGGGCCCTGGCTCGCCCAGGCCGGCGCCGGCGACCGCCTCACCGGCATGGTCGCCGCCCTGCAGGGACAGGGCATGGCGGCCGGCGACGCCCTCGAAGCCGCCTGCTGGTTGCATGGCAGCGCCGCCGGAAACTGTATGGATTAAAGAACGAAGCTGATTTACCGATAAAAAGATTTTATGGCAGTGCCTGGCAACAACTCAACAAGCGGAGAACGACAGGCAGCATGAATCAAGGCTCACAGCATCTGGGCATGGGGGCGCGCATCGGCATCGGTTTCATCCTGGTGCTGATCCTGATGGTGGCGCTCGGCGCGACCGGTCTGCGTTACGTGGCCGAGGCCAACGAGCGCCTTAAAAATATCGCCCAGAACAACAACGTCAAGACCGAGCTTGCCACGCAAATGCATAGCGCATTGCGCGAGCGCGCGCTGTCCATGCACACCCTACCGATCCTCGGCGATGCATTCGAGAAGGACCTTGAAATCCAGCATTTCAATTCGCAGGGCATCGTCTACATCGAGGCGCGCGAGCGCCTCGGCCGCATGCCGCTCAGCCCTGAAGAAGCGCGGATCCTGAAGTACATCCGCGAACTGACGGTGGAAGCCCACCCCAAGGTGCAGAAGGTGGTGGAAATGTCCATGTTCACCGATGATCAGGCCAAAATTTTCGAACTCATCCGCAGCGTGGCGATGCCAAGGCAGCGCGCGATTGCCGATCAGGTCAGCGCGCTGCTCGACCTGCAGCGGCAGCAGACCGCCGCCGCGGTGCGCGCTGCGGAAAACTCGTATGTGGGCGTGCGCAACCTGATGCTGGGACTGGGCTCGTCGGCGCTGCTGATCGGCATCGCGATCGCCGGCTATGTCAGCCGCCGGGTAGCGGGGCAGGCCCTGCAGCTGGCCAACCAGGCCATGTACGACCCGCTCACCGGGCTGGCCAACCGCTCGCTGCTGCACGACCGCATCGAACGCGAAATCGAGCGCTCCCGGCGCAGCGGCGTGTCTTTCGGGGTGGCGCTGATGGACCTCGACCGCTTCAAGGAAGTGAACGACACCCTGGGCCACAATGTGGGCGACGAATTGCTGCGTGAAGTGGGACGTCGCCTGAAGCACACGATCCGGGCCGAGGACACCGTGGCGCGGCTGGGCGGCGACGAATACGTCGTCGTGATCCACGGCCTCGAACCCGAGGGCGTGCCGGTCATCGCGGAAAAAGTGCTGGCCGCGCTGGACGACCCTTTCCATTGGCAGAACCAGAGCATCGACCTCGGGGCGAGCCTTGGCATCTCCCTCTACCCTTCGCAGTGCGCCGATGCCAGCGGTCTGATCCGCTGCGCCGACATCGCCATGTATGTGGCCAAGCGCAGCGGCAAGGGCTACGCGGTGTACGCCCCGGATCAGGTGCATACCAACCGCAGCGACCTGTCGCTGAAAAGCGAGCTGCGCGAAGCCATCCTGTCAAACCAGCTCTGTCTCTATTACCAGCCGCAGATCAATCATCGCAGCCAGCGCGTGGTCGGGCTCGAGGCCTTGATACGCTGGCATCATCCGCAGCGCGGTTTCCTCGGGCCGGACAGCTTCATCCCGCTGGCCGAAGAAGCCGGCCTCATCGGTCCACTCACCCAGTGGGTGCTGAAGACAGCCCTGAAACAGTTGGCCGTGCTGCGCCGCGAAGGCCATGCGCTGACCATGGCAGTCAACCTGTCCGCCCGCAACCTGCACGACATGAGCCTGCCGGGCAGCGTCGAAGCCCTGCTCGCCGAATGCGGCGTCCCCCCCGAGCACCTGACGCTCGAGATCACCGAAAGCGCAGTGATGTCGAACCCGAGCGACGGCCTGACCATCCTCACCGCGCTCGACCGCATGGGCGTGACGCTCTCGATCGACGATTTCGGCACCGGCTATTCCTCGCTCGCCTATCTGAAGCGGCTGCCGGTGGACGAACTGAAAATTGACAAATCCTTTGTGATGGACATGGAGGCGAACGACAACGACGCCGTGATCGTGCGTTCCACCATTGATCTCGCGCACAACCTGGGTCTGAAAGTCGTCGCCGAAGGCGTGGAAAGCCGGGACGCCTGGGATACGCTCAGCATCCTGGGCTGCGACACGTCGCAGGGTTTCTTCATGGGCCGGCCGATGCCGGTGGACAAGCTGCAAACCTGGCTGCGCGACTCGACGCTGTCACCGATTCTGGCAGGCGCGATCTACGCGCTTTGAGCGCGCGCCGCGTTCAGCAGACGTGGCCTTTCAAGTAGGCCGCAAAATCCTCGCTGACTTCGCTGTGCTTCAGGGCATATTCCACCGTGGCCTGCAGGTAGCCCAGCTTGCTGCCGCAGTCGTAACGAATACCGTCAAAGTCATACGCCAGCACCTGCTGTTCCTTCAGCAACGCCGCGATCGCGTCGGTGAGCTGCAGTTCGCCGCCGGCACCGGGTTTCAAATGCTGGATGTGGTGGAAGATGCGCGGCGTCAGGATGTAGCGACCGACCACGCCGAGGTTGGACGGCGCGTCTTCGGGCTTGGGTTTTTCGACGATGGCGTTCACGCGCGAGACGCGTTCCGCCATCGGGCTGGCGTCGACAATGCCGTAGGACGCGGTTTCCGAAGGCGCCACCTGCTGCACCCCGAGCACCGAACACTGGTAATAGTCGTATTGATCGACCATCTGCTTCATCGCTGCCGGACTGCCGTCGATCAGGTCGTCGGCGAGGATGACGGCGAAGGGTTCGTTGCCGATCACCGGCTGCGCGCACAGCACGGCGTGGCCGAGCCCCAGTGCTTCGGCCTGGCGGATGTAAATGAAATTGACGCCGGCCGGGCGGATCGACTGCACCAGTTCCAGATCGCGATCCTTGCCGCGCGCGGCCAGTTCGGTTTCCAGTTCGTACGCCTTGTCGAAGTGGTCCTCGACGGTGCGCTTGGTGCGGCTGCTGATGAAGATCATGTCGGTGATGCCGGCTTCCATCGCCTCTTCAACCGCGTACTGGATCAGCGGCTTGTCGACGATGGGCAGCATTTCCTTGGGGCTGGCCTTGGTGGCCGGCAGAAAGCGGGTGCCAAGGCCGGCAACCGGGAATACGGCTTTTCTTACTTTTTGCATGAGTCTTCCCTATCAGTCCTTGTTTCAAAAATCCAAAGCGTGCTGCCCACTCTTGTTATCCGACGCCAGCAAGCTCAGCAGCCCGGCCTCATCAAGGAGGGTCACGCCGAGTTCCTGCGCCTTCACCAGCTTGCTGCCGGCCTCAAGGCCAGCCACCACATAGTCGGTTTTCTTCGACACCGATCCGGCCACCTTGCCGCCGGCGGCCTCGATCATGTCCTTCGCGGCATCGCGTGCCAGCGTCGGCAGCGTGCCGGTCAGCACCAGCGTCTTGCCCGCCAGGATACCTGCCAATTGTTGCATGCCAGTGGATTCAGTCCAGTGCACCCCGGCGGCGCGCAGTTTTCTGACCACGTCCAGATTATGCGGCTCGGCAAAAAACTGCAGGATCGACTGCGCCACGATCGGCCCGACATCGCGCACCGCGAGCAGCTCGGCCTCGGTCGCGGCGATCAGCCGGTCCAATCCGCCGAAATGCTTCGCCAGATCCTTGGCGGTGGTTTCACCGACATTGCGGATGCCCAGCGCGAAGATGAAACGCGCCAGCGTGGTGGCCTTGCTGGTTTCGATCGCGGCAAGCAGGTTGGCTGCCGATTTCTCGGCCATGCGCTCCAGCCCGGCAAGCGTGTCGAGTTCAAGACCGTACACATCCGCGGGCGTATGCACAAGGCCGCGATCCACCAGCTGCTCGCCCAGCTTGTCGCCCAGTCCCTCGATATCCATCGCGCGGCGCGACGCAAAATGCAGCAGTGCCTGCTTGCGCTGTGCCGGGCACACCAGGCCGCCGGTGCAGCGTGCTGCCGCTTCACCCTCGAGCCGCACCACGTGCGAGCCGCACTCGGGACACACCGGATAGCGCTGCAACAGATCGAAACGCGGCGGTTCGGGCTGGGGGCGGCGGTCGGTCACCACGGCGACCACTTCGGGAATAACGTCGCCGGCGCGCCGCACGATCACGGTGTCGCCGACGCGCACGTCCTTGCGGTCGATTTCGTCCTGATTGTGCAGGGTGGCGTTGGTCACCGTGACGCCGCCGACGAATACCGGCGCGAGGCGCGCCACCGGCGTCAGCGCGCCGGTGCGGCCCACCTGCACCTCGATGCCGAGCACGGTGGTCAGCTGCTCTTGCGCCGGATACTTGTGCGCCACCGCCCAGCGCGGTTCGCGCGAGACGAAGCCGAGTTCGCGCTGCAGGTCGACGCGGTTGACCTTGTAGACCACGCCGTCGATGTCGAACGGCAGTTGATCGCGGCGCGCGGCGATGTCATCGTGAAACGCAACCAGCGCCGCCGCGCCCAGCCCGGTGATGCGCTCGGCGCATACCGGCACGCCGAGCGCGGCCAGCGCATCGAGCGTGGCGCTGTGGGTGGCCGGCACCGGCTGCCAGCCCTGCACCTCGCCCAGCCCGTAGGCAAAAAACGACAGCGGGCGTTGCGCTGCCAGTTTAGGATCGAGCTGGCGAATGCTGCCCGCCGCGCCATTGCGCGGATTGACCAGGGTGGGCTTGCCGGCGTCACGCTGCCTCGCGTTGTAGCGCTCGAAATCGTCGCGCCGCATGAACACCTCGCCGCGCACTTCGAGCACCGCGGGCGGCGGGGCGATGTTGAGCCGCAGGGGAATCGCATGCACGGTGCGGATGTTCTGGGTGACGTCTTCGCCGGTTTCGCCATCGCCGCGCGTCGCCGCCTGCACCAGCACGCCGTGCTCGTAGCGCAGGTTGATCGCCAGCCCGTCGAATTTCAGCTCGGCGGCATACTCGACCGGCGGGTCGGTCTCGGCCAGTCCCAGTTCCTTGCGCACCCGCGCGTCGAACGCCTGCGCACCGGTGGCCTCGGTATCGGTCTCGGTGCGGATCGACAGCATCGGCACCGCATGGCGCACCTTGGGAAACGCATCGAGCGGCGTGCCGCCGACGCGCCGGGTCGGCGAATCGGGCGTGACGAGTTCGGGGTGCTCGGTTTCGAGCGTCTGCAGTTCGCGAAACAGCCGGTCATACTCGGCGTCCGGGACGGTGGGCGCATCGAGGACGTAGTAGGCGTGGTCATGGCGCACGATTTCCTGGCGCAGCGCGGTGATACGCGCCCGCACCCCGGGCGACGCCATCAGGAGAACAGACGCAGTGCCCGCCGGGAACCGGATGGTACGCCGCGCGCTTCCATGCGCTCGTAGATCTGCATGAGCTGGGTGCGGATTTTTTCGATGCCGGCATCGGTCAGCGGGCGCAGGTTGTCGTCCACCAGGATGCCGCCGATTTCATTGGCGATCTTGCGACCGAACGCCACCATGCCGTCGAATACCTTGAGGCCGTCCGGCACGCGCGGCACATCGAACTGCAGGGTCACGCCCTGGGTGGCCTGGCCCTCGACCACTTCGGCGCTGAACGGCTCGGCATCGTGGTTGCACAGGGCATAGAGTGGCTCGCCGCGGCTGTCGAGCAATTGATACACGCCATCCACGCCCAGCACCATGCCGCTGCTTTCGGCCTCGTGCACGATGCGCGTCAGGTTCACCGCGCCTTCGCCGCGCGCGACCACGTTGAGGCCGATCAGCACGTCGACATCGACGCAGAATCGATCCACCGCCTGCGCGCGCTCCAGCGCATCGACGACATCGTCGCAGGCGATGCGCAGGCCGTTCGCCTGCGCCAGACTCTGCAGCAGTTCGCACAGCGCCGAGAGTTGCTCTTCCTGCACTGCGCCATTGCGGTCCGACAATTGCATGGTGATGACCATCTGCTGGTAACGCGCGTCACGCCAGGGCAGGATATCTTCCCATTCCGTCGCGCCCACCGGCAGCCCCAGCCAGCGCACCGGCTTGCCCAGGGTGCGCGCATGGCTGAGCGCCTCGGAAAACACGCTGGCCGGCACATTCTCGCCACCGAGGCGGATGCGGTATTCGATCAGTTCGTCATAGGGTACGGTCTTCGGCCCGGCCGGGCGTGGCGCAACATTCGGCGGCGTCTCCGGTACCGGAGCGGGCGGCGGCGTAGGCGCCACCGCGACCCGAGGTTCGGGCGCGCTTTCCAGATGTGGTTCCGCTTCGCCGACCGCATCCGACAGGGCGGCCTCGAACACCGGCTCATGCAATGCGGGCTCGACCCGCTCGGCGGTTTCGCGCAGCGCGCTGCCGGACCGCTGCATCAGCGCGTCGTCCATGGGCGACTGGAAAGCCGCGTCCGCCTGCTTGCGGAAGCGACGCTCCTGCACCCAGTTGAACGCCACCACGCCTGCCACGATGGCCACACCGATCACCAACAAGCTGATTTGCAAATCACTCATTCGTTTTTCCCGACTGAACGGAGCGGGCCGACACCACCCGGACGAACCATTCGTCCGGCGCGATCATGCCCAGTTCATTGCGCGCGCGCTCTTCGATCGCGTCGCGTCCCTGCTTGAGATCGCTGACCTCGGCCAGCACCCCTGCATTGCGGGTTTGCAGGCGCTGGTTCAGCACCTGCTGAGTATCGATTTTGTGCGCATATTCACGCACTTTCAACCACCCCCCCTCGCCCAGCCACAGCGGATACTGCAACAGAACGAGCGAAGCGGCCAGCACCCAGGTCAAACCCTGGCGGCGAAAGCGTCCGATCCGCTCAGCCGCGCTGGCGGAAAGCATCGCGACCGGGATAGCTCGCCGCGTCGCCGAGTTCTTCCTCGATGCGCAGCAACTGGTTGTACTTGGCCATGCGGTCCGAACGCGACAGCGAGCCGGTTTTGATCTGGCGGGCATTGGTCGCCACCGCCAGATCGGCGATCGTGGTGTCCTCGGTTTCGCCCGAACGATGCGAAATCACCGCGGTATAACCGGCCTGCTTGGCCATCTCGATCGCCTGGAAGGTTTCCGACAGGGTGCCGATCTGGTTGACTTTAATGAGAATGGAATTGGCGATGTCCTTGTCGATGCCTTCCTTGAGGATCTTCGCGTTGGTCACGAACAGATCGTCGCCCACCAGCTGGATGCGGCGACCGAGCTTCTCGGTGAGGATCTTCCAGCCTTCCCAGTCGCCTTCGGCCATGCCGTCCTCGATGCTGATGATGGGGTACTTGTCGCACCAGGCCGCCAGATAATCGGTCAGCGCGGCGGCGCTCAGCTTCAGACCTTCGGACTCAAGATGGTATTTGCCGTCCTTGTAGAACTCGGAGCTGGCACAGTCGACGCCGATGGCGACGTCGATGCCGGGCTGCAGACCGGCCTTTTCAATCGCCTGCACGATCAGCTTCAGTGCCGCCTCGTGCGATTCCAGGTTGGGGGCAAAGCCGCCCTCGTCGCCGACGGTGGTCGCCATGCCGGCGTCGTCCAGCAACTTCTTCAGCGCGTGGAACACTTCGGCACCGTAACGCAGCGCTTCGCGGAAGCTCGGCGCGCCGACCGGAATGATCATGAATTCCTGCATGTCGATGTTGTTGTTGGCATGCGCGCCGCCGTTGATGATGTTCATCATCGGCACCGGCAAGGCCATCGGCGCGGCACCACCGAGATAACGATAGAGTGGCAGCCCGGCCTGCTCGGCCGCAGCGCGCGCGCACGCCATCGACACGGCCAGCAGCGCATTGGCGCCGAGGCGCGACTTGTTCTCGGTGCCGTCGAGATCGATCATGGTCTTGTCGATAAAAGCCTGGTCTTCGACATCCAGCCCGATGATGGCTTCGCAGATTTCGGTGTTGACGTGTTCGACGGCCTTCAGCACGCCCTTGCCCAGATAGCGCGACTTGTCGCCGTCGCGCAGCTCGATCGCCTCACGGCTGCCGGTGGAGGCACCGGACGGCACCGCGGCACGCCCCATCACGCCGGATTCCAGCAGCACGTCGGCTTCAACAGTAGGATTGCCGCGGGAGTCCAGAATTTCCCGGGCGATGACATCAATAATGGCGCTCACTTGCTTTTCCTTAATTCGTTTGTCCGCTTCGCGGATCAGGTTTTCATCAATCTGTGTTCAATAAAACCGCGCTGTTTCACCAGCGCGTCGATTTCCTTCAGCGTTTCCAGAAGCTCCTTCATCATGCCGAGCGGCCATGCATTGGGACCGTCCGAGAGCGCAACCTCCGGGTTGGGGTGCGTCTCTGCGAACACGCCGGCCACGCCGGCCGCCACCGCCGCACGTGCCAGCACCGGCACGAACTCGCGCTGGCCGCCGCTGGTCGCGCCCTGCCCGCCCGGTTGTTGCACCGAGTGGGTGGCGTCGAACACGACCGGGCACTGCGTGGCGCGCATGATCGCCAGCCCGCGCATGTCGGACACCAGCGTGTTGTAGCCGAAGCTGACGCCGCGTTCGCACACCATGATCTGGTCGTTGCCGACCGCGCGCGCCTTGTCGACGACGTTCTGCATGTCCCACGGCGCCAGGAATTGGCCCTTTTTGATGTTGACCGGACGTCCGGTGCGCGCGACGTTCTGGATGAAGTTGGTCTGCCGGCACAGGAAGGCCGGCGTCTGCAGCACGTCGACCACCGCCGCCACTTCGTCGAGCGGCGTGTCCTCGTGCACGTCGGTCAGCACCGGCACGCCGATCTTCGCCTTCACGTCGGACAGGATGCGCAGGCCCTCTTCGAGCCCGAGTCCACGGAAAGACGTGGTCGACGAGCGGTTGGCCTTGTCGAACGAGGACTTGTAGATGAAGGGGATGCCCAGCCCGGCGCACAACTCCTTCAGCTGGCCGGCGGTATCCATCGCCAGCTGCTCGGATTCGATCACGCAGGGGCCGGAAATCAGGAACAGCGGCTGGTCGAGGCCTGCCTCAAAATGACAGAGTTTCATTGGGCGTGCTCCTGTTGCTGCGCCAACGCGGCTTTCACGAACGAAATGAACAACGGATGGCCGTTGCGCGGGTTGCTGGTGAATTCCGGATGGAACTGGCAGCCGACGAACCAGGGATGCACCTCAGTCGGCAGCTCGACCATTTCGCACAGCTCGGTGCCGGGCGCACGGCCGGCCACCACCAGGCCCCTGGCTTCGAGTTCGGCCAGCAGGGTATTGTTGACTTCGTAGCGGTGACGATGACGTTCGACAATGCTGGCCTCGCCATACACCTCGCGCGCCAGCGTGCCGTCCTTGAGCGTGCACGGCTGGCCACCGAGACGCATGGTGCCGCCGAGATCGGACTGCTCGCTGCGCTTTTCCACCTGGCCGCCACGGTCCAGCCATTCGGTGATGAGGCCGATCACCGGATGGGTGGTGGCCGGCTCGAATTCGGTGGAATGCGCATCGGCCATGCCGGCGACATCACGCGCGAACTCGACCACGGCAAGCTGCATGCCGAGGCAGATGCCCAGGTAGGGCACTTTGTTCTCGCGCGCGTAGCGAATAGCGGCGATCTTGCCCTCGACTCCGCGCTTGCCGAAGCCGCCGGGCACCAGGATCGCATCCATGTCCTTGAGGGCGCCGGGACCGGACTTCTCGATCTGCTCGGAATCGATGTAATGGACCTTGACCCGGCTCTGGGTGTGCATGCCGGCATGGATCATCGCTTCGGTCAGCGATTTATAGGATTCGGTGAGGTCGACGTACTTGCCGACGAAGGCGACGTTGACCGTGTGCTGCGGATGCTCCAGCGCATGCACCAGGTTCTTCCACACGCTCAAATCCGCAGCGCGCGCCAGGATATTGAGCTTGTGGCAGACGATCTCGTCGAGCATCTGGTCGTGCAGCATCGCCGGGATCTTGTAGATCGAATCGGCGTCCAGCATCTCGATCACCGCCTCGGGACGCACATTGGTGAACAGCGCGATCTTGCGCCGTTCGTCCAGCGGAATCTCGCGGTCGGCGCGGCACAGCAGGATGTCGGGCTGGATGCCGATTTCACGCAGTTCCTTGACCGAGTGCTGGGTCGGCTTGGTTTTCAGCTCGCCGGCGGTGGCGATGTAGGGCAGCAGCGTGAGATGAATGAAGCAGGTGTTGGTGGGGCCGTCCTCGAAGCCCATCTGGCGGATGGCTTCGAGGAAAGGCAGCGACTCGATGTCGCCCACCGTGCCGCCGATCTCCACCAGCGCCACATCGGCGTCGCCCGCGCCGTCGCGGATATGGCGCTTGATCTCGTCGGTGATGTGCGGAATGACCTGCACCGTGCCGCCGAGGTAGTCGCCGCGCCGTTCCTTGTCGATCACCGATTTGTAGATCTGGCCGGTAGTGAAGTTGTTGCGCTTGCTCATCCGTGCGCGTGAAAAGCGCTCGTAATGGCCCAGATCGAGGTCGGTTTCCGCGCCGTCGTCGGTGACGAACACCTCGCCGTGCTGGAACGGGCTCATCGTGCCGGGGTCGACGTTGATGTACGGATCGAGCTTTAACAGGGTGACACGGATACCGCGCGATTCGAGCAGCGCAGCAAGAGAGGCCGAGGCGATCCCTTTCCCGAGGGAAGAAACCACCCCACCAGTGACAAACACATACTTCGGCATTTTATAAGCGGGGGCGGGTGATGACGGATTCTACTCCATTGCCGATGAGGGCTCAATGACAGGCCGGCTCAAGGACGCAGCAGCCGTCGCCAGGTCGCCACCACCGTGTCCGGATTCAGCGAAATCGAGCCGATCCCCTGTTCCACCAGCCATTCCGCCAGATCGGGGTGGTCGCTCGGCCCCTGCCCGCAGATGCCGATGTACTTGCCGTGCCGGTTGCAGGCGGCGATCGCTTCGGCCAGCAGCTTTTTCACCGCCGGGTTGCGCTCGTCGAAGCTTTCGGCCACCAGGCCGGAATCGCGGTCGATGCCCAGGGTCAGCTGCGTCAGGTCGTTGCTGCCGATCGAAAAGCCGTCGACGTGCTGCAAAAAATCGTCGGCCAGCAGCACATTGGAGGGGATCTCGCACATCATGATCAGCCGCAGCCCGTTTTCGCCGCGCGTGAGGCCGTTGACTTCCAGCAGCTTCACCACCGCCGCGCATTCCTCCACGGTGCGCACGAAAGGCATCATCACCTCGACATTGGAAAACCCCAGCGTCTCGCGCACCTGCTTCAGCGCCCGGCATTCCAGCTCGAACGCCGGGCGGAACAGCGTCGACACATAGCGCGCGGCGCCGCGCAGGCCCAGCATCGGGTTTTCCTCCTTCGGCTCGTAGCGCTCGCCGCCCACCAGGTTGGCGTATTCGTTGGACTTGAAGTCGGAGAGTCGCACGATCACCGGCTGCGGCCAGAACGCGGCGGCCAGCGTGGCCATGCCCTCGGCCAGCTTGTCGACATAGAAGGTCACTGGATCGGCATAACCGGCAGTGCGCGCATCGATCTCGGCGCGCACCTCGGGGGATTGGCCGGCATAGTCGAGCAGCGCCAGCGGGTGCACGCCGATCATGCGCGCGATGATGAATTCGAGCCGTGCGAGGCCGACGCCGTGATTGGGAATCTGTGCGAACTCGAAGGCGCGCTCGGGATTGCCGACGTTCATCATCAGCTTCACCGGCGGTGCGGCCAGGGTTTCGCTGGACAGCGTTTCCACCGAGAACCGCAGCGCGCCCGCGTAGACAAAGCCGGTGTCGCCCTCGGCGCACGACACCGTCACCGTCTCGCCGTCTTTCAGCACTGTGGTCGCCTCGCCGGTGCCCACTACGGCGGGGATGCCCAGTTCGCGCGCGACGATGGCGGCATGGCAGGTGCGGCCGCCGCGGTTGGTGACGATCGCGGCCGCGCGCTTCATCACCGGCTCCCAGTCGGGGTCGGTCATGTCGGTGACCAGGATGTCGCCCGGTTGCACCCGGTTCATCTCGGCAGGGCTGGCGATCAGACGCACGTCGCCGGCGCCGATCTTCTGGCCGATGGCGCGCCCGGCAATGCGCACTTCGCCGGGCGCTTCCAGCACATAGCGTTCGCCGCCGCCCGCGCGCGCCTTCACCGTTTCCGGGCGCGCCTGCACGATGAAGAGCTCGCCGGTGTCGCCATCCTTTGCCCACTCGACGTCCATCGGGCGTTGGTAGTGCGCCTCGATCGCCATCGCCTGGCGCGCCAGTTCCAGCACCTCGGCGTCGGTCAGCGAAAACTGCCGGCACAGCGCGGGCGGCGTGTCCTCGATCACGGTGGCGCCATCGCGCCACACCATGCGAATGGCCTTGCTCCCCAGCTCGCGCCGCACCACGGCGGGAAAGCCCTCGGCCAGTTTCGGCTTGTGCACATAGAACTCGTCCGGGTTGACCGAGCCCTGCACCACGGTTTCGCCAAGGCCCCAGGCGGCGGTGATGAACACCACGTCGCGAAAGCCGGATTCGGTATCCAGCGTGAACAGCACGCCCGAGCAGGCGATGTCGGAGCGCACCATGCGCTGCACGCCGGCCGACAGCGCGACGTCGGCGTGCGCAAAACCGTGATGCACGCGGTAGGCAATGGCGCGGTCGTTGTAGAGCGAGGCGAAGACCTTCCTCACATAGCGCAGCAGATCATCGGCCCCCTGCACGTGCAGGTAGGTTTCCTGCTGGCCGGCGAACGAGGCGTCGGGCAGGTCTTCGGCGGTGGCCGACGAGCGCACCGCCACCGACACGTTGTCGCCGAGCGCGGCATAGGCGGCGCGCAGGCCGGTTTCCAGTGCGGCCGGCAAGGCGGCCGCCTCGACCCAGGCACGGATTTCCGCCCCGGCCGCGGCCAGCGCAGTCACGTCGGCGACGTCGAGCGGCGTCAGCCGCGCATCGATGCGCGCACGCAAATCGTTGTGATCAAGAAACTCCCAGAACGCCTGCGCCGTGGTGGCGAATCCGCCCGGCACCTTGACGCCTGCACTGGACAGATTGGCGATCATTTCGCCGAGCGAGGCATTCTTGCCGCCGACGCGCGGCACATCGGCCATCGACAGGCTGTCCAGCGGAACGATATAGTCATCCGAGACCGGCATAATCCACTCCATGACAAAACGCATCGCATACTGCGTATCCGACCACACCGGGGTCACCGTCGAAGCGGTGACCAAGAGCGTGCTGGCGCAGTTTCCTGCGCTTGAGTGTAGCCTGATTGCGCTGCCTTTCATCGACAGCCCGGAAAAGGCGCGCGAGGCGGCGGCGCGCATTGCCGCCACGCCGGGCGCGCTGGCGTTTTCCACCCTGACCGACCCGGCGCTGCGCGCCGCGCTGCGCGAAGGCGGCGTCCTCCCGTTCGACGTCTTCGACCTCGTCGTTCCCGCCGTGGAAGCGGCACTGGGCCAACCCGCCACGCCCAGCGGCGGGCATACCCACGGCATGACCGGCGATTACGAATCGCGCATGGACGCGGTCAATTTCAGCCTGGCGCTGGACGACGGCCTGCAGCCGCAGCGGCTCGACCAGGCCGACCTCATCCTGATCGGCGTCTCGCGTGTCGGCAAGACGCCCACCGCGCTCTATCTCGCGCTGCAATACGGCCTGCGCGTCGCCAACTATCCGTTGACGCCGGACGACCTCGAACGCGGCAGCTTGCCCGATGTCCTGCTCACCCACCTGCCGCGTCTGCGCGCCCTGACCCTGTCGGGCGAACGGCTCGCCGCCATCCGCCAGGTACGCTACCCGGACAGCCGCTACGCCAGCCTGGCGCAATGCCGCGAGGAACTCGTCGCCGCCGCACGGCTGTTCCAGCAGCATGCGGTGCCGGTGCTTGACGCCACCCGCATGTCGGTGGAGGAAATCGCGGCGCGCCTGCGTAGCCGCCCGTAAGCCGCTGCCTGGCAGCCACCCGGCGGCGGCTTCATTTTTCGGGTTTTTGTCCGTAAACCTTTCTGGAATCCATACAAACGCGACACAAACACGCTGCCTCCATCGATGAACCCCGCCGACCCAGCACAGCGTGATGCGGCCCAGGCACTGCAGGCCACCACCCGGCCCGACCCGGCTTTTGCGCATGCCCACTGAAGCCGCCACCCTGATGCGAATGCAGGCTGCGCGCCGCATCGCGCGCCCCACGGCCTGGAAACTGGCCCTACTGGCGGGTTTTGTCACGCAGTTGATGCTGATCGTGTTCGTCACGGCCATCGGCCTACAGCAGCTGGAGGTGACCACACGCAATCTCCAGCAGGTGGTCGACGTGCACATGCGCAAGCAAAACTACATCAAGCGGATGGTGGTCGCCGCGCGCGAACGCACGGTGATTCTGCTGATCCTGCCCCAGATCCGGGATCCGTTCGAGCGGGACGCCATGCTGATGAAGTTCAATGAACAGGGCGCAGACTTTGTCGCCGCACGCCTAGCCCTGCTGGGCATGCCGCTGAGCGACACGGAAGCGGCGCTGATCTCCCGCCAGGGCCAGGTGACCGGCGCGGCCCAGCCCGTCCAGTTGCGGGTCATCGACCTGATCAATGCCGATTTCATTGATGAGGCCACCAACCTGGTTCTCAATCAGGCCATCCCGATGCAGAACGAGGTGATGTCGACGCTGTCGCAGCTCGAGGCCGAAACCCAGGCGATTTCCACAGCCGCCAGCGAAAAAGCGCGCAAGGAGCATGCGGCGGCGCGCTTCTGGATGTATTTGCTGTCCGGCGCCGCGCTGCTGGTGGGCCTACTGGTGGCCGCGGTGGTGTTCTATTTCGCCGCCCGCATCAGCCGCGAGCGCGAACAGCTGGTCAGCCTCGACACCCTGACCGGCCTGCCCAACCGCATGCTGTTCATGGACCGGTTGAACCAGTCGCTGATCCGCGCCAAACGCTACAACACGCAGATCGGCTTGATGTTCATCGACCTCGACCGTTTCAAGCGCGTCAACGACACCCTGGGCCATGCCAGCGGCGACCAGCTGATCCGCGAAGTGGCGCGGCGGCTGCGCGACACGGTGCGCGCCGACGACATTGTGGCGCGACTGGGTGGCGACGAGTTTGTCGTGGCCATCAGCGACGTGGTCACGCTCAGCTCCATCCTGCAGGTGGTTGAAAAAATGCTCGCGACCGTGACCGTGCCCTACCAGCTCGATGGACGCGAGATCTTCTGCAGCTGCAGCATTGGCATCAGCATCTATCCGCATGACGGCACCAGCGCCAGCAACCTGCTGAAGAATGCCGACACCGCGATGTATCACGCCAAGAACAGCGGCAGAAACCGTTTCCAGCTTTACGACGCGGCGATGAACGCGATGGCGGAGGAGCGGCTGCAGCTTGAAACCGAGCTGCACTACGCGCTGGAACGCAATGAATTCGTCTTTCATTACCAGCCGCAGCTCAATCTGAAAACCGGGCGCATTCACGCCGTCGAGGCGCTGATCCGCTGGCAGCATCCAAAGAAGGGGCTGCTGTCGCCGGCCAACTTCCTCGACATGCTGGACGAAACCGGCGACATCGTCAGCGTCGGCCGCACGCTGCTGCTGGTCGCCTGCCGCCAGACCGCGATCTGGCATGCGGCCGGATTCACCGACCTCGGCGTCGCCGTCAACGTCTCCGGCAAGGAGTTCTGGCACAGCGGCCTGATCGACAGCATCCGCAATGCCCTGACGCAATCCGGCTTGCCGCCGTCGGCGCTGCAGATCGAGCTGACCGAAGGCATTTTCATGGATGACGTCGAGGCGGCGGAAGGCAAGGTTCAGGCGCTGAAGGCGCTGGGCATTTCGGTTGCGGTCGACGACTTCGGCACCGGCTATTCGTCGCTGGCCCATCTGAAGCGCTTCCCGCTCGACGTGCTCAAGATCGACCGTTATTTCGTCAAGGACGTCCATCACGCGCCGGCCAGCGAAGCCCTGGTCAGCTCGATCCTCGCGCTCTGCAGGGGGCTCAACCTCGGCATCGTCGCCGAAGGGATCGAGAACCGCGAGCAGCTCGAATCGCTGCGCAAACTCGGCTGCCAGGTCGTGCAGGGCTATTTCATCAGCCGGCCGGTTCCCGCGGACGCCATCCACGCGCTCTTGGGCAAAAACTGGCTGCAGGCTTTAGGCCCCGCAGAGCACGTGCAACCCAATCGCACTGCCATCTAACACGCATCCAGTATTTTCACTGTGCCCGCTGGGCGATGCACCCCGGAAGCCATTACGCGTCAGGGCTTCAGATTTGTCTGAATCTGCCGAAACAACAATAAGTGCCACCCCGCAAAAGGAACATGCTTGATGTCCGAAGAAAATCTTACCCGCATGATGGAAAGTGGCGAAAACTTCGAGCCAACGGTCTGGATTGAAAGCGTAGTCTCCATCCTGGCCAGTTTCCTGGCTGACCCGCGCTTACGGTATTCACATGGCGTCCAGCCCAACGTTGTCGACGGCGAGATTTGCCTGGTGGTGGCCACCTGGCTGGAATCCAGCGATCGCGCCGCCTATGACCACGTCATGGAATTTGCCAAATCCAACCAGTTGAGAACCAAGCTGGACCGCCGCACAGGTGAGCGGGCCATGCAAAAACCGGCTTGATGTATACGCGCTGAAACCTGCGGATCAGGCCAGGCGCTGCCGCACGGCCTCGAACACGGCAATCGCCAGTGCCGCCGAGGCATTCAGCGATTCCATTTTTCCCGGCATGGGAATCTGAACCGTTGCCGTTGCCGCGGCACGTACAGCGTCCGACAGCCCGGCGCCTTCGTTGCCCACAATGAAGGCGAGCGGGCCGGTCAGCTCACTTGAAAACACACTGCGGTCTTCTGCCAGCGCAAGCGCAAGGCTTTGTCCTTGGAATTGCGCGCACCAGGCCGGCACATCCACGCCGCACTCTATCGGCAACACAAACTGCGCGCCCTGCCCGCCGCGCAAGGCCTTGGGCGACCACGGATCGTGGCAGCCCGTCGACAGCAGCGCCAGGGTCGCGCCCGCCGCCGCACCGGTGCGCAACATCGAACCGAGGTTGCCGGGGTCCTGAATGTCTTCCAGCACGATGATCAGCGGGATGTCTTCACGTGCACTGGGCGACAGCCAGGCCGACTCGGCGAGCAGGCCGGTGGGGGTGGAAACAGGCGTGATTTCATTGAACAATGCATCCGGCAGGGCGATCGCCTTGGCATCCGGGCAGCGCGCAGCCCAGTTCTTGAATCGGCCGGCATCAAACGAATCCGCTCGCACCAGCGTATGCGGCTGCCCGCCCGCATCGAGATACGCAGCCAGCAGATGCTCGCCATCAAGCAGCGTCATCTGCGCCTCGCGGCGCGCGCGCGCCGATTCGGCGAGCTTTTTCAGCCGCTTGAAAATCGGGTTGTCGCGCGAAGTGATGGCGGTTTCGGTCATGCGCCCGATTATCCGCGATTCGCCATCGAGACTACACTTCAGTCTATGCGCATCGTCCTGATCACCCCCTACGGCCGCGAGCATCGCAACGGCAACTGGCACACGGCCGCGCGCTGGGCGCGCTTTCTGCGCGAAGCCGGCCACTCGGTGCGGGCGCAGGTGGAATGGGACGGCCGCAGTGCCGACCTGATGCTGGCGCTGCATGCCCGGCGCAGCTTCGCCTCGATCCGCGCGTTTGCCGAGCGCTATCCGAGCCGGCCACTGCTGCTGGCGCTGACTGGCACCGACCTCTATCGCGACATTCACGAAAACCGCGACGCCCAGCAGGCGCTGGAACTCGCGCATCTGCTGATCGTGCTGCAGGACCGCGGCGCCGACGAATTGCCGGCGCACCTGGTTGCGCGGACGCGCGTGGTCTACCAGTCGTCGCCCGACGTGGCCCGGCTGCGTGCGTCGCCGCGCAGCTTCGAGGTGCTGGTGATCGGCCACCTGCGCGCCGAAAAAGACCCTTTCCGCGCCGCGCTGGCCACCGCCTACCTGTCCGAGCATTCGCTGATCCAGGTCACGCATCTCGGGCGTGCGCTCGACAAGGACATGGCCGACACCGCGGAACTGGCCCAGATCAAGCTGCCGCGCTGGCACTGGGCCGGCGACGTGCCGCACAAGACTGTATTGAAGCGTCTGGCGCGCGCACAGCTGATGGTCATCAGCTCGGTCATGGAAGGCGGCGCCAACGTCATCTGCGAAGCGCTGGCGACCGATGTGCCGGTGCTGGCCTCGCACATCCCGGGCAACATTGGCATGCTGGGCGAGGACTATCCCGGCTATTTTCCGGTGGGCGACGAGCGCCAGCTGGCCCGGCTGATGGCGCAGGCCGAGAGCGACCCCGACTTCTACGTCCGGCTGCGCGACCATGCCCGCCGACGGCGCGTCCTGATGCGGCCGGAGCAGGAAGCCAGCCGCCTGCGGCAGGCCGTGGCCGAGTTCGAAGCCCTCACCAGCTGAGCGCACGCCCCTTGCAGCCGGCCCCACTTGACGCGTCGCGTATGCTGTCGGGTCTTCCCCTGAGGTTTTCCCCCATGCACGCCCCCGAACATTTCATCCCCGGCAAGGACGCGTCGCTCGAAGCGTCGATCGCCACCCTGCAGTCCAAGCTCGAAGCCATCGGCTTCCACACCGATGAGCGCTCCTGGCTCAACCCGGTGGAAGGCGTGTGGTCGGTGCACATCCGCGACCGCGACTGCCCGCTCTTGTTCACCAACGGCAAGGGCGCATCGGAGCTGGCCGCGCGGGCGAGTGCGCTGGGCGAATACTTCGAGCGGCTGTCGACCAATTATTTCTGGACCCACTTCTACCTCGGCGAGACGATCGCCAACCGCGCCTACGTCCACCATCCCGACGAGCGCTGGTTCGAACTGGGCGATGACGACGCCTGGCCGGAAGGCCTGCTGACTCCCGAGCTGCAGGATCTGTACAACCCGGATCAAGGCGTGCGCGCCGACCAGCTGATCGACCTCAACTCCGGCAATGCCGAACGCGGCATCTGCGCGATTCCCTACCAGCGCCTCTCCGATGGCCAGACCGTGTATTTCCCGGTCAACCTAATCGGCAACCTCTACGTCAGCAACGGCATGTCGGCCGGCAACACGCTGAAGGAAGCGCGCGCCCAGGCGCTGGCCGAAATCTTCGAGCGCCACATCAAGTTCCGCATCATCGAAGAAGGCCTGTGCCTGCCCGACGTGCCCGAGGATGTGATCAACCGCTACCCGCACATCGCCGCCGGCATCCGCGGCCTGCGCGAAGCCGGCTTCGGCATCCTGGTGAAGGACGCCTCGCTCGGCGGCCAGTATCCGGTGATGAACGTCACCCTGCTGCACCCACAGGACCAGGGCTGCTTCGCCAGCTTCGGCGCGCACCCGCGCTTCGAAGTCGCGCTGGAGCGCGCGCTGACCGAGTTGCTGCAGGGTCGCGCGCTCGATTCGCTGGCCGGCTTCCCCGCCCCCGGCTTCGACCAGACCGAAATCGCCGACCCGCAGAACCTGGAAATCCACTTCGTCGATTCCAGCGGCGTGATTTCCTGGCAGTTCCTGCGCGATACGCCCGACTTCGATTTCGTCGACTGGAACTTCGGCACCACCACCGACGAGGATTACCACTGGTCGGTCGATGCGCTGCACGCCGAAGGCCACGAACTCTATATCGCCGACTTCACCCACCTCGGCGTCTACGCCTGCCGCATCCTGGTGCCGGGCGTGTCAGAAATTTATCCTTTTGAAGAACTCGAATTCGAGAACAACAGCGTCGGCAACCTGATCCGCCCGGCGCTCGCGCGCCTGCCCGAACTCTCCGACGACGAATGCGCGGAGCTGCTCGACCTGATCGTCGAGTTGGAACTGGCCGACGACCGCCTGGTCACGGTGCTGATCGGCCTCGCGCCGGATGCCGATTCGCCGTGGACCGACATCCGCGTCGGCGAGATCAAGCTGCTGCTCGCGCTCGCGCTCGGCGACGACGACGCGATCCTCGAAGGCTGCACCTGGATCGCCCAATACGGCCAGCGCAGCGACGCGCGCCTCAAGGTCTACCGCTGCATCGCCGACCTCGCCCAACTCGACGACCCCAGCCCCTTCGAACCCGCACTGGCGCTGATGTACGGCCGCGAGACGCTGGAACAGGCGTTCGCGCTGTTCAACCAGGACGAACGGTTTTTTGGATTGACCAAACTCGGCAGCGACTTCGAGGGCAGCGCGATCCACCAGCGCCTGCTGGAGGCGTACCGCAAGGTGCGCGGCTAGCCTCTCGACTCTTTACGACCATCGATGAAAATCCCCAAACGACTTGAACCCCTGCTCGAAGACGGCCTGATCGACGGCGTCGTGCGCCAGTTGATGAGCGGCAAGGAAGCCATGGTCTTCGTCGTCCGCTGCGGCGACGACATCCGCTGCGCCAAGGTCTACAAGGAGGCCAACAAGCGCAGCTTTCGCCAGGCCGTCGACTACACCGAAAATCGCAAGACCAAGAACAGCCGCCAGGCGCGCGCCATGGCCAAGGGCAGCAAATACGGGCGCGAAATGCAGGAAGCCGCCTGGCAAAGCGCCGAGGTCGATGCGCTGTATCGGCTCGCTGCCGCCGGCGTGCGCGTGCCCACGCCGTACAATTTCCACGAAGGCGTGCTGCTGATGGAACTGGTGGCCGACGCCGACGGCAATGCCGCGCCCCGGCTCAACGACGTGTCGTTCACCGAAGACGAAGCCCTCGCCCACCACCGCACCCTGATCGGCGAAGTCGTGCGCATGCTGTGCGCCGGCGTCATCCACGGCGACCTGTCCGAGTTCAACATCCTCGTCAGTGCAGACGGCCCGGTGATCATCGATCTGCCGCAAGCGGTCGACGCAGCCGGCAACAACCACGCCCAGGCGATGCTGACGCGCGACGTGAATAATCTGAGAACGTATTTTGGCCAACACGCGCCGGCGCTGTTGGAAACGCAGTACGCCGAGGAAATCTGGTCACTGTACGAACACGGCAAGCTGAATCCAGAAGTCGAACTCACGGGCCGGTTCGAATGTGACAAGCCGCCGGTCGATCTGGAGGGGGTGATGCGGGAGATTGATGACGCGCGGGAGGAAGAGGCGGCGCGGCTGTTGCGTTTGCAGGAATTGGCGTGAATCGCTGCTAGAAAAATGCGCGATATCGCGTCTATTTTTATACATCCACTCTAGGCGATTTTTGGTTGGTAAGGATGACTACCAATTGCACCCGTTCTTGATGACTTCCTCGTAGCGATAACCAACAATAATCCCCGCTGAATTGACCTCCCAGTGAACCTTGCAACGACCAAATACAATTGGAATAGGGTAGACAGTATTGTCATTGGCAAGCGAATAGCGCGTCTTCATCACATCCTCACGAGAAGGCGTGTTTTTTGGATCACCATCATGGCTACGGTCAACTGCATCGAGCATACGTTCGAAATGCGACCCAACCCAGCCAGATGCAAATTCATGCGGTGAACTCACCGTTCGGCATCCAGACAACAGTACCACCAGCAACATGGCGGCACCTAGGCCCGTTGACCTGCCGAGAGCGACCGTAGAGGACAGGCCACGGTTTGCCATGTCTCTTAAAAGACTGAAGAACAAAAAATGAAGAACAAGGGACAGGCCACGGTTTCTCCCCTCACCCCTGAATGATGCCAATCAATGCGTTGCGCACTTCATCCAACCGGACTTGCGAGATCAGGCCTGCCGCCGCCGCAAATAGGGAAGTATTCGCCGTGAACAGTTTGCCTGGACGTGCATAGCTTGCCCGCTGCAAGCCGCCCGACGTGAAATCCTCGGACGCAAGCAGAATGGCGCGCGGGTCGGCGTAGGGGTTGCTGGTGATCTGGCAGGCGATCCAGTCGTCGCGTCCGGCATCGGCCAGGAGCAGGGCGGGCCGCAGCTTGCTGCGTGTGAGATCGGAAAACGGGAACGGCAGAAGAACTACTTGGCCGGCTGCAAATGCGCCCATGCTTCCTCTTCCTCGGGTTTCAGCCAGTCTTCTGCAAGCGCGGCTTCTGCCAGTTGCAGCGCTTCATCAACTGACGGCTTCAGGAGCGTGAGCAACGCACGCCCAGCGGGAATCGTCTGCACGGGCTCCAGCGGATGGATGTGTCCCGATGCGTCAATTTCAACTTCGATGGTCTGCAGCATGGCGGCCTCCTTCGGGCAATGCGCCTATTCTATGCCTGCGGGTCATCCTGGTCGATGCACGAGGCCAAAGCAGCTTCGAATCGGTCAGACACCCCGCTGCCGCACCGTTTCATACAAACACAGCGCCGCCGACACTGAGACGTTGAGGCTTTCCACCGTGCCGCCGATGGGGATGCGCGCGACCTGGTCGCAGCTCTGCTTGACCAGGCGGCGGATGCCCGCGCCTTCGGCGCCGAGCACCCAGGCGATGCCGGTCTTGGCGTCGATGCCGGACAGGGGTTGCTCGCCGTCCATGTCGGCGGCGATGACCCAGATGTTGTGTTCCTTCAGGTCCTCGATGGTGCGCGCGAGGTTGGTGACCATGATGTAGGGCACGGTTTCCGCGGCGCCCGAGGCGACTTTTTCCACGGTGGCGTTGATGCCGACGGCGTTGTCCTTCGGCGCGATGACGGCGTGGACGCCGAAGGCGTCGGCCGAACGCATGATGGCGCCGAGGTTGTGCGGGTCGGTGACGCCGTCGAGGATGACCAGGAGCGGCGGGCCCTGAATGTTTTCCAGCACTTCGTCGAGCGAATGGGTCAGGGCGACCGGCTTGACGCGGGCGACGACGCCCTGGTGCTTGGCGGCCTTGCCGACCAATCGCGTCAAACGATCGGCCTCGACCTGCGCGAGCTTGACGCCGTTGTCCTTCGCCTGATGCACCAGGTCGCGCGCACGCGCGTCGCGCCGGGTCAGGTCGAGGTAGATTTCGAAAATGCCCGCGGGGTCCTGGCGCAGACGGGCGAGGACGGGGTGAAAGCCGTAGATCAGTTTTTCCGCGGGGTGCCGGTCGGCGGACTTCTCGCTCATTTCTTCTTGCCGCCCGATCTCGACTTGGCGGATTTCTTTTCGGGCTCACGCTTCTCGAATGCGCGCTGCATGTCGAGCGCGGAGCCTTCCTGCTCGACCAGGCTGAAGTCGATCTTGCTGGTTTCGATGTCGGCGCGCATCACCTTGATGCGCACACGGTCGCCCAGACGATACCGCTTGCCGGTGCGCTCGCCGAGCATCATGTGCTTGGCCTGGTCGTAGTGGAAGTAATCCTGGCCAAGTTCGGACACGTGGACCAGGCCTTCGATGAAGATGTCGTCGATCGCGACGAACATGCCGAAGCTGGTGACCGCGCTGACCGTGCCGTTGTATTCGTCGCCAATGCGGTCCTGCATGAAGTAGGTTTTCAGCCAGGCGTCGACGTCGCGGGTGGCGTCGTCGGCGCGGCGCTCGGTCAGTGAGCAGTGGACGCCGACTTCGGCCAAGCCCTTGGCGGGCAGCTTCTCGCCGTTCAACACGGCCTTGATGCCGCGGTGCACCAGCAGGTCCGGGTAGCGGCGGATCGGGGAGGTGAAGTGGGTGTAGGCCTCGTAGGCGAGACCGAAGTGGCCCTTGTTGTCGGGGCTGTAGACCGCTTGCCTGAGCGAGCGCAGCATCACCGTCTGCAACAGGCCGTGGTCGGGGCGGTCCTTGATCTTCTCCAGCAGCGCGGCGTAATCCTTGGCGTGTGGCTTCTCGCCGCCGCCGAGATCGAGGCCGAATTCGGCGAGAAAACCACGCAGCGCGGCGAGCTTCTCCGGCGTCGGGCCTTCGTGGACGCGGAACAGCGCGGGCTGCTCGTTTGCGTGCAGGTAATCCGAGGCGCAGACGTTGGCCGCCAGCATGCATTCCTCGATGATGCGGTGCGCATCGTTGCGGATCACCGGCACGATGGCCTTGATCTTGCCCTGGTCGTCGAAAATGATCTGCGTTTCGGTCGAGCCGAAGTCGATCGCGCCGCGCTTGGCGCGGGCCTTCAACAGCACACGGAACAGCTTGTCGAGCGCTTGCAGATGCGGCATCAGTGCGGCCTGCTTGGCGTCGGGCTGGGCGGCGCCGGAGAGCCAGTCCCACACCTGGTTGTAGGTCAGGCGCGCGTGCGAGAAGATCACTGCCGGGTAGAAGCGGTATTCCTTGATGCTGCCGGTGCTGGAAATCTGCATGTCGCACACCATCGACAGGCGATCGACTTCGGGATTGAGCGAGCACAGGCCGTTGGACAGCGCCTCGGGCAGCATCGGGATCACGCGGCGCGGGAAATAGACCGAGTTGCCGCGGTTGTAGCCTTCGGTGTCGAGCGCGTCGCGCGGCCGCACGTAATGGCTGACGTCGGCGATTGCGACGATCAGCCGGAAGCCGCTGCGCCCCTGCGGTTCGCAGTACACCGCGTCGTCGAAGTCGCGCGCGGTTTCGCCGTCGATGGTGACGAGCGGCAGGTGGCGGATGTCCTCGCGCCCGGCCATGTCCTTTTTCTGCACGGTGGCCGGCAGCTTGGCCGCCTGCGCCTCGACCTCGGGCGGAAACACATGCGGCAGATCGTGCTTGCGCAACGCAATTTCGATTTCCATGCCGGGGCCGGTGTAGCTGCCGAGCACCTCAGCCACGCGGCCGACTGCTTCGTTGTGCGCGCCCGGTTGGGTGACGATTTCCACCGTCACCACCTGGCCGGACTTCGCCGTGCCTGCGTTCTCGGTCGGGACGAGAATGTCCTGGTTGATGCGGCGGTTTTCCGGGATCAGGAAGCCGACGCCGCCCTCGAGGTAGTAGCGGCCGACGATGTGCGTGTTGACGTGCTCCAGCACCTCGACGATCTTGGCTTCGCGGCGGCCGCGCCGGTCGAGGCCCGCCACCCGCACCAGCACCTTGTCGCCGTGCAGCACGCGGTGCATTTCCTTGGGCGACATGTAGAGATCGTCGCCACCCTCTTCCGGCACCACGAAGCCGAAGCCGTCCGGGTGGCCTTCGACGCGGCCCTTGATCAGGTCGAGCTTGTCCGGCAGGCACAACTGGCGCTTGCGGTTGATCATCAGCTGGCCGTCGCGCTGCATCGCGCCGAGGCGTCGCTGGAACAGCTCGAACTCGTCCTCGGTGATCTGCAGCTGTTCGGCAAAGGCTTCGGCGTCGACCGGACAGCCGGCTTCAGTCAGCAATTGGAGAATGTATTCGCGGCTGGGCAGCGGCGATTCGTAGCGTTCGATTTCACGCTCGTAAAACGGATCGGCCAGGCGGATCGCCGGAATTTTGTGCTTGCTTACGCGACTGCGTGATTTGTTCGTTGACAATTTATTCTCTGCTCTCTAGAATGCGCGCCTTATTGCCCGGATGGCGGAATTGGTAGACGCGCACGGTTCAGGTCCGTGTGCCGCAAGGTGTGGAGGTTCGAGTCCTCTTCCGGGCACCAAATGTTGCAAGCAAAAAGCCGACCTCGTGTCGGCTTTTTGCTTGGGTAAGGCTTATTGTAGACATTAAGCCTCGTAAGGGTGACGACGTACGATCGTCTCCACCCGGTCCGGGCCGGTCGACACCACGTCCACCGGCACTTCGCACAGGGCTTCCATCCGCTTCAGGTAGGTTTGCGCCTTCTGCGGCAGCTTGTCGAACTCCTGCACCCCCACCGTGGTATCGCTCCAGCCCGGCAGGTCTTCGTATATGGGTTCGACCTGGGCAATCGATTCGGCGCCCACCGGCAGGATGTCGCAGGCCTCGCCGTCGATCTTGTAGCCCACGCACACCCGCACGGTTTCCAGCCCGTCCAGCACGTCCAGCTTGGTCACGCACAGGCCCGACACGCCATTGATCTGGATCGAACGCTTGAGCGCGGCGGCGTCAAACCAGCCGCAGCGGCGCGCACGGCCGGTGGTGGCGCCGAATTCGTGGCCCTTCTCGCCGAGGTACTGGCCGATGTTGTCGAACAGCTCGGTGGGGAACGGGCCGGAGCCGACGCGCGTGGTGTAGGCCTTGGTGATGCCAAGCACATAATGCATCGCGGACGGCCCGACGCCGGAGCCGGTGGAGGCGCCGCCGGCGGTGCAGTTGGACGAGGTGACGAACGGATAGGTGCCGTGGTCGATGTCGAGCAGCGTGCCCTGCGCGCCCTCGAACAACAGGTTGCCGCCGGCCTTATTGACTTCATACAGGCTGCGCGGCACGTCGGCCACCATCGGCTTCAGGCGTTCGGCCATCGCCATCATGCTGTCGAGGGTCTGGTTGAAATCGACCACATCGGTCTTGTAATAGTGCTTCAGCATGAAGTTGTGGTGGTCGAGCACTTCGCCCAGCTTGGCGGCGAAGCGCTCGCGGTGGAACATGTCCTGCAGGCGCAGCGCGCGGCGCGCCACCTTGTCTTCATAGGCGGGGCCGATGCCGCGCCCGGTGGTGCCGATCTTGCCGGCACCCTTGGCGATTTCGCGCGCCTGGTCGAGCGCAATATGGTGCGGCATGATCAGCGGGCAGGCCTCGCTGAGCTTGAGGCGGCTGGCGACGTCAACGCCGGCGGCGATCAACATGTCCATTTCTTCCAGCAGCGCGTCGGGCGACAGCACGACGCCATTGCCGATGTAGCAAGTGACGTTGTCACGCAGAATGCCCGACGGAATCAGGTGCAGCACCGTTTTCTTGCCCGCCACCACCAGCGTATGACCGGCATTGTGGCCGCCCTGGAAGCGCACCACGCCCTGCGCGCGGTCGGTCAGCCAGTCGACGATCTTGCCCTTGCCTTCATCGCCCCACTGGGTGCCGATGACGACGACGTTTTTTGCTGCCATGGTGAAGTCTCCCTAACTTATTGTGTGTCCGAGCCGGCAAGAACCAGCTCGCGCAAATCCAGACTAAAACCGGTGGCCGGGCGCGCCCGGCCGAATACCCGCCCCACTTCGTCGTAGCGCCCGCCCTGCGCGATCGCATGGCTGCGTCCGCCGGTATAAGCGGCGAACACGACCCCGCTGTGGTAGCCGTAGCCGCGCAGCTCGGCCAGATCGTAGGCGGCCTCGACGTGGGCCAGCCCCTGGTCGAGCGTCTCCAGCGTATCCAGCGCGGCGACCACCGCCGGCAATTGCGGCAGCCGTGCGCGCGCCTCGGCCAGCACGCTGCGGTCGCCGTACAGCTGCGGTAGCGCGGCGAAGGCCTCGCGCAGGCCGACAGACAGGCCTGCAGTCAGCACCGCCACGGCGCTGCTGTCCTTGGCCTGCAGCGCGCCGAACAGCTGGTGTTCGACCTCGCCCGACAGGCCTGCTTCCTGCGCCAGCGCGCGGTAGACGCCGACGTGGCCGATATCGAGCTGCAACGTTTTAACGCCGCACACGGCCAGGCCCTGCAGCATCAGGGTGAGGATTTCGAGGTCGGCATCGGCCCCGGCTTCGCCATACAGCTCGGCGCCGATCTGGATCGGCTCGCGCGAGCGGTGGAAGCCGTCGGACTGGGTGTGCAGCACACTGCCCGCGTAGCACAGGCGGTTGACCGGATTGGCGGCCAGCAGGTGGGCGTCGATGCGCGCCACCTGCGGCGTAATGTCGGCGCGCACGCCCATCAGCCGGCCGGTCAGCTGATCGACCAGCTTGAAGGTCTTGAGGTCGAGGTCGGCGCCGACGCCGGTCAGCAGCGAATCGACGTATTCCATCAGTGGCGGCACCACCAGCTGGTAGCCGCGGCTGCGGAACAGGTCGAGCAGCGCACGCCGCATGTCTTCCATGCGCCAGGCCTGCGGCGGCAGCACATCCTCGACGTTTTCGGGCAATAACCAGGCAGTCATGTCAGTTCAGCATCAGCAACAAAAAAACGCCGCCCAACATCGAGGCAGCGCCTATGGAACGCAATTGGCCGTCGCTGAGTTCCAGCATCCGGCGGAAGCCGTCCCGCCAGACGGCAGGTGCGGCAAATGGCAGGATACCCTCAATCACCAGCAACAGGCCGATCGCTGTCAACAAGTCAAAACCGGTCATTGACCACCGGCGGCACGCGGATTCTTCATGTACTTGAAGAAGTCGGCGCTGGGATCAAGCACCATCACGTCGCTCTTGCTGCGGAAGCTTTCGCGATAGGCCTGCATCGACCGGTAGAACGCGTAGAACTCGGCGTTCTTGCCGTAGGCTGAGGCATACAGGGTCGATGCCTTGGCATCGCCTTCACCCTTGACGCCCTGGGCATCGCGGTAGGCTTCGGCAACGATCACGTCCTTCTGCTTGTCGGCGTCGGCCTTGATCTTTTCGGCCTCGGCCGCACCGGTCGAACGCAGCTCGTTGGCCACCTGTTTGCGCTCGGCTTCCATCCGGCGATAGACGTTTTCCGACACGGTCTCCGGCAGATCGACCCGCTTGATCCGGACATCGACCACCTGCACGCCGATCTTGCGCGCGTCGCTGTCGGCCTTGGTGCGGATGATGTTCATGATTTCCTCGCGACGTCCCGACACCACCTCGTTGATGGTGCGCTTGCCGAACTCGGCGCGCAGACCGTCGTTGACCGTCTGGTTGAGGCGGATCTGCGCGCGCGTCTCGTCGCCGCCGACTGACACATAGAACTGCCGCGCATCGATCACGCGCCACTTGATGAACGAATCCACCAGCACGTTCTTCTTTTCCGAGGTGATGAAACGCTCGGGGTCGGCCGAATCCAGGGTCAGGATGCGGGTATCGAAAAAGCGCACGTTCTGCACCAGCGGCAGCTTGAAATACAGGCCAGGCTTGGTTTTCACCGACACCACTTCACCCAGCTGGAACACCAGGGCGTTCTGCCGCTGGTCCACCGTGAACATGCTCGCGCTGAGAATCACCAGCACAACCAGCAGACCGATCAGGAATACGCTGAGCTTGTTCATGGCCGTGCCTCCCGATCGCGGTTGCGTAAGGCGTCACGCGAACGTGTATCGCCCGGGACCGAGGCCGGCGCCGGCTGCGCCAGTACGTCCGGCGCGCTGGCGTAGGGCTGGCTGACGATCTGCTGCAGTTTGTCGAGCGGCAGATACAGGAGGCTGTTGCCGCCCTTCTGATCCACCAGGATCTTGCTGGTGTTGTTCATCACGGTTTGCATGGTGTCGAGATAGAGTCGCTGGCGCGTGACCTGCGGCGCCTTCTGGTATTCGGTCAAAATCTGCGTAAAGCGGCTGGCCTCACCTTCGGCGTTGGCGATCACCGACAGCTTGTAGCCTTCGGCTTCTGCCTGCAGGCGCGAAGCCAGACCACGAGCACGCGGCACCACGTCATTGAAATAGGCCTCGGCCTCGTTCTTCAGGCGCTCGCGGTCCTGGCCCGCCTTCACCGCGTCGTCGAACGCGGCCTGGACCTGCTCCGGCGGCTGGATGTTCTGCAGCGTCACCTGGCTGATGCTGATGCCGGTCTTGTGGCGGTCATGGATGTCCTGCATCAGCTGCTTGGCGCGCGCAGCGATTTCGGCACGGCCTTCGTACAGCACGAAGTCCATCTTGTTCTTGCCGACGATTTCCCGCATCGCAGTTTCGGCGATCTGCAACGCGCTGTCTTCCGGCGCGCGGTTGATGAACAGGAATTCGACCGGGTCCTTCAGGATGTACTGCACGGCAAACTGCAGGTCGATGATGTTCTCGTCGTCGGTCAGCATCAGCGACTCTTTCAGCACCTTGCTCTTGACGTTGTTGCGGTAGCCGATTTCGACGGTACGTACCTGGTCGACGTTGACGATTTCGCGCGACTCGATCGGCCACGGGAAATGCCAGCGCGGGCCCGGCTCGGTGGTTTCGACATACTGACCAAAACGCAGCACCACACCGCGCTGGCCGGTGTCGACGATGTAGAAGCCGCTGGCCACCCACACCAGCGCCAGCACGCCGGCGAGCAGGCCGACCAGATTGCCGCCGCCAGGGAAGCCCTCGGGGGAGAAGCCGTCACCGCCGCCACTGCCGCCGCCGGTGTCCTTTTTGCCGAACAGGCCGTTAAGACGCTGATTGACGCGCCGCCAGAGTTCGTCGAGGTCGGGGGGGCCGCCGTCAGGATTGCGGTTGCCTTTGTTGCCCCATTGCGGGTCGTTCCATGCCATAGCGTTATGTGGAGAAGACTGAAGGTTGGAGGGAGACTTCGTCCGGCGCGCCCACTTCAAGGTGAGACTGGCCGGCGAGCAGGATTTCTGACAGCGCCTCGCGTAATAGTTCAAGTCCCGCGCCGGTTTGCGCGGAGACATACACGCCGTGCAGTTTACCATATTCGTCGCGCCCGACTCCCGGCGCAACGCCCGTCAAATCAAGCTTGTTGTAGACGCGCAGCTGCGGCACCGCATCGGCGCCGATTTCGCGCAACACCTTGTCGACCGCCTCGATCTGGCGCTCGCGTGCGGGGCTGGAGACATCGATCACGTGCAGCAGCAAGTCGGCTTCGGTGGTGGCTTCCAGCGTGGCACGGAAGGCGGCCACCAGGTCGTGCGGCAGGCGGTTGATGAAACCGACGGTGTCGGATAGCACCACTTCGCCCACCGCCGGAAGATAGATCTTGCGCGTGGTGGTGTCGAGGGTGGCGAACAATTGGTCGGCGGCGTAGGCGCCGGCATGCGTCAGGGCATTGAACAGGGTGGATTTTCCGGCGTTGGTGTAGCCCACCAGTGCCACCGACAGCACCTGCTGGCGCGAGCGCGAGCGCCGCTGGGTGCGCCGCTGCTTGCCCAGCCTGGCGAGTCGTTCGCGCAGTGCCTTGACCCGCACGCCGAGCAGCCGGCGGTCGGTTTCCAACTGCTTCTCGCCCGGGCCGCGCATGCCGACGCCACCACGCTGGCGTTCGAGGTGGGTCCAGCCGCGCACCAGGCGGGTCGACAGATGCTGTAGCTGGGCCAGTTCGACTTGCAGCTTGCCCTCGGCGCTTTGCGCGCGGCGGGCAAAGATGTCCAGGATCAGGCTGGTGCGGTCGATCACCCGGCAATGCAGGCGGCGCTCCAGGTTGCGCTCCTGCGCGGGCGACAACTCGTGGTTGAAGATGACGACGTCAGCTTCGGTCGCCAGCACCAGCGCGGCGATCTCGTCGGCCTTGCCGCTGCCCACGAACAGCGCGGCGTCCGGGCGGCTGCGCTTGCCCGTCACCTCGCCCTGGACGTCCAGCCCGGCGCCGGACGCCAGCAGGCGCAACTCGGCCACGCTCTCGGCAAAATCCGGGTCACCGAAATCGAGCGCCACCAGGATGACGCGTTCACCGCCGGCGTGCCGCTCAAACACGGGCGGACTCCCGGTCGAGACACACGGCGGTCGTTGTTGCGGCAAGGCGATGTAGGGTGGGTTTCACAGGCAGGGATTCAGAATGGGACAGGGAACGAGCAAGCATGCGGCACCCCGGCCAGCGTGGCAGGAACATTTCATTCTAGCCCTTATCACACCAGCTGCGGGCGCCCGAAATGCCAGCCCTGCCCGTAGTCCACCCCCATGTCGGCCAGGATGCGCGCGGTTTCTGCATCTTCGACGTGCTCGGCCACGGTGCGCATGCCTTCCTTGCGCGCAAAGTTCGCCAGGCTTTCGACGATGCCCGCGATCTTGCGGTCCTGCCGCATATGCGACACCAGCCAGCCCTCGATCTTCAGGAAGCTGACTGGCAGGTGCGCCAGATAGAGGTAGGACGAATAGCCGCTGCCGAAATCGTCCAGTGCCAGGCGAAAGCCGAAATCGATGAAGGGCTGCAGGTCGGCACGCAGTTTGTCCAGGCTGACGATGCGCTGGCGCTCGGTCAGTTCCAGCACGATGGGCTTGACCGGCCCCAGCATCACACTGCAGGTCTGGCAGTAGCTCATGGCATTCTCGAGCATTTCCTCGACCAGGTCGTGGCGCGCCAGGAATTGCGGCGAGACGTTCACGAAATGGGCAAAATCCGGCGCGCCACCCTGGTCAATGCGGACGACGCAGCGTTGCATCACGCCACGGATCACCTGGCGGTCGATTTCGGCCATCAGGCCCAGGCCTTCGGCCATGTCGACGAAATCCTTGGCCTCGACGATCTCGCCGGATGCATTCCCGATGCGGGCGAGCGCCTCGTCGGCGATGATCTGACCGCTCTGCAGGTCGACGATGGGCTGGGAAGCCTGCCTGACGCGATTTTCAGCCAGTGCCTGCCGCAGGAGCGCGCTGTTCCATGGCACGCTTGGCTGCGCCACCGTCTTGACCTGATCGCGGCCGTCCGCTTTGGCCCGATACATGGCGTGGTCGATCTGTTCCAGCATGGGCTGGACGCCGCTGTCGTTCATGCCGAAGGCGGCCACGCCGGCGGAGAAACTCACCGAAATGGCGCCGACGCTGGTCTGGACGGGCGCCGCGCGGGCCTGGTCGGCGAGCCGCTGCATGATGTCGGCCGCCTGTTCCAGGGTGCTGCCGTGCAGCACGAACAGGAATTCTTCCCCACCCCAGCGCGCCACCCAGTCGCCTTCGCGCAACCCGGATTGGAAGCGGCTGGCCATCGTTTTCAACACTTCGTCGCCCACGGCATGGCCGTAGCGATCGTTCACCATCTTGAAATGGTCGAGGTCGACCAGGGCGAGCGCAAAACCGTGCCCGTCGCGTGGGGTACGCGCCTCTTCCTTCTGCAGGCGCTCTTCTGCGGCTCGCCGGTTGGGCAGGCTGGTCAGCGGGTCGGTCAGCGCAATGCGCTGCAGCAGATCCTTCTGTGCGGATTGATGCAGCGCGTTGCCGAGCCAGTCGGCGATCAATTCCATGTAGGCGATGTCGACCGCGTCGGGCGGCGATTCGCAGCGCCGACGCAGAAAAGCCAGCACCCAGCGGTCATCGTCGCCCACCGCCACCGGGAGGCCGGAGTAGGTTCGCAGCCCCAGCGTGTTCACCACGGGATGGTCGGCATACAGCGGATGCGCACGCAGGTCGGCAATATGGCTGGGTTCGCGGCTGAGCTGCACGCCATGGCACAACACCGTCTCAACCATCTTCACCGTGCCTTCGGGAAACACTCCCAGCCGGTCGCTGACATAGTGCGCGGTGTAGCGTTCGCCGAATTCGCCCAGCACCACCAGATCCATATCCAGCACGTCAGCCGCCATCTCCAGCATGGCGCGGATGCGCTCGGCGTCGGAGAGCCCCCGCTGTACCGACAGCTTCCACAAGGTGTTCAAACGATCGACATGCGGGTCGCCCTGGCCGGTTTCGGCCACGCATGAATCGGATGGGGCGGCTGGCTGCATGGTCCTCGCCTGGTCACACTGACAGTGACGCCATTGTAATCTCAAGGCACGTCTTGCAACTCCACCGTGCGCAGACGCTCAGCCGCCTGTTCCGGGTTGATGGTGTTGACGAACAGCCCCGACCCCAGCTCGAAGCCGGTGGGGATCGAGGTGCGCGGGCAGATTTCCAGGTGCCAGTGGTAACTCGCGGCGTGAGCCTGCTGCTGGGCATCGTGCGGCACGGCATGGAGGAAAAAGTTGTACTGCGCCCCGCCGATGACGGCATCGAGCCGCGCCATGGTGCGCTTCATCACCCGCGCCAGGTCGGCGAAATCCTCCTCGCGCACATCAAGGAAATCGGCCTGGTGGGTCAAGGGCAGGATGTGCACTTCCCACTCGTAGCGACTGGCGAAGGGCTTGATGGCGATGAACTTCTCGCCGCGCTCGACCACGTACTGGCCGACGTTGATCTTGCGCCGCACCGCGCCCGAGGTGCGATCATAAATCGTCGCCTCGAAAGTCAGCGCTTCGTCGATCAATGCGCAGAAGATGCAGTGATGGTGCTTGGCGTAGTGCGCGGCGCTGTTCTTCACCTCGGCGTCGACGTTTTCCGGCACCACCGGCATCGCGATCACCTGGCTGTGGGTATGCGGGATCGAGGCGCCGGCGGCGGGGCCGAAATTCTTGAAAATCAGCACGTATTTCAGCCGATCGTCCGACTCGAACAACTGGCGCATGCGCGTCTGGTAGACGCCGAACAGTGCCGCCAGGTGCGATTCGGCCATTTCGTGGACGGCGATGCCGTGCTCGTAATGGTCGATGATGACTTCGTGGCGGCCGTAGCCGTCGATGGTCTGCTGCAGGCCGAAGTTGAAGCCGGTCTGCTCGCGGTCGTCGCCCAGCACCGGATAGAGGTTTTCCACCATGCGGATCTGCCAGTCGCCGCTTTCCGGCCAGCTCAGAATCACCGGCGGGGTCTTGTGCTCGTTGCCACGGCAGAAGGGACAGGTTTCGACGTGCTTGCGGGTGTCGCGCGGCGCCAGTTCCTCGGCCTTTTTCGGGCGCATGCTGCGCGCGGTGGCCACCAGCACCGATTCGCTCGGCACGATGGGGTTGATACGGATTTCGCGGACGTCCTTCGAATCGTTGGGGCTGTCTGACATGGGGGTCTCCTCAGCCGGCAAGCATAGTGCAGCCGCGCGGCGGCCGCAGTTCAATCTGCTTATGCCCGCACTGAGGTTTTTTATCCCCGTCCGGATCAGGGCTTCCGTTGACGTGGCCGCGGCCGGCGTCGACAATGGCGTTTCCCTGCTGTTTCCGGAGTACCCCCATGGACGAAAAAGCCCTGCACGACGAGCAGCGCCTGATGCGCATGATGCGCAAGACCCTCACTTCCATCGTGCGCGACACCGCGCCACGTGACGGCAACCCCAGCCCGCTGACCGAGGGCACCATCCTCGGCATCAAGGATTGCCTGGTGGTGATTTCCAGCCGCGAGACCGAGCTCGCCCGGCTGACCGGCCGCACGCTCGACGAGCGTCCGCATTACAGCGACGAGACGCCCACTAGTCACGCCGTCAAGATCAGCAGCATTCCGAAAAAAACCCACTGAGATGCCGCAAGCCACCAGCCTGTTCACCGATGTCGAATCGAATGTCGTCGGCACCTCGGCGGTGGTGATCTATTCGCCTTCAGGCAAGGCGAGCCGCACGCGTTTCCCCGAGGGCGTGGTCGAGGTCTACGCCAGCGAGGACGAGGCGCGCGCGCACGCCGACCCGGAAAAGAGCCGGCACGCCGCCATCGCCAGCGGCCCGTCGCGCTCTTCCGAAGGTTTCAAGATGTTTTATCTGGTGCGCTGGCTGGATTGAGCGTGGTTGTTGCCGCTTCAGCGGCTTTAGTGCATGGCTGTTGCTGCTTTAGCAACTTACAGACATGGCCTCCCCCTTGCGGGTGGATGTTCAGTCGGCGCCGTGGACCTTGCGCCGCACCCGCTTCTTGCGCCGCATCCGCGTCGCCTCGCTCTCGGTGAGCGGTGCGCGCTTCTTGCCTTCGAACGGGTTCTTGCCCGTATCTTCCTTGACTTGGATCCGTAGCGGTGTGCCTTGCAGCTTGAACGCCTTGCGGAAGCTGGCTTCCAGATAGCGCTTGTAGTCGTCGCGCAGGCCTTCCAGCGCATTGCCGTGCAGGATGATGACCGGCGGGTTCTTGCCGCCCTGGTGGGCGTAACGCGGCTTCGGGCGGAACAGGCCATTCTTCGGCGGCGCGTGCTGCTCCACCGCCATTTCCAGCACCCGCGTGAGCTTGGGCGTCGTCATCTTGATGAAGGCAGCGGCGTGCGCCGCTTCCACATCCTTCAGCAGGACGTCGAGGCCCTTGCTCTTCAACGCTGAGATGTAGTTGAAGCGGGCGAAGTCGAGGAAGGCCAGCTTGCGTCCGATATCGCGCTTGATGTCTTCGCGCTGCTCGGCACTGAGCCCGTCCCACTTGTTGATCGCGACCACCAGCGCGCGGCCGGTTTCCAGCACGAAGCCGGCGAGGTGCGCGTCCTGTTCGGAGATGTTTTCGCGCGCGTCGAGCACCAGCACCACCACGTTGGCGTCTTCGATCGCCTGCAGCGTCTTGATGACGGAAAATTTTTCGAAGGTTTCGAACACCTTGCCGCGGCGACGCACGCCGGCGGTGTCGATCAGGATGTAGGGTTTGTTGTCGCGTTCGAACTCGACATAGATCGAGTCGCGCGTGGTACCCGGCTGGTCGAACGCGATCACGCGCTCCTCGCCGACCAGCGCGTTGACCAGGGTCGACTTGCCGACGTTGGGACGGCCCACCAGCGCAATTTTCGGGATGCCGAAATCGTCGGTCTGTTCTTCCTCTTCGGGAAACGGTGCCAGCGCCATGTCCACCAGATCGGCGATGCCGTCGCCATGCGCGCCGGAAATCGCCAGCGGCTCGCCTAGACCCAGCTCGTGGAATTCGGCGGTCACCACCGCGCGGTTCATGCCTTCGGCCTTGTTGACCGCCAGCAGTACCGGGCAGGTCGCGCGACGCAGGCGGTCGGCGATCACCTTGTCCTGCGGCGTGACGCCGCTGCGCGCATCGACCATGAAAATGACCGCGTCGGCCTCGTCGATGGCCTGCAGGGTCTGGCGGGCCATTTCGGCCATGATGCCTTCCTTGGCCACCGGTTCGAGACCGCCGGTGTCGACCACCAGATACGGTTTATCACCGATGCGGCCGCGCCCGTAATGACGGTCGCGCGTCATCCCCGGCATGTCGTGCACCAGGGCGTCACGCGTGCCGGTGAGGCGGTTGAATAGAGTGGACTTGCCGACGTTGGGACGCCCGACAAGTACCAGAGTGGGAAGCATGTTTATCCTAGCTGCGCGCCGGCAGGCCGGCGCGCGATTTATTTGAGTCTGAAAGCGACGACACTGCCTTTGGTCGTCTGCACGGCAAAGCCCGGCCCGATGTCGACCGGCGCCGTGCGCACGCCGCTGTCGACCTTGGCGCGTGCAACGAAACTGCCGTCGTCGGCCGACAGCACATGCACATAGCCTTCGCCGTCGGCCACCACCACCCAGGCGCCCAGCGCCAGCGGTGCGGTGACCTGACGGCGCGCCAGCGCATCCTGGCGCCAGCCGGCGCGGCCGCTGGCCTTGTCGTAGGCGGTCACGGCATCCTTGTCGTCGGTGACGTAAAGGGTGCGTTCGTCCATCGCCAGTCCGCTGTTGCTGGAGGTGTCGCGCGCCCACAACGCGGCGCCGGTGCGGCGGTCGAAGCAGGCCACCCGGCCCTGGTAGGCGACGGCGCACACCTGCTGCGCGTCCACCACCGGATTGCCCATTACGTCGGCCACCCGCTCGAGCTCGGTGGCGCCGCGCGGCAGCGCCACCGTGGCTTCCCATAACTGGGCGCCGTTGAGGGCGTTGAGTGCGACCAGCTTGCCGCCGGGAAAGCCGGCGTAGAGCACGTCGTCCAGCACTACCATGCCACCCGATCCGCGCAGGTTCAGCGCCGGCAAGGTGCGGGTATACAGCCACTTGCGGCTGCCGTCGGCCGCCGCCAGGCCATGGATGCGACCGTCGCCGGTGCGGGCGATCACGGTGTCGGCCACGGTCAGCAGCTGCCCGCTCACCTCGCTCGACAGCGTCACTTTCCAGCGCTGCTGGCCGGTGGCGAGGTCGAGCGCCAGCAGTTCGCCCTTGCCGCCGCCCGCCAGGGCGAGGCCCTGCCCCGCCCCCGCGCCAGCCGACAGCTTGACGCCGGTATCGGTACGCCAGACCGTGTTGCCATTGGCGACGGCGACGCGCACCACGCGGCTGCCGCCGGCGGCCAGCACATCCTCACCCTCGGCCTGCGGACGCAGCAAATAGCCGCCGGCATCGCCAGTCTCGGCTTTCCAGGCTTCGACCAGGCTGGCACGCGGCTTGAATTCGACCAGTTCAGCCGGCTTGGCCTTGGCCGGGCCGGAGCCGAACCAGCCACCCACGGTGCTGGTCATCGAACCGACCGCACTGCATCCGGAGAGTGCCAGCGCCAGGCTGGCAACGATCACGTGCGTCTTCACTTGGCGTCTCCCCCCAGCGCGTCGAGTTTCAGTTCGACGATGTTGCGGTAGGGGTTGTCCTCGCCCATCTTGCCGAACGCGGTCTGATACGCGACGCGCGCCTCGGCCGTCTTGCCCTGGGCCAGCAGCACGTCGCCGCGCAGGTCGACGAAGCGCGGGGCGAAGGCGTCGCTGTGCGTGGCGGAGAGCGTTTTCAACGCCGCGTCGTAGGCTTTCTGGTCGAGCTGCACCGCGGCGAGACGCAGCCGCGCCAGATCCCGGATCGCGGGTTCCTTGCCGTTGGCCACTGCCCATTCCAGCTGGGTCTGTGCACTTTTCATATCCTTGGTGGCGACGTGCAGCTTGGCCAGCAGCAGCGCAGCACGCGGCGCATAGGCCGTGCCCTTGTATTGCTCGATCAGCAGACCGCCCGACTCGCGCGCGGACTTGAGGTCGTTGGCTGCCAGCGACTGGGTCAGTTTTTCATACACCGTGGCGGCTTCCAGGCTTTGCGTCACGGTGTGGTTCTGCCAGTAGCGCCAGCCGGCCACAGCCGCGATCACCACCGCCAGCCCGAACAGCGCCACGCTGCCCCAGCGTTTCCACCAGGCCTTGAGTTCGTCCAGCCGTTCCTGTTCGTCGAGATCGTAGGTTGCCATTGCGTAATGCCTTTTTTTAAATTGATGCCTGTTTCAGAATGTCGGTGGCCCGCGCCAGTTCAACGCGGGTCTGTTCGCCGGTGCCACGCAGGGATTTCAGCGTCACCTGCTGTGCCGCGGCTTCGTCGTCGCCGATGATCACCGCATAGCGTGCGCGGCTGGCATCGGCCTTTTTCATCTGCGACTTGAAACTGCCGCCGCCGCAATGCAGCACGCTGGCCAGTCCTGCGCTGCGCAACGCCGCTGCCGCCTGCCACGCAAACGCCTGCGCCGCCTCGCCAGCGTGCACGATATACGCATCCGGCATCGCTGTCGCCAGCGGCGTGCCGGCCACTTCCATCAGCGACAGCAGGCGCTCGATACCCATGGCGAAGCCGGCGGCCGGCGCCGGCTTGCCGCCCAGTTGCTCGATCAGGCCGTCATAGCGCCCGCCCGCGCACACGGTGCCCTGCGCGCCCAGCTGGTCGGTCACCCACTCGAACACGGTGCGATTGTAATAGTCGAGCCCGCGCACCAGCCGCGGATTGATTTCATACGCGATTCCATTGGCGCGCAGCAGGGCCTGCAACGCATCGAAGTGCGCCAACGCCGCCTCGTCGAGCTCGTCTATCAGTTTGGGCGCCGCGTCGTTCAGCGCCTGCATCGCCGGATTCTTGCTGTCGAGGATGCGCAGCGGGTTGCTGTGCAGGCGCCGCGTCGAGTCCTCATCGAGCGCATCCTGGTGCGCTTCAAAATAGGCAATCAGCTTGGCCCGATGGCGATGCCGCGATTCGAGGTCGCCCAGCGTGTTGATCTGCAGCGTGGGTGCGATGCCGAGTTGGCGCCAGAGGTCGGCGCACATCACGATCAGCTCGGCGTCGACGTCCGGGCCGGAAAAGCCAAGCGCCTCGACGCCGACCTGGTGAAACTGCCGGTAGCGGCCCTTCTGCGGGCGCTCGTGGCGAAACATCGGCCCGGTGTACCACAGGCGCTTGCCGCCGTCGTACAGCAGATTGTGCTGGATCACCGCGCGCACCGACGAGGCCGTCCCTTCGGGGCGCAGCGCCAGCGATTCGCCGTTGAGTTCATCGACGAAGGTGTACATCTCCTTCTCGACGATGTCGGTCACCTCGCCGATGGCGCGCTTGAACAGGCTGGTGTGTTCGAGGATCGGCGTGCGCATCTCGCGGTAGCCATAGCGCCGCAGCCAGTCGCGCACAATCGCCTCGAAGCCCTGCCAGGTGTCGGTGGCATCGGGCAGCAGGTCGTTCATGCCGCGCACGGATTGAATGTTGTTGCTCATAAATTAATCAACTGAAATGCAGGTCACGCAGCCGCGTAGTGGCTGCGCACATAGTCCTCGACGATCGCCTGGAAATCTGCGGCGATGCGGTCGCCCTTCAGCGTCACGGTCTTCTCGCCGTCGACGTAGACCGGCGCGACCGGTACTTCGCCCGTGCCGGGCAGCGAGATGCCGATGTTGGCGTGCTTGGATTCGCCGGGGCCGTTGACCACGCAGCCCATCACCGCCACCTGCATGGATTCGACGCCGGGATACTGGCTGCGCCACACCGGCATCTGGTTGCGCAGGTAGCTTTCGATGTCCTGCGCCAGTTCCTGGAACACGGTCGAGGTGGTGCGGCCGCAGCCGGGGCAGGCGGTGACCTGCGGGGTGAAGGCGCGCAGGCCGAGCGCTTGCAGGATTTCCTGGCCGACACGGACTTCCTGAGTGCGGTCGCCGCCGGGTTCGGGCGTCAGGGAAATGCGGATGGTGTCGCCGATGCCTTCCTGCAGCAGCACCGCCAGGGCAGCGGTGGAAGCGACGATGCCCTTGCTGCCCATGCCGGCTTCGGTCAGTCCCAGATGCAGCGGATAGTCGCACTGCGACCCCAGATCACGATAGACCGCAATCAGGTCCTGCACCCGGCTCATCTTGCACGACAGAATGATTTTGTTGCCGCCGAGTCCGAGTTCCTCGGCCTTCTTCGCCGACTCCAGCGCGGAGGCAACCATCGCGCGCCGCATCACCACCTCGGTGTCTTCCGGCTGCTTGAGGCGCGCGTTGTCGTCCATCATGCGCGCCGCCAGCGCCTGATCGAGGCTGCCCCAGTTGACGCCGATACGCACCGGCTTGTCGTAGCGGCAGGCCACTTCGATCAGTATCGCGAACTGTTCGTCGCGCTTGTTGCCGCGACCGATGTTGCCGGGATTGATCCTGAGCTTGGCCAGCGCCTGGGCGCATTCGGGCACCTGGGTCAAGAGCTTGTGGCCGTTGAAGTGGAAGTCGCCGACCAGCGGCACGCGGCAGCCCAGCACGTCGAGACGCTCGCGGATGCGCGGCACCGCGGCGGCGGCTTCAAGCGTGTTGACGGTGATGCGCACCACTTCCGAACCGGCCTCGGCCAGCGCCTGCACCTGGCGCACCGTGCCCGTGATGTCGACGGTATCGGTGTTGGTCATCGACTGCACCACCACGGGTGCATCGCTACCGACCCGCACATGGCCGATCAGCACCTGACGGGTGGGACGACGGATAATTGGGGACATCATGCGTCTCTATTCTTCGGGGGTTATTCTTCGAGGGTGAAACGGGCAACCGTCACCGCAATGAAAGGTTTGAGGTCAATCGGGCGGCCGTTGTAGTGCACGCGCACCTGCGTCGCATTGCCCACCACCAGATCGAACGGCGGCTGGCCCTGAATATCGATCCGGCTTCCCGCAGGGTTGAGCTGACGGTGCACCATGCGCCCGCTGCCATCCTTGACTTCGACCCAGGCCTCGTCGCCGAAGTCGAAGCGCAGCACGCTGCCATTTGTCGCGGGCGGAACGGTGGGTGCGCCTGCTTCGGCAGGGTCCTGGAACGCAGGCGCAGGAAGCGGGGCCGCGGGCGTGGGAGACGGCTCCGCAGCCGACTCCGCAGCGGGCGCCGGTGACGCCTCGACCGGTGCAGGCGCTTCCACCGGCGCCTCCACCGGTGCAGGCGTTACAGCAGGCACAGACTCCGTCTGCATGGCCGATGGCTGCCGGCTGGGCAGGTCCTCGTCCACTTCACTGTTCAGCCACAGATACAGCGCGACCGGCACCGCCACCACGATCAGCGTGCCCAGCAGAATCAGAATCAGCCAGGGTGAGGTCAGCCAGGCGGCCGGCGGCGGCGGTTCTGCCTGGGTAATCGGCGCTGCCTCGGCCGGCGCGCCGCCCATGCGTGCCAGCAGATCCTCAGGCACCAGTCCAAGCAGGCGCGCATAGTTGCGCACGAAGCCACGCGCAAACACCGACTGCCCAAGGCTCGCAAAATCGTCCGACTCCATCGCCTCGATCTGGCGATGCATCAGCCGCAGATGCGCCGCGACATCATCCAGTGACATGCCGTGCGCTTCGCGCGCCGCGCGCAGAGTCTGCCCGATTGAAAGCTGCGCGCTCTCGCTCATTCGAATTGCCCCGCCCGCAGCAAACGCTCCTCATTGGAATCCGGAAAACGCTTGCGCAATTGCAGGCCGTATGCCGCCTCCTGCGCCCGGTCGCCCAGCTTGCGTTCCAGCCGCACACCCAGCCACAGGCTTTCTGCAGTCGGCGGTGCGAGTTCGGCATGGCGAGTCAGAAAGCGCTGCGCTTCGACAAGATTGCCCTGACGGAAATGCAAGCCTGCCAGTTTGATCACGGTGCTGGGGTTGTCCGGCTGCAGCTTGAGCGATTTGATCAGGTTGGCTTCGGCCAGCGCCAGATCGCCTTTTCGCTCCGCGCACAGGCCGGCATTGGCCATGGCCTGCTCGGGTTGCGCATACAACGGGTTGCGCAAGGCGGTGCTGAATTGTTCGAGGCCTTCGTCATGGCGGCCGCGGGTGCAGAGAAACCAGCCGTAATTGTTGCGCGCCTCGGAATCGCTGCGATCCAGTTCGATGGCGCGGCGAAAATTCTCCTCGGCCAGCTTGTCTTCGGCCAGCTCCATGTAGATCAGGCCATAGATGTTGTAGGCCGGTCCGTAGCGAGCATCCGCGACAATCGCCTTGCGCAGTTCGTCCAGCGCGGTCTTGTACTGGGCGCGGACGAAATAGGCGCCGGCCAGATCGGTGAAGGCTCGCGCCCGTTGACGGCTTTCACTGTCGACTTGCGTATTGGCCACGCCACTTTCGCTGGCCGGCTGAGCCGCACAGCCGGTCAGCAGAACTGCTGCCATCACGATCCATTTTTTCACGCCGCCTCCTTGTGTATTCTTTTCATCACGCGTCCGCTCTTGTCGGCCACCTTGCCCGCCAGTTGCCCGCAGGCTGCGTCGATGTCGTCGCCGCGCGTCTTGCGCGTCGTTACCACGTAGCCTGCGTCCTGCAGGATTTCGCGGAACACCCGCATGGGTTCGCTACGCGGTTTTTCATAGCCGGAATCCGGGAACGGATTGAACGGGATCAGGTTGAACTTGCACGGTACGTCGCGCGTCAGCGCGATCAGCTGGCGCGCATGCTCGGGCTGATCGTTCACGCCGGCCAGCATCACGTACTCGAAGGTGATGAAGTCGCGCGGCGCGTGCACCAGATAGCGCCGGCACGCCGCCATTAATTCTGCGAGCGGATACTTCTTGTTGATCGGCACGATCTGGTCGCGCAGCGCATCGTTCGGTGCGTGCAGGCTCACCGCCAGCGCCACCGGGCAGCGCTCGGCCAGTCGGTCCATCGCCGGCACCAGGCCGGAGGTCGACACCGTCACCCGTCGCCGCGACAGACCATAGGCATGGTCGTCGAGCATGATGCCGAGCGCGGTCACCACGTTCTCGAAATTCGCCAGCGGTTCGCCCATGCCCATCATCACCACATTGGTCACCGGCCGCTCGGAGATTTCGCCAGTCGTGCGATTGGGCTCGGTCTTCAGGCTGTGCTGTGCCACCCACAGCTGGCCGATGATCTCGGCCACCGTCAGGTTGCGGTTGAAGCCCTGGCGCCCGGTCGAGCAGAAGGTGCATTCGAGCGCGCAGCCCACCTGCGACGACACGCACAGGGTGCCGCGATCGTCTTCGGGAATGAATACGGTTTCGATGCCGTTGGCGACGCCGACGTCGAACAGCCACTTGCGGGTGCCGTCAGTCGACGTGTGCGCATAGCTGATTGCCGGCGCCTGCACCACCGCCTGCTGCTGCAGTTTCTCGCGCAGGCTTTTGGCGATATCGGTCATCTGCGCAAAATCCGCCACCCCGGCCTGATGTAGCCAGTGGAACACCTGCCTGGCGCGGAACGGTTTTTCGCCGCGCTCACCGAACCAGGTGGTCAGTCCTGCCAGGTCGAGATCGAGCAGATTTTGCGTCATGCGTACAGCTTAGCGGCCCGCGTAGACTTCGCTGGCCGGAAAGAAATAGGCGATTTCGATCGCTGCGGTTTCAGGCGCGTCGGAACCGTGTACCGCGTTGGCGTCGATGCTCTCGGCGAAATCGGCGCGAATGGTGCCGGCATCGGCCTTCTTCGGATCGGTGGCACCCATCAGTTCGCGGTTCTTGGCGATGGCATCCTCGCCTTCCAGCACTTGCAGCACGACCGGGCCCGAAATCATGAAGTCGACCAGATCCTTGAAAAAGGGACGCTCCTTGTGAACGGCATAAAAGCCTTCGGCTTCCTGGCGCGACAGGTGCTTCATCCTCGACGCCACCACCTTGAGGCCGTTGCTTTCGAAGCGGCTGACGATCTTGCCGATCACGTTCTTTTTGACGGCATCGGGCTTGATGATGGAAAAGGTGCGCTGAACTGCCATGTGAATGCTCCGGAGAAAATGAGAAAAACGTTCAAAAAACCATGAAAATCAGCCTGCTAGGATACCACGCCCGAGCCCGCCCTGTCTCGCCCGGCGGCTAGCCGACCACCTGCGGCAGCATCCCCGCCTCGCCCGGCGCCGCGCACCAGTCGGCGTCGAATCCGACGCCCGCGGCCCACGCCAGCTGCCCGTCGCACCACAGCAGGGGCAAACGCCCACGCTGCCAGGGCGGGACCGCCTGTTCCTGCAGCAGGTTTTTCAGGCTGCGATGCGGGCCGCCGGCCTGCAGGCGCAGGCGTTCGCCGCCCTGGCGCACCCCCAGCGTGACCGTAGCGGCTTCCAGTACACCACGCTTGAGGCCCGCCCCGATCACCGGCTCCATCCGCACGCCCACGCCCGCAGCCGGCACCCAGACCTGCGTCTCGCCCTGCCAGCGCACGGCGGGCGCCGCCCCCGACGGCGGCGACACCAGATACGCGCCGCCGCGAAAACGCCACAGCTCGGCCGATCCCAGGTTGACGCGCACCCGCGCATCGGCCTGCGCCTTGCACAGTTGATGCACGGCTTCGTCAAGCCGCCGCGCATTGGGTAGCGCCTGGCCCTGCTGCGCGATGAAATAGCGCAGCAGATTGCGCGCGCGCGGCAGCGTCAGGCCCGCCAGCACTGCGCAATCGAGTCGTGCCCCTGCAATGGCGGCGGTCGCATCCAGCCGCGCCAGATCATCCAGCAGGTCCGCCGCCTCGGCCTGCAGGGCCGCCGCACGCGCAAGCGTGACCTGGCTGCCGGGAAAATGCGCAGCCAGCAATGGCATCACCTGCTGGCGCAGCGCGTTGCGGCGGTAGCGGGTGTCCTGGTTGCTTTCGTCCTCGACCCAGACCAACCCGTGTCGCTGGGCCGCCTCCAGGATGGCGTTGCGCGTCACCCCGAGCAGCGGCCGCAACTGTGCCGCCTGCCAGCCGTGACGGTGCTGCAGCTCCGGCATCGCCGCCAGGCCTTTCGGCCCGGCGCCGCGCAGCAACTGCAGCAACAGCGTCTCGGCCTGGTCGTCCTGCTGATGCGCGGTCAGTAGAAAGTCGGTGTCGACCGCGGCAAAAATGCGCAGGCGCGCATACCGCGCAGCGGCTTCAATGCCCGCCGCATCGTCGCGCGCGATCTCCACGCGATGGATCTTCAATTCGACCGCATGCGACGCGCACAGGCGTGCGCAGAAATCGGCCCAGTCATCGGCGTGCGGCGAGAGCCCGTGGTGGACGTGCACGGCGCCAAGTTCGAAGGGATAGTGATCGCGCAGCGTCACCAGCGCATGCAGCAGGACCACCGAATCGAGTCCGCCCGACAGGGCCAGGGCCATCCGCGTGCGCGGCGCAACATGGCGGGCCAGCACGTCCGCCACGACATCGGCAAGCGCCTTACTTGGCAGGAGTTTCCTTGAAGCTGCCATACGCCCGCAGACGCTGGTAGCGCTCGGCCAGCAGCGCGTCGAGCGATGGCTTGCGCAACTCGGACAGCGTGTCGGTCAGCGCGCGGCGCATGTTCTGGAACATGGCATCCCAGTCGCGCTGGGCGCCACCCAGCGGTTCATCAATGATGCGGTCGACCAGGCCGTTGGCCTTCAGGCGATCGGCCGTGATGCCGAGGGTTTCGGCGGCAACCGAGGCCTTGTCGGCGCTCTTCCACAGAATCGACGCGCAGCCTTCGGGCGAGATGACCGAATAGGTGGAGTACTGCAGGATCAGCGTGCGGTCGCCGACGCCGATCGCCAGCGCGCCGCCCGACCCGCCTTCGCCGACGATGGTGCAGATGATCGGCGTCTGCAGTTCGGCCATCACGTACAGGTTGCGCGCAATCGCCTCGGACTGCCCGCGCTCCTCGGCCCCGATGCCGGGGTAGGCGCCGGGGGTATCGATGAAGGTGAAAATCGGCAGCCGGAATTTTTCCGCCAGGTGCATCAGGCGCAAGGCCTTGCGATAGCCCTCGGGGCGCGGCATGCCGAAATTGCGGGCAATTTTTTCCTTGGTATCACGGCCCTTCTGGTGCCCGATCACCATCACCGGCTCGCCATTGAAGCGCGCGATGCCGCCGACGATCGCCTGATCGTCGGCATAGGCGCGATCGCCATGCAGTTCGGAAAAGTCGGTGAACAGCCCCTGCACGTAATCGAGCGTATAGGGCCGTTGCGGATGCCGCGCCACCTGCGACACCTGCCAGGCGTTGAGCTTGGCGTAGATATCCTTGGTCAGGGTCTGGCTTTTTTTCTGCAGGCGGCGGATTTCTTCCGAGATATCCAGAGCGGAATCGTCCTGCACAAAGCGCAGTTCTTCGATCTTGGCTTCGAGCTCGGCGATCGGCTGCTCGAAATCGAGGAAGGTGGTTTTCATTAAACAATCACAGAAAACAGGTTAGCCGGGCATTTTAGCAGCCCAGCGGCATTTTCCAGCAGTGACTTAATGATGATGGTGGCCGTGTGCGCCGTGTGCGTGACGGTGTTCGACCTCATCCGCCGACGCCGCACGCACTTCGGCCACCACACACTGGAAATGCACTGCCTGACCGGCATAGGGGTGGTTACCGTCGACCACCACTTTTTCTTCGGCGATGTCGGTCACGGTGTAGAGCATTTCCTCGGTTCCGTCGACCGGTGAGCCGACGAACTGCATACCCACTTCGATGTCTGCCGGGAAGGCCTCGCGTGGCTCCAGTCGCACCAGATCGTCCTCGTATTCGCCGAAAGCATCGGCCGGCTGCAGCTTGAGGTCGATCTGGTCGCCCACGGCCTTGCCTTCCAGCGCCTGCTCGACCAGCGGAAAGATGTTGTCGTAGCCGCCGTGCAGGTAGCTGACCGGTTCGTCGCTTTCCTCCAGCAGCTTGCCCTCCATGTCCTTGACGATGTAGGTGATGGTGACGACGGTGTCCTTGCCGATATTCACTTGTGTTCCCCTTTGCTCATTGAAGCAACCAGTTGAAGCACTTCCGCCGCGTGACCGCGGCTGGAAACGCCGTACAGGGCATGACGGATGACGCCCTGTTTGTCGATGATGAAGGTGGAGCGAACCGGGCTCTTGCGTACCACGCCGTCCACCTCCTTGTCCTGCAACACGCCATAGGCCTTGTTGGTGATCTGTTCCTTATCTGCCAGCAGGCGCACGCTGATGCCGTGCTTGTCGCGAAATTCGCCATGCTTGATGCAGTCGTCGCGCGACACCCCTAGCACCTCGGCACCCAGCTTGGCAAAATCGTTTTCCAGTTCGGAAAATTCAATGGCTTCTGTCGTGCAGCCCGGCGTATCGTCACGCACATAGAAATACAGCACGAGCGTCTTGCCGCGGAACTGGGATAACTCGACGATATTCATGTCCGCATCCGGATTTGAGAAATCCGGCGCGCGGTCTCCCGCTTTCAGCATGCTTGGCTCCGCCACGTAATTTCGCGCATTCTAGCAGGGCAACTCCAGCCACATCGTTATAATTATTTTATGACTGCGACCCTGCTCGGCGGCTTGAGCCCCACCCGTTTCCTGCGCGATGTATGGCACAAGCGCCCGCTTTTGATCCGCAACGCCGTACCGGATTTCACCGGCCTGTTGACGCTGGGCGAGATGCAGCAGCTGGCGTGCCGCGACGATGTGGAGTCGCGGCTGATCCAGGGCAGCGGCACGCACTGGCAGCTCGATCACGGCCCGTTCGGCAAAAACGACTTCAAGCGTCTGCCCAAGACCGAGTGGACCCTGCTGGTGCAGTCGCTCAATCACATTCTGCCCGAAGCCGACGCGCTGCTGGCGCGCTTCAACTTCATCCCGCATGCCCGGCTCGACGACTTGATGGTGAGTTATGCCGTGCCCGGCGGCAGCGTGGGACCGCATTTCGATTCCTACGATGTTTTTCTGCTGCAGGGCCAGGGACACCGCCGCTGGCAGATCAGTACGCAGACCGACCTGGCGATCCTGGACGACGTTCCGCTGAAAATCCTGCGTCGCTTCAAGCCAGAGGAGGAATGGCTGCTCGGCCCCGGCGACATGCTCTACCTGCCGCCGCACGTCGCCCATTACGGCGTTGCCGAAGACGCCTGCACGACCTATTCGATCGGTTTCCGCGCGCCCACCAGCGAAGAACTGGCGCACGGATTCCTGATGCATTTGCAGGACACGCTCAAACCGGAAGGCCGCTACGCCGACCCCGATCTGCGTCTGCAGGCCCACCCCGGTGAAATCAGCCGGGCAATGCTGGCGCAGATCGAAGACATGATCGCAAAAATAAAATGGGACAAGCGCGACATTGCCGAATTTGCCGGACGCTATCTGTCCGAACCGAAGCCGAATGTGTTCTTCAATCCACCCGAAGCCCCGCTTACGCGCGCCGCGTTCAACAAGCAGGCGAACAGGCACGGCGTTGCGCTCAACCCCAAGTCGCGCCTGCTGTTTACAGGTGGACGCTTTTTCATCAACGGCGAGGCCTTCACGGGGGCTGCCGGCGAAACTGCTGCGCTGAAACAGCTGGCCGATCAGCGCAAGCTCGTGCCGCCCCTGCCTGCCGCGCTGCGCGAGCGCTTTTATGACTGGTATGAAGCCGGCTGGCTGGAGATCAATGCCGCATGAGCACCTTTGAAACCCCGAGCGAATTCCGCAGCGCATTTGATGCCCTGCTCGCCGGCACGCACCGTCAGTTGCGCGTCTACGACCGCAACCTGGATCTGTTCGAGATTGACGATGCGCCGCGTCACGCGAGCCTGCGCGCGCTGTGCGTGGCCGGCGGCGGCCGTCGCATCGAACTGCTGCTCGACGACATCAGCCATGTGGCGCGCAGCCATCCGCGGCTGATGCAACTGCTGCGCGATTTCGGCCATGTGCTCGAAATCCGCCAGGCCGATCCCGACGCGCCACGCCCGGATCAGGCCTTTGCGCTGGCCGAACCTCACAGCGTGCTGCTGCGTGCCGACAAGGCTGCGGTGCATGGCACGCTGCACCTCGAAGATGCACGCGATGCCGTGTTGCTGCATCAGCAGTTTGAAGGCATGTGGCAGCGCTCGCCCGCCGGCGTGTCGGCAACGACACTGGGGCTGTAGGCCGATTCAGACGTTCTTCCGCGAAAAACCTTAAAGCCCGCTCAGCCAGTCCAGTTCGGATTCGCTGAAGCCCGCGGCACGGCGTGCCGCCAGATTGAAGGGCGGCTTCAACGGCGGCGCGTCATACTCGACCAGCAACTGGCGAAATGTCGCATCGGGTTCCATCCCGCGCGCGCGGCACAGCCAGCCAAACCAGTGGCTGCCGATGGCGACATGGCCGATCTCGTCACGCTCGATCACGGCGAGGATCTCGACCATGCGCCCGTCGTTCGCGGCTTTCAATTTGTCGACAATGAGCGGCGCGGCATCGAGTCCGCGTGCCTCCAGCACGCGCGGCACCAGCGCCATCCGCACCAGCGGGTCGTGCGCGGTCTTCAGCGCCATGTCCCACAGGCCGTCATGCGCAGGAAAATCCCCGTAGCGGTGTCCCAGTGTCGTCAGATGCGTGTCGAGCAAATCGAAATGCAGCGCTTCTTCGTCCGCCACCCTGAGCCAGTCGGCGTAATAGGCCGCCGGCATGCCGGCAAAGCGGTGGGCGGCGTCGAGCGCCAGGTTGATGGCATTGAATTCGATGTGCGCCAGCGCGTGCACGAGCGCCGCCCGCCCGGCCACGGTGTCGGCGCGGCGGCGCGGCACCTGGTGCGGCGAGACCCGTTCGGGTCGGGCCGGGCGTCCCGGCAAGTCGATGGGCACGCGCGGCATGTCAGCCGCGAGTTCGACCCTGCCGGCCAGCCAGTCGGCCTGCAAGCCATGCACGCAGGCGATTTTGGCCGCGGGTTCGCTCGCCCGCAGGCAATCGGCCAGCCGCCCGGGCAGCGAAGCTAGCGCCGGTCCACCCACCGGATGCCGACCAGCGCGATGGCAAGGAATATCAACAGCGGCAGGCTGACCACCGCCGCCGCCGGCCAGTCGTTGAGCAGGCCCAGATGGCCGAACAGCCGGCTCAGCAGGTGGAAACTCAGGCCGGTCAGGATGCCGATGAATATCTTGGCGCTGGTGCCACCGGCGCGCGGGCCCTGGATCGCGAACGGCATGACAATCAACATCATGATCGGGATGACGAAGGGATTGATGAATTTCGACCACAGTGCGATCTCGTAGCGGGTGGCCTTCTGGTTGTTTTCCTTCAGGTGCGTCACATAGCGCCACAGGGTCCGCGCCGACATTTTCTCTGGCGCAATCAGCAGCACGCTGAGTATGTCGGGCGTCAGCACCGATTCCCAGTCCTGGCGTTCGCTGCGGACCGCGCGAATGCCGCCGTCCGCATCGAAATGCGTTTCCATCACCTGCTGCAGATCCCAGGTCTGGCCGCCGCGCCAGTCGGCCTGCTCGGCGGCCCGGATCGAGCCCAGCTGGCCGTCGGCCTCGAAGCCGTAGATCTCGACGCCGCGCAGCGTGTTGTCCGCCATCACCTCGCGCACATTGATGAAGGCGCTGCCATCCTTGACCCACAAGCCGGAACGGAACTGCTGCGCCACCACTGCGCGGGTGGCCAGCAGTTTGTAGCGTTGCGCCGCCTGCTCCGACCAGGGCGCGACGAATTCCCCGAGTAGTAGCAGCAGCATCGACAGCACCGCGCCGATCATTGCAAAGTAGCCCGCCACGCGCCAGTTGGACAGGCCCGACACGCGCATCACTGCATACTCCGAATTGCCCACCAGGCGCGACAGCGCGAACAGTGTGCCGATCAGCGCCGCCACCGGCAGGATTTCGTAGAGGTGCCCCGGCATGTTCAGCAACACCACCACGATGGCCTGCCCCAGACCGTAATCGTTGCGGCCCAGGCTGCCGAGCTCCTGCATCACGTCAAAGAAGGCGAACAGCACCATCAGCGCCAGCAGGATGAACCCGGACGCCACCAGCACCTGACTGGCCAGGTATCGCGCCAGCAGGCTCATGCGGATCTCCCGCGCGGCGCGTTTTGATGCGCACGCAGGTAGAACAGCACGCCCACCGCAAGCAGCATCACCAAGTGGGACGACACCATGCCTGCCCAGGGATTGAGCTTGGCCTGCGACACCCAGGCCTGCGACAGCGACAGCAGGTTGTTGTAGACGAAATACAGCAGCAGCGCGACCAGCAAGCCGTAGGAACGGCGCGCGCGCGTGTTGACGTAGCTCAGCGGAACCGCCATGACCGCAAGAATCAGCGCGGAAACCGGCACGCCCAGCCGCCACAGCAGTTCGGCGCGCGCCTGCGGCGAGGGGTCGGCCAGCAAGGTCCCCGCGTCCGCCGCACGCACGCCGGCATCGCCGGCCGCCACGGCGACCGGGTCGAGACGCATCCAGTAGCGTTCGAACTGCACGATGCGGTAATCGAGCTGGCCGGGCGTACCTTCATAGCGCCGCCCGTCCTTGAACACCAGATAGCGCGAACCGTCGGGCATCTGGGTATGGCTGCCCTCGCGCGCGACCACCAGACCCAGCTGGCCGTCGATGCGCGACTGCATGAAGACGTTGCGCACGATACCAGTCAGCGGGTTGAGCGATTCGACATAGTAGACCCGCTGGTTGGCGCCCGATTCGGCGAACAGCCCGGCTGCGATCAGCGTGCTTTCACTGCGGCTGTGCAGATCCTGGCGATACTCGTTTTTCTTGCCCTGCATCCACGGGGTGATCACCAGCGTCAACAGCAGGATCACCAGCGCAAACGGCACCGCAAAGGCCAGCACCGGGCGCAGCCATTGCTGCAGCGAGAGGCCGGCATTGAACCAGATGACCATCTCGCTGTCTCGCCACATACGTGACAAGGGCAGCAGGACCCCCACGAACAGCGCGATCGTCATCAATACCGGCAAAAAGTGCAGCAGGGAAAAGCCGAGGAAAACGAAGACCGCCTCGTTGGCGAGCTCACCGCGCGCCACGTCGCCGAGCAGGCGGATGAACAGCACCACCAGCGCGATCGCCACCAGCACCGTCAGCACGGCACCGGTGGTGAGGGCCATCTCGCGGGTCAGCGCGCGGCGATAGAGCATGGGACAATCCGGGTACCGATTGCGAACAAAACGGTGTTTTGACATTCCGTCACGCCTGCGCCAATAATCGTCGGGGCGGCAACATCGAACCTCCCCGTAACGGCAAATTGCATTTTTTTGAGCACAGACATGGAAAACAAGGAAATCGAACTTGAATTTAGCATAAAAAGCGGGGCCCCCGAAAAGCAGCGCACCGCCTGCGTGGTAGTCGGCGTGTTTGAAAGCCGCAAGCTGTCGGAGCCTGCCACGGACATCGATCGCGCCAGCGACGGCTACCTGTCCGAGATTCTGCGCGGCGGCGACATGGACGGCAAGGCCGGCAGCACGCTGCTGCTGCACCGGGTGCCGAACATCCTGGCAGACCGGGTGCTGCTGGTCGGTCTCGGCAAGGAGCGCGACTTCCACGAAAAAGCCTATCGCGACGCCATCGCCTGTGCGGTCAAGACGCTGCGCGACACCGGCTCGATGGAAGCCACCATCACGCTCAGCGAAATTCCGTTGAAGAAGCGCGATACCACCTGGAACATCGAGCAGGCGGTGATCAGCGCACACGATGCGCTGTATCGATTCGACCGCATGAAGAGCAAACCGAGCGAAGCACGCCGACCGCTCAAGCGCGTCACCTTTGCGGTGACACGGCGTGGGGAACTCAAGTTCGGCGAAGTCGGCCTCGCACGCGGCCTGGCCATCGCCCACGGCATCCAGCTCGCCAAGGATCTGGGCAACACGCCCTCCAACATCTGCACGCCGGAATACCTGGCGGGCGAAGCGAAGAAAGTCGCGAAGGCGTACGGCTTTGGCTGCGAAGTACTGGACTACGCCGCCTGCGAAAAACTCGGCATGGGCTCCTTCCTGTCGGTCGGCAAGGGCAGCGACAAGCCGCCGCGCTTCATCGTGCTGAAGCACATGGGCGGCAAAAAAGGCGACAAGCCGGTGGTGCTGGTCGGCAAGGCGGTCACCTTCGACGCCGGCGGCATTTCGCTGAAGCCGGCCGGTGAAATGGACGAGATGAACTACGACATGAGCGGCGGCGGCGCGGTCATCTCCACCTTCCGCGCCATCGGCGAACTGGGCCTCAAGCTCAACGTCGTCGGCCTGATCCCTGCCTGCGAGAACATGCCGGACGCCAGTGCCAACAAGCCAGGCGACATCGTCACCTCGATGTCCGGCCAGACCATCGAAATTCTCAACACCGATGCTGAAGGCCGCCTGATCCTGTGTGATGCGCTGACCTATGCCGAACGCTTCGAGCCCGACGCCGTGGTCGACCTGGCGACGCTGACTGGCGCCTGCGTGATCGCGCTCGGCGCCCACCCCAGCGCGCTGTTCAGCAACCATGACCCGCTGGCGCGCGAGATCGAGCACGCCGCCGACCACGCCTGGGACCGTGTCTGGCGCATGCCGCTGTGGGACGACTATCAGGATCAGCTCAAAAGCAGCCTCGCCGACATGGCCAACATCGGTGGGCGGCCGGGCGGCTCGATCACCGCGGCCTGCTTCCTGTCGCGCTTCACCAAGAAATATCACTGGGCGCACCTTGACATCGCCGGCACGGCCTGGAAAGGCGGCCGCGAAAAAGGGTCGACCGGTCGTCCGGTTTCACTGCTGGTGCACTTCCTGCTGAATCGCGCCGAGAAGTAGACTTGCCACAGTGACCGAGATTCTCTTCTATACCTTTGCCGACAACCCGCTTGATGTCGCGCGCCGCGTCGTCGCCAAGGCGCATGGACAGGGCCGGCAGGTGATGATTTACGCGCCGGATGCGGCAGTGGCCGACGCCATCGACCGTCTGCTGTGGACGACGCCCGCGCTGGGCTTCGTCCCGCATTGCCGCGACAGCGATGCGCTGGCAGGCGAAACGCCGGTGCTGATCGGCACCGATGCCGACGCCCTGCGCAGCGCCGACGTCATGATCAACCTGCACACCGAGCAGCCGCCCGCCTTTGCCCGCTTCGAGCGACTGGTCGAAATCATTGGCCTGGATGATGCCCGGGTCGAGGCGGGACGCGAGCGCTATCGTTTTTACAAGACGCGCGGCTACGCCCTGCAAACGCACGACTTGCGGCAGCACGCCGGCTAGGAGGCACCGATGAGCGACAGTCCCCTGATGAGCAAGATGGATGCGCTGCTGAAAAAACACCGCGGCGGCAGCGAGGCCGACCCGGCTGCGCGTGCCGATACAACCGCCGCGTCCGGGCCGACGCATTCATCCACGCCTCCGGCCGGCGCCTGGCTGCCGGTGCTGACGGATGTGATCGAGCGTGGTACGCCGCCCGTCCGGGCAAGCGCCGCCCATGTGACCGCCGCGGCCGCGGCAGTGCCCGTCGTCGAACCCGTTCCAACACCAACGGCAGCGCCCGCGCCGGTGACGGATCCCGCTGCGGCCCTCGTCAACGACACCCTGGCCGAGCAGTTGATGAGCGAGCTGGCGCCGCGCTTGTCCGAAGTGATGGAAAAGCAGGTCGCCGCCGAACTGCGCAAGAATCTCGACCAGACCGTCGCCACCCTGCTCAGCCAGCTCGACGTCAACGTGCGGGAAATCGTCCGCGACGCCGTCGCAGAGAAGCTCAAGCAACCGCGCAATCCATCGACCTGAAACCGCATGCGGCGGCGTTTTTTGAGCCGCGTCCTGGATTCTTTGGGTCGTGCTCCCGGCTTTTTTGGGATAATGCACCCTTTGCGCGCACGCCATGGAACTCGCCAAATCCTTCGAACCGGCTGATATCGAAAACCGCTGGTACGCCCAGTGGGAAAGCGCCGGCTACTTCAAGGCCGGCAACAAGTCCGACGCTCCCGCCTACTGCATCATGCTGCCGCCGCCCAACGTCACCGGCACGCTGCACATGGGGCACGCCTTCCAGCACACCCTGATGGACGCGCTAACCCGCTATCACCGCATGGCGGGCGACAACACGCTGTGGCAGCCGGGCACCGATCACGCCGGCATCGCCACCCAGATCGTGGTGGAGCGCCAGCTCGACGCGCAGGGCGTCTCGCGCCACGACCTCGGCCGCGAGAAATTCCTCGAAAAAGTCTGGGACTGGAAGGAACACTCCGGCTCCACCATCACCCGCCAGATGCGCCGGCTCGGCACCAGCCCCGACTGGAGCCGCGAGCGCTTCACCATGGATGAGGGTCTGTCGAAAGCTGTCACCGAGGTGTTCGTGCGGCTCTACCGCGAAGGGCTGATCTACCGCGGCAAGCGCCTGGTGAACTGGGACCCGGTCCTCGGCACGGCAGTATCCGACCTCGAAGTCGTCAGCGCCGAGGAAGACGGCTTCATGTGGGAGATCAACTATCCGCTTGAAGACGGCTCAGGCTTTTTGACCGTTGCCACCACCCGCCCGGAAACCCTGCTCGGCGACAGCGCCGTCGCCGTGCATCCCGAGGATGAGCGCTACAAGCACCTGATCGGCAAGCACGTCCGATTGCCGGTCGCCGAGCGCAGCATCCCCATCATCGCCGACGACTATGTCGACCGCGAGTTCGGCACCGGCGTGGTCAAGATCACCCCGGCGCACGACTTCAACGACTGGCAGGTCGGCCAGCGCCACAAGCTGGTGGCGATCAGCGTGCTGACCCTCGACGCCAAGATGAACGAGCTGTGCCCGGCCGAATACCAGGGGCTGGACCGCTACGACGCGCGGCAGAAACTGCTCGACGAGTTGCAGGCGAAAGGCTTGCTGGTTTCGGCCAAGCCGCACAAGCTGATGATCCCGCGCGGCGACCGCACGCACGCGGTGATCGAGCCGATGCTCACCGACCAGTGGTTCATGAGCATGGAAGGCCTCGCCCAGCAGGGCCTCGCCGCGGTCGATTCGGGTGAACTGAAATTCGTTCCGGAGAACTGGACCACGACCTATCGCCAGTGGCTGGAAAACATCCAGGACTGGTGCGTGTCCCGACAATTGTGGTGGGGCCACCGCATCCCGGCGTGGTATGACGCCGACGGCAATTTCTACGTTGCCTACACGGAAGAAGAAGCGAAGAAGCAGGCCGGCGGTCGCGAGTTAACGCAGGACAACGACGTGCTCGACACCTGGTTCTCGAGCGCGCTGTGGCCCTTCTCCACGCTGGGCTGGCCCGAGCAGACGTCCGAGCTCGAACGCTACCTACCGACCTCGGTGCTGGTCACCGGCTTCGACATCATCTTCTTCTGGGTCGCGCGCATGGTGATGATGTCGCTGCACTTAACCGGCAAGGTGCCATTCCGCGAGGTGTACGTCACCGGCCTCGTGCGCGACTCCGAAGGTCAGAAGATGAGCAAGTCCAAAGGCAACGTGCTTGACCCGATCGATCTGATCGATGGCATCGCGGTCGACGACCTGGTCGCCAAGCGCACCACCGGACTGATGGACCCCAGGAAAGCACCGAGCATCGAGAAACGTACCCGCCGCGAATTCCCGGACGGCATCGCCGCGTTCGGAACGGATGCTTTAAGGTTCACCTTCGCGAGTTTGGCCACCCACGGCCGCGACATCAAATTTGATCTCCAGCGTGCCGAAGGCTACCGCAACTTTTGTAATAAATTGTGGAACGCCACCCGCTTCGCGCTGATGAACCTGGAAGGCCACGACTGCGGGCAGGATGCCAGCCAGGCCATGGATTTCTCGGACGCCGACCGCTGGATCGCCGCGCGCCTGCAGCAGGCCGTCGGCGAAGTGCACGAAGCCTTCGCCGCCTACCGCTTCGACCAAGCCGCGCGCGCCATCTATGAATTCGTGTGGGACGAATACTGCGACTGGTACCTGGAACTCGCCAAGGTGCAGCTGAACACCGGCACGCCGGAACAGCAGCGTGCCACCCGCCGCGCGCTGGCCACCGTGCTCGAGGCCACGCTGCGCCTCGCCCATCCCATCATCCCATTCATCACCGAGGAGCTGTGGCAGAAGGTCGCGCCACTCGCCAGCGTGACGGGCGACAGCATCATGCTCGCCGCCTACCCGCAGGTCGACGCAGCGCAACACCACCCCGACAGCGTCGCCCGCATTCAACTGCTGAAGGAACTGGTCAACGCCTGCCGCACCCTGCGCGGCGAGATGAGCCTGTCGCCCGCCCAGCGCGTGCCGCTGGTAATCGAAGGCGACGCTGGCGTGATCAACTCGCTGGCACCCTACATCGCCGCGCTCGGCAAACTCAGCGAAGTCAGCACCGCGCCCGCGTTGCCGGAAGCCGACGCCCCGGTCGCCCTGGTCGGCGACCTGCGGATGATGCTGGTGGTGGAAATCGACAAGGACGCCGAACGCGCACGTCTTGCCAAGGAAATCGCCCGCGTCCGGAATGAAATCCAGAAGGCCGAAGCCAAGCTCGCCAATTCCAGCTTCGTCGACCGTGCGCCTGCCGCCGTAGTCGAGCAGGAAAAGTCCCGGCTCGCCGACTTCGGCATCATGCTGCAGAAGCTGGAGACGCAGCACGCCCGGCTTGATTAGCGTACTCACTCTGCCCAACAAAAAGCGCGGCCCTCGGTCGCGCTTTTTGTTGGGCACAGGCTGGCGATGACGTTACCGTCGCGCATGAAAAAGCCGGGGCAATCGCCCCGGCTTTTGTCAGCCTAATGCAGTTGAATCTTACATCTTCCAGCTGTACTGAATGCCAACCGCGTTCTGATACATCTCGATTTTTTCATTACCCGCTGCTGAACCGCCACTAAATACCGGCAGGATGGAAGCACCGTTCACATCATTCTTGAAGGCATGCATGTAGCTCATGGTCAGTTCATTACCCGATGCCAGCGTGTAGGTGAAACCAAGCGTTGCATGGTTCTCGATAACACCGGGGGCAAGGATGTTGAAAGTCACGTCACGCGACGTGATCGGATTGTCGCCGTGATTATAGCCTGCACGCAGGGTCAGCTGCTTGCTGTGCTTGTATTCGACACCCAGTTTCCACACATCGATATCTTGCCAGCCAAAGCCCGGTCCATTGTCTGCGCCCAGTTGTGCCTGATTGGTGCTGGGGTTATTGATCGAAGCAACCCCACTGTAATTGATACGCTGATAATCCAGCGCCAGCTTGACGGCGGGGGTCGCCTGCCACGCCACACCAATGTTGTAGTTTTCGGGAATATCAAAGTCGCCCTGCTCAGCAAACAGGCCCCTGTACTTGTCGAACTCCTCGAAATTCATTTTGCTGGCATACGCAAGGCCAATAGTTACGTTCGGCGCAATCTTGCCCATATAGCCCAGCCGCACGCCATAGCCGAAGGCATCATCGTAGCCTTGGTTGGTAATGCTGCCCGGAGCGGTCGATATCCCTGTACCAGTGAAAGCATGGAGCCCTTCGGCCTTGAAGCGCTGGTAACCGATCAGCGGCGAAATGCCGATGGAATGATTAGCGTTGATTTTGTATGCGGCGGTCGGCGCAATGATCAATTGCATCAAATCCACCCCCAGGCTTCCCTGGCCGCAAAGCATATTGCTGGCGGGCGCACCGACGCCACAATTACCTGCTGCAATCTGCCCGCCCGGGTAATCAGAGTTCATGCCGCCATTGCCGTACACGGTCACGCCCAGCGCAAGATTATTGTTGAGCATGCGGTTGTAGCCGAATTCGGGGATCAGGAAATAATTGCTGTCGCTATCCACACTCATGTCCAAACCGCCCAGACCTGTACGCGATGCCTCACGACGCGGGCTGAACAGATCCATACCCAGATCAATACGGTTGCCTGCGAAGGCTGCCGCTGCCGGGTTATTGGCGCCAAAGAAGGCATCGTCATGGCTAGCAGTGGCTGCACCGCCCATGCCCTTGGCCTTCATGCCATAGCCGTGCGAAAAATAACCGTTGGTGGCGAAGGCGCTGCCAGCCAGACCGGCCAGTGCCATGAATGCGAATACACGGGTGAATTTCATTGATATCCTCCTGAGGGGCAAAATAACCACGTTGTTAAGCTTGTTGGTCAGCTTGTCCGAAGCCTACGCGCCGACGGGCACAGAGACAAGCAGGGGCATGCTGCTAGGCGGATAATCACGCACGGGTGTGGTACAAATGACACAGATGAAAAACGGGCCGAAATCATTCGGCCCGTTTTTCATGGTGCGGTCATGCGCCGCTGGCTGTCGCTTAAATGAACAGGCAGATGTCGGTCTCGCCGGCGAATTCGAAGAAGGTGGCGGCGCCGCCGTATTCGAGGCCGTCAATGAAGTCGGAATGCTCGAAGCCGAACAGTTCGACGGTCATCTGGCAGGCGATGAACTTGACTTCGGCCTCCTGGCACAGGCCGCGCAGGTCGGGGATGGTGGCCACGCCGTTGTTGGCGATGGTCTGCTTCATCAGGGCAGTGGCTACGCTTTCATAGCCGGGGACGATGGCCTGGATGGCGTTGGGCATGTTCCAGTTGATGCTCTTGAACCACTTGGGGCCAAACGGCATTTTCATCGGCATGCCGGGGTTGCCCAGAGGGCTGACCTTGAGCACGGACAGGTCCTTGCGGACGAGCTGCAGGCCGTAGAAGGTGAAGAAAATCTGTGTTTCATAACCCAGCGCGGCGGCGGTGGAAGCCAGGATGAACGGGGGGTAAGCCCAGTCCAGCGTGCCCTTGGTGGCGATGATGGCCATTTTTTTGGTATCCATGCTTACTCTCTCCTCTTGCAATAAAAAAACAGCGCCGCAGGTTCTTGGCTAAGTGCTCCAGGAACGAGGGCGCTGGTTTTGGGGGGTGGGGTTTACTTTTTCTTCATGAAGAAAGTGAATTCGCCACCCGCTTCGGCGGTGGACAGCAGTTCGTTACCGGTCTGCTTGGCGAAAGCCGCGAAATCCTTGACCGAACCCGGGTCGGTGGAGAGGATCTTCAGCACCTGGCCGCTGGTGACTTCCGCCAGGGCCTTCTTGGCACGCAGGATGGGCAGCGGACAGTTCAGGCCACGTGCGTCGAGTTCTTTATCGAAATTCATTGGGTTCTCCTTACACTAAATCAGTTGAATCGGTATGTAGTAAAAAACGCTGCGGTACCTTAAACCAGAAGTTCCCCCATTGCAATCGAAATCGCTGCGGGACGGGGGAATTTCAAGTGTGTTGCGGCGCGTACAGGCCTCGCGTCAGCGCGGCTGGCTGAGAAGGTTGCCGGAGCGTGCCCACGCCATGATCCCGCCCGCCAGGTTGTGCATGTTGTCGTAGCCTTTGGAGGCCATGAACGCGCACGCCTGGGCAGAGCGCGCTCCCGAGCGGCAGTAGATCACCACAGGCGTGTCCTGGGGAATGTCGGCCGCGCGCAGCGGCAGCAAATGCAGCGGGATATGGATGGCGCCATCGATCACGCCCTGCGCGACTTCGGCCTCGGTGCGCACATCGATCAGATGCGCGCCCTTGGCAGCGATTTCAGCCACGTAGCCGGGATCGACTTCTTTGAAACCTGACAGTCCAAACATAGCGGTCATTCTCCTGTCACGGACTAATTAGAGTTTTCTAATATACCGCAAACCCGGGCGCCCGCCAAGTCCGGCGCTCAGCACCGCTGGGCACCGTGATAGAGGTTGACCACATGGCGCGCTTCGGCGAAGAACAGCCAGCGTTCGACGGCCGCGCCGACGATGCCGGCCAAGACCGCCACGATGGCGGCGGTCTGGACACTTTCCTGGTTGAACACCCACACCAGCATCAGGCCCGGCACGATGAAGCCCAGCACGAAGACGACAATCTTCAGCAGGCTGGCCTGCTGGCGCGCAATCTGAAAACCGAATTCCTGGGTGAGAAAAGTGCCGTGGGTATGGCCGGTGTCGAGCAGCTTGACCTTGGCGCGGGTCAGACCGGTGGCAGTGTTGATGGTCGGCGACAGGCCGGGGCTGCGGATCCAGAAGTAATAGATCGCCTTCAATACCGCGGCAATCGCCATGATCAACGCTGACATCGCGATGTAGGGCGTAGTGTCGAGCCCGGCGACGACCGCGCCCAGCAACAGCAGCAGGCTGCCGCTGGCATAGCCCAGCGCAAGGTAGTTGGCCGGCACCAGCGGGGTGTTCCACTGGCGGATGGTCTTCAGGCAAGCGTAGATCATGCCGGTGGAGAACACGGTGATCCAGGCCATCACGGCGGTCAGAAAACCGCTGCTGACACGCAGCCACTGTGGTGCGTCGAAGATGATGCTGACGAGATAGATCAGCGCCAGCGGCATGAATACCACGGCGAATACGCCTTCGCGCGACAGCCACGAGGTGCGGAAACGGCTGAACGCGCGCCAGGCATTTTTCGGGTTGGCGAGGTGGAAAGTTGACGACAACAGGCCGAACACGACCAGCGCCATCGCCATCAGCCCACCCGCAACGAGCTGGTCCTGGTTGAAGCCGCCGCCGAGCTTGAAGAAGTCGGCAATGAACAGCAGCGAAATCAGGCCGAAGCCGGCGCCTGATGCCACGGTGAAGAAAATGACTGAGAAAGCGGGATGCATGGATTCTCCTGGCGCAAATGGGGGTGCTTAGCGGCGCACCAGCTTGTTGGCAAACTGCTTGATGCTTTCCTTCAGGCCACCCTTGGGCTGGGTGTCGACCGGAATCACCGGCTTGCGGCGCGGCGGCAGGTACTGGTTGGTCGGGTTGTAGTTGAGCTCGGGCATCAGCGGGTAACCGCCGCGCTCGCGCACGGTGCGCGACACGGCCGAATCGGGATCGTCGAAGTCGCCGAACATGCGGGCGTGTGCCGGACAGGTCAGCACGCACGAGGGCTGGCGTTCCTCGACCGGCAGGTTCTGGTCATAGATGCGGTCGACGCACAGGGTGCACTTCTTCATCGTGCCGGACGAGCGGTCGAGCTCGCGCGCGCCGTACGGGCAGGCCCACGAGCAGTAGTTGCAGCCCATGCACTTGTCCTGGTCGATCAGCACGATGCCGTCTTCGGCGCGTTTGTACGAGGCGCCGGTCGGGCACACGGTGACGCAGTCGGCGTCCTCGCAGTGCATGCACGACATCGGGAAGTTGATGGTCTTGTTGTTCGGGTATTCGTCCATTTCGTAATGGCGAATCCGGTTGAACCACACGCCCGACGGCTCGGCGCCGTAGGGCTGGTAGTCGGATAACGGGCCGATGGTGCCGGATGCGTTCCACTCCTTGCACGCGATGGCGCAGGCATGGCAGCCCACGCACACATCGAGGTCGATGACCAATCCAAGTCTCATAGTTCTCTCTCGCTTAAATTCGCTTTGGTACTGCTTTTAGTTTTTTTCGTGGGTACGCGCGTCGTAGCGCAGCACGTCGGGGCGATCGTATTCGTCGCCTGGCAGCTTCTTCAGCGCATCGAACTGCGGCCACGAGCCGGTCTCGCCCGGCGCCGCTTTCCACAACTTCACGCGCAGGTCGAACCATGCCGCCTGGCCGGTCACCGGGTCGGAGTTGGTGACGCGACGCTCACCGGCCTTTTCCGGCAGCAGCTCGGAAATCAGGTGGTTGAGCAGGAAGCCCTTGGTCGCTTCCGAGGCATTTTCCTTCAGGCCCCAGGCGCCCTTCTGCTTGCCGATCGCGTTCCAGGTCCAGATGGTGTTTTCCTGGGTGCCTTCCATGGTCTTGACCTGGCACCGGATCTTGCCGTTGTGCGACTCGACCCAGATCCAGTCGAAGTCCTTGATGCCCATTTCGGCCGCCTTGCGCGCGTTCATATACATGTAGTTCTGCGCCATGATCTGACGCAGCCACACGTTCTGCGAATCCCACGAGTGGTACATGAACATCGGCCGCTGGGTCAGCGCGAAAAATGGATATTCGTCCGCGTCGACGCGCTGCTGCTCGAGCGGCTCGTACCACATCGGCAGCGGATCGAAGTACTTCACCAGCCGCTCGCGGTCGACCTGGTTGTTCGGCTGCGGACCGTCGTACAGGCCCTGCCCCGCGAGGCGGAATTTCTGCAGCGGCTCGGAATAGAACTGCATGATGATGGGCTCGACCTTGCCGACGAAACCGACGTCCGCCGCCACTTCGAGGTAATCCTTGTTGGCGTAGCGCATGTACTTCTGGTTGTCGGGCCAGTGATGGGCAAAGAAGCTCTCGTTCTCGATGTACTTTTCCCACTGGTTCGGATTCGGCTCGCCCTTCAGCGACTTGGTGCCGTCCTTGCCGCGCCAGCCGGCGAGGAAACCGATGCCGGGCGAACGCTCGAAGTTGACGATGAAGTCTTTGTAGCCGCTGAACTTACGCGTGCCGTCCGGCTTGGTGAAGGCGGGGAATTTCAGGCGCGAAGCCAGTTCGACCATCACCTCCTGCCACGGCCGCACATCGCGGTCGGGGGTGACCAGCGGATGACGGATCGCGTCAGCCGCCGCATCCGGCTCGGAAATCGGACGATCGAGCAGCGAGATGGTGTCGTAGCGCTCCAGGTAAGTCGTGTCCGGCAGGATAAGGTCGGCAAAGTTGGTCATTTCCGAATGGAACGCGTCGATCACGACCAGGAACGGGATCTTGTACAGGCCCGGCTCGTCAGGGTCCTTGGCGCGCAGCATGTCCTGCACGTTGGCCGTGTTCATGGTCGAGTTCCACGCCATGTTGGCCATGAACAGGATCAGCGTGTCGATCGCGTAGGGGTCGTGGTTGACCGCATTGGTGATGACCATGTGCATCATGCCGTGCGAGGACAGCGGAATCTCCCACGAGAAGGCCTTGTCGATGCGCAACGGGTTGCCGAACTCGTCGATCACCAGGTCTTCCGGACGCGTCGGGAAGCCGAGCGGCGGACGCGACAGCGGTGTGTTCGGCGCATTGATGATGTCGATGTTGTTTTCCGGCAGCTGATGCGGCGGAATCGGCTTCGGGTACGGCGCACGGGCGCGAAAGTTGCCCGGCGCGTCGAGCGCGCCCAGCAGCATTTGGATCATGTGGATCGCACGGCAAGAATGGAAACCGTTGGAGTGCGCCGCGATGCCCCGCATCGCGTACATCGCCACCGGGCGGCCGACGACTTTGTCATGTTTGCGGCCCCACACGTCGGTCCATTCGATCGGCAATTCGACTGTTTCCTTGAACGCGACGTGCGCCATTTCCAGCGCGATGCGCTCGATGCTTTCGGCCGGCAGGCCGCATTCCAGCGCGACGTTTTCCGGTGCGTAGCGCGGGTCGAGATAGCGCTCGACCATCAGCGACATCACGGTCTTGACGCGGCGGCCGTCGGGCGCCACGAATTCGCCGAACAGCGCCGGCGCGATGTCACCGTCGATGCCGTTCTTGAAGGCTTCCTTTTCGATGTCCCAGATCAGCGGGTGGTCGTTTTCATCACGCAGGAACAGGCCATCGCCCTTCTGCCCCGGGCTTTGGACCACCAGCCAGGAGGCGTTGGTGTAGCGCACCAGGAATTCGTAGTCGAACTTTTCGTGCTTCAACAGCACGTGCACCATCGACATCGCCAGCAGGCCGTCCATGCCCGGCTTGACCGGCAGCCATTCGTCGGCAATCGCCGAATAGCCGGTGCGCACCGGGTTCACGGTGACGAACTTGCCGCCCTTGCGCTTGAGCTTTTCAAGGCCGATCTTGATCGGGTTGGACGAGTGGTCTTCCGCCACGCCCCACATGATGAAGTACTTGGCGTAATCCCAATCGGGCGCGCCAAATTCCCAGAACGAGAAGCCGATCGAATACAGGCCGGCTGCCGCCATGTTGACCGAACAGAAACCGCCGTGCGCCGCCCAGTTGGGGGTGCCGAACTGCTGCGCCCACAAGCCGGTCAGTGCCTGCATCTGGTCGCGGCCGGTGAAGTAGGCCAGTTTCGACGGGTCGGTCGCGCGGATCTCTTCCAGGCGGTCGGTCAGCACGTCGAGCGCCTGGTCCCAGGAAATCGGTTCGTAAATACCTTCGCCGCGCTCGGTGCCGGGCTTCCTCATCAAGGGCTGGGTCAGCTTGGCGGTGGAATACTGCTTCATGATCCCGGCCGAGCCCTTGGCGCACAGCACGCCCTGGTTGGTCGGGTGGTTGCGGTTGCCCTGGATGAAGCGGACCTTGTTGCCCTCCATCGTCACTTTGATGCCGCAACGGCAGGCGCACATGTAACAGGTGGTGTACTTGATTTCCTGTGCGTCGTGATTTTCGAGTTTGATCTTGGCGTTCATACGGCCTCTAGGTTCAAAATTGCCCCCGGCGGTTTCGGGTGAAACCGCGCAATAGTCCTGCCTGGATATTCCATACTGGGTCAAGCTGCAAGCAGTGCCAGCGCATCGACTGGATGCTTCGGGGGACGGCTATATATTAATGTTTCCGAATATATTGTTATTTTGCACTTGCTGCCATCCCCATGGCAAGCAAAAAGCCTGATGCACCTATAAGATAGCCTAATAACTGGTCGGGTTAACCACACCGCAAGGACTGGATTTACCGCGTGCTCACTTCGGCCAGCAGGGACTCGATGAGGACCAGGGCCTCGCCCTCGTCCCATTCGGTCGGCCCCGTCAGCACATGGCGCACGCGCCCCTCGGCATCCAGCAAAAAGGTGGTGGGCAGCGCGAACACTTTCCAGCGTTTGGTGTTGCTGCCGTCCGGATCAAGCAGAATCGGGAAACCAAGCGTCATTCTGGACAGGAAGGCATCCACCTCTTCCCGGGTTTCGGCGCTGTCGAGCGCAACGACGGCCAGCGGCCGCCTGGCCATTTTCACCCGCAGCCGTTCCATTGACGGCATTTCGCGCAGGCAGGGCGGGCACCACGACGCCCAGAAATTGAGCACCACCACCTTGCCGCGATAGTCGGCCAGCGTGCGCGTCGCGCCCTTCAGGTCCAGCGCCTTCAGCGCCGGCGCCGGGGTCGCCGCCCGGGTCTCGAATCCGGCCGCCTGCACGGCGCCCGCCAGCCCCAGTCCCATCGCACACAGCATCAGCAATCGTTTCATTGACATCCCCAGGCTTCCAGTTCCCGCAGCAGCATGGTGTCCATGCGGCGGCTTTCGGCAATTTCGAATTCGGTCGGCGTTTCGCGCACCCAGTAGCCTTCGCGCAGGTTTTCCAGGATCACGTGGCTTGGGGTCGCCCCCAGCCGTGCCAGATGGTCGAGCTGCCCGGGCAGCCAGGGCGTGGCGGCCGACCGGCGCGGCTGCAGCACCCGCACCCGCAAGCCCGACAGGTCGCCCACGTTCAGATAATCGGGCTCGGACAAGGCTTCCGCCACGGTGTAGAGATTCGGATACATCAACAGCATGCACAGCCGCTGCCGCTCGGCCGGTTGCAACAGAGCGGCCCCGCGCAGCACCGGCACCGCGGCGCGCGACACCGCATACACGGCGACCTGCTTTCCGCTGCCCAGTGCCGCGCGCAGCCAGTCCGCCATGTCCTGCGCTGGCAGCGCATCCATGCTGCTCGGCAACTGCGGCAGAAAGTAGGCGCTCACGGCATCGAGCGACCACACCGAGACCCCGCGCCCGGCCAGCAAACGCGCCGCCTGCAATTCCGGCTCGGCGCGCCCGCGCTCGGGTGCAGCCCACAACAGCAACCGCTCGCCGTCCGCCGGAAAGGCCTGGTAATCCGGCAGGTCGGCCTGCGCGGCGGACGCACACACTACCAAGCCCAGCATCAGCCATCGCAAAAAACGCATGCGTATCCCGACTCCGAAAACCCGCCATCCTGCCATGGCGCAGACGTACGGCAAGAGGTACTTATTACTGTTACTGGGCACGCCAGTTCCCGGATCGACCGCCCTCTTTTTCCAGCAGCCGGATGTCGCTCAGCGTCATGCCACGGTCGACCGCCTTGCACATGTCGTAGATGGTCAGCAACGCGACGCTGACGCCGGTCAGCGCCTCCATTTCAACACCGGTCTTGCCGACGGTTTCGGCGGTCACGGTGCAGCTCATCGAGGATTCGCCCTCGTCCGGGCTGAATTCAACGCCCACCCGGGTCAGCGCAATCGGGTGGCACAGCGGGATCAGTTCGGCGGTGCGCTTGGTGGCCTGGATGGCGGCGATGCGGGCGATGCCGAGCACGTCGCCCTTGTCGGCCTGCCCGCCCACAATCCGCGCCAGGGTATCGGGTAACATGCGGATCCGTCCGCTCGCCACGGCGACGCGCCGGGTGTCATCCTTGTCGGCCACATCGACCATGACTGCGCGGCCGCCCGCGTCAAAATGGGTGAATTCGCTCATATTGGGCTCGATCTCAATGAATAAACGGAGGAACCTTGTCGGCAGTCCGCGCATCGTAAACGAAATGACACGTCTCTTCCTCCCGCTCGTCCCATGCTGCGCACCCTGCTTGCTCTGAGTCTGGCCCTCCAGTCGGTTGCGGCGGCCGACCTGCCCGATCTGGGCGAAGTGTCGCGGCAATACTTTTCCGACCAGGAGGAACAGGCACTGGGACGCATCATCATGCGCGACGTCTACGCCGATCCGCGCTATCTGGACGATCCCGAAATCGAAACCTATCTCAATCAGCTCGGCTACAAGCTGGTGTCGGTCAGCACGCGCAACCAGCGCGAATTCATCTTCTTCGTCGTCGACGACCCCAGCATCAACGCCTTTGCGATGCCGGGCGGCAACATCGGCATCCACACCGGACTGCTGCTGGCCGCGCAAAACGAGTCCGAGCTGGCGAGCGTGGTGGCGCACGAAATCGCCCACGTCACCCAGGACCATATCGCGCGCATGGTCGCCTCGCAAAACCAGAGCTACTGGCCGACCATGGCCGCACTGGCGCTTGCGCTGCTGGCAGCGCGCTCCAATCCCAATGTGGCGGGCGCCGCCATCGCCACCACCCAGGCCTACTCGATCCAGAACCAGCTCAATTTCAGCCGCGACTACGAGCGCGAAGCCGACCGCCTGGGGTACGACATGCTGACCCGGGGCGGTTTCGATCCGCGCGGCATGAGCGGGTTTTTCAATCGCCTGGAGCGCGCCAACCGCTTTTACGACAGCAGCGCGCCCGCCTACCTGCGCACCCACCCGCTCACCACCGACCGCATCGCCGACATGGCGGCGCGCAGCGAGGACACACCCTACCAGCAGGTGGCTGACAGCCTCGACTTCCAGCTGGTGCGTGCGCGCCTGCGCGCTCAGGCAGACAGTCCCCAGGACGCCGTGCAGGCCGCCCGCGCCGCACTGAAGGACAAGCGCTACAGCAACGAAATCGCCGCCCGCTACGGGCTGGTGACCGCGTTGGTCCGCGCGCGCCAGTTTGCCGAGGCCGAAACCGAGGTGAAAAAACTGCTGGCCGGCCAGACGCCCCACCCGATGATCCAGCAGCTGGCTGCCCGCAGCGCGCTCGCCGCCGGCAACCCTGCGCTCGCCCTGCAGCGCTATCAGTCGGGCAGCACAGTCCATCCGGGCTATCAGCCGCTGCAATACGGCTATATCAGCGCCCTGCTGGCGGCCGGACGCTCTCATGACGCGCTCGCCCGCGTCGATCGGCAACTGGCGCTCTACCCGCTCGACCGCCGCCTGTGGCGGCTGGCCGCCCAGACCCACGCCCAACTGGGCCACCGGCTGCTGAGCCATCGCGCCCAGGCCGAAGCCGCCGCGCTGAGCGGCAATCTGATCGCCGCAATCGAGCAAATCGGCCTCGGTCTCAAAGCGGGCGATGGCAATTTTCAGGAACTTTCTGCGGCCGAAGCGCGACAACGCGAGTGGCAGGCCGCTGAAAAAGCCCTCCGCAAAAACCCGTAAACAGCCCGAAATCCTCCATATTACGGGCTGCTGGTAGGAATTTACCCCGCGGTTTTCCAGTAAAAAATCGTGTCCGGCCTTGCGCCGCAAAAACCTATTCCACTATGCTTCGTGTCATCCATACACTGGATAGCGCGCTCACTGCAGGGCCCGCCCAAGTGGCAAGCGCTTCACCACCACGTTAAAAATTAGGAGGATGACTATGCGAAAGTTGCATCAAGTAGCAGCAGCCTGTGCGATCAGCGCCATCATGCTGTCAGGCACCGTGCTGGCACAGGCGCCGGCTGGAGCCACTGCCCCCAAGAAAGAAGAGACCGGTAAGGACATCGCGTTCAACCGTTCCAAGGGCAACTGCCTGGCCTGCCATGCCATGCCCACCCTGCCTGACGCCGAGTCGCCTGGCATGTATGGTCCGCCCCTGATCGCCATGAGCGCACGCTTCCCAGACAAGGCCAAACTGCGCGCCCAGATCTGGGACGCCACCAAGGCCAACCCGGCCAGTTCCATGATCCCCTACGGCAAGCATGGCGTGCTGTCGGAAGCGGAAATCGACAAAGTGACCGACTTCGTTTACGGCCTCTAATCAATAAGTAATCCATCGCATTTTTTATCAGGAGATAGTGAATGAATGCACTTCGTAGAAACGTACTGAAAGGCGCTGCCGGTGCAGGCGCCGTGGCCGTGGCCGTGGCCGCCGGTCTGCTGAAGCCGACCCAGGCGATGGCTGCCTGGAACAAGAGTGCCTTCGAGGCCAAGAACGTTGG
>NZ_JAUYRI010000013.1 GCF_030696885.1 Thiobacillus sp.
GCCGCTGATCACAACCAATTGCGCGGTACTCGGCATCCCGCTGCTCAACGTGAGCCTGCGGCACAACTTCCTCGAGTCGCTGCTGTTCGGCTTCGGCAGCGCGGTCGGCTTCACGCTCGCGCTGATCCTGTTCGCCGGCATCCGCGAAAGACTCGAAGCCGCAGACGTTCCAATCCACTTCCGCGGTACGGCGATCGCCATGATTACCGCGGGCCTGATGAGCCTCGCCTTCATGGGCTTCGCCGGACTGGACAAATACAAGTAACCATGCTTGAAGCGATTCTGGTCATGGCATTCGGTGCCGTCGTGCTCGGTGCCGCGCTCGGCTACGCCGCCGTGAGGTTCCGCGTCGAAGGCGATCCGCTGGTGGAGAAGATCGATGCAATATTGCCGCAGACCCAATGCGGCCAGTGCGGTTTCCCCGGTTGCAAACCCTACGCCCAGGCCATCGCCAAGGGCGAGGCGGAGATCAACCAGTGCCCGCCGGGCGGCGAAGAAGGCATCCACAAGCTCGCCGATCTGCTCGGCCGCGAGTTCAAGCCGCTTTCCGCGGAGCACGGTATCGAAAAGCCGAAGTCCGTTGCCTTCATCGACGAACAGACCTGCATTGGTTGCACGCTGTGCATCCAGGCCTGCCCGGTCGATGCAATCTCGGGCGCCGCCAAGCAGATGCACACCATAATTGCCGACGAATGCACCGGCTGCGAGCTGTGCCTGCCGCCCTGCCCGGTCGACTGCATCAGCATGGTGCCGATCGCCGAAGACCTGCCGCACTGGAAATGGAAGCATCCGGTCATCATGCTCAAAGAAGTGCCATGAGCCGAACTCTCCACACCTTCAAGGGCGGCGTGCATCCGCCCGAGCACAAGGCCGAATCGAATGCGCGCCCGGTTCACGCCGCACCCCTGCCCCGAAAACTGGTCATCCCGCTGCGCCAGCACATCGGCAATCCGGCCAAGCCGGTGGTCAGCGTGGGCGAACGCGTGCTGAAAGGCCAGCTGATCGGCGCGGCGGACGGCTACATTTCCGCCGCCGTCCATGCGTCGAGCTCGGGCACAATCACTGCCATCGGCCCGGCCCTCGTGCCGCACGCGTCGGGCCTGCCAGACGACTGCATCACGATCGAGACCGACGGCCTCGACGAATGGATCACCCGCACGCCGCTCGACTACCGCGCGCTGGATCCGTCCGAACTGCGGATGCGCTTGCGCGACCTGGGGCTGGCCGGTCTGGGCGGCGCGGCGTTTCCCAGCGCGGTCAAGCTCGATCCCGGTGCACGCCATGACTGCCCCACGCTGATACTCAACGGCGGCGAATGCGAACCGTGGATCACCTGCGACGACGTGCTGATGCGCCAGCATGCCGACGACATCCTGCAGGGCGTGGCGGTGATGCGACATCTGCTCGGCAGTACCGAGGTGATCGTCGGCATCGAGGACAACAAGCCCGAAGCGATCGCCGCAATGCAGGCTGCGGCCGCGAAAATGGACTTTGCGACGGAGGTCGTCGCCGTGCCGACGATCTATCCCGCTGGAGGTGCCAAGCAGATGGTGCAGACGCTCACCGGCAAGGAAGTCCCTTCCGGCAAGCTGTCCACCGACATCGGCATCCAGGTGTTCAACGTCGGCACCGCCTACGCGCTGGCGCGTGCGGTGCACCGTGGCGAACCGCTGATTTCGCGCCTGGTCACCGTCACCGGCCACGTGCTGCGCCCGCAGAACGTGGAAGCGCTGATCGGCACCCCGATGCAAGCCTTGATCGATGTCGCCGGCGACCGCGACGGCACCACCGGCGTCTTGATGGGCGGGCCGATGATGGGTGTGCCGATCACGAATACCGGCGTGCCGGTGATCAAGGCCACCAACTGCGTCCTGGTGAAATCCCGGGAACTGTTCCCGCCGCTGCCCAGGGCGCTGCCGTGCATCCGCTGCACCCGCTGCGCCGACGCCTGCCCGGCCGAACTGCAGCCGCAGGAGCTGTTCCGCTTTGCCAAGGCGGGCGACTTCGGACGCGCACAGGAATACCACCTGTTCGACTGCATCGAATGCGGCTGCTGCAGCTATGTCTGCCCCAGCCATATTCCGCTGGTCGATTTCTATCGCTACGCCAAGAGCGAAATCTGGGCGCGAGAAAAGGAAAAGCGCGCCTCGGACCTGGCGCGCGAACGCCACGATTTCCGCCAGTTCCGGCTCGAGCGTGAGAAAAAGGAAAAGGCCGAGAAGCTCGCCGCCAAGGCGAAGGTCAAGCGCGCCGAACTCGCTGCGGCGCCTGCAGCCGAGGGGGCTGCCGCCCCCAGCGATGCCGACGCCAAGAAGGCGCTGATCGCCGCCGCGCTGGCACGCGCGCAGGCAAAAAAGGCCGAAGTTGCGCCGAAAAACGTCGATCACCTTCCGCCCGAGGCCCAGCGCGAGATCGAGGAAATCGAGGCGCGCCGGGCTAAAATCCGCGAAATAGCGCACCAGCCGCTGGAAACCGACGACAAGAAATAATGCCGAGTCCTTTCATTCTCGATCGCACCAGCGTCACCCAGGTCATGGCCTGGGTGCTGGCCGCGCTGCTGCCCGGCATCGCGGTCTATGTGTGGCTGTTCGGGCCGGGCATCCTGATCACGCTGACGCTCGCCACCGCGACTGCGCTGGCGGCCGAAGCGGCGATGCTAAAGATGCGCGGCTATCCGGCCAAACCCTTCCTCACCGACCTGTCCGCCATCGTCACCGCCTGGCTGCTGGCGCTGTCGCTGCCCGCGCTGGCGCCCTGGTGGCTGATCGTCACCGGCACGCTGTTTGCGATCGTGGTGGCCAAGCACCTGTACGGCGGGCTGGGGCAGAATATTTTCAATCCGGCGATGGTCGGCTATGCGGTGCTGATCGTCTCCTTCCCGGTGCAGATGACACAGTGGCCAGGTCCGCTTTCGCTCACCGACGCGCCGCTCACGCTGGCGCAAAGCGCAAGCGTGATTTTTGGCGGCATACCGCAGGCCACGCTCGACGCGGTGACCATGGCCACCCCGCTGGACGCACTGCGCACCGGGCTGCTGCAGCAATACACCGTGGACGAGATCATGACGCAGCCGATCTTCGGCTATTACGGCGGCATCGGCTTCGAGTGGCTGGCCGGCGCCTTTCTACTCGGCGGTCTGCTGCTGTGGGCGCTGCGCATCATCAGCTGGCAGGTGCCGCTGGCCTTCCTCGCCGGCATCTGGCTGGCCGCCGGTTTCCTGCATTTTTTCGACGCCGGCCGTTTCGGCGCACCGTGGTTCCATCTGTTTTCGCCGGCGGTGATGCTGGGTGCTTTCTTCATCGCCACCGATCCCGTATCGGGTGCCACCACGCCGCGCGGCAAGCTGGTCTTCGGCTTCGGCGCGGGCCTGCTCACCATCATCATCCGCACCTGGGGCGGCTACCCGGACGGCGTCGCGTTCGCGATCCTGCTGATGAATCTGTCGGTGCCGCTGATCGACGCCTGGACCCAGCCGCGCATCTACGGCGAAGCCAGGCGCCGCGACAAGGAGCCGCCCGCATGATCCGGCAGGCCCGGGCCGCCGCCCGCAATGCCCTGCGCACCGGGGTGATCCTGTTCGTGTTTGCGCTGGTCGCCACCGCACTGCTGGTGTTCACGTTCTCCCGCACCGAGTCGACCATCGAGCGCAGCGAGCAGGCCGAGAAGCTGACCTTGCTGGGTCAGGTGCTGCCGCCTGCGCTCTACGACAACGACCTGCTCGCCAGCCAGCAGGGGGTGGCGCCGCACGAACTGCTGGGCACGCGCCAGCCTTCGGCCATGTGGATCGCCCGTCGCGGCGAAGCCATTACCGCGGTGGTGCTGGAGGCCATCGCGCCGGACGGCTACAGCGGCAACATTCATTTGCTGATCGGCATCGGCATCGATGGCACGGTAACCGGCGTGCGCGTCACCGCGCATCGCGAAACGCCCGGGCTGGGCGACTACATCGTCCGCAGCAAGAGCCTATGGATCGAGCAGTTTGCCGGCACCTCGCTGACCCGGCCCGAAGCCCGGCGCTGGAAAGTGGCCAAGGACGGCGGCCAGTTCGACGCCCGCGCCGGCGCCACCATCACCCCGCGCGCCGTGGTCAAGGCAGTGCACGGCGCGCTACACTACTTTGCCCGCAACCGCGCTGCGCTGCTGGCCGAGAAAGCCGCATCCGGAGAGGAAACCGCCCCATGACGCTGCAGGAATTCAATACGATTTTCCAGAACGGCCTGTCGAAACAGAACGCCGGGCTGGTGCAGCTGCTGGGCCTGTGCCCGCTGCTCGCGATCAGCACCACGCTGGTCAACGCGCTGTCACTGGGGCTGGCGACCATGCTGGTGATGGCTTCCGCCAGTGGCGCCGTGTCGAGTGTGCGGCATTTCGTTCCGCACGAAATCCGCATTCCGGTGTTCGTGCTGATCATCGCCGCACTGGTCACGGTGATCGACCTCTTGATGAACGCCTTTGTGCATCCGCTGTATCTGGTGCTGGGGATTTTCATTCCGCTGATCACCACCAACTGCATCGTGCTCGCGCGCGCCGATGCCTTCGCCTCCAAGAACCGTCCACTGCACAGCGTGGTCGATGCGATTGCGATGGGCCTCGGCCTGACGATGGTGCTGGTGGTGCTGGGCGGCATGCGCGAGCTCGCCGGCCAGGGCACGCTGCTGTCCGGCATCGACCTGGTGTTTGGCGAGGAATCCAAGCAGTTCGTGCTGCACGTGCTGCCCGATTACCAGGGCTTTCTGCTCGCCATCCTGCCGCCCGGCGCCTTTATCGCGCTGGGGCTGCTGATCGCCGCGCACAACTGGCAGAAGGCCCGCGCCGAACGCCGCCTTCATGCCGCCACGCCGATGCCGGCATGAAGCCGCCGCTGAAGCGGCGCGTGCCCAAGCCGCGCAATCCCTATGTGCCGCTGGTCATCGCCCGCAAGGCCGGTGCGCATGACAAGACGCCGGGGGCGAAACGCCAGGCCGAAAAACAGGCCTTGAAGAAACGCCTCGTCGAACAATGAACGCCGACAAGCGCCACAAAATCTTCAGCCGCCTGCGCGCCGCCAATCCGCATCCCACCACCGAGCTCGAATACACGACGCCGTTCGAGCTGCTGGTGGCGGTGGTGCTCTCCGCGCAATCCACCGACAAGGGCGTCAATCTCGCCACGCGCAGGCTGTTTCCGGTGGCCAATACGCCCGAGGCCATCTACGCGCTGGGCGAAGCAGGCCTGGCCGATTACATCCGCACCCTTGGTCTCTACACGAGCAAGGCGAAGCATCTGATTGCCGCCTGCCGCATGCTGATCGAGCTGCACGACAGCCAGGTGCCGGCCGACCGTGCCGCGCTCGAGGCGCTGCCGGGCGTGGGTCGCAAGACCGCCAACGTCATCCTCAACACCGCCTTCGGCCAGCCGACCATGGCGGTCGACACGCATATCTTCCGCGTGGCCAACCGCATTGGGCTGGCCCCCGGCAAGACCGTGCTGGAGGTGGAGAAGAAGCTGGTCAAGACCATCCCCGCCGAATTTCGCGTCGACGCCCATCACTGGCTGATCCTGCACGGACGCTACGTCTGCCAGGCGCGCAAGCCGAAATGCAGTGAGTGCATCATCGCCGACCTGTGCGAGTACAAGGGCAAGACCTGGCCCGCCGCTGATGAGGGAAAGAGGAAACGCGGCCCCCGAACCCTCCCCCAGGACGGGGGAGGGGGCAAACGCCGCGCTGCGCGCGCCCAAAACGATTAACGACTCATGTTCAACCCCAGCCGCGATCAGGTCCGCCAGTTTTTTTTCGACGTGTGGGCGAAATACCGTGCCGGCCAGCCGCTGGCAGGTGCGGAGCAGCCGGCGCTGGAAGCAGTGCTGGCGCATCCCGAGTACCACGCGCTGCTCGACCAGCCGGAGCGCCACCGGGAGCGCGATTACCTGCCGGAGTCCGGCGAGACCAACCCCTTCCTCCATCTTTCCATGCACCTGGCGATCGCCGAGCAGGTGTCGGTCGACCAGCCGCCCGGCATCCGCGCACGCTACCAGGCATTGCTCACGCGCTACGGCAACGCGATGGATGCCCAGCATGACGTCATGGACTGCCTCGGGGAAATGATCTGGCAGGCGCAACGCGACCAGTCCGCATATGACCCGGCGGCCTACCTGAACTGCCTCGATCGCAAAACCGGTCAGGCCTGAACTGACGAAATCCGCACTTCATTTTGTCGAAATCCTGTCGATAAACCCTTAGGACGCAGTGTTGCGCATTCCGCGCCCGTCCCGTGCTGTGCTTCCCTGTTTGTTGCAACGATTGGCCTGAGCTGGCCTTGGGTACGTTTGGCCCGGTTGCGCGGAAATCCGGGAAACAGGCAGCGAAAACAGCAGCGCATATGCTCCATCGAACGGGTTGATGAATGAAACAGCTTGAACAACTCAAACTCAGCGGCCAGCTGCCCACACCTCGCGGTGTCGCGCTGTCCATTCTGACGATTTCGCAGCGCGAAAACGCCACGCTGGGTGAGATTGCACGGGTAGTGCAGACCGATCCGGCCCTGTCCGGCCGGCTGATCAAGCTGGCCAACAGTGCTACGCATATTGCACGCCCGGTGGTCTCGGTCCAGGAAGCCGTCGTGCGCCAGGGCATGGCCACGGTGCGTCACCTGGCCCTGGGATTTTCGCTGGTGGACCAGTACCGCGACGGCGTCTGCCAGGCGTTCGACTACCAGGAATACTGGTCGCATTCGCTGCTGATGGCGCTCGGCATGCAGGCGCTCGGCATGCGGGTGCACGTGGCCGCGGTGGACGAGTTGTTCATCTGCGGCCTGCTCGCTCAGGTCGGCAAGCTCGCGCTGGCGACGGTTTATCCCGAGGAATACAGCGCAGCCCTGACGGCGCAGAATACCCATCCCGCCCAGCCGGCCATCGAACACGAACACACGCACCTGGCAATCGACCACATTGAACTCGGCGTCGCGATGGTGGCCGACTGGGGCCTGCCCAAGGTGTTTACCGGGCCGCTCGCACACTACGAGGACGATGAGCCCCCGAGCTATCCGCATGACTCGCGCTCCAACAGCCTGCTGCTGATGCTGCGTCTGTCGCATCGCCTGGCCGATCTCGGCCTGGCCAATGCCGACGTGCGCCCCAAGCTTCTGAAAGACTGGATGAAGCTGGCGGTCGAACTCGACATCCAGCCGGATCAGGCCGGCGGCTTTATCGACGAGGTCATCACCCAATGGCGCGAATGGTCCGAGCTGTTGAAGATTCCGGCCACCGTGCTGCCGTCGTTTTCCGAAATCTGCCACGGCCATCACGAAGACGAGGACGCGGCGCCGGTGCATGCAGCGCCGCTTCGCATCGTGGTCGCCGACGGCAACGCCACCCATCGCCGCAACACCATGGCCCTGCTGACCGAGGACACCGCGCACACGGTCTACCCGGCAGAAAACGGTACGGCCGCGCTGGCGCTGGCGATGGAAGTGCTACCGCACGTCATTATCGCGCGCGTCGACCTGCCGCTGCTCGACGGCTACGAACTGTGCCAGGCGCTGCGCGCAACCGATGACGGCAGCCGCATGCACCTGCTGCTGACCGGACAGGAAAACGATGAAAGCCAGCTGACCCTGGCCTTTGATGCCGGCGCCGACGGCTATGTGCCACTCAACATCAGCGCAAAAAGCCTGCACACCCGCCTGCTCGCCGCACAACGGATGATCCAGCTGCAAACCGCGTGGGAAAAAGACCGCGCGCAACTGCGCCAGATCGCTGCCGAGCTCGCGGTGGTCAACCGGCGCTTGGCCACCGCAGCCCTGACCGACCAGCTGACCGGACTGCCCAACCGCCGTTCGGCGATGGACCAGCTCGAACAGGCCTGGAGCGCGGCATCGCGTTCAGGTATGCCGCTGTCGGTCATGGTGATCGACATCGACCACTTCAAGAAAATCAACGACACCTATGGTCACGCCGCCGGCGATACCGTGCTGCGCGAGGCCGCCGCCAACCTGCGTACGTCGGCACGCCGCGAGGACAGCGTCTGCCGCATCGGTGGCGAGGAATTCCTGGTGATCTGCCCCAACACCGACCTCAAGGCCGCGATGCTCTCGGCCGAGCGCCTGCGTACCAATCTCAGCGAAAAGAAGATCACCCTCGGTCAGGCCACCAAATCGCTCACGGTCAGCATCGGCGTGGCGACCCGCGAGCCCGGCACCGTCGACGTCGACGCGCTGGTCAGCAGCGCCGACCAGGCGCTGTATGCCGCCAAGGAATCCGGGCGCAACCAGGCCTATCCTGCCCAGCCGCGGCGCCAGACCCACTGACGCCCTTCCAAAAGAAAACGGGCGTGGCCACTGGCCACGCCCGTTTTCTTTGAACTTTGCTCAGCGCTCAATACTTCAGCGTCAGTCCCTTCTGCTTCGAGAAATACATCGCCAGGTCCAGCATGTCCGCATCGGACAGGGCTTTCACCTGCTCGGCCATCAGCGGATTGTTGCGCTTGCCCGACTTGTAGTCCTTGAGCGAGTGGTACAGGTAATCGCGATGCTGCCCGGCCAGCGTCGGGAAGGACGGCACGGCACTGACACCCTCCGCGCCATGGCAGGCCGCGCAGGAGGTCGATTTGGCCTTGCCGGCTTCATAATTGCCTTTGGCATGGACAGGCAGCGAAGCCGCCAGCGCGACGGCGGCGAGGATGAACAATGGTGTTTTCATGATGTTGTCCTCGATTAGTTGGCCGGGCCGCTGTAGGACGACGCGTAATACGCCGCGAGATCTTCCATGTCCTGCTCCGACAGGCTGCCGGCAATGCCCACCATGCTCGGGTGGCTGCGTTCGCCGCTCTTGTAGGCCTTGAGCGCGGCGACGAGATAGTCGGCATGCTGGCCGCCCAGCTTGGGTACGCTGTATACGCTGGGATAGGCGGTACGCCAGCCGGGAATGCCGTGGCAACCCGCACACATCGAAGTTTTGAGTTGTCCGGCCTTGGGGTCGCCCGCCGCCTGAACAGGCATGGCCAACGCCAACAGCACGGACGCGCACAGCGTCATCGTGGTCGTTTTCATCTTCCTCACTCTCTCTGGTTGAGTTGTCGTTAGACCCCGTCTGACGCAGGGCTTGCCTCGGATTATAAAGCGGTACCGCCTGTTTGATAAACGTCCGGAAGCTCAAAAATCCTTTTATACCAAGGGTTTATAGTATTATTCCCTAATATGCTTCTGGAGATAGCGTGATCGACCTCAAGGCCTGCCCGCTGTGGCTTTATCGCCTGCTACCCTTCCTGCGCTGGTGGCCCAATGTTACGCAGCAGACCTTCAAGGCCGACAGCCTCGCCGCGATCACCGGCGCGATGATCGTGCTGCCGCAGGCGGTGGCGTTTGCCACCATTGCCGGGCTGCCACCCGAATACGGCCTCTACGCGGCAATGGTGCCGGCCATCGTCGCGGCCTTGTGGGGATCGAGCTGGCATCTGGTCTCCGGGCCGACCACCGCAATATCGATCGTGGTCTTCGCCTCGATCAGCCCGCTGGCCGAACCCGGCAGCCCGCAGTTCATCGGCCTGGTGCTCACGCTCACGCTGCTGGCCGGCCTGATCCAGCTGGCAATGGGCCTGGCGCGACTGGGCACCCTGGTCAACTTCATCTCGCACACCGTCATCACCGGCTTCACCGCGGGCGCGGCCATTCTGATCGCCGCTAGCCAGATCAAGCATTTCTTCGGGATCGACATGCCGCGCGGTGCGCATTTCCACGAAGTGCTGATCCAGTTCGGCGCGCACATCCCCGACATTCAGCCCTGGGTGGCGACCGTGGGCGTGGTGACGCTGATCTCCGGCGTGCTCGCCCGCCGCTATCTGAAAAAGCTGCCCTACATGATCGTCGCGATGGTGGTGGGCAGCGTGGTGGCAACGCTCATCAACCTTCAATTCGGCGCCGAAGCGACCGGCATCCGCACCGTCGGCGCGCTGGCGGCCTCGTTCCCGCCGCTGTCGCTGCCGGATTTCTCGTTTGCCGCGATCCAGCAAACGCTATTCCCCGCCACCATCATCGCGATTCTGGCGCTCACCGAAGCAGTGGCGATCGCACGCTCGGTCGCTGCCAAATCCGACCAGCGCATCGACAGCAACCAGGAATTCGTCGGCCAGGGCCTGTCCAACATCGCCGGCAGCTTTTTCTCCGGCTATGCCGGCAGCGGCTCGTTCAACCGCAGCGGCGTGAACTTCGCGTCGGGCGCGAAAACACCGCTGGCTGCTGCGATGTCGGCAGTGTTCCTGCTCGCCATCGTGCTGCTGGTGGCGCCGCTCGCCGCCTATCTACCGGTCGCGTCGATGGCGGCGATCCTATTCATCGTGGCGTGGAGCCTGATCGACTTTCACTACATCCGCGAAATCCTCAAGCGCCACAAGCGCGAGCGCATCGTACTGATCCTCACCTTCGTCGGCACCCTGGTCGATCTGGAAAAAGGCATCTTCCTCGGCATCCTGGTATCACTGCTGTTTTATCTCTACCGCACCTCGCAGCCGTCGATCCGCGAACTGGTGCCATCCGCTGCCGGCCGCGAAAATCCGCGCCGAAAATTCGTGCCGCGCGACGACAACAACCCCGGCTGCCCCCAGCTCACGATGCTGCGTGTCGAAGGCTCGATCTTTTTTGGCGCGGTCGAGCATGTGCAGAAATTTTTCCGCCACGTCGACGAAGCCGACCCGCAGAAAAAGCACCTGCTGCTGTCCGCGCGCGCGATCGGCATGATCGATCTGGCCGGCGCTGAAATGCTGGCCAAGGAAGCCACGCGTCGGCGCCGGCTGGGTGGGGGCCTGTATCTGGTGGGGGTACAGCCGGACCTGTGCGAAATGTTGCGTCGCAGCGGCCAGGTCGATGTCGTCGGGGAGAATCAGATCTTCCGCCACAAGGGCGATGCGCTTCAGACAATCTATCCGCGGCTCGACAACGAAATCTGCCGCACCTGCACCGCGCGCGTATTCCATGAATGCAACGTGGCGCTGCCGGACGGCACACCGCGCGAAGTCGCCGACAGGCAGCTGATTCAATAAGCGGGCGTGGCCTGCGTGCGCCGCCAGGCCCACGGCGGCACCGGCGCAGCGTCGCGCCACAGCCCGCGTCGCGCATGCTGCGCCTCGTTCTGCAGCGCCGACAGCGCGTCGCCGGCAGCGCGCGGCCCTGTCCTGACGGGGTCCGGTCCGCGACGCGCTGAAGCGCGTGGCGAGCCATATGACCACGCATGACCGCGCCGAACCAGTTCCGCGTTCACCGCGAGCGTTCCCACGCTGAGCCGTCCCAGTTTGCGGCCGTAGTGGTCGGTGGCGACGATCTCCAGCGTTGCGCGCTGCTTCAACGCCATCTCCTTGAGCGCGCGGGTCGCCGCGTCGCCGTGCGGCTGCGCCGCTTCCGGCGCGTCGATGCCGGCCAGGCGCACCTTGAGAAAGGCGCGCGACGAAGATGCGTAGTGATCGGGTTTGAACAGCACGGTATCGCCGTCGATGACGACGATGACGACGCCCTGCAGCGTGTCCGCCCAGGCTGCGCTGGCGAACAGCAGCCAGGCTGCCAGAAGGCATCTCACCCGGCGAGCATCTCCGCAGCGTGCTGCCGCGTGGTGGCGGTGATTTTCATGCCGCCCAGCATGCGGGCGATTTCCTCCACCCGCGCGTCGGCGTCGAGCCGCTCGATGTTGGACGAGACGAAGCCGCCGTTCGCCTGCTTGCTGACCTGCAGATGCTGCGTGCCGCGCGCAGCCACCTGTGGCAGGTGGGTGATCACCAGCACCTGCCGGGTTTCGCCCAGCTTCGCCAGGCGCCGCCCCACCGCTTCGGCGACGCTGCCGCCGATGCCGACATCGACCTCGTCAAAGATCAGCGTCGGCACGCCGGCCATGCCCGACAGTGCAGTCTGGATCGCCAGGCTGATGCGCGACAGCTCCCCGCCCGAGGCCACCTTGCCGAGCGGACCCGGCGGCAGGCCGGGATGGCTGGCGACCAAAAAACCCACGTCTTCCAGACCGTACGCACGCGGCTCGTGGGTGGGCTGTAACACGATATCGAGGTGGCCGCCGGCCAGTGCCAGTTCGTGCATCGCCGTCGTCACCTGCTTCGACAACGCAGTCGCCGCCTTGCGGCGCTGCGCACCGAGCTTTTTCGCATCAGTTTGATAGCGCGCCCAGGCGGCCGCTTCGTTTGCCTGCAGCGCATCGAGATCGTCGCTGGCGGCAAGCTCGGCGAGCCGCGCCTCGAACAGCGCCAGCAAGCCGCCCAGCGCGTCCGGCTGCACGCGGTGCTTGCGCGCCAGCCGGTGCATGTCGGCCAGCAGACGGTCAAGTTCGGCGAGCCGCTCGGGGTCGAGACTGAGATGCCCGGCATAGCGGCGCAGCGCGTGTACCGCTTCGGCCACATCGGCGCTGGCCGCATCCAGCAGCGCGGCAACCTCGCCCAGGCTGTCGTCCACCGCCTGCATGGCGGCCAGCCGCGCGCTCATCTCGCCGAGCTGACCCGATACCGCACTCTCGTCTTCATCCAGGCCCAGGATCAGGGCCTGGCTGCCTTCGAGCAGCGTGGTGACGTGCGCCAGTCGCGCATGCTCGGTCTGGATTTCTTCCCAGCGCGCGAGGTCGTCGCCCAGCGCACGCAATTCCTCGACCGCCAGCGTCAGGCCCTCGCGTTCGATCTGCCGCGCCTGGCTGTGGCCCTCGGCATCGAGGCGGCGCTGCCGCGCGGCCTGCCAGGCGTGCCAGCCGGCGCTGACGGCAATGGCCTGGGACTGCGCGCCGGCGTAGGCGTCGAGCACCTCGCGCTGGGCCTGTGGGCGCAGCAGCGCGTGGTGTGCATGCTGGCCATGGATGTCGAGCAGGAATTCGGCGGCGTCCTTCAATTGCGCCAGCGGTGCGGGGCTGCCGTTGACGAAGGCACGCGAGCGGCCACCAGCGTCGATCACGCGGCGCAGGATCAGCGTGCCGTCGTCTGCGGTGAAACCGGCTTCGTCGAGCCAGGCCGCCAGTGCAGGCAGTTTATCGATGACGAATTCGGCGGCAATTTCGGCACGCGGCGCGCCGGGCCGCACCACACCGCCTTCGGCGCGGTCGCCCAGCGCCAGCGCCAGCGCGTCGATCAGGATGGATTTGCCGGCGCCGGTCTCGCCAGTGAGCACGGTCAGCCCCGGCGCGAAATCGAGCTCGACCGATTCGACCAGCAGGTAATTGCGGATGGAGAGATGAGTGAGCATGCGCGGTTAAGGCTTGTGAAGAAACCGTAGCGAGCGCAGCCAGGTCGGGGGCGGACGGAGCGCAGCAACCGGAATGTACTCAAAGTACATGAGGATTGCGAGCACCGCCCAACCCCGAGATGGCAAGCGCAGTAGGTTTATTCACAAGCCTAGAGTTTTTTGCCCCAGTGCAGCTTCTGCCGCAGGGTGTCGTAGTAACTGTAGGAATGCGGATGAAGCAGGGTGATCGGACGGCTGGCACGGGTGATCCACACATGGTCGCCGCTCATCAGATCGAAATGATGCTGGCCGTCGAAGTGGACGCGCGCATCGTCGGCATAGGTCAGGTGCAGTTCGATGCGCGAATGGCTGCTGACCACGATAGGCCGCGCCGACAGCGTGTGTGGGCAGATCGGCACCAGCGCGACGGCTTCCAGCGTAGGGTGGACGATGGGCCCGCCCGCCGACAGCGCATACGCCGTGGTACCGGTGGGGCTGGTGACCACCAGGCCGTCGGCGCGCTGGCTGTAAACGAACTCGCTGTTGATGGAGATTTCCAGATCGATCACGCGGCCCGAGCCGCCCTTGCCCAACACCACGTCGTTGAACGCCGTAGCTTCGAACACGCGTTCGCCCGCTCGACGAACCTGGCCGTTCAGCAGGATGCGTTCTTCCGCCACGTACTGTCCGCTGAGAATTTCGGCGACGGCGTCGAACATGCTGTCGACCGTGACGTCGGTGAGAAACCCCAGCCGCCCCTGGTTGATGCCGATCAGCGGAACGCCCTGCGGCGCCAGTTCACGCGCGATCGACAGCATGGTGCCGTCGCCGCCGAGCACCACGACGACATCGCTTTCGGCTGCCAAGTCGTGCAGGTTGCGCTTGGTGAAATCCTCGATGCCGAAATGTTCCGCCGTCTGGCTGGCCAGCAGCACGGCATGGCCGCGCGCACGCAGAAAGTCTGCCAGCGCGCGCACGGACGCCTGCATGCCCTGATTATCGTATTTGCCGACGAGACCGACGGTGTGGAAAGGTGTTTGCATGAAGGGCGATTATATAGGGGTGCCCGGTGTGAGGGGCTAGGATCTAGGGACTAGGGACTCGTTCGCGGCCTCCGGCCGCTCGTTCCCTAACGCCTAACTCCCAGTTCCTAGCTCCCAGCCCCTTATAATGTCCCCATGCTCAACGACCGCGCCCGCATCCTGCTGAAAACCCTGGTGGAACGCTATATCAGCGAGGGCGAACCCGTGGGCTCACGCACGCTGTCGAAGCACTCGGGGCTGGATTTGTCGCCGGCGAGCATCCGCAACATCATGGCCGACCTCGAGGATATGGGCTTCGTCACCAGTCCGCACACCTCGGCCGGTCGGGTGCCGACGCCGCGCGGCTATCGCTTTTTCGTCGACAGCCTGCTGACAGTGCGTCCGCTCGACCAGGTTTCGGTCAACCAGCTCGAAAGCAGCCTGACGCCATCCGATCCGCAGCGGCTGATCGCATCGGCCTCGACGCTGCTGTCCGAGCTCAGCCAGTTTGCCGGCCTGGTGATGACGCCGCGCCGCAACCCGGCCTTCCGCCAGATCGAATTCATGAGCCTGTCGGACAAGCGCATCCTGCTGATCATCGTCACCATGGAAGGCGAGGTCGAAAACCGCGTCATTCTCACCGACAAGCCCTACAGTGCCTCGGCGCTGACCGAGGCGGCCAATTTCTTCAACCAGAATTTCGCCGGCCACCGCTTCGACCAGGTGCGCGTCAAGTTGCGGGACGAACTCGGGCGCATGCGCGACGACATCACCCGGCTGATGGCGGCGGCCGTCGACGCCGGCAGCCAGGCGCTCGACCCCAGCCAGGAACACATGGTGGTGTCCGGCAGCCGCCGTCTGCTCGATGTGGAAGAACTCTCCAGTAACATGGGCAGCCTGCGCCGCTTGTTCGATGCCTTCGAGCAGAAAACCGGCCTCCTGCAACTGCTCGACCAGTCGCGCAGCGCGGCCGGCGTGCAGATTTTCATCGGCGGCGAATCCGACCTGCTGCCGTTCGACGAATGCAGCCTGGTCAGCGCGCCCTATTCCGTAGATGGCCAGGTGGTCGGCACGCTCGGCGTGGTTGGCCCCACCCGCATGGCCTACGAACGCGTGGTGCCGATCGTCGATCTCACCGCCAAAATTCTTTCCAGCGCGCTGTCGCACCACTGATGCGTTATTTAAAAGAGCCGGACTACACGCACGGCCAGCAAGCCAAAACTGGCGTCCTGCTGGTCAACCTCGGCACCCCCGAGGCGCCCACTGCGGGGGCACTGCGCACCTATCTCAAAGAGTTTCTGTCCGACCCGCGCGTGGTGGAAATTCCGCGCGCCGTCTGGTGGCTGATCCTCAACGGCATCATTCTCAACACGCGGCCAAAGAAATCGGCCGCGAAATACGCTGCGATCTGGACCCCCGACGGCTCGCCGCTGAAGGTGCACACCGAAAAACAGGCCAAGCTGCTGAAAGGCTGGCTGGGCGAAAAAATCGCCAGCCCAGTGATGGTCGAATACGCGATGCGCTACGGCAACCCGTCGGTGGCCGACACGCTGGCGAGAATGAAGGCGGCCGGCTGCGAGCGCATCCTGATCTTGCCGTCCTATCCGCAATACGCCGCGTCCAGCACCGCGACCGCATTCGACGCCGCCTACGCCTGGCTGGCGAAAACCCGCAACCAGCCGGCGCTGCGCACGGTGAAGCACTATCACGATCATCCGGCCTACATCCACGCGCTGGCCGCCAACATCCGCGACTACTGGCAGATGCATGGCCGCCCCGACGTGCTGCTGATGAGCTTTCACGGCGTGCCGCGCTACACGCTGGAGAAGGGCGACCCCTACCACTGCGAATGCCAGAAAACCGGTCGCCTGCTGGCGGAAGCGCTCGGACTGGAGCCCGGCCAGTTCCGCCTCACCTTCCAGTCGCGCTTCGGCCGCGCCGAGTGGCTGCAGCCCTATACCGACAAGACACTGGAAACACTCGGCCACGAGGGCGCCGGGCGCGTCGACGTGGTCGCGCCGGGCTTCACGGCCGATTGCCTGGAAACGCTGGAAGAACTGGCGATGGAAGGCCGTGCGAGTTTTCTCGCGGCTGGCGGCAAGGCATTCCACTACATCCCCGCGCTCAACGAAAAAGCCCAATGGATCGATGCGCTCGGCCACATCGCGCTCGAAAACCTGGGCGGCTGGGTCAGCGCAAGCTGGGACCGCGACGCCGATGAACAGGCACGACAGACCAGCAAGCATCTGGCACAGAACCAGGGCGCAGCACGCTAGTCTTTCCCGGTACACCTTTGCACCGCCCCGACAGCGCCGGCCATCAACAAAACCTTTTCGTATATAAGGTTTTATAAGTTGACTGACACGCTCCGACCCCCGAAGATGGTTTTTACGGACTAGTTCTTCTGGTCTAGTCCTAACATGAGGTGACAGCACGACCGTGTGTTGTTGCCATTCTGACCGTTCTCCGGAGGACACCATGCCCAGAATAATCACACCCCTCGCATTGGCCGGCTTCGTTGGCCTCGCTCTGTCCGGCCTCGCCGGCGCTGCGGATATCCACACCAAATCGATCTCATCCACCTGCATGTCCTGCCACGGCCCCGGCGGCAAAAGCCTCGGCGCAATCCCCAGCCTGACCGGCCTGGACAAGGCCTACTTCGTCAAAGCCATGAAGGATTTCAAATCGGGCGCACGCCCGTCGACCATCATGAAGCGACACGCATCCGGTTACACCGACGCCGAGTTCGAGGCCATGGGCGCGTACTTCGCCGGCCTGAAAAAATAATCCATCCAAGGAGACCGATACCATGACCCTGAATCGTCGCGACTTCCTGAAAATTTCCGGCGCGGGTGCAGCGATCACGCTCACCGGCTGTGCCACCACCTCGTCTGCTTCCGGCCCCCGCGCCCACGTTGTCGTGGTCGGTGCCGGTTTTGGCGGCGCCACCTGCGCCAAATACCTGCGCACCTGGGGCCCCAATGTCGACGTTACCCTGATCGAGCCGAACGACACGTTCATCTCCTGCCCGATTTCCAATTGGGTGATCGGCGGCCTGCGCAACATGAACGACATCACCCACCGCTATGACAAGCTGTCGAAGCATGGCATCAAGATGGTCAAGGACAGCGTCGTCGCCATCGACCCCGGCAAGCGCACCGTCACCACACGCGGTGGATCGACCATCGGCTACGACCGCCTGGTGCTGGCCCCCGGTATCGATGTGATGACCGACAGCATCAAGGGCTACCAGGATGCCGAAGCCGCCGGCAAAGTCGTCCACGCCTGGAAAGCCGGTCCGCAGACCGCGCAGTTGCGCCAGCAGCTCGAGGCCATGCCCGACGGCGGCACCTTCGTCATGTCGGTTCCGGCCACGCCCTACCGATGCCCGCCTGGACCCTACGAGCGCATCTGCATGGTCGCCCACTACTTCAAGCAGGCAAAGCCGAAGTCCAAGATCATCGTGCTCGACAGCAACGCCGACATCGTGTCGAAGAAGCCGCTGTTCACCGATGCCTGGAACACCTTCTACCCCGGCATGATCGAATACCGTGGCAGCAACGCACCGGTGTCGGTGGACGGCGGCAAAATGATCGTCACAACCGACCTCGACGACGTCAAGGCCGACGTGATGAACGTGGTGCCGCGCCAGCGTGCGGGTAGCCTCACGGCCCTGGCCGGCGCGCGCAACGACAGCGGCGGCAACTGGTGCACGGTCAACCTCGCCACCTTCGAGTCGACCACGGTACCCAACGTCCATGTCATCGGCGATTCGGTGCTGTCCGGCCTGCCGAAATCCGGCCACATGGCGACCAACCAGGCCAAGGTGTGCGCCGCCGCCATCGTCGAACTGCTGGCCGGCCGCCAGCCCGACGCGATGCCCGTTATCGCCAACACCTGCTACTCCGCCACCTCCGGCAATACCTCCGGCTACGTCGCCAACGTATGGCGCTACGACGCCGCCAAGGGCTATGTCAACCAGCCGGAAAGCGGCGCCACGCCGAAGGGCGACGCCGCCAACTTCGTCTTCAATGAATCGTGGGCGAAGAACATCTGGGCCGACGTGCTCAGCTGATCAGGGTGTCGCTGCAAATAAAAACGGGGCCGCGGCCCCGTTTTTATTTTCCGGACCGAAACGATCCGGACCGCCCTTACGCCTTCCTCACAAACTCCGACTTCAAACCCATCTGGCCGATGCCCTCGATCTTGCAGTCGATGTCGTGATCGCCTTCGACGAGACGGATATTCTTGACCTTGGTGCCCACCTTGACGACCAGGGACGAGCCCTTGACCTTCAGGTCCTTGATCACCGTCACAGTATCTCCGTCCGCCAGCATATTACCGTTGGCATCGCGCACCACCTTCGCATCCTCCGTGGCCGCCGGCGCATCCTTGGACCACTCATGCGCACACTCCGGACACACGAGCACCGTGCCGTCTTCGTAGGCAAATTCAGAACCGCACTGGGGGCACTTCGGCAAACCGCTCATGCTGTCCTCCGTTGCGTGCTTGCGTTGCCGTCTTTCATATTCATTCGGGGGAATACATGTACAGCCGGATAACAATAGCCGGCGCAATCCGCTGGAATATCAAGAAAGCATGGAGCAACACGATATCCTCTTATCACCTCTCGTACACCACAAAATCAAACCTCAGCGCATCGCCCTTTTCGCCCGTGTGCGATTCGCGCGAGACTTCCCTGAACAGACCCTTGTCGTAGTCGGGAAACCAGGCGTCGCCCACCGTGTCGATGTCGACCTCGGTCAGGTACAGCCGATCGGCCAGCGGAATGGCCTGCGCATAGAGTTCGGCGCCGCCGATGAAGAAGGCTTCGTCGGCATCCTCGCACAGGGCGAGCGCGGCGAGGATCGAGTCGGCCACGAGGCAGCCTTCGGGCCGATAGTGTGCATTGCGGGTGATGACGATGTTGGTGCGACCGGGCAGCGGGCGGCCGAGCGACTCGAAGGTCTTGCGGCCCATCAGGATGGGGTGCTTGAGCGTCAGCGCCTTGAAGTGGGCGAGGTCTTCCGGAAGCCGCCAGGGCAAGCGGTTTTCAATGCCGATGACGCGGTTTTTCGCGAGCGCGGCGATCACACTGATCCTCGGCTTTTTCCCTTCACCCTCCACCCTTCCCCCTTCACCCATCGTCATACCGCCACCGGCGCCTTGATCGCGGGGTGCGGGTCGTAGCCTTCGAGCGTGAAATCCTCGAAGCGGAACGCGAAGATGTCTTTCACCTCAGGATTCAGCGTCATCGTCGGCGACAGGCGCGGCTCGCGGGAGAGTTGTTCGCGCGTCTGGTCGAGGTGATTCAGGTACAGGTGCGCGTCGCCCAGGGTGTGGACAAAGTCGCCGGGTTTCAGGCCCGTGACCTGCGCCATCATCAGCGTCAACAAAGCATACGAGGCGATATTGAACGGCACGCCGAGGAAGATGTCAGCGCTGCGCTGATACAGCTGGCAGCTCAGCTTGCCGTCTGCAACATAGAACTGGAAGAAGGCGTGGCACGGTGCCAACGCCATCTTGTCTAGATCTGCCACGTTCCACGCCGAGACGATGATGCGGCGCGAGTCTGGGTTGGTCTTCAGCGTTTTCACCGCTTCGGAAATCTGATCAATGGTGCCGCCGTCGGGTCGGGGCCAGGATCGCCACTGATGGCCGTAGACCGGGCCGAGGTTGCCGTTCTCATCCGCCCATTCGTCCCAGATCGAGACGCCGTTTTCCTTCAGGTACTTGATATTGGTGTCGCCCTGCAAGAACCACAGCAGCTCGTGAATGATCGAGCGCAAATGGCATTTCTTGGTGGTGACGAGCGGAAAGCCGTCAGCGAGGTTGTAGCGCATCTGCCAGCCGAACACCGACAGGGTGCCGGTGCCAGTGCGGTCGTCTTTTCGGGTACCGTGCTCAAGCACGTGGCGCATCAGGTCGAGGTAGGGTTTCATCGTAAGAATCGTCAGGGTTTTGCGGGGGCGGCCTGGACCGCCTGCGTATCGTTCGCTGCCACGGGATCGGTCAGCGCACCGTCGAAGAAACCGGCAAACCGGGTTGCGGGCGCGTGGCCGTAGACATTCCAGAATGCGATCTCGAAGTCGGCATTGTCCTGCACCGCCAGCGCCAGCGCGCGGAAGCGCGCCGCGTCGTGCGCCTTGAGCCAGCCGACCAGCAGCATAGACTGGCGGTAGAACTCGTGGATGCTGAGCCCGGACGCGGCGGCGCGGTGGCGCTTGTCCGGCGTGTCGCGCGCGCCAAGTTTGACCTGGCGGCCGGCGCGGATGGCCGCATAGGCCTGGGCGTCGGTCGCGTATTCGGCACCGCCGCCCTCCGCAGTGAGCGAGGCCCAGCCTTCGTGGAACCACACCGGCAGCGTGCTGTGATAGTGGCCGATGCGCTGGCCCAGATGCAGGTGGGCCAGCTCATGGGCCAGCAGCGCGGGCAGGCGGTGCTTTTCGCGGCCGTCGAGATTGGGCGACAGGATCAGGCGATTATCGGGGATGACGGCGGCCGACAGTTTGGGCGTCAGCACATGGCGCTTGAAGCAGGCCTCGCTGCCGCACACATGCACGCGCGGCGGGCGGACAAAGGGCAGGTAGTGTGCCGCCTCGACTTTTGCGATGGCCGCCGGCAGCACCGCCGACACCCGCTCGCCGTAGACCTCGTAGCCCGGCTCGACCCACACCCGCGCATCGCCCGCCAGCGGGACAAAACTTTCCAGCGGCGTGAGCGCGCGCGGGTGGCTCACAGTCATGGCGCAGCCGGACAGCAGCAGGCAGGCTGCTGCCACGATCACGCCCGGCAGCGACCTGCTTGAAGAGAAATTCGGCCAGTCCATTTTCCGCAAAATTGTCTATTGTCTATAACTGACGTGGGCTTCATGCCCCCGCACGTTTACCTGCTTCACAATCCATCGCCCCCCAAGGAGGAATCTCGACATGGAGCATTCAGCCTTTCTGCCCACCCGGGCAGCACGCCTCTCATTATCCACCCTGCTCGGCGCCCTGGCATGGGCCGCGTTTCCGCTCGACAGCGATGCCCAGTCCGGCAAAGGCGCGCGCACCGCACCGATGGAGCTGACGCAGCCGGTGTCCGCCACGCCCTGGACACGCTATGGCGGCTGGCCCGCCACCGACTGGAAAGACTACAACACGCTGGCCGTGCTCACCTCACCCGCCCATGCCCCCCCGCCGAAACTCGATGGGCCGATCGCCGGCAACCCCGCGAACGGCGAGAAGCTCGCGTTCGACCGCGCACGCGGCGGCAGTTGCGTCGCCTGCCATATCATGGGCAAGACCACCCCCGCGCTGCCCGGCAACATCGGACCGGATCTATCCACGATCGGCACCTGGGGACGGACCGACCAGTGGCTGTTCGATTATGTGTACGACCCACGCAGCGTCAATCCCAATTCGATGATGCCGCCCTGGGGTGCCCACAAGCTGTTCAGCGTGCAGGAAATCCACGACATCGTGGCCTTCATGAAAACGCTCAAGACGCCCCACGTCTTCAGTAACGAACTGGAAAACCCCGCCACACGGCCCGTCCCGGTCGAAACCCGCGACAACCTCGACCCCTTCGTTAACGACGGCATGGCCGCGGTGGAGCGCGCCCGCGGAATCTATGCGCGCGCCGGCGCCAGCGGTAAATCCTGCGCGTCCTGTCATGCCGCGCCGGAAAAAAGCTTCAAGACCTGGGCCGCCACGATGCCGCGCTACGACGCGCGGCTGAAAAAGGTCATCGGCGTCGAGGAATTCATCACGCGCCACGCCCGCAGCACCACCGGCGACACCCTGCTGATGCAGAGCGCGGACAACATCGACCTGGCGATCTACCTGCGCCATCTCGCCAACGGCACCCCGATCAAGGTCGACACCACGTCGAAGGACGCAGCCGCAGCAATTCAGCGCGGCAACGATTTGATGGCACGGAAGATCGGCCAGCTCAATTTTGCTTGCATGGACTGCCACAGCCTGGGCGCCAACAAGTGGGTGCGCGGTCAGTGGCTGACCGGAACCAAAGGGCAGATTGCGCACTTCCCCACTTTCCGCACCAGTCGCAGCGAAATCTGGGATCTGCGCAAACGCTTCCAGTGGTGCAACGTCGCCATCCGCGCCAACGAACTGCCGCCTGACGCGGTGGAATACGGCGACATCGAACTCGCCCTGACCGCCCTCAATCAGGGGCAGAAAGTGAACGTGCCGGGCATCCGCCACTGAGCAGCCTGGCGACACGACGGCGCGCGCGGGTCAGGCCATCTCGTGAACCGCCCCAGAAACCAAGGTGGCGCGCCAGCGCATTAGGCACCATCGGTCTATGCAGGGGCCATCAACTGCCAGCGGCCGTCGATCAGGCCTTCCAGCGGCGGGTACTGCTGCTTGTAGGCCATCTTCGGGCTCTCGCCGATCCAGTAGCCGAGGTAGAGGTAGGGCAGGTCCAGTCGTTTTGCGAGCTCGATCTGCCACAGCACGCCGTAGACGCCGAGGCTGTCGCGGTCGCGCGCGGGATCGAAGAAAGTGTAGACGGCCGAGATGCCGTCATCGATCTGGTCGACCACCGCCACCATCACCAGGGTCTCACCGTCGCGGAATTCGACCATCACGGAATCGACGTTAGACGACAGCAGAAACTGGGTGTACTGGTCGGGGCCATCGCGGTCCATGCCGCCGCCGGCGTGGCGGCTGCCGAGGTAACTGCGATAGAGCTGGTAATGTTCTTCCTTGAAATCGAGCGGCAGAAAGCGCGCGCTCAGGTGCCGGTTGCGCTTGAGGCAGCGGCGCTGGGTGCGGTTGGGTACAAAGCGCGCAACCTCGACCCGCACCGGCACGCAGGCATGGCACTGCTCGCAGTGGGGGCGGTAGGTGAACTGGCCGCTGCGGCGGAAGCCGGCGCGGATCAGCGCACTGTAGGCATGCGCGTCGATCATGTGGGTGGGGGTGGCGACCTGCGAGCGCGCGCGTCGTCCCGGCAGGTAGCTGCAGTCGTAATGCGCGGTCAGGTAGAACTGGATGCGCTGAAAAGGCGGTTCGGTCGGATGCATTACGGGTCAAAGGTCCAGGGGCCGCTTCGATGCGGCAAGTTTACCAATTCCGTCAGCCGCGCCGTGAATGCCGTGCGCGGCATCGTGCGGGCGCCCATACTGGCCAGGTGCGGGGTTTCCATCTGGCAGTCGATCAGACCGAATTCCCAGCGCTGAAGTTGCTGCGCCAAGCGCACCAGCGCCACCTTGGAGGCGTCGGCTTCGCGACTGAACATCGATTCGCCGTAAAACATGCGGCCGATCGCCACGCCGTACAGGCCACCGACCAGCTGGCCGTCGCGCCAGGTTTCCACCGAATGCGCATAGCCCGCCTCGAACAGACGGCTGTAGGCCGCGACCATCGCCGGCGAAATCCAGGTGCCGCCGGCGTCTTCGCGCGGCGCAGCGCAGGCGCGCATCACGTCGGCGAAGGCGCTGTCGACGCGCAGCTCGAAGCCGCCATTGCGCAGGCGCCGGGCCAGCGAACGGGTGACGCGCACTTCGCCGGGTACCAGCACCATGCGCGGATCGGGGCACCACCACAGGATCGGTTCGCCGGGATTGAACCAGGGAAAGATGCCGTGACGGTAGGCGTCCAGCAGGCGCGCCACGGACAGATCGCCGCCCATGGCCAGCAGGCCGTTGGGGTCGGCCAGCGCGGTTTCGACCGGGGGAAAGAATGTGGTGTTTTGGAGACGTTCCGTCATGACTTCATGGTATCGGATTCAACAGGGCTTGCATCCGAACCTAGGCTGGTATTAAGATATTGATATCTTCAATATTACTTAAATGAGGTCGATCATGAAAAAAACCCTGCTTGCCCTGGCTTTGATTGCCGCCCTGCCCGCTTCTGCCTTCGCCGACAACTGGATGATGCGCGTGCGCGCCATCGACATCGCGCCGGACGTCAAGTCGTCCAGCCTGCCCGGTGTCGACGTATCGGACGAATGGGTACCGGAAATCGACTTCACCTATTTCGTCACGCCCAACATCGGCCTGGAACTGATCCTGGCGACCGCCCGTCATGAAGTGACGCTGAACGGCACGAGCCTCGGCAAGCTGAACCACCTGCCGCCGACGCTGCTGCTGCAGTACCACTTCAACCCCACGTCCAAGATCAAACCGTATGTTGGCGCCGGCCTGAACTACACCCGCTTCTATAATGTCGATTTGCCCGGCTTCAAGGTCGACAGCAACAGCGTCGGCGGCGCGTTGCAGGCGGGCGTGGACATCGCAATCACCAAGAATGGCTATATCAACCTCGACGTCAAGAAAATCTGGATCGACACCACGGTCAAAACGGACGCAGGCGTCAAGGTCACCGACCTCGACATCAATCCGGTCGTCTGGGGCATCGGCTACGGGTTCCGCTTCTGACAACACGCGTTTGTTGACGCCAGCGGCCGTTCCGACCTCTCTCCCGGATCAGCCGACTGATCGCGTCCTTTTGCGGGGCGATTCGTGAGCCGCTCGTCTGGGCTCACGGACGCCCCTTCTTTTTCGGCCTGCTTTCACTGCGGCCTGCCGGTGCCAGACGGCGCCCACTATCCGATCCAGTTCGAAGCCGACACCAAACAGGCCTGCTGCCGCGGCTGTCAGGCGGTGGCGCAGACCATCATCGACAGCGGTCAGGGCGCCTACTACACCCATCGCACCGCGTTGCCTGCGACACCGCGCGAGGCCGAAGCCGAACTGGCGCAGATGGGCCTGTACGACCTGCCGGAAATCCAGGAAAGCTTCGTCAGGACGGAATCGGAGAATATCCGTGAGGCCGCGCTGATCCTGGAAAACATCGTCTGCGCCGCCTGCATCTGGTTGAACGAGCGCCACATCGCCGGGCTGCCGGGCGTGCTGTCGGTCGAGATCAACTACGCCACCCGGCGCGCGCGCGTGCGCTGGGACAACAGCCGCATCCAGCTCTCGGCGATCCTGAAAGCGGTGTCCGACATCGGCTACATCGCCCACCCGTTCGACCCCGGCCGCTCCGACGACATCCACCGCCGCGAGCGCAACACCGCGATCAAGCGGCTGGCGATCGCCGGCCTCGGCATGATGCAGGTGATGATGTATGCGCTGCCGACCTATACGGCAACCGACATGACCGACGAGATCCGGCTGCTGATGAGCTGGGCAAGCCTGATCCTCACGATACCGGTCGTCGGCTATTCGGCGTGGCCGTTCTTCATCGGCGCCTGGCGCGACTTCAAGCGGCGCATGCTGGGGATGGACGTGCCGGTCGCGCTCGGCATCGGCACCGCCTTCGTCGCCAGCGTCTACAGCACCTTCTCCGGCGAGGGCGAGGTGTATTACGACTCGGTCACCATGTTCGTTTTCCTGCTGTTGACCGGGCGCTTCCTCGAAATGAACGCGCGCCGAAAAGCCGGCGCCGCGGTGGAGGAACTGGTAAAGCTGATTCCCGCCGCCACCACGCGACTGCCGAACTGGCCGGCGCGCAACGAGGAACAGGTGCCGGTAGCGCGACTCGCCGTGGGCGACCACGTGCTGGTGCGCCCCGGCGAGACGCTGCCGGCCGATGGCGTGGTGGTCGAGGGGGACAGCGCGGTAAGCGAGGCCATGCTGACCGGCGAATCGCTGCCGGTGTCGAAGAGCGTGCATGCGAATGTGGTCGGCGGTAGCCTCAACCAGGCGAGCCCGCTGGTGGTGCGGGTCGACAAGCTGGGCGCCGACACGCGGCTGGCTTCCATCGTGCGCCTGCTCGACCGCGCCCAAAGCGAGAAGCCGCGTATCGGCCAGCTGGCCGACCGCGCTGCCGCCTGGTTCGTCGGCCTGTTGCTGGTGATCACCTTCTTCGTCGGGCTGGCGTGGTACATGATCGATCCGTCGCGCACCCTGTGGATCGTGGTGTCGATCCTGGTCGTCACCTGCCCCTGCGCGCTCGGCCTCGCCACCCCCGCCGCGCTGACCACCGGCACCGGCCGGCTGACAAGATTGGGCCTGCTGACCACGCGCGGCCACGCGCTGGAAACGCTGGCGCGTGCTACCGACCTGGTGTTCGACAAGACCGGCACACTCACCCACGGCCGCCTGTCGGTGCGCCGTGTGGTGCCGCTGGGTGGCCGCAGTGCCGAGGACGTCAGCCGGATTGCGGCCGCGCTGGAAGCCGGTTCCGAGCATCCCATTGCGCGTGCACTGCGCGACGCCGGCGGTTCCGTGCTTTCCGCCAGCGACATCCGCAACACGCCGGGACGCGGCGTCGAAGGCACGATCGAGGGCCTTCTCTATCGACTCGGTTCGCCGCGCTACGCCGCCGCCGGCCAGACGCCGCCGCAATCCGCGGGCGGCGAGCACCCGGAAAGTGCCCACGCCAGTTGGGTGGCGCTGGCGCAAGGCGACGACACCATCGCCTGGTTCGCGCTGGCCGACACGCTGCGCGCGGATGCCCCTGCCGCGCTCGCCGCGCTGCAACAACTGGGCGTGCGCCTGCACCTGCTGTCGGGCGACGCCGAACCCGCGGTGAAGGCAGTGGCGCAGCAACTCGGCATTGCCGAATGGCACGCCGGCGCGCTGCCGGAAGACAAGCTTGCCTACGTCAAGGCACTGCAGCAGCAGGGCCGCATCGTCGCGATGGTCGGCGACGGCATCAACGACGCGCCGGTGCTGGCCGGCGCGCAGGTATCGATCGCCATGGGCGAAGGCGCCGACGTCGCGCAGGCCGCCGCCGACATGGTGATGCTGGGCAGCCGGCTCGGCACGCTGGCCGAAGGCGTGGCACTCGCCCGCAAGACGCAGCAAATCATACGCCAGAACCTCGGCTGGGCGCTCGGCTACAACCTGATCGCCATCCCCGCCGCCGCGCTCGGCCACGTCACGCCGTGGATCGCCGGCATCGGCATGTCGGCGAGCTCGCTGCTGGTGGTGCTGAACGCATTGCGACTGTCGGAATTCAAATCTAAGGAATCAGGATTCAGGGATCAGGATTCAGGGAATGCGCGGCCTCTGGCCGCGGCGAATCTTGAAAACCTGACCCCTGACCCCTGACCCCTGCAATGGATATCCTGCTACTCCTGATTCCCCTGAGCCTCGTCCTCGTCGGCGTCATCGCCTGGGTCATGCTGTGGGCGGCACGGAACGGCCAGTTCGACGACCTCGAAGGCCCGGGGCACAGCGTCATCATGGACGACGACAATCCGCCCAAGCCGGACGATACGCCCCGGCCCTGAGCCCCGATCGCGTATGCTGATGAAGTGTGTCCCCCTGTCACAGCCGACCGAACCATGAACGCGCCCCTCCTCTGGTACTTCGCCGACCCGATGTGCTCGTGGTGCTGGGGCTTTTCGCCGGTGATCGAAACCCTGCGCGACGCCTACCGCGACCGCCTGAAAATCGCGCTGGTGCTGGGCGGCCTGCGACACGAAACTGCGCCGATGACGGCGACCGGACGCGAAGAGATCCTGCACCACTGGCAACAGGTGAATGCCCGCACCAACCAGCCTTTCCGTTTCGAGCGGGCGCTGCCGCAGGGCTTCGTCTACGATACTGAACCTGCGTGCCGCGCGGTGGTGGCGATCGGCGGCCTCGATCCCGCGCTGATCTTTCCGCTGTTCAAGGCGATCCAGCATGCCTTCTACGCTGAAGGGCGCGACGTCACGCAATCAGGCGTGCTGGCTGACTTGGCGGCTGAACTCGGCGTCGACCGCGATGCGTTTCTGCAGGCGTTCGACAGTGACGCCGCGCGCGCAAAAACCCAGGCGCATTTCAAGCAGGCACGCCAGGCCGGCGTGCGCGGTTTTCCCGCGCTGATCCTGCAGCGGGATGCGCAACTGCACCCGATCTGCCACGGCTGCCAGCCGCTGGAGACGGTGCGCGCGGCGCTCGACGCAGGGCTCTCCACTTGAAGCTGCGCGTGTTGATTCTGCTTGCCGCGTTCGGCGGCAGCGCCGTCGCCGCCGAACTGCCGCCGATGATCGACGCCCACGCCCACTATTCCGCGCCCGACGCGGCCGTGCTGTCGCCCGCCGACGTGGTGGCAAAGCTCGATGCCGCCGGCGTGCGCCAGCTGGTGCTGACGAGTTCGCCGCCGCAGCTGACGCAAACGCTCTACCGTCACGCGCCCGGCCGTGTGATTCCGCTGCTCGGCGTCTACGAATCGGATCGCCACAAGGGCAACTGGGTGCACGACGCCACGCTGCCCGCGCGGGTGGCGGCGCAGCTCAAGCGCGGCGTCTGGGCCGGCATCGGCGAACTGCATCTGTTTGCGCGCGACGCGCAACAGCCCGTATTCGCGCAACTGGTGCGGCTGGCGGCGGCGCATTCGCTGGTGCTGATGATCCACGGCGACGCCGACGTGGTGGCGCAGGCGTTTGCCGTGGAACCCGGCGTGCGCGTGCTGTGGGCGCACCTCGGCACCGTGCCCGAGCCGGCGCGTCTGTCTGCGATGCTGGAGCGCTACCCGCTGCTGTGGATCGACACCTCGGTGCGCGACGAACGCATCGCGCCGGACGGCAGGCTGTTGCCCGTATGGCGCGCACTGTTCGAACGCCACCCCGAGCGCTTTGCGGTCGCGGTGGACAGCTTCAGCGTCAACCGCTGGCAACACTATGACCAGGTCGTCGCGCGAATCCGCGGCTGGGTCGACCCGCTGCCGCACCCCTTGAAGCAGAATCTGCTGCACGACAATGCGGTCCGGCTGTTCGAAAGCTTCCGGCCGCCGCCCGCGCACCCGTAAAATCCCTCCACCCTCACCCCTGGAGCATTCCGATGTCCCGTTCGACCCTGCTTCCCATCACCTTGCTGCTTGGCCTGCTGATGCCCGGCCTGTCCGGTTGCGGCGCCAGCGAGCCCGCCACCCAAGCCGTCTCCACCGCACCGCCTGCCGGCCAGACGGCCAACCCGCGCGTGCTGATCGAAACCAGCAAGGGCAACATCACCGTGGAAGTCTTCCCGGCGCAAGCGCCGCAGTCGGCCGGCAATTTTCTCAATTACGCAAAGACCGGGTTTTACGACGGCCTGGTGTTCCACCGCGTGATCCCCGGCTTCATGATCCAGACCGGCGGCATGACGGCAGACATGGCCGAAAAGCCCAAGAACGCGCCAATCCGCAACGAGGCCGACAACGGCCTGAAGAACCTGCGCGGCACGCTGGCGATGGCGCGCACCGGCGACCCCCATTCGGCATCCTCGCAGTTCTTCATCAACGTCAAGGACAACGCCTTCCTCAACCACCGCGGACAAACACCCCAGGGCTGGGGATACGCCGTGTTCGGCCAGGTCGTCGACGGCATGGACGTGGTCGATGCCATCGTCGCAGTACCGCGCGGCAACCGCGGCCCGCACGGCGATGTGCCGCTCGAGCCCATCGTGATGAAACGCGTAAGCGTGCTACCCGAGGCCGCCCAGCCCTGAGCCCTGTATCCCGACTGCTGCTGCTCGGACTGGCCGCGCCCGTCGCGATTGCGCTTGGTCTGACAGCCGGTGCATTGCCGGACGACCGCGCGCTGGCGCAGCAAATCCTCACCGAACTGCGCGCCCCCCGCGTGGCGGCGGCGTTTGCCTGCGGCGGCCTGCTGGCGCTGGCGGGCGCGTTGATGCAAACACTGTTTCGCAACCCGCTGGCCGAACCCTATCTGCTCGGCGTCTCCGGCGGCGCCGGCTTGTTGGCCCTGCTCGGCATGGCGGCCGGCCTCGCGTGGCCATGGATTTCCGTGCTGGCGTTTGCCGGCAGCCTGCTGGCGCTGGCGCTCGCCGCTGCGCTCGGCGGGCGACTGCTCGCGCGCGACCACACGCCGCTCTTGCTCGCCGGCGTCATGCTGGCGGCCGGCTTCGGTGCGCTGATCGCGCTGGTGCTTTCGGTCACGCCAGCCGAGCGCCTGCCCGGCATGCTGTTCTTTCTGATGGGCGACCTCGCCTGGACCAGCCAGCCCACGCTGTTGTGGGCGGCTCTGCTGTTGGCGGTGGCCGCGGCGCTGGGCCTGTCGCGTCGACTCGACGTCCTGCAGCTGACGCCGCTGAAAGCCGCCTCGCTCGGCGTAGCCGTCGCCCCCACGCGCTGGACGCTGTTTGTGCTGGCCGGCGCCTGCACCTCGATGGTCGTCGCGCAGGCCGGCAGCATCGGTTTCGTCGGCCTGATGGTGCCGCACGCCTTGAGGCGCCTCGGCTTTGCCGGCCACCGCGCCCTGCTACCGGCCTGCGCGCTGGCCGGCGGCAGCCTGCTGGTGCTGGCCGACGCGCTGGCGCGCACTGTGATCGAGCCGCGCGAACTGCCGGTGGGCGTGCTCACTGCATTGATCGGCGTGCCGATGATGCTGTGGTTGTTACGCAAACCATGAGCCTCGTCGCCAGCAAACTGGCCCTGCTAGCCAACACCCGCACGCTGGTCGACGCCCTCGACCTCGCGCTCGAACCGGGCGAAGTGCTCGGCATCCTCGGCGCCAACGGCGCCGGCAAGTCGACGCTGCTGACGGTGCTGGCGGGACTGGCCGCGCAGGCGCAGGGCACGATCACGCTCGACGGTCACCCACTCGCCACGCTGACGCCGCTGACCCGTGCGCAGCACATCGGCCTGCTGCCGCAGGGCGACGAGGGCGGCTTTTTCGGCAACGTGGCCGACTATGTCGCGCTGGGGCGCTATCCCTTCGGCCACGCCGCCGGCGACCTGGCGCCGCATCTGGCGACTTGGGAACTGACCGAGCTTGCTGACCGCCCGCTCGATACGCTGTCCGGCGGCGAGCGCCAGCGCGCGCGGCTGGCGCAGCTGGCGGTACAGGCGCCGCGCATCGCCCTGCTCGACGAGCCGCTGACGCATCTGGACCCCGCGCATCAAGCCCGCCTGCTGGCCTGGGCCCGCGGCGAAGCCGATGCGGGGCGCAGCGTGGTGCTGACGCTGCACGACCCCAACTGGGCCGCTTGTCACTGCGACCGCCTGCTGTTCCTGCACGGCGACGGCCGCTGGCAGCTGGGCACCCCGGCCACGCTGCTGACCCCGGCCGCGCTCGAGGCCCTGTACGGGCCCGGCACGGCCGTGCTGTGGCGGCAGGGCGGCCGGGGCGACCCTGTATAATCGCGCCTTGGTCTTCTCGTCCCTGCCGCAGCGCATTCCATGATTCGTCGTCTCATCAACAAAGTATTCGGCCGCAAGTCGCGCGCCACCGTCCACGGTGCACAGATCCTGGCGCCCGCCGCCCACGGCATCCGCCTCGACCAGCTCGACGAATGCGCGCTGAGAACCTGCGAGACGCTGGCGCAGGCCGGATTCAAGGGCTATGTGGTGGGCGGCGCGGTGCGCGACCTGCTGCTGGGCAAGACGCCCAAGGATTTCGACGTCGCCACCGACGCCACCCCGGAAGAAGTGCGGCGGCTGTTCCGCCGCTCGCGCATCATCGGGCGCCGCTTCCAGATCGTCCACGTGATGTGCGGCCGCGTCACCATTGAGGTCACCACCTTCCGCTCCAATGGGCAGAAGGAAGCCGAGGACGATGAGGGTCGGTCGACCGACGAACACGGCCGGCTCCTGTCCGACAACGTGTTCGGCAACATGGCGGACGACGCCGCGCGGCGCGATTTCACCATCAATGCGCTGTACTACGACCCGGTGCGCGAGGAAGTGCACGACTATTTCGGCGGCGTCGCCGACTGCAAGAAGCGCGTGCTGCGCATGATCGGCGACCCCGAGACGCGCTTCCGCGAGGATCCGGTGCGCATGCTGCGCGCCGCGCGCTTTGCCGCCAAGCTCGATTTCCACATCGACCCCGACACCCGTCGCCCGGTCGCCACGCTGGCGCCGCTGCTGGCCAACATTCCGCGCGCGCGCATCTTCGACGAGGCGCTGAAGCTCTTGATGTCGGGCCACGCACTGCGCGGCGTCCACCAGTTGCGCGCCGAGGGCCTGCACCACGGCATGCTGCCGCTGCTGGACACCATCCTCGACGACCCCACCGGCGAGCGCTTCATCACTGCTGCGCTGAAGACCACCGATGCGCGCATCGCGCAGGACAAGCCCGCCTCGCCGGCCTTCCTGTTCGGCACGCTGTTGTGGCCGCAGACGCTGCAGCGCTGGCGCGCGCTCGAAGCCGCCGGCGAAAAACCGCAACCCGCCCTGTTCATGGCGATGGACGAGGTGCTCGATGCGCAGCGCGGGCAGCTTGCGATCCCGCGCCGCTACGACGGCATGATCAAGGAAATCTGGGCACTGCAGCCGCGCTTCGAGCAGCGCGGTGGACAGCGCCCGTATCGCCTGCTGGAGCATCCGCGCTTCCGCGCCGCCTACGACTTTTTGCTGCTGCGCGCCGAATCCGGCGAAGTCGACACCGAGCTCGGCGAGTGGTGGACGCGCTTCCAGGAGGTCGACGACGACGAGCGCGCCGCCATGCTGCTGGCCGACAGCGGCCCCAAGCCGCGCCGCAAGCGCAAGCGCAAAAAACCGGCCGATGCCGCCGGCGAGGCGCCGTCTGCATGAACGTGATCGCCACCATCGGCCTCGGGGCCAACCTCAACGACCCGGCGGCGCAGGTTGAATATGCGCTGGCCGAGCTCGACCGCCTGCCCGCCACCCGGCTGATCGCGCGGTCCAGCCTGTATGCGTCGGCGCCGGTGGGCTACGTCGACCAGCCCGACTTCATCAACGCGGTGGCGCAGGTGGAAACCGGCCTCGCGCCGCGCGCGCTGCTCGTTGCGCTGCTCGACATCGAACACCGCCACGGCCGCGAGCGTAGCTTTCGCAACGCGCCGCGCACGCTCGACCTCGACCTGCTGCTGTACGGCAACGCGCATTTTCATGAAGAAGGCCTGACGCTGCCACATCCGCGCATGACCGAGCGCGGCTTCGTGCTGCTGCCGCTGATTGAAATCGCGCCGGACGCGACCATTCCCGGCCGCGGCCGCGCCGCCGACTGGCTTGCCGGCTGCGCCGACCAGAGTGTGGCCGTACTGCCCCCCCCTGCCGCCGCCGTCAACGCATGAGTCTGGACCGTTACCGCTACATCGTCGTCGAAGGTCCGATCGGCGCCGGCAAGACCAGCCTCACCTACAAGCTGGCCGAACGGCTCGATGCCGACACCCTGCTGGAAAACGCCGGCGACAACCCCTTCCTGCCGCGCTTCTACCAGGAGCCGAAACGCTACGCGCTGCCGACACAGCTGCATTTCCTGTTCGACCGCACGCGCCAGCTGCGCGACCTGGCGCAGGGCGACCTGTTCCGCGCCGGCACGGTGTCGGATTTCCTGATCGACAAGGACATGCTGTTCGCGCGCCTGAACCTGGACGATGACGAATTCGAGCTGTACCAGAAGGTCTACGCCGACCTGGCCCCGCAGGCGCCGACGCCCGACCTGGTGATCTACCTGCAGGCGCCGATCGACGCGCTGCGGGAGCGCGTCCACCGCCGCGGCGTGGAGTTCGAGCGCGGCATGGATGCCGACTACCTGCAGCGCCTGGCCAACAGCTACAGCGAGTTTTTCCACCGCTACGAGGCGGCGCCGCTGCTCATCGTCAACACCGCCAACCTCAACTTCGCGCAGAGCGAAGACGACTTCGAGCTGCTGCTGGAACGCGTGGACAAGATGCGCGGCCCGCGCGAATTTTTCAACCGGGGAGCCTGACATGGGCATCACCCTGACCACCCTCAAAACCCTGCGCGAGCGCGGCGAGAAAATCGCCGTGCTCACCTGCTACGACGCCAGCTTTGCGCGCGTGCTCGATGGCGCCGGCGTCGAGGTGCTGCTGGTCGGCGATTCGCTCGGCATGGTGGTGCAGGGCCACGCCTCCACGCTGCCGGTGAAGCTGGCCGAAATGACGTATCACACGCGCTGCGTGGCGGCCGGCACCGAGCACGCCTTCATCGTTGCCGACCTGCCCTTCGGCAGCTACCAGCCCTCGCCCGAGCGTGCGTTTGCCGCCGCCGCGCGGCTGATGGCGGCAGGCGCGCACATGGTCAAGCTCGAAGGCGGCACGGTCATGGTCGAGACGGTGGCTTTCCTGACCCAACGCGGCATTCCGGTGTGCGCGCACGTCGGCCTGTTGCCGCAGTCGGTCAACCAGCTCGGCGGCTACCGGGTGCAGGGGCGCGAGGACGCCGCCGCCGCGCAACTGATCGCCGACGCCCGCGCGCTAGAAGCCGCCGGGGCCGGCCTGATCGTGCTGGAAATGGTGCCGGCCGCGCTGGCGAAAGCAGTCACCGAGGCGCTGACGATTCCGACCATCGGCATCGGCGCCGGCGTCAACTGCTCCGGCCAGGTGCTGGTGCTGTACGACATGCTGGGCCTGTATCCGCGCGCGCCCAAATTCTCGAAGAATTTCCTCACGGGTGCCGACGGCATCGAAGCCGCCGTGCGCGCCTACGTCGCCGCAGTCAAGGACGGCAGCTTTCCCGCCGCCGAACACAGCTTCTGATGCAGGTCGCCCACACTGCCGCCGCCTTGCGCGCCGCGCTGGCCGGGAAAACCGGCACCGCGTTCGTGCCGACCATGGGCAACCTGCACGCCGGCCACGTCTCGCTGGTCGAACTCGCAAAACAGCACGGCCAGCCGGTAGTTGCCAGCATCTTCGTCAACCCGCTGCAGTTCGGCGCCGGCGAGGATTTCGAGCGCTATCCGCGCACGCTGGATGCCGATTGCGACAGGCTCGCCGCCGCCGGCTGCGACCTGGTGTTCGCGCCCGACGTCGCCGAGCTGTATCCGGTGGCGCAGACCTTCACCGTGCAGCCGCCCGACGCGCTGGCCAACGACCTGTGCGGCGCCTTCCGACCCGGCCACTTCGCCGGTGTGGCCACCGTGGTGCTGAAGCTGTTCAACCTGGTGCAGCCGCGCGTGGCCGTGTTCGGAAAAAAGGATTTTCAGCAGCTCTTCGTCATCCGCGCGCTGGTCGAGCAGTTCAATCTGCCCATTGAAATCGTGGCGGGCGACACCCTGCGCGAGCCTGACGGCCTGGCGATGAGTTCGCGCAACGCCTACCTCGGCACCTCCGAGCGCATCCAGGGGGCGCAGCTGCAGCGCGAGCTCGCCGCCGTCGTCACCGCGGTAGAGGCAGGCGAACGCGATTTCGATGCGCTCGCCGCCTCCGCCGCCCGCCACCTGAAAATGGCCGGCTGGCGCGTCGATTACGTCGCGTTGCGCGATGCCGCGACCCTGCAGGCCCCTACCCCGGCGAGCAACCGGCTGGTGGTGCTGGGCGCGGCCTGGCTGGGCAACACCCGGCTGATCGACAATCTCGATTTTTCCCTTCCGGCTGCAAGCCCATAAGCCCAGTCGCACCCCACCCATGAATAGCGTGCGCCCCTACAAGCGGCTTCTCGCGGTTCTCCTGTTTCTCCTCCTGCTGCTGGCGGTCTTTGAGCTGTCCGGCCTGCGGAGTCAGTTCAATCTGGCCTACCTGCACCAGATCCTGGTCGAGAACCCCGTCACCGGGCTGGCCGTTTTCATCCTGATCTTCACCCTGGGCAACCTGGTCCAGATACCGGGGTGGATTTTCCTGGCTGCGGCGGTGTTCGCGCTGGGCAAGACCTGGGGCGGGCTGGCCACCTATGTCGCGGCCATCGTCTCGTGCACCGTCACCTATTTTTCCATCCGTTTCGTCGGCGGCGATGCGCTGCGCACGCTCAAGGGCCCACTCGCAACGCGGCTACTGAACCAGCTCGACACGCATCCGATCCGCAGCATCGTGCTGCTGAGAATGCTGTTCCAGACCGTTCCGGCGCTCAATTACACCCTCGCCCTGTCCGGCGTCCGCTATCGCGACTACCTCATTGGCACGCTGCTCGGCCTGCCCCTGCCGATCGCGGCCTACTGCCTGCTCTTCGACTACCTCGACGTCCAGCTGCGCCTCCACAGTTAGGCCGACCCGGCCCTTCTGGATCAGGGGCGCGTTTTGGTATAATGGCCGTCCATTTTTTGCGAGGGCACCGTCATGCAAAGAACGATGCTCAAGTCCAAGCTGCACCGGGCGACCGTCACGCATTCCGAGCTGCATTACGAAGGCTCGTGCGCCATCGACGAAACCCTGCTGGACGCGGCCAACATCCATGAGTACGAGCAGATCCAGATCTACAACGTCACCAATGGCGAGCGTTTCACCACGTACGCCATTCGTGCCGCGCGCGACTCCGGCATCATTTCGGTGAACGGCGCCGCCGCGCACAAGGCGAACCCGGGCGACCTCGTCATCATCGCCACCTACGCGGTGTACAACGAGATCGAACTGGCGCGCTATGAGCCGGAGCTGGTCTATGTGGACGCGGACAACCGCATCATGGACACGCGCCACGCCATACCGGTGCAGGCAGCCTAAAGCGGCGTCGACTGAAGCAAAAAGGCCGGGGAAACCCGGCCTTTTCATGCGCGCCTGGAAAGGAACCGGGGCTTTTACAAGCCCACGACCTGCGCATGCAGGCCGCGCTCCTGAAACGTGTGGAGCAGGCTTGCCGCTCGCGTCGTTTCCGAGTCGTACACCACCATGATCATGTGCGCGTTGTCCGGATTGTGCCCCACCGACACCACTCCCGCGTCCTGACGCACACCGTCTTCAAGCGTGTGCAGCGTCTCCTCATCCAGCGTTTCTTCCAGGTGCAGCATCACTTCATTCAGATTCGAGCTCATCACGGTCTCCTTGATAACAGGAAGGATGTTTGGTCTTTATAGCCTGTGGGACGAGATGCTGCCGGAGAAGCGGGGCTGCTTTTCAGGAGAAGACTCCTGCCAAAGGCCTGTTTACACACAAAATATCGGACACGCTCCTCGGTCGTAGCCAGCATCGAGGAAACGGGTTCGGCCTAAAACAGCAAGGCAGCAAACAAGGAAAGAAAAACCCGCCTTCAACAGGCGGGCGGGAAAGGTGTTCGCGCTTGACTACGGCCGGCTAATGAGTGTCCCTTATTGCCCCTCGCTCAACTTAATTTGTGCTGCCTTGACGCTTATGGGACTACTGGATGCGTCAGTCAGCGTCCACCAGCAACACGTCGCAATTCGCAGCCTGTGCCACGTCCTTGCTCACGCTGCCCAGCAAGTACGCTTCCAGCCCGCCCTGACCATGCCGACCCAGCACAATCAAATCCGCGTTGCAGTGGGCGGCGTGCTGCAAAATCATAACGAGCGGATAACCGACCCCAATCTGGCCTTCTGTTGCGTAAGGCAGGTCTGATTGCAAATTGGCCATCAAATTCCCGGCAATGGTGCGCATGCTCTCATTCGCCTGTTCGTCCTGATCCTGCGGCGCCAGCACGTGCAGCAGATGCACCGGTTCGTCACCGGCCATCCGTTTGGCCCAGGTGCAGACTGCTTGGGTATGCAGGAAGAAATCGACCGCCGCAATTACCTGGCGATAGGGCCCGAGGGGCACAGGGCGCACGACGAGCACCGGACGCTCGCACACACGTAACAGGCGCCAGGCGGTGGAGCCTAACATCAGGCTCAGCAAAGAATCCTCGCCACGCACGCCCGCCACCACCAAGTCAGCGGCGACTTCGTTTGCATATTCTCTGATGCGGGTATGCGCCCGGCCGACACGCTGCACAATGTGGACATGGACGTCGTAACGCTCAAGCACGCGTTCGGCTGTGGCGATGAGCAGATTGCGGGCGGAAGCGAGTCTGGCATCGCCGTTGGCGGCAGGCTCGACAGCCTGACCGGGATACAGCGCCAAGGGGGACAACACATGCAGCAGGTGCAGTTCTGCGCCATGTTGTCGGGCGAGCAGGGCTGCGCGGGTGATGGCAGCATTGGCGGGCACGGAGAAGTCAGTGGCGACGACGATGCGGGTCAAGTTTTGCATAACGCTCCTTCCGAAAAGGTCCTGAATTGTCCACTATAGAGACAGGGATAAAACCGAATAGTTACGTAGCCTGCCTTTTTTGTGCGCGCTGTGGTTCAACTGGGTTTTCCAGAATCATGGCTTCGGCATCATGCCGGGCGGCGTAACCAGCACATCGCAGGCTGACTCCCGCAGCAAGTGCTAGGTCATGCTGCCGAGCAACAGATCGATTGTTTCCGATTTTTCATGTTTGCCCACCACCAGATCCGTCACAGTTTCCCGCAGCAAGATGGGGATGACGGCTTCCGGCCTGCCGTGTTCCAACCGGATGTTGGGGCGGTCTTGCATCTCCGCCCAGGTACGCAGCGTGACCAATGCGGTTTGGCGTTCCTCCTGGCTATAGTGAAGGATGTCGTCCTCAGAAACACCAGCGAACTGCAGCTTGCCCTCGAACGGCACTTCGAAAGCATGCGCCAGAGTGAGATGCGCCTTGGGCGCAACGCGGCGGGCGGTTTCCGCCAGCGCCGAACTGTGCGCCGATAGATCGATGGGGGCCAGCACACGCCGGTGATAAATGGGGTCAGACTAATGGGGTCAGACTCCATTAATCGCTCTTTTCCAGGGGTGTTACAAGGTGATTGTTCTCACGTGCGCCTTGCGCGCACTAACACATTCCATTCGACATGGCCCCCTCCCCCTTCGCGTGTTGCTTTGAATTGTTGTGTTCTTCCGCAGGGTCGACACGCGTGCGTTGCGCGTGCCGTAGTGTGGGGCCGACTCTAATCTAGAGCTTTCTGATTCGTCAATCGCGCTGGCGTGAACGACGGCCCTCCCTGCCCACCGCGCAACTCGCGTGTGGGCAGGCGCCGTAATTTTCCGCTTACTTCAGCTTCCAGATCTCCGCGTTGTATTCCCGCATGGTGCGGTCGGTGGAGAAGAAGCCGCTGGACGCGGTGTTGAGGATGCTCATCCGCGTCCAGCGGGGTTCGTCCTGCCAGGCCTGCGACACCTGCTCCTGCGCGTCGACATAGCTGCGGAAATCCGCCAGCACCATCCACGGGTCGTGCGGACTCAGCAGCGCATCGAGAATCATATCGAAGATGCCCGGCTCGCATTGATTGAAGTGGCCCGAGCGCAGAAGCTCGATGACCTCGCGCAGATCGGAATCGTTCTCCACGTAGGACATCGGCTGGTACTGCGGGCGCAGCGCCTCGACCTCTTCGGCGCGCAGGCCGAACAGGAAGAAGTTGTCCTCGCCCACGGCTTCCAGGATTTCGATGTTGGCACCATCGTAGGTGCCGATGGTGATCGCGCCGTTCATCATGAATTTCATGTTGCCGGTACCGGACGCCTCCTTGCCGGCGGTCGAGATCTGCTCGGACAGATCGGTCGCCGGCGCGATGATTTCCATGCTGCTCACCCGGTAGTTGGGCAGGAAGGCGACCTTCAGGCGGCCGTTGACGTCGGGGTCGGCGTTGACCACGTCGGCCACGCTGTTGACCAACTTGATGATGCGCTTGGCGATGACGTAGCCCGGCGCGGCCTTGCCGCCGATCAGCACGCAGCGGTCGGTCCAGCCATGCAGCTTGCCGCGGTTGATGCGGTTGTAAAGATGGACAACATGCAGCACATTGAGCAGCTGCCGCTTGTATTCGTGGATGCGTTTGACCTGTACGTCGAACAGCGCGTCGGGGTTGAAGTCGACACCGCATTCGGCCTTGACCAGATCGGCGAGGCGTTGCTTGTTGGCGCGCTTGACTGCGCGCCAGTCGGCGTGGAAGGCGACGTTCCTGGAATCGGCCAGCGGCTTCAACTGTTCCAGCTGCGCGAGGTCGGCGACCCAGCCTTCGCCAATCTGTCGGCTGATCAGCGCGCTCATGCCGGGGTTGGCGTGGGCCACCCAGCGGCGCGGGGTGACGCCGTTGGTCTTGTTGTTGAATTTCCCCGGCCACAGCTCGACGAAGTCGCGGAACAGGCCTTCCTTCAGCAGGCGCGAATGCAGCGCGGCGACGCCGTTGACCGAGAAGCTGCCGACGATCGCAAGCCAGGCCATCCGCACCTGACGCACATGGCCTTCTTCGATGATGGACATGCGGCGCCGGCGCTCATTGTCGCCCGGCCATTTGATCGACACCTGGCGCAGGAAGCGGGCGTTGATTTCGTAGATGATCTCCAGCGGGCGTGGCAGCAGGCGTTCGAACAGCGAGACCGGCCAGCGCTCCAGCGCCTCGGGCAGCAGGGTGTGGTTGGTATAGGCCATGCACTGTGTGGTGATGGACCAGGCCTCGTCCCACTGCATGCGTTCGTCGTCGAGCAGCAGGCGCATCAGCTCGGCCACCGCAATGGTGGGATGCGTGTCGTTCATCTGGAAGACATTGTGTTCGGCGAACTTGCGCAGGTCGGTGTTCCCCGCCGCGCGCCACTGGCGCATCGCATCCTGCAGGCTGGCCGACGCCAGGAAGTACTGCTGGCGCAGTCGCAGCTCCTTGCCGTTTTCGCTGGTGTCGTTGGGGTACAGCACCATGGAAATGTGCTCGGCGTGGTTCTTTGCCTGCACGGCTTCGGTGTAGCTTCCGGCGTTGAATTCAGTGAGGTCGAATTCGTCGGTGGCGGCGGCCTTCCACAATCGCAGCGTGTTGACGGCGTTGTTGCGGTAGCCCGAGATCGGCATGTCGAACGGGATCGCCAGCACATCGCTGGTGTCGGCCCAGCGCGCCCGATGGATGCCTGCCTTGTCGTGAAAATGCTCGGTATGCCCGCCAAAGGGAACGCGGCAGGTGAATTCGGAGCGTTCGATCTCCCACGGGTTGCCATCGCGCAGCCAGTGGTCGGCTTCCTCGACCTGGTAACCGTCTTCGATCTGCTGGCGGAACATGCCGTACTCGTAATGGAGTCCATAGCCCATCACGGGGAGGTTGAGCGTGGCGCAGCTGTCCATGAAGCAGGCCGCCAGGCGACCGAGGCCGCCATTGCCGAGCCCGGCGTCGGCTTCTTCCTCGGCCACCGCTTCCAGCGTCTGTCCGAAGCTCTGCAGGGCTTCGCGCGTGGGGTCGTCCACGCCCAGGTTCAGCACATGGTTGGACAGCGCGCGCCCAATCAGAAACTCCAGCGAAAGGTAATACGCGCGGCGCTTGCCCGGCTGGTCGCGCTCGGCATAGGTGTTCATCCAGTCCGACATCAGCCGGTCGCGCAGCGTCCAGGCCACGGCGTGGTAGGTGTAGACCGGTGGGCAGCCCTGAAAGCGCCCCATGTGGTAGAACTGATAGCGCTCGAAATCCTGGGTGAAGGCCGCGCTGGTGTTCGGCAACGGCTTCAAGGCAACGGCACTGGTGACAGCTGGTTTTTCGTCTGGCATGGGGGCTCCCGCTGGATGCATGGTCATTGTGTATAGAGGGCAAGGTAGTGGTCGGCGCTGTCCGACCACTCGAAGGATTGACGCATGCCGGTTTGCTGCAGCCGCCGCCATTGCGTCGGCTGGTGGTAGAGGTCGATCGCGCGGCGGATCGCGCCCACGAAGTCGGCCACGTCCGGGCGGTCGAACACGAAGCCGTTGGCGCTGGAGTCTTCCAGCGTGTCCGTGTTGGCATCGATCACGGTGTCGGCCAGCCCGCCGGTCTTGTAGACGATGGGCGGCGTGCCGTAACGCAGGCTGTACATCTGGTTGAGTCCGCACGGCTCGAAACGCGAAGGCATCATGAACATGTCGGCGCCCGCCTCGATCAGATGCGCCAGCGGTTCGTCATAGCCGATTTCGACGAACACCCGATTCGGATACTGGCGTGCCAGGCGCATCAGCTTCTGCTCGTAGAGCGTCTGGCCGCTGCCCAGCAGCACGAAGCGCGCATCGGTTTCGGCCAGCAGCGTGGGGATCGCCGCCAGCACCCAGTCGATGCCTTTCTGCTCGACCAACCGCCCGATCAGGCCCAAGAGCGGCGCCTGCATCGACGCATCGTCAACCTGTGGCAGGAACCGTTCGAGCAGGGCCTGCTTGTTGCGGCGCTTGCCAGGCAGGATGCGGCTCATCGAATAATGCGCGGGCAGGTGCGGGTCGGTGGACGGATTCCACAGCCGGGTGTCGATGCCATTGAGGATGCCGTGCAGCTTGTGCTGCAGCGAAAGCAACAGGCCGTCGAGACCATAGCCGAATTCGGGGGTGCAGATTTCGGCGGCATAGGTGGGGCTCACCGTGGTGACCGCGTCGGCGTAGACGATGCCCGCCTTCAGCATGGAAAAGCCGCCGTGGAATTCCACGCCTTCCGGGGTCCACCACGGACCCGGCAATTGCAGCCGGACGAAATCGGTGTGTGAAAAGTGCCCGCCGTACGCCAGGTTATGGATGGTGAACACGGTCTTCGGCCGCAGCGGCTGGTCGGCCAGAAACGCGGCGACCAGGCCGGTCTGCCAGTCGTGCGTGTGCACCACGTGGGGCTGCCAGCCGATGTCCAGCGCATCCTGCGCCAGCAAGGCTGCCACCCGCGCAAACACGGTGAAGCGCTCGGCATTGTCCGGCCAGTCCAGCCCACTGGCGTTGACGTAGGGATTGCCGGCGCGGTCGAACAGCGGCGGGCAGTCGACGATCCACAGCGGGAACGCAAAATCAGGATGGCGCGTTTCCAGGATGCGCGCGCTGACGATGCCTTCGGCGCCGCGCACGTCGAGCCAGCCGATAATGCGCACCTGCTCCAACTGGCGCAGCAGCGCGCGATAGCCGGGCAGCACCAGGCGAATGTCGGCGCCGCGGTCGTGCAGCGCGTGTGGCAGGCTGTAGGCCACATCGCCCAGCCCGCCGGTCTTCACCAGCGGGTAGGCCTCGCTGGCCACGAACAGTATTTTTTTTGCTCCGCGTTTCATTATTTTTAGGGGCTAGGATCTAGGGACTAGGGGCTAGGGGTTGTGCTTCGCGCTTTTTCATTGACGCGGCCATTGGCCGCACATCCCCTATCTCCTGGATCCTAGTTCCTATCCCCTCCTAGCATGGTTTCAGAAAAATGGCGCCCAGCGGCGGCAGCGTCACCTCCACGGAATGGTCGTAACCCATCCAGGGCAGGTTCTGCGGTTGCAGCGGGCGGCCGTTGCCGAGGTTGCTGCCGCCGTAATACGTCGAATCGGTGTTGAGCACTTCGCACCACGCCGCGCCCGACGGCACGCCGATGCGGTAGGCCGTACGCGGCACCGGGGTGAAGTTGAACAGCGCCACCAGCGGTGCCGTCCCCTCGCCGCCCTGGCGCACGAAGCTCAGCACCGACTGGTCGGCATCGTGGCAGTCGATCCAGCGGAAGCCGCGCGGATCGAAGTCGAAGGTGTGCAGGGCCGGCTCGTCCCGGTACAGCCGGTTGAGGTCGCGCAGCACGGCGCGAATGCTGTCGTGCGCGGGAAACTTGAGCAGCGCCCAGTCCAGCTCGCCGGCTTCCTTCCATTCGTTCCACTGGCCGAATTCGCTGCCCATGAACAGCAGCTTCTTGCCCGGGTGCGCGTACTGCCAGGCATAGAACAGGCGCAGGTTGGCAAAGCGCTGCCAGGTGTCACCCGGCATCTTGTCGAGCAGGCTTTTCTTCATGTGCACCACTTCGTCGTGCGACAGCGGCAGCACGAAATTTTCGGTCCACGCATACATCTGGCTGAAGGTCAGCTGGTTGTGCTGGTACTTGCGATAGACCGGCTCCTTTTCGATGTAGTCGAGGCTGTCGTTCATCCAGCCCATGTTCCATTTCATCGAAAAGCCCAGCCCGCCGAGTTCGACCGGGCGCGACACCGCCGGCCATGCAGTCGATTCCTCGGCGATGGTGAGCACGCCGGGGAAGCGGCCGTGCACTTCGATGTTCATCTCGCGCAGGAACTGCACCGCCTCGATGTTTTCGCGCCCGCCGTATTGATTCGGCAGCCACTCCCCCGGATTGCGCGAGTAGTCGAGGTAGAGCATCGACGCCACCGCGTCGACGCGCAGGCCGTCGATGTGGAATTCCTCCAGCCAGTACAGCGCGTTGGCGACGAGGAAATTGCGCACCTCGTTGCGGCCGAAGTCGAACACCAGCGTGCCCCACTCCTGGTGCTCGCCACGGCGCGGGTCGGCGTGCTCGTACACCGGCTCGCCGGTGAAGCGCGCCAGCGCGAATTCGTCTTTCGGAAAGTGCGCCGGCACCCAGTCGAGCAGCACGCCGATGCCGGCCTGGTGGCAGGCGTCGACAAAGGCGCGAAAATCGTCCGGCGAGCCGAAGCGCGCAGTCGGCGCGTAATAGCCCGACACCTGGTAGCCCCACGAGGCATCGAGCGGATGCTCGGCCACCGGCATCAGTTCGATATGGGTGTAGCCGAGGTCCTGCACATAGGGAATCAGCTCGGCCGCGAGTTCGTCCCAGCTGTAGAAGCTGCCGTCGGCATGTCGCCGCCACGAACCGGGGTGCATTTCATAGATGCTGACCGGGCGATGTTGCCAGTCGAACTGCGCGCGCGCAGCAATCCAGTCGCCATCCGCCCAGGCATACGCCGTTTCGGCGGGCACGCAGCTGGTGGTTTCGGGACGCGGAAACATCTGCCGCGCGTAGGGATCGGTCTTTTTCACCAACTGCCCGTGGCTGCCGAGGATCTCGTATTTGTAGGCTTGGCCAGCCACAAGGCCGGGGATGAACAGCTCCCAGATGCCCGAGCTGCCGCGACAGCGCATCGGGTGACGACGCCCATCCCAGGCGTTGAAGTCGCCGATCACGCTGACCCGCTGCACGGCGGGCGCCCACACCGCGAACAGGCAGCCGTCGACGCCGTCGATGGTCTTGAGGCGCGCGCCGAGTACTTTCCAGGCCTGGAAATGGCGCCCTTCTCCGAGCAGGTACAAATCCGTTTCGCCCAGCTGCGGGGCAAAGCTGTAGGGGCATTGCGTGGTATGCCAGTGGCCTGCGCCCTTGTCCTGCCAGCGCAGCACCGGATGGGGTTCGACCGCGCTGCCGGCCGGCAGCAGACGCTCAAAGCAGTCGGTGCCGGACACCCGCATCATGGGGCCGCCGGCCACCTCGACCGCTTCGGCGGCGGGCAGGAAAGCACGGATCAGCGTGCTGCCGTCAGGCTGGGCGTGCACCCCCAGCACCTCGAACGGATCGTGGTGGGTGCCGTGCTGCACGCGCTGGATCGGCGGACTGATCGCGGGCAGTGTGGCCGGCCTGGGGGATTTCATGGGGTGTGCGGCGTCTCGCATCGATGGGCTTTCTGTAATTGTTGTAGCAAACGGGGGGCCAGCTCAGGGCTCAGCGCATCCCATTCGAAGCGCCAGCTCCAGTTGCCGCTGCTGGTGCCGGGCGTGTTCATGCGCGCCGCGCTGCCGAGGTGAAGCACATCCTGCAGCGGCAGCATGGCCAGCGCAGCGCGGCTGTGCAGCACAGTGTCGATCATCGCGCCCGGCAGCGCGGCGGGATCCTCAACACCCATCTGCTCCATCACCTGGTGGCGCACCTCGTCAGGCAGCGAACTCCACCAGCCTGCGGTGGTGTCGTTGTCGTGGGTGCCCGTGTAGTAGACGGTATCGGGCTGGACATTCTCGGGCTTGTGCGGATTGTCGGCGTGCGCATCGAACGCGAATTGCAGCACCGACATGCCGGGCAGGCCAAACTGGTGGCGCAGCGCGGTGACGTCGGGCGTGATGATGCCGAGGTCCTCGGCCACCAGCGGCAGTTCGCCCATTTCGTCGACGATGGCCTGCAGCAGCGCCGCACCCGGTGCAGGGATCCACGTGCCGTGGATCGCGGTGGGTTCCTGCGCGGGAATCTCCCAGGCCGCGACCAGGCCGCGAAAGTGATCGATGCGCACCAGGTCGAACCATTCGAAGTGCGCGGCCAGCCGCGCCCGCCACCAGGCAAAGCCGTCGGCCAGCATGGCCGGCCAGTTGTAATGCGGATTGCCCCAGCGCTGGCCGGTCGCGGAAAAATAATCCGGCGGCACCCCGGCCACCACGGTGGGATGGCCTTCGGCATCGAGCAGGAACAGATGGCGTTGCGCCCACACGTCGGCGCTGTCGTGGGCAACGAAAATCGGCATGTCGCCAAACAGCTCAATGCCACGTACTGCCGCGGCCGCGCGTATTTTCTGCCAGTGCATCGCGGCACGGTACTGGTCGACCATCACGATCTTCAACGCGACCGCATGGGCGGCGTCGAATGCGGCGAGCGCCTGCGGGTCGCGATCGCGCAAGGGCACCGGCCAGTCGGGCCAGGACGCACCGCCATGCGCCGCCTTGATGATGATGAAACGCGCGTAGTCGTCGAGCCAGTGGCGCTGCCGGTTGCGCCAGCCGACAAAGCGGCGCATGTCGACGCGCGGGCTGCTTTTATCTTCCAGTGAAAACAGCGCGGGATTGACTGCGAAGGCCGAGGCACACTGATACGGCGACAAACCCACCAGCGGCAGCCCGAGCGGCAGCATCTGCCAGACGCTGAAACCGGCGTCGCGCAGAAAATCCAGCCAGCGCTCGGCGTCGGCCAGCGTGCCGGACGGCAGCGAGGTCGGGTGCAACAGCATGCCGGCGCGGTGGGTGTCGAAATTCATCAGGCATTCCTGCGCATGGTGCCGGCGTTTTCCACCCAGCCGCCGCCGCTCGACAGCGGCACGTCGAGCATGGCCGGCGGCGCGATGCCGAGCAGGCGATACAGTTCGCGCAGCTGGGTGCGGTAGAGCTGCTCGAAGTCGCTGACGCTGCCCGCCGGGTTGTAGTCGCCGAACCACCAGAACCAGTCGGAACCTTCGCACACGGCGAGCTGGCGGGTAGCGAGCGCAAGCTGGTCGGCATTGATCTTGCCGGCGGCGACGACGCCGTCGAAGGCCTCCTTGGCGGCCACCAGGTAATCCCAGCCGCGGTTCTTGTCTTCCGAACCGATCCAGGTCGAGAAGCTACCGTAGACCCAGCTGCCGGCCGCCAGCCGCTTCATCGCCTTGGCCGGCGCGCGCCCGGCCTGCTCGGCGAAGGTGCTGACCGTCAGCGTGGGATGCTCGGACAGCACAGTGTAGAGCGCATCCAGAAAGTAATGGCCGTTGTCGGGGTAGTACTCCCAGGCGTTTTCGCCGTCGAGGATGACCGAGACCACATGGTGGCCGGCGTCCTTGCCGAAAAAGGTGGCGATGTTTTCCAGATGCTGGACGAAATCGGCCACCGCGTCGTCGGCGTGCCAGTCGCTGTACTTGAAGCCGATCAGGTCCGACAGGCCGTCGTCGCGGAAAAACACCCGCGACTTGTAGCCGTCGATGCGCGTCGGCGAAAACAGCGAGCGCTTGTGGTCGAGGTCGGCCTCGGGGGCGCCCGACTTGATGCCGCTGTTGCGCCACACGCCTTCACCCGTTGCGGTCCAGGCAAAGCCGAAGTCGTCAAGCTGGGCCAGCGCATCCTCGCTGACGCCACCCTCGGACAGCCACACGCCGACGGGTTTTCTGCCGAAATAGTGCTCGAACACCTCGGCGCCGTGCTGTAGATGCCAGCGCGAACGCTCGGCACCACCCGGATAGCCGGGCGCCTCCGGAACCGGCACGTCGGGCAGCGCGTCGCGCAGGTTGTCGAAGTCGTTCAGCAGGGGCACGATGGGGTGTCCGTAAGGCGTCATCGACAGCTCGACCTGGCCGCGGTCGGCGAGCGCGCGGTAGCGCGGAATCAGTCCGGCCAGGCAATGCTGGATCAGATGCAGCAGTTCGTGGCGGTCGGCCGCGGTGAAGCCCCGTTCCTGCGCCATCAGCCGCTGCACCAACGGCAGGTCCCGCAGCGAATGGCCCAGCCACGCCAGGTGGTACCAGGTCATCAGGTCGAGGAAGAACTGCTCGGACAGATAGCCCATGTGCCATTGCAGGCCGGTGCTGCCGACCCCGGCACTGTCGGTGGCGCCGATCATCCGCAACAGGCGATGGAAAGCCGGATACGGATGGATCATGCGCGGCGCGTGACAACGCTGGCAGTCCTGCACGATGCGCATGCGGCTGGCAACATCCGACGGAATGCGCTCGGCGCCGGACAACAGGTTCAGCATGTGGTCCTGGGTCGGCTTGCCCTGCTTCAGCAAGGTGTCGAGCTGCCGCCCGTAGTCGTCCAGCTGCTCCAGCAACACCGGCGCGAAATTGACCACGGCACGCATCGCGGGATGCCGTTCCAGGTGCGCCGCCATGTCGCTGTAGTCCTTGATGCCGTGCAGATAGACCCAGGGCAGGTGGTAGGCGCCCTTGAGGCCTTCGCGGTAATACGGCTGGTGCATGTGCCAGCACAGCACGACGTTGAGTGATTTAGCCGTCATATTCGTCCTGCCATCTGGCGTAGAGGTTCTGGCCCAGCATGGCTGGCGTCACCAGCACGATGCCTTCCTTGGTCACGTGGAAGCGCTTGGCGTCTTCGACGTGGTCCTCGCCGATGACGGTGCCGTCCGGGATCACCGTGCCCTTATCGATGATCGCGCGGGTGATGCGGCAGTTTTTGCCGATGGCGACCTTGGGCAAGATCACGCTGTCCTTGATGAGGCTGTAGCTTTCGGCCGTGGTGGCGAAGAACAGCACCGAGCGCTTGACCCGCGCACCCGACAGGATGCAGCCGCCGGCAATCAGCGAGTCGATCGCCTCGCCGCGCCGGCCTTCGTCGTCGAACACGAACTTGGCGGGCGGATACTGTGGCTGGTAGGTCCAGATCGGCCATTCGCGGTTGTACAGGTTGAGTTCGGGCTCGACCGAGCATAGTTCCATGTTGGTCTGCCAGTAGGAATGCAGGGTACCGACATCGCGCCAGTAGGCCGGCAGGCCATCCTTGTCGCGGAAGGGAAAAGCCATCGCGCGCGCCTCGGCGATCTGGGCCGGAATGATGTCCTTGCCGAAGTCGTGCGAGGACTTGGTGTCGCTGGCGTCGTCGATCAGCGTCTTGTACAGGAAGTCCTTGGAAAAAATGTAGATGCCCATCGAGACCAGCGCGGTGCCGGGCTTACCGGGGATGCTGTCGGGATGCTTCGGCTTCTCTGAAAAATGAGTGATCCGCATGTCGTCGTCCACCGACATGACGCCAAACGAGCTGGCGTCTTCCACCGGCATCTCGATGCTGCCGACCGTGAAGTCGGCGCCGGTCTGCACGTGATACAGCAGCATTTCGGAGTAATCCATGGTGTAGACGTGATCGCCGCCCAGCACCAGTACGTACTCGGGATGATGGCGCTGCATGATGTCGATGTTCTGGAACAGCGCATCGGCGGTGCCCTGGTACCACTCCTTCTTGTGGGTGCGCTGCTGCGCCGGCAGGATTTCCACAAACTCGCCGATCTCGGCGCGCATGAAACCCCAGGCCCGCTGCAGATGGCGGATCAGCGAATGCGACTTGTACTGGGTGAGCACGCCGATGCGGCGGATGCCGGAGTTGACGCAGTTGGACAGCGGAAAATCAATGATGCGGTACTTGCCGCCGATCGGCACGCCCGGCTTGGCGCGCCACGCGGTCAGGTCCTTCAGTCGTGAGCCCTCGCCCCCGGCCAGCACCAATGCCAGCGTCTTGCGGGTCAGCTCGGTCACCATTTTCGGCTCGGTGTAATAACGATACAGCCGCGCCTGCTCGTCTTTAGAAATCGTCATGTCCCACTCCGTTGTGCTGCTGGTTGAAGATGTATTGTCGTTGGAATTGTGTCACGGGCGAAGGCGTGTGCGGTCGCAATCGCGCCCTGCACCCCCAGCCGGTCATTGGTAACCAGGAAGATCGGCGTGCGTTCGACCAGGCTGCGCATGCGACCCTTGTCGGCGGCCGATGCCATGAAACGCGGCGAAAGCAGGCGAGCGCGCAGATGGCCGGCGACGCCGCCGGCAACATACAGCCCGCCGACCGGCTTGGCCAGCATCGCCACATTGCCGACCCAGGCGCCGTAGAGGTCGATGAACAGATCGAGCGCGGCCGCGGCGGCGGGATCCCCTGCCGCATCGCGCGCGACCAGCACCGCGCCGTCGACCGGCACTTCGGGCAAGGTGGCGCCCAGCTCGATGCAGCAGAAGCGGTAGAGGTCGTTCATCGCCGAGCCCGACGCCACGCGCTCCCACGACACATGGCCATAGGTGGCGCGTAGCCGCTGCAACAGGCGGTCCTGTATCGCATTGTCCGGCGCGAAATCGAGGTGGCCGCCCTCGCTGGGATAGCAGCGCGCGCGCCCGTCGGCATCGCTGACCAGGAAGGCGAGGCCGAGGCCGGTGCCGGCGCCGGTGATCACCCGCATGCCGCCTGCCTCGACCGGCTGCGGGTTGAGCGCGACGACATCCGCCGCGCCCAGCGTGGCGACGCCGGCAGCAGCGGCCTGGAAATCGTTGATGAAGCGCACGCTGGGCACCCCGAGCGCGGCCTGCATGGCGGCGGCGTCGAGCGTCCAGTCGAGGTTGGTGAGCCTGACCTGCTGCGCGTTCAGCGGGCCTGGCAAAGCCAGCATCAGCCCGTCCGGCCGGCTCGGCAGCTGCGCATCGGCGAAGAACTGGCGCAACAGGTCGTCCGCCGTTGCAAACGCCGCGCTGGTGTATTCGCGCTCGAAGCGCAGGCGGCTGGCGTCGGCTGCGTCCGTCACCCAGGCCAGCCTGCTGCGCGTTCCCCCGATGTCGCCTGCAATCCACTCCCTCATGTCTTAAGCGCCCGTCACACGATGATTGGTGCGTCGATAATAATTGATCAGGGCATTGGTCGAGGCATCGTGGCCGCCGGCCGGCGCATCGGCGTGCAGTTCGGTCAGGATTTTGCTGGCCAGCTGCTTGCCGAGCTCGACGCCCCACTGGTCGTAGGAATTCAGGTTCCAGATCACGCCCTGGACGAAGATCTTGTGCTCGTACAACGCGACCAGCATGCCGAGTGCGTGTGGGGTGAGCTTCTGCAGCAGGATCGCATTGCTCGGGTGGTTGCCCTCGAACACCTTGTGCGACACGAACTGGCCGGTTTGCGTTGCACCCCCTTCAAGCGAGCCCATTTCGGCCTGCGTCTCCTCACGGGTGCGCCCGCGCATCAGCGCCTCGGTCTGCGCCAGGAAATTGGCGACGAGGATGTCATGGTGTTCCTGCAGCTCGGTGTGCGGCTCGACCGAGACGATGAAATCGGCCGGGATCATCTTGGTGCCCTGGTGCAGCAACTGGTAGAAGGCATGCTGGCCGTTGATGCCGGTGGCGCCCCAGACGATGGCGCCGGTGGCATAGTCGACCGCGTTGCCGTCGCGGTCCACCGACTTGCCGTTCGATTCCATGTCGGCCTGTTCCAGGTAGGCGGGCAGGCTGCGCAGGTAGTGGTCGTAGGGCAGGATGGCGTGCGACTCGGCGCCGAAGAAGTTGTTGTACCAGACGCCCAGCAGCGCGAGGATCACTGGCATGTTGCGGTCGAGCGGCGCCTGGCGGAAATGATCGTCCATCGCCTGCGCGCCTTCCAGCAGTTCGGCAAAGCGCTCGGCGCCCACCGCCAGCACGATCGACAGGCCAATCGCCGACCACAGCGAATAGCGGCCGCCGACCCAGTCCCAGAATTCGAACATGTTGGCCGGATCGATGCCGAATGCGGTGACCGCTTCGCGGTTGGTCGACACCGCCGCGAAATGCTGCGCGATCGATTTTTCATCCTGCGCCTGTGCCAGGAACCAGGTGCGCGCGTAGTGCGCATTGGTCATGGTTTCCTGGGTGGTGAAGGTCTTGGACGCCACGATGAACAGCGTCGTTTCCGGATTCAGTGCCTCCAGCGCTTCCTTCACATGGGCGCCGTCGATATTGGAAATGAAATGCAGCTTGAGGTCGGGATGGCGGTAGGGCTTCAGCGCCTGGACCACCATCTGCGGGCCGAGGTCGGAGCCGCCGATGCCGATGTTCACCACATCGGTGATGCGCGCGCCGGTGTAGCCGCGCCAGTCGCCGCTGCGCACCTTCTCGGCGAACGCGCCCATGCGCTCGATCACCGCGTTCACTTTCGGCATCACGTCCTCGCCGTCGACGACGACCGGCGTATTGCTGCGGTTGCGCAGCGCCACGTGGAGCACCGCGCGGTTTTCGGTGTTGTTGATCTTCTCGCCACCGAACATGCGCTCGCGCCAGCCGGTGACATCGGCCTCCTCGGCCAGGCGGACCAGCAGGCGCATGGTTTCGTCGGTGATGCGGTTCTTCGAATAATCCAGCAGCAGATCGCCCACCTGCAGCGAATAGCGTTCGAAGCGCTGCGGATCTGAGGCGAACAGCTCACGCATGTGCACGCTCGCCATCGCGGCCTGGTGTGCCTTCAAGTGCCGGCAGACCGGGCGATGCAGCTGCCCCGGTGTGTCACTGTATTTGTCTTGCGCGAGTACTGATGTGGCCATGCGGTATTTCTCCTGACGCTCCGAAAAACGCCGCGCAATCAAGGCCGGCGCGGCTTTCGAAGCAACCCATGCTGCGACAAGCAATGGCTGTGCCATTGACGGGCGGTGGCGTCGTCCCTTGATTAACAATAGAAAAAAATGGTGATGGGTTCATGACAAACCCATATGACGCCCCAATATCGCGCCTCACTTCACGGCCGGCGCCGAAATCGAGACCGCTGTGCACCTAAACAGTGCCTTTGATGGTCGGGCCATCATAACATTGTCGTTGGTACGGTAATTGCAGCTCCCCCTGCCAGGACGAAACACGTCGGTTTTGTCCCGCAATAAAACAAGACATGCCCTTGTTTTCATTGGGACTTGAATTTGCCCTTGTGGCCGGCCTGTTCAGGGCTCGGCATCAGCTGGCGAAAAATCGTAGGGAGCACGATATGCATGTCTTGATCACGGGCGGCGCAGGGTTCATCGGTTCGCATCTGGCAGAGCGTCATCTGGCGCAGGGCGACCAGGTATATGTGGTGGACAACCTCAGCACCGGTTCGCTCAACAACCTGGACGCTTTCCGCGGCCACCCCGGTTTCCGATTTGCCGAGGCCGACATCCTCGAGTGGGACGCCCTCGACCAGGCCGTTGCCTGGGCCGACCGCATCTACCATATGGCCGCGGTCGTCGGCGTGAAAAAAGTGCTGGAAGACCCGGTGGCGGTAATGGCGACCAACATGAGCGGCACCGAACGCATCCTGCGCGCGATCCAGAGTGGCGGCTGGAATCCGCAGGTGATCATCGCCTCGACCTCGGAGGTCTACGGCTTCAACGAGAAAGACAGCTTCGCCGAGACCGACCATATCGTGCTGCCGTCCGCCGGACGCCTGCGCTGGGCTTATGCGGTGACCAAGCTGGCAGACGAGTTCCTCGCCTTTTCCTATGCGCGCAAATACAAGCTGAATATCGTGGTGGTGCGCCTGTTCAATACCATCGGCCCGAACCAGGTCGGGCATTACGGCATGGTAGTGCCGAGCTTCGTCAGGCAGGCAGTGCAGAACGATCCGCTCACCGTGTATGGCGAAGGCCGGCAGACGCGTTCGTTCTGCGACGTGCGCGACACCGTGGTGGCGCTGGACATGCTCGCCGCCTGCCCGGCGGCCTGGGGCGAAGTGGTGAACGTCGGCAACGACCAGGAAATTTCGATCCGCGACCTCGCCGAGCTGATCGTGCAGCGAACCCACAGCACCTCGCCGCTGCACTTCATCTCCTACAAGGATGCCTACGGCGAGGAATTCGACGACGTCACGCACCGCCGCCCGGTGCTCAACAAGCTGCGCGCGCTGACCGGCTTCATGCCGGAATGGGGACTGCGTGACACGCTGGACGATCTGATCGAACGCGAACGCGTAAAAAACCGGCGCGCAGCCTGAGCACATTGCAGCAAACCGGGCGCGGCGTCGTTGCGGCACACCCGCCGCGAACGGCGCCCCGGCTCTCCCACGCAACTTCGGTCTAGAATACCCACATGGCCACTACGCCTTATTTCATCCTCAGCCCCAATACGGTGCTGAGCATCATCGGCCTGATCCACGGACCCGATAAAACCGTTCCGACGCCGGCCGACGACTGGCGCGACGCCACCGTCGACGTGGTGATCCCGGCCTTCAACGAAGAAAGCAACATTCCGCTGTGCCTGGCGGCGCTGGCGCGCCAGACCCGCAAGCCGACGCGCATCATCCTGATCGACGATGGCAGCCAGGACCGCACCGTCGAATATGCCCAGACCTTCTGCGCGCTGAACGGCATGGACCTGATCTCGATCCGCCGCGCGCACTCCATCGGCAAGACGCCGACGCTGAAACGGCAATCGCGCGAGTTCGATTCCGACGTCGAATTCATCCTCGACGGCGACACCGTTCTGGAGTCCGAGAACTACATCGACCGCGTGGTCGAGGAGCTCTACAAGGGCGCCGGCATCGCCAGCGCCTGCGGCACCGTGCTGCCGCTGCGCGACCGCGACCGCCGTGCGATGCTCGAAAGCGACGCCCTGCAGACCTTTCTGAAGTCGCACCCCGAGGCCACCATCTACCCGCGCGAAGGCGTCTTCCATCACCTGCAGCGCGGCATCACCAACCTGTACCGCGAGGCGCTCTATTTCTTCCTGCAGCGATTCGTCTACCAGGGGCAGATGGCTTTTTTCGGCAGCATCCTCAACCCGGTGGGCTGCGCGGTGGCGTATCGGCGCGACGTGCTGAAGACCATCGTGTTCGACCGCTACGAGCCGATTCTGGGCGACGACCTCACCAACTCGGAAGACATCTTCATCGGCTTTGCGATGAACGACAACGGCTACCGCAACATCCAGCTCACCGACGTCACCGCGCGTTCGCAGGAGCCGGAAGTCGGCCGCGTGCCGGGTCAGATCTACCTGTGGTCCTCGTCCTTCCTGCAAAGCTGCTACTACTTCGACGAATTGATGCGCAGCCCCTTCAAGTCCTTGAAGCGCCGCCGCAATAAGCAGGAAGAACAGGCCGAACTGGCGGCGGGGCTGGCCGACAAGCGCGTGCATCTTGAGCAGTATCGCCAGCCTTGGGGTATCGACTACACGATCAAGTACGGCCGTCCGATCGGCTGGGTGTTATTCATGTCGGCACTGGAAAAAGTGGCGTTTCCGACTGCGCTGCTGATCATGATCATCCTGCAGATGTGGGAACCGCTGGCGATCACGCTGCTCGCCGAGACGGCGGTCTCCACCGCCATCCTGGTGACGCTGGCGAAAGGTCAGCGGCTGGAATATTTCTTCAAGGGGCTGCTGGTGACGCCATTGCGCTACGCCGTGCTGCTGTTCGACCTCATCACCGTCGGTCGCTTTGCTGCCGACCTGTGGATCTTCCGGAATCGGCGGTGGCGCAAATGAAACGGCATTGGATACTCGCATGGGCCTTGTGCTCGAACCTGGCGCTGGCGCAGTCCGTACCCGATGCCGGCCTGCGTGCCGAAACAGCGGGGCAATGGGCGGATGCGGTCGCGGTCTACGCGCAGGCGCTGCAGGCCAACCCGGCACAGGCCCACCTGTGGGAACGCATTGCCGACATTCGCGCCAGCCAGCTCAAGGACCCGACCGGTGCGGCGACCGCGCTCGCCGAGGCGGTAAAATACGCGCCGGACGATGCCCGGCTGCACGCCAAGCTGTCGCAGGCGCATGCCGTCGCCCAGCAGCCGGCGCCGGCGCTCGCAGTGATCAACCGCGCCGTCGCGCTCGAACCCGGCAATGCCGCGTATCTGCGCGCCCGTGCCGAAATCGCCGCCTGGCAGGGCGACCATGCCGCTGCGCAGGACAGCTATCAGCGACTACTCGCGCTCGCGCCCGACGACGCCCCGGCGCAGCTGGGCACCGCGCGCGTCCACCACTGGCGCGGCGAGCTGTGCGAATCGGAGCGCGCCTATCAGGCCTATCTGACGCAGCATCCCGATGACGCCGCAGCACGCATGGAAACCATCGTCGTCGTCACCGAACTCGGTGACTATGCGCGCGCGCTGGAAATGCTCGAAATCCAGGCCCAGCGCTTCGGCGACAGTCCGGCCCTGCGCAAACAACAAGCGCGCGTGCTGGCCTGGGCACAACGCCCGACCCGGGCGCTGGCCGAGGTCGACGCGCTGGCGCCCACGCACCCCGACGATTACGAACTCGCCTACACCCGCACCGTCGCGCTGCACCATGCACACCGTCCGCACGAGGCGCTCGCCAGCCTGGCCCACGTCGCTCGCCTGCGCCCGACCAGCGCCGAAACCGCCGACCTCGGCCGCTTCATCCGCACCCCGCTGCGTTCCAGCGCGACCGTCGGCGCAGCCTACAGCGCCGGCTCCGACGACGTCAGCCTGCGCCGCTTCGGCGCGCGCGGGGAATACGTGATCAATCCGGACACGCGCCTGTTCGGCGGCGGCGACCGGCAGTGGCTGCACGCCGACGCCGGCAGCGGCTTCGAAAAACCGGGCGGCGGCACCACACTCGGCTATAACCGGGCCTGGCTGGGCGTTCAGCACCGGCTGTCGCCCATGCTGTCGATCGACGGCCAGGTCGGCCACGGCCGCACCGAAGGCGACGGCAATTTCATCTACCAGGTCGGGGCGGACCTGCAGCCCGCGGACGAACTCGCCCTGCGCGTGTCGCGCCGGCAGGACCTGCACACGGTGTCGCCGCGCGCCGCCGCGCTCGGCATCGAGCGGCGCGCCAACACCCTCGACGCGAACTGGACCCCCGACCTGCGCCATACTGTCGCCGCCCGCCTCGCCTACGACACCTTCTCCGACGGCAACGACCGCTGGGAAGCCCAGCTCGGTCCGCGCCGCGCGTTCGTGCGCAGCCAGCGTTTCAATCTGGACCTCGGCATCAGCGGTGTCTGGTTCGGCTACGACCGCGACCCCGGCAATGGCTACTACGCGCCGTCGCGTTACCAGCGCTATGCGCTGACCGCCTTTACCTACTGGAAGCTCAGCGACGACGACGGCATCAGCGTGGCGTTCGGTATCGGCCCCTACAAGGACAACACCATGGGCGGCTACCGTACTGGCGGCGACATTTCGGCCGAGGGCTTCTTCGGGATCTACCGCGACTGGTATCTCAACGTGAAAGCGGCGTATTCCGACTACGGTGGCGGCTATACCGGTGCCTACCGCTCGCACCTGTTCGAATTGAACCTGACGCGCCGGTTCTGACCCGGGCGGGGTCGGGGTTGAATCCATCTGAATATATGGTGCCGGGAGGGGGACTCGAACCCCCACACTGTTACCAGCGGCGGATTTTGAATCCGCTGCGTCTACCGATTCCGCCATCCCGGCAAAGGGGCCGCACACGAACGCGTGCGGCGACAGAAGCCGCGCATTATCGCCGAATCGGCCAGCCTGCCGCAAGGCGGAAGCTATAATCGCGCCCCATGCGCGTCGCTGACTTCGACTTCGAACTGCCTCCCGAACTGATTGCCCAGTTTCCCACCGCCGAGCGCGGCGGCAGCCGGCTGCTGCACGTCGACGCTGCGGGTGCGCTGCACGACCGCCGCTTTGCCGATCTGCCCACCCTGCTGCGGCCGGATGACCTGCTGGTCATGAACGACACGCGCGTGATCAAGGCGCGGCTGTTCGGCGCCAAGGATTCCGGCGGCAAGGTGGAGCTTCTGGTGGAGCGGGTGACCGGCGAATTCGAGGCGCTGGCCTTCATCCGCGCGAGCCATGCGCCGAAGCCGGGGTCGCGCATCCTGCTAGGCGAAGACTGCGTCCTCGACGTGCTGGCGCGACAGGACGATCTGACGCTGCTGCGTTTTGCGCAGCCGGTGCTCGACGTGCTCGACCGGCTTGGCCGACTGCCGCTGCCGCCCTATATCGACCATGTGCCGACTGCCGCCGACGAGGCGCGCTACCAGACTGTGTACGCCAACGAACCCGGCGCGGTGGCGGCGCCCACGGCCGGCCTGCACTTCGACGACGCGATGCTCGACACGCTGCGCGCGCAAGGCATCCGCACCGCGCGTGTCACGCTGCACGTCGGCGCCGGCACCTTCCAGCCGGTGCGAGTGGACGACGTCGCCGAGCACAAAATGCACAGCGAGCGCTACACGATTCCGCAGGCGACGGTCGACGCGATCGCCGAGACGCGCACCCGCGGCGGCCGCGTCGTGGCGGTGGGCACGACCAGCCTCCGCGCCTTGGAGGCGGCGGCGCGCCATGGCAGCCTGCGCGCCGGCTCGGACGAAACCGACATCTTCATCACGCCCGGCTATGCGTTCAAGGTCATCGACGCGCTGATCACCAACTTCCATCTGCCGAAATCCACGCTCTTGATGCTGGTCTCCGCTTTTGCAGGCACGGACACCATCCGCGCGGCCTACGCCCACGCCATCGCCGAGCGCTATCGCTTCTTCAGCTACGGTGACGCGATGTTTTTAGAAAAGTCTGCTCCCGCATGAAATTCGACCTCCTTACCACCGATGGCGGCGCGCGCCGCGGCCAGCTTCACCTCGCGCACGGCACCGTGCAGACGCCGGTGTTCATGCCGGTCGGCACCTATGGCACGGTGAAGGCAATGGCGCCCTATGAACTCGTCGAAACGGGGTTCGAGATGGTGCTGTCCAACACCTTCCACCTGTGGCTGCGCCCGGGACTGGAAGTGATCGAAAAATTCGGCGGGCTGCACCGCTTCATGGGCTGGGACAAACCCATCCTCACCGACTCGGGCGGCTTCCAGGTGTTCAGCCTCGGCAAGTTGCGCAAGATCACCGAGGAAGGCGTGAAGTTCGCTTCACCAATCAACGGCGACAAGCTGTTCCTGACACCGGAAATCTCGATGCAGATCCAGCGCACGCTGAATTCCGACATCGTGATGATCTTCGACGAATGCACGCCCTACCCCGCCACCGAGCGCGAGGCGGCCGATTCGATGCGGATGAGCCTGCGCTGGGCCGAGCGCTCCAAGGCGGCGCATGCCGGTAATCCCAACGCGCTGTATGGCATCGTGCAGGGCGGCATGTTCGAGGATCTGCGCGACGAATCCGCGCGCGAACTGATCGGCATGGAGTTCGACGGCTATGCGATCGGCGGACTGAGCGTGGGCGAGCCGAAGGAGGACATGAAGCGCATCCTCGCCCACACCGCGCCACAACTGCCGGCCGACAAGCCGCGCTATTTGATGGGCGTCGGCACGCCGTCCGACCTGGTTGCGGCGGTGGCCCAAGGCATCGACCAGTTCGACTGCGTACTGCCGACGCGCAACGCGCGCCACGGGATCCTCTTCACCCGGCGCGGCGAAATGCGCATCCGCAACGCACGCTGGAAAACCGACACCGCCCCGATCGACAACGCCTGCGACTGCCACACCTGCACGCATTTTTCCCGCGCCTACGTGCACCATCTGATCCGCGCCAACGAAATCCTGGGCGCGCGGCTGGCGACGATCCACAACCTGCACTATTACCACCGCTTGATGGCCGGCATGCGCGCCGCGATCGAGGCCCACCGCTTTGCCGATTTTGTGGCCGAATTCCACGCCATGCAGGCGCAGGGATGGTGACCTGACCCCATCCCTTCTGCGTGGAGCTTCGTGTGTAGAATGGCGCCGCGGAGTCTCGATTACATAACAAGAACACGCACACCCAGGGAGAGACCATGACACCTACCAAGCACTATCCGATGCAGTTCACCGGTCGCGGCGGCGAGTATTTCGTCATCTGGATCGTCAACATCGCGCTCACGCTCGTCACCCTCGGCATCTATTCCGCCTGGGCCAAGGTGCGCACGCTGCGCTGGTTCTACGGCCACACGCTGCTCGACAACCAGGCGTTTTCCTACCTCGCCTCGCCGATCCAGATTCTGAAGGGCCGGCTGATCGCGCTGGCCGCGCTGGTGACGTATTACGCCGCCACCTATTTCGCGCCGATGCTGGCGGGGCTGTTTCTGCTGGCCCTGCTGATCGTGATGCCGTGGATCGTGGTGATGAGCCTGCGCTTTCGCGCACGGATGAGCGCCTACCGCGGCCTGCGCTTCGATTTCACCGGCCGGCTGGGCGAGGCCGCGGTGATCTACGTGCTGCTGCCGCTGCTGATGCTGCCTACGCTCGGTCTGATCTTGCCTTACATGGCCTATCGCCAGGTCCGCTTTATCGCCAGCAACACGGTGTACGGGCAAACCGCCGCGCGCTACCAGGGCACGCTGAAGCCGTTCTGGGGTGTCTACCTGCTGGCCTTTGTGTTGATGCTGCTGCCGCTTGCGGTAGTCGCCTACGGCTTCTTCCAGCTTTTTCAGCTGAAGACCGCCGGGATACCGGCAGAAGCGGCAGGCGCTGGTGTCGCAGGCAGCATCGGCCTCGGCATGCTGTTCTTCTACCTGATGCTGCCGGTCGTCGGTGCCATGATCATGGCGCGCACGGCCAATCTGTTCTACAACGGCACGGCGCTGGGGCCGGTGGGCTTCCAGTCCAGCCAGCGCGCACGCAGCCTGGTCTGGATTTATCTCAGCAACCTGATCCTGATCGCACTCACGCTGGGCCTCTTCATCCCCTGGGCCAAGGTGCGGCTGGCGCGCTATCGTGCGGACCGGCTCACCGTCACCGGCCCGGACGATCTGGGGCTGTTCATCGCCGGCCAGCATCAGACCAGCACCGCCACCGGTTCCGAAATGGCCGACCTGTTCGACCTCAATATCGGGCTGACGTGACGCGCTTTTCGGGCGATCTGTTCGACGGCGTCACTTCGCGCGCGCACCCGGTCACCGCCTGGATCGAGGCCGGCCGGCTGCATATCGAGGGCGACGGCATTGCGCTGACCTTGCCGCTCGACGCCATCGGCCTCGCACCGCCGGTGGGCGCCGCGCGCGGCGTGGTGCACCTGCCCGACGCGCGCGAACTGCACAGTACCGACCTGGCCGCGCTCGCCGCGCTGGCGCAGGCGCTGCCCTCACGCGACCCGGAACGCTGGGCGCGGCGCCTCGAAAGCCGGCTGGGCTATGCGCTGGCCGCGCTGCTCGTCTCGGTCCTCGTTATGTTCGCCGGGCTGCGCTGGGGCGTGCCGGCGGCGGCGCAGCTGGCCGCGCACACCCTGCCGGCCGGGCTGGACAGCCGTATCGGCAGGGAATCACTGGCGCTGATGGAAAAAATCAGCTTCCAGCCCAGCGCGCTGCCGGCCGCGCGCCAGCAGGCGCTGGCGCAGCAACTGGCTGCGCGCTGCCGCCAGCAGGCTTGCCCGCCTTACCGGCTGCTGTTTCGCCACAGCCCGATGTTTGGCGCCAACGCCCTGACGCTGCCGGGCGGCACCGTGGTGGTGACCGACGCCCTGGTCGACCTGGCACAGCACGACGAGGAAATCCTCGCCGTCCTCGCCCACGAGCTGGGCCATGTGCAGCACCGCCACAGTTTGCGGCTGGCACTGCAAGGCATCGGCGCCGGGGCCATCCTGGTGGCCGTCACCGGCGACATCGGCAGCGTCACCGACCTGGCCGCCGGTCTGCCCAGCCTGCTGCTGCAAAGCGGCTATTCGCGCGACATGGAGCGCGAGGCCGACGCCTACGCGCTGGCCTGGCTGAATGCCGCCTGTATCCCGCCGCAGCGCTTTGCCGATCTGCTCGGCCGGCTCGACAAAAAATCCTCCGGCACCCCCAGCCTGCTCGGCAGCCATCCCGGCACGCAGGAGCGGACCGGGCCTTTCCAGGTCGCCGGCGACTGTACCTGAGCCATCACGCCGGCATGCTAGAATCGTCTGGTTTTTGACTCTACGCCCGCCACCATGATTTCGCTCGCTCACGCCCAAACCGCCGCTGCCGCCACCCCAGGCATCACCGACTTCCTGCCGCTCATCATCATCTTCATCCTGTTCTGGTTCATGCTCATCCGTCCGCAGATGAAGCGTGCCAAGGAACAGCGCAAGATGTTGGGCGAACTGCAAAAAGGCGACGAAGTCGTCACCGCCAGTGGCCAGGTCGGCAAGATCGCCAAGCTGGGCGATCAATACGTGGCACTGGAAATCGCCGACGGCGTCACCACCCACGTGCAAAAACAATCGATCCAGACTCTGCTGCCCAAGGGCACCATCAAGGGCCTGTGACCACGAGGGAATAGGAACTAGGATCTAGGGGCTAGGGTTTTGCTGCCTCATGCTTGCAATACCCAGCCCTCTGTCCCCCGAATTCCCTAGCCCCTAACTCCTAACTCCTAGCCCCTAACAATGAACCGCTTCCCGCTCTGGAAATACATACTCATCGGCTTCACGCTGGTGGTCGCCTTCCTGTACACGCTGCCGAACTTTTTCGGCGAAGTGCCTGCGGTACAGGTGTCGCCGGTGCGTACCACCGAACAGGCCGACCCCGCCCTGCTGGCGCGCATGGAAGGCTTGCTGCGAGACGCCAATGTGGCATATGGCGGCATCGAGATGGCGGGCAACAGCATCAAGGCGCGCTTCGCCAGCACCGACCTGCAGATCAAGGCCAAGGACGTGCTGGAGAAAGGTCTCGGCGAGCGTTACACGGTGGCGCTGAACCTGGTGTCCGCCTCGCCGGCCTGGCTGAGCTCGATCAACGCACTGCCGATGTATCTCGGCCTCGACTTGCGCGGTGGCGTGCATTTCCTGCTTGAGGTGGACATGGCGGCAGCGCTGGAAAAATCCGCCATCCGCTACCAGAACGATTTCCGCAGCGAGCTGCGCAGCGCCAAGATCCGCTACAGCCGCATCAGCCGCGAAGGCAATGCGGTGAGCGTGCATTTCGCCACCCGCGACCAGCGCGACGCGGCCGTCGACAAGCTGGGCTCACTGTTCGGCGACCTCACCTTCGCCACGGCGGACCAGGACGAAAGCTTCAGCCTGACCGCGCGTCTCAAGCCGGAAGCCGAAACCCAGGTGCAGTCTTTTGCGCTGCAGCAGAACATCACCACGCTCCGCAACCGCGTCAACGAACTCGGTGTCGCCGAGCCGGTGATCACGCAGCAGGGCGCCAGCCGCGTCGTGGTGCAGCTGCCGGGCGTGCAGGACACCGCCAAGGCAAAGGACATCCTCGGCCGCACCGCCACGCTGGAAATCCGCATGGTCGACGAACTGGCCGACCCCGCCGCGCTGGAACGGGGCCAGGCGCCGTTCGGCACCGACATCGTGGCCAGCCGCGACGGTGGCCTGATCGCGGTGAAGAAGGACGTGGTGCTGACCGGCGATTCGATCACCAACGCCGCCCCCGGCTTTGACCAGACCAGCGCGCAGGCGGCGGTCCACATCAACCTCGACGGCAAGGGCGCGCGCATCTTCAAGGACGTGACGCGCGAAAACGTCAACAAGCGCATGGCCATCCTGCTGATCGAGAAAGGCCGTGCCGAAGCCATCACCGCGCCGGTCATCCGCGAGGAAATCGGCGGCGGCCGGGTGCAGATCACCGGCATGGAAACCGCGCAGGAAGCGTCCGACGTGGCGCTGTTGTTGCGCGCCGGTGCGCTCGCCGCGCCGATGCAGATTATCGAGGAGCGCACCGTCGGTCCCAGCATGGGCGCCGAGAACATCGAAAAGGGCTTCAACGCCAACATCTGGGGCTTCTTCGCTGTGGTGATCTTCATGGTCATCTACTACCGCGTGTTCGGCCTGTTCTCGTCGATTGCGCTCGCCATCAACGGCTTCTTCCTGATCGCGCTGCTGTCGATGATGCAGGCGACGCTGACCCTGCCCGGCATGGCGGCGATTGCGCTGACGCTGGGCATGGCGATCGACGCCAACGTGCTGATCAACGAACGCATTCGAGAAGAATTGCGCAACGGCGCCACCCCGCAGGCGGCGATCAGCGCCGGCTACGATCGCGCCTGGGGCACCATTCTGGATGCCAACATCACCACCCTGATCGCCGGCATTTCGCTGTTCTGGCTCGGCTCGGGCCCGGTGCGCGGCTTTGCGGTGGTGTTGTGCCTGGGCATTCTCACTTCGATGTTCAGTGCCGTGACGGTGTCGCGCGCGATGGCCAACCTCACGTACGGCCGCCAGGCGCGCCTGACGAAACTCTCGATTTAAGGCCTCACCATGCTTGAACTCTTCCCCTTCAGGAAAACCATCCCCTTCATGAGCTGGGGAAAGGCGACCACCGCCATTTCCCTGCTCACCTTCCTGTTCTCGGTATGGGCGCTGTGGGATCGTGGCCTCAACCTCGGTGTCGACTTCACCGGCGGCACCGTGATTGAAGTCAGCTACCCCCAGGCCGCCAACCTGCCGGCGATTCGTGCCGCGCTGGAAAAAACCGGCCTGCCAGAAATCTCGGTGCAAAATTTTGGCACCAGTCACGACGTATTGATCCGCCTGCCGGTCCGCGGCGACGCTACTGCCGCGCAGACCAGCAACCAGGTGATGGCCGCATTGACGGCAGCCGACGCCAGCGTGGAACTGCGGCGCATCGACTTCGTCGGCCCGCAGGTCGGCGAGGAACTCTACGACAGCGGTGCCCTCGCCTTGCTGGTGGTGTCTTTCGGCATCATGGCTTATCTGGCGATCCGTTTCGAATGGCGCTTCGCCGTGGCCGGCATGCTCGCCAACCTGCACGACATCGTCATCATCCTCGGCGTGTTTGCCTTCTTCCAGTGGGAGTTCACGCTCACCGTGCTAGCCGGCGTGCTGGCGGTGCTGGGCTACTCGGTCAACGAGTCAGTGGTGATCTTCGACCGCATCCGCGAAAACATCCGCAAGATGCGCGGTGAAACCATCCCCCACATCATTGATGACGCCATTACCCGCACCATGAGCCGCACCATCATCACCCACGGCTCGACCCAGATCATGGTGCTGTCGATGCTGTTCTTCGGCGGCGAAGCGCTGCACAACTTCGCGCTGGCGCTCACCATCGGCATCATGTTCGGCATCTATTCGTCGGTTCTGGTCGCCAGCCCCCTGCTGCTGATGTTCGGCGTCAAGCGCGAACACTTCATCAAACCGGTGGAGAAGAAGGAAGAGGCAGTCGTTTAGTCAGGGATCAGGATTCAGGGGCCAGGGATCAGGGATTTTTGTGCTCCGCACCTATTCTCATCACCTACGCGGCGAAGCCGCTCATCCCCTGAATCCCGAATCCTGAATCCTGACCCCTAAAAACCATGCTCCACGACGCCATTCAATTCATCGTAGAAACCGTCGGTGCCTGGGGCTACACCGGGATTTTCCTGATGATGGCGCTGGAGTCGAGCTTCTTCCCCTTCCCCAGCGAAGTGGTGATGATTCCGGCGGGCTACCTCGCCTACAAGGGCGAGATGAACCTGTGGCTGGCCATCCTCTCAGGCATCGGCGGCAGCCTTGCGGGGGCGCTTTTCAACTACTGGCTGGCGCTGAAACTCGGCCGACCCTTCCTGCTGCGCTACGGCAAATACGTGCTGTTCAAGGAACACTCGCTGCAACGAATGGAAGACTTCTTCGCGCGCCACGGCCACATCTCCACTTTCACTGGGCGGCTGATTCCCGCGGTGCGGCAGTACATCTCGCTGCCCGCCGGCCTCGCGCGCATGAATCTCGCCGTCTTCAGCTTTTACACCAGTCTCGGCGCCGGCATCTGGGTCACGATCCTCGCCGTCCTCGGCTACACCATCGGCCACAACGAAGCCGCCCTCCGCGACAACCTGAAGCTGATCACGCTCATCACCCTGGGCGCGGTCGCGGTGATCATCCTGCTCTACGTACGCATCAAGCTGAAGAAAAAAATCATACGCTGACCACGTCTGGGATCGCTGCGGCGTGCCCCAGAGCGGACACCGCGCGGCCAAACGAATCTCGGTGAGGTTGACCCATGCGGGTCAGGACCGCGCTCATGGGAGAGCTTCGAGCGCGGTCTGGCCTTATGGCTTGCGTGTGGCGATCAGGCTCGCGATGACGCTGGCGCCGATCAGCACTGAGACGACCACAAGCGAGATCACCACCGGCAGGTGAATCCAGGGCGCGATCAGCATCTTGGTGCCGATGAAGGTGAGTACCATGGCAAAGCCATATTTCAGCAGATGGAAGCGGTCCGCCACATCGGCGAGCAGGAAATGCAGCGCCCGCAGACCCAGGATGGCGAAGATGTTGGACGTGAAGACAATGAACGGGTCGGTGGTGATGGCGAAAATAGCCGGGATGGAATCCACTGCGAACACCACGTCTGACACCTCGATCAGGATCAGCACCAGGAACAGCGGCTGAAATAGCGCACGCCGTCCTTCACCACGGTAAATTTCTCGCCGTGATAGTCCTTGTGGATTCTCAGATGCCGGTGCGCGAGCCTGAGCACCGGGTTTTTTTCCAGGTCCGGCGCCTTCTCCGCCATGACCAGCATGCGGATGCCGGTAACGACCGGGAATACGCCGAATAGATGGAGTACCCTCTGACTGAGCCCGGCCAGGGCGGCGATGATTCTGTAAATTCGCACGGCGTTGTCCAGCCCAGGCCGGCGGCCGCGAAGTTTGAACTTGCTACAGCGCGTTGCTCACAGAGGTTTTCAGGCAAAATGCCGGCTTCACCACACCAGAGTCGCGTGCCCACGGGCAAGGGGCGACTTGCATATGGACATAGCGTTACTCCTGTTCCTCATTCTGCTCAACGGCGTTTTCGCCATGTCGGAAATCGCCGTGGTGTCCTCGCGCAAGGCCCGCCTGCAGCGGCTGGCGGACGACGGCAGCCCCGGGGCGCACTCGGCGCTGGCCCTCCACGCCGACCCTTCGACTTTCCTCTCCACCATTCAGGTAGGCATCACCTCCATCGGGATTCTCAGCGGCGCCATCGGCGAAGCCGCGCTGGCCGACCCTCTGGCGGTCTGGCTGGCGCAGTTCACCCTGTTCGAACCCTATGCCCGCGGCATCGCGCTCACGATCGTGGTATTCGGCCTGACCTATTTTGCCGTTGTAGTCGGCGAACTGGTTCCCAAACGTCTGGCCCTGCTGGCACCGGAAGGCACCGCCTCGCTGATCGCACGGCCCATGAACATGTTGTCGCGCCTCACGCGGCCCGTGGTGTGGCTGCTGTCGGCGTCCTCCAGTGTGCTGTTGCGCATGATGGGCGCACGCCGCAAGGAAGAGCCGCCGGTGACCGACGATGAAATCAACGTGCTGATGGGCCAGGGCGCCGAAGCCGGGGTATTCCATCAAAGCGAACAGGAGATCGTTTTCAATGTGTTGCGCCTGGACGAGCAGCGCCTCGGCGCGATCATGACCCATCGCACCGATATTTATCTGATCGATCTCGACGATCCGGAAGACGAGATCCGCCATCTGATTGCAGAAAGTCCCTATGAGCGCATTGTGGTCTGCCGCGACGGTCTCGACCATGTCGCCGGGATCCTGCGCACGTCCGACCTGCTCAAGCCCGCGCTGACCGGCGGCCCGCTGAATATCGAAGCCGCCTTGCGCGCGCCCCTGTATGTGCCGGATAGCGTCAGCACCACCCAACTGCTCGAAAGCTTTCGCAAGGCGCGCATGCAGTTCGCGCTGATCGTTGATGAATACGGTGATCTGGAAGGCCTGGTGACCTTAACCGACGTGCTGACCTCCATCGTGGGTGATTTACCTTCCTACGATTCGCCCGACGAGCAGGACGTGGTCGAACGCGAAGATGGTTCCTGGCTCGTGGATGGCAGCGTGACCATCGAACGGCTCAAGTCGGTCCTGGAGTTCGACGATGAACTGCCGGGCGAGGAAGAGAATGCGTTCAACACCCTGGGCGGGTTCGTCATGCACATGCTGGGACATATCCCAGCCGTGGCCGATCATTTCGAATGGGAAGATTGGCGTTTCGAAGTGATGGACATGGACCGGAACCGGGTGGACAAGATGCTGATCGCGCGCCTCGCAGCGGCTCAGAATTCGGCGGAGGCCAAATCATGACGGCGGCCGTCGAGCTTCGCTAAGCGCCGATCAGCCAACTCCGCCGGCTGGGTGCGCAGCACGCCAACATCCTGCCGGCAGTTTACCCGGAGGCCGCTTCCACCATCAGCCGCTTCATCTCCGCCACCGCCTCTTTCATGCCGACGAACAGCGCCTGCGCGACGATCGCGTGGCCGATGTTGAGCTCGTGGATCCCGGGTAGCGCGGCGATCGGCTGGACGTTGTGATAAGTGAGGCCGTGGCCGGCGTTGACGGTGAGGCCCAGACTGCGGCCGTAAGCGACGGCGGTGCGGATACGCTCGAACTCGACGATGCGGGCAGCATCGGTTTCAGCGTCGGCGTAGGCGCCGGTGTGGATTTCGACCACCGGCGCGCCGGCCGCGAGCGCGGCGTCGAGCTGCGCGAAGTCGGGGTCGATGAAGAGCGAGACGCGGATGCCGGCCCCGGCGAGACGCTTGCAGGCGTCGGCGATTTTCGGCGCCTGGCCTTTGACGTCGAGCCCGCCTTCGGTGGTGAGTTCCTCGCGCTTTTCTGGCACCAGGCAGACGTCCTGCGGCCGGGTGGCGAGGGCGATGTCGAGCATCTCCCCGGTCACCGCCATTTCGAGGTTCATCTTGGTCTTCAGCACCTGGCGCAGGATCGCAACGTCGGCGTCCTGGATGTGGCGACGGTCTTCGCGCAGATGCAGCGTGATCGAATCGGCACCGGCGGTTTCCGCCAGCAGCGCGGCTTCCACCGGGCTGGGATAGCGGGTCTTGCGCACCTGGCGCAGGGTGGCGATGTGGTCGATGTTGACGCCGAGATAAATGCTCATTCCATTTCCAAATTAAAAAGATCGCGAAGGTGAGCCGCAGACAGTACGAACAGTACGGCAAGGCGAAACCGACAAAGAGATTTTTGATTTGGGGATGGAATCATGGATTCAGTTCTGTAAGTTCGCGTAACAGCTGGCGAGTATAAAGCGGCTTGGCGCCGAGGGTGTGGTTGATCAGGCTGCGCATCAGGGCCTTGGCTTCGGCCAGCGTGGCGGCCATCTCGAAGCGGTCGGCGGCCAGATCGATCAGGGTCTGGCCCGAGACCGGACAACCCGGCTGGCCGATGGCACGTAACGCACCCCGTTCGGGCTGGAATACATAGCGGCCGGCGGGATCAATCGGCGCACCGCTGTCCGCCTCGATATCGAAGGTGGCGCCATAGCCGATTTCGGACAGCAGGTTTTTTTCGAAGCGGCGCAATATCCGCTCGAAATACGTGGCGCGTTCGAAATCGGTGGCGCCGGTCTCGCCCGCCAGCAGGTCGAGGGTGGCGACGTAGCGGTCGTACAGCAGTTCGTGCGCGTCGCCGCGCGCCATCAGGCGCAGCAGCAGCTCATTGAGATAAAACCCGCACATCAGCGCGCGCCCCTGCGGCGGGGTCAGTCCACCCAGCCATTCGGCGCCATGCAGGGTTTTCAGATCGGATTTGCCGAACCACGACAGCGAGAGCGGGGTGAACGGCTGCATCAGCCCGCGCAGCGCGGAGGCGGGACGCCGCGCGCCGCGCGCGATCAGCGACACGCGGCCGTGGCCGCGGGTGAAGACTTCTGCCACCACGCTGGTTTCCTTGAACGGATAGGTGTGGAGGATGAAGCCGGGTTCGTTGTTGATGCGAGCGTCGCCGGACATGCTTTAGGGATCCACGAAGTGGACGGACCACACCTCAGTCGATTCCCAGCGACTTCAGCATGCGCACGTCGTCGGCCCAGCCGCCCTTTACCTTGACCCAGACTTCCAGGTAGACCTTGCTGTCGAATGCACGCTCCATGTCGAGCCGAGCCTGGGTGGAGATGGTCTTGAGTTTTTCACCACCTTTGCCGATCAGTATCGGCTTGTGGCTGTCACGGTCGACCAGGATGGTGGCGAAGATGCGGCGCAGATTGCCTTCTTCCTCGAATTTGTCGATCTGGACAGCGACCGCGTAGGGAATTTCCTCGCCGCACAGACGGAACACCTTCTCGCGGATCAGTTCGGCCGCGAGCTGGCGTTCGGTCTGGTCGGTGACGTCGTCTTCCTCGAACAGCGGCGCGTTTTCCGGCAGGTGGGTTTGCAGGGTTTTCAGCAGCTCGTCGAGGTTGCTGCCCTGCTTGGCCGACACGGGAACGATCTCGGTGAAGCCATGGGCCGCCGAAACTTCCTGCAGATACGCCATCAGCTCGCCGCGGTCCTTGACCTGGTCGATCTTGTTCACCACCAGGATCAGCGGGCGATCCTTGGGCAACAGCTCCATCACCTGACGGTCTTCCTTCTTCAGGCGGCCCGCTTCGACCAGCATCATCACCAGGTCGGTGTCCGACAGGGTTTCGCGCACGCGCTTGTTCATCGCGCGGTTCATGGTGCTGGCGTGGCGCGTCTGGAAGCCTGGCGTGTCGACAAACACGAACTGCGCTTCGTCGGTGGTGTGGATGCCCATCACCCGGTGGCGCGTGGTTTGCGCCTTGCGCGAAGTAATGCTGACCTTCTGCCCGACGATGCGGTTGAGCAGCGTCGACTTGCCGACGTTGGGGCGGCCGACAATGGCGATGAGGCCACACTTGAACTGGCTCATATTGATAGTTGGCTCATTTTTGCAATGCGGCGCACGCCTGGCGTGCGGCCTCCTGTTCGGCGGCGCGGCGGCTCTTGCCGATGCCGCGCGTATTGAGTGCGGGCTTCGCCAGCACGCACTCGACGATAAAGCTCTGGTCGTGCGCTTCGCCCTGGGTGTCGACCAGCCGGTAGTCCGGTAGCGGCAAGCGGCGCGACTGCAGGATTTCCTGCAATTGCGTCTTCGGGTCCTTGCCCGAGGCGGAGGGGTCGATTTGCGCCACCAGCGGGTCGAACAGGCCGCGCACCACGCGTTGCGCGGCGTCGAAGCCGGCGTCGAGAAAAACCGCGCCGAACAGCGATTCGAGCGCGTCGGCCAGGATCGAGGGGCGGCGGAAGCCGCCGCTCTTGAGTTCGCCCTCACCCAGGCGCAGGCTCTCGCCCAGCTTCAGTTCAACCGCGATGTCGGCCAGGGTTTCCTGCCGCACCAGGTTGGCGCGCAGGCGCGACAGGCTGCCTTCCGGCAAATCGGGAAACGCGTCGTACAACGCGCGTGCAACCGAGCAGTTGAGCACCGAGTCGCCCAGAAATTCGAGCCGCTCGTTGTTCAGCGCAGCGTAGCTGCGGTGCGTCAGCGCCTGGGTCAAGAGCTCGGGGCGGGTGAAGGTATAGCCCAGCGCCTGCTGCAGGCGCTGGTTCAGCAGGGCATTATTCAATCCGGGGGGGCGCGGCGTTGGGGTCGGAGCTGGCGCTGAAGTCGACCACCAGGCTGACATTGCCGACCAGCTTGGTGCGGAAAGCGTAATCGGCGGAAATCACCGGAACACCGCCGCGACGGTCGATGCTGAGGTCCTCCGGCTTGACCTCGGTGACATAGGCCACGCCGGCACGGCGTGAAAAATCGTTGCGGATTTCAGCATTGCTTTTCGATCTGAGATCGGATTCCTGCCCCATCGTCGACAGGACCTTCTTCACCGAGAAGAATTCGATATAGGCCGGGACCAGTTTCATCGCCAACATGGCCAGCATGATCGCGATCACGGCAAAGAACAGGAAACCGATCATGGAAACGCCGCGCTGTCTGGATTGGATGGTGCGTGCAAAGTTCATGCTGTCTCCTTATCGAATGGTGTTGCCGATGCGTCCGAAATCGTCGAAGTTCATCCAGATGAAAAAGGCCTTGCCGACGATGTTCTGGTCCGGGACGAAGCCCCAGTAACGGCTGTCGTTGCTGGCGTCGCGGTTGTCGCCCATCGTGAAGTAATGGCCCGCCGGCACCTTGCAGGCAAAACCCTCACCTTCGGCATTGTATGAGCAGTTTTCACGGTAGGGGAAGTCCATCACCTGGGGCGGGTATACCGAGGGCTTGCCCGGCTCGGCCATCATGGTGTGGCCGACGCCATTGAGGTGTTCCTGGTAGACCATCGCGGTGACATAGCTGAGGCCGTTGCCGACGTAGCTGTAGGTGCCGGCATTGTCGAGCCGGACCGGCTGGCCGTTGACGCTGAGCTTCTTGTCGCGGTATTCGATCAGGTCGCCCGGCACGCCAATGACCCGCTTGATGTAGTCCAGCCCCGGGTCGGCCGGGTAGCGGAACACCATGACGTCGCCGCGCGCCGGGCTGTTCAGCTCGACCACTTTCTTGTTGATGACCGGCAGGCGGATGCCGTAGGTGTACTTGTTGACCAGGATGAAGTCCCCGATCAGCAGCGTCGGCATCATCGAGCCTGACGGAATCTTGAACGGCTCGACCAGGAAGGAGCGCAGGCCGAACACGATCAGGATGACCGGGAAGAAGCTCTTGGCGTATTCGACCAGCAAGGGTTCGCGGACATCCTTGTCGCGGAAGCGCCGGAACACCAGCACGTCGAGCAGCCAAATGCCGCCGGTGACGACCAGCGCAATGAAAAGGATGAGGGCAAAGTTCATGGTTACTTGTCCGAGACTTGGAGGATCGCAAGAAAGGCTTCCTGCGGGATTTCGACGTTGCCGACCTGCTTCATGCGACGCTTGCCGGCTTTCTGCTTTTCCAGCAGCTTTTTCTTGCGGGTGATATCGCCGCCGTAGCACTTGGCGAGCACGTTCTTGCGCAACGCCTTGACGTTCTCGCGCGCGATGATGTTGGCGCCGATCGCCGCCTGCACCGCGACATCGAACATCTGGCGCGGGATCAGTTCGCGCATCTTGGAGGCGAGCTCGCGTCCGCGGTACACGCTGGTGGCACGGTGCACGATCAGCGATAGCGCGTCGACCTTCTCGTTGTTGACCAGGATGTCGAGCTTGACCAGGTCGCCGGCGCGGTACTCCTTGAATTCGTAGTCGAGCGAGGCGTAGCCGCGGCTGGTCGACTTCAGCTTGTCGAAGAAGTCCATCACCACTTCGTTCATCGGCAGGTCGTAGCGCAACATGACCTGGCGGCCGTGGTACTGCATGTCGAGCTGCATACCACGCTTCTGATTGCACAGCGTGATGACGTTGCCGACGAATTCTTCCGGAACGAAAATCGTCGCGGTAATGATGGGCTCACGGATTTCCTCGATCTTCGACAGTTCGGGCAGCTTGAACGGGTTCTCGACGTTGATCAGCGTCCCGTCCTTCATCAGCACCTCGTACACCACCGTCGGCGCGGTGGTGATCAGGTCCATGTCGTACTCGCGCTCCAGCCGCTCCTGCACGATGTCCATGTGCAACAGCCCGAGGAAGCCGCAGCGGAAGCCGAAGCCCAGCGCTTGCGACACCTCGGGCTCGAACTGCAGCGCCGCGTCGTTCAGCTGCAGCTTGGTCAGCGCATCCCGCAGGTTCTCGAAATCGTGCGACTCGACCGGATAGAGGCCGGCAAACACCTGCGACTGCACTTTCTTGAAGCCCGGCAGCGCCTCGCTGGCGGGGCGGTCGAGCAGCGTGATGGTGTCGCCCACCTGCGCCGCCTTGAGTTCCTTGATGCCGGCGATCACAAAACCCACCTCGCCCGCCGACAGCTGCGGCCGATCGACCGATTTCGGCGTAAACACGCCGACATGCTCGGTCAGGTGCTGCGCGCCGCTGGCCATGAAACGGATCTTGTCCTTGGGTTTCAGCACGCCGTCGACCACCCGCACCAGCATCACGACGCCGACGTAGTTGTCGAACCACGAGTCGATGATCAAGGCCTTCAGCGGCGCACTTTCGTCACCGCGCGGCGGCGGCACCTGTTTCACCACCACTTCGAGGATTTCGGGGATGCCGATGCCGGACTTGGCCGAGGCGCGCACCGCGTCGGTCGCGTCGAGCCCGACAATGTCCTCGATTTCCTCCGCGACCCGGTCCGGGTCGGCCGCCGGCAGGTCGATCTTGTTCAGTACCGGAATGACCTCGACGCCAAGGTCGATCGCGGTGTAGCAGTTGGCCACGGTCTGCGCTTCCACCCCCTGCGAGGCGTCGACCACCAGGAGCGCACCTTCGCAGGCAGAGAGCGAGCGGCTGACTTCGTAGGAGAAGTCGACGTGGCCGGGCGTGTCGATCAGGTTCAGGCGGTAGATCTTGCCATCCTGCGCCTTGTAGGTCAGCGCGGCGGTCTGCGCCTTGATGGTGATGCCGCGCTCCTTCTCCAGGTCCATCGAGTCGAGCACCTGCGCTTCCATCTCGCGCTCGGACAGGCCGCCGCAAAACTGGATCAGGCGGTCGGCGAGCGTGGACTTGCCGTGGTCGATATGGGCAATGATGGAGAAATTGCGGATCAGGTTCTGGGACACAGCAAAACGGGCACGCTTCCGTGCCCGGTCAGGGATTCGATAAGACCCCGAATTTTAACGGATTTTGCTGTCAGCTGGGTCCTGAATTCCGGTGCAGCCAATCGCGTAGCGCCGGCAGGTTGAGCTCGTGGCGGCAGATTTCGACGTCAGCGTCGAACAACAGCGGCACATCCCAGCCATAGCGGGCCTTGAGCGCCGGATCGGCATCCACATCCACCGCCTGCAGGCGATGGCCACCCGCCTCGGCCAACGGCCGCACCGCATCGGCCATGTCCTCGCACAGCGGGCAGCCCGCCCGGGTATAGAACGTGAGGGTTCTACTCACCCGAAATTTTCAGCGGGATATACAGCGAGCCCTCGCCACGCCGCACCAGGATGGCCGCACTCTTGCCCTTGGGCACCGCCGCGATGGCCTTGCGGAAGGTCTCGACCGTGGCAACCTTGCCATTGTTGACCGCCAGGATCACGTCGCCGACGCGGATGCCCGCGCGCGCAGCGTCGCCGGTCACCTCTTCCACCAGCAGGCCGTGATCGATCCTGAGCTCGCGCCGCTGTTCGGGCGTCAGTTCGGACAGCGCCAGCCCGCCGCGTGAATAGGTCTTGCCGGCCTTGCCGGCGACCTCCTCTTCGCCCGGCAACTCCTGCAGTTCCACCGTGACGGTCTGCATCTTGCCTTTGCGCCAGACCTGCAGCGGAATCTTCGTCCCGGGCTTGGTCACGCCGACCATGCGCGGCAGGTCGCCGGAATTCTCCACCGGGCGGCCGCCGAACTGGAGGATCACGTCGGAGGCCTGCAGACCGGCACGCGCAGCCGGGCCGTCGGCCTGCACCTGCGACACCAGCGCACCGCGCGGGCGATCCAGCCCGAAGGACTCGGCCAGATCGGCCGTCACTTCCTGGATCACCACGCCCAGCCAGCCGCGTGACACCTTGCCGCCGGCTTTCAGTTGCTCGACCACTTCCATCGCCACGTCGATCGGAATCGCGAACGAGACGCCCTGGTAGCCGCCGCTGCGGCTGTAGATCTGCGAATTGATGCCGACTACTTCGCCGCGCATGTTGAACAGCGGTCCGCCCGAGTTGCCGGGGTTGATCGGCACGTCGGTCTGGATATAGGGCACATAGCTTTCCGACGGCAGCGAGCGGCCCTTGGCTGAGACGATGCCGGCGGTGACCGAATTTTCGAAGCCGAACGGTGAACCGATCGCCGCCACCGCCTCGCCGACGCGCAGTTTGGCGGGGTCGCCCAGTTTGACCCGGGGCAGATTGCTGGCGGTGATCTTGATCACGGCCACGTCGGTCCGGCTGTCGGCGCCGATCACCTTGGCGCTGAACGTGCGCTTGTCGATCAGCTTGACCTCGACCTCGTCGGCGCCGCGCACCACGTGGGCGTTGGTCAGGATATAACCGTCGTTGCTGACGATGAAGCCCGAGCCGGCGCCGCGCGCGGGGATTTCCTGCGCGGGTCCGCGCGCGCCGGGCGCACCGGGTATACCCGGGAAAAAGCGGCGGAAGAACTCCTGCATCTCTTCGTCATTGGGCACGGCAAACGGGAAATTCTCTGCGCCGCGCTTGACCAGCTTGGTGGTACTGATGTTGACCACCGCCGGGCCATGCTGCTCGACCAGGTCGGCCACATCCATCACCTCACGGGCCGACGCCGGCGCCGACAGCGCAAACACCAGCACGGTCGTAGCCAAAGCTGTTCTCATCATGATCATCCTTTCCTCATGTGAATCGTGTTGTCGTTTTCGCGCCGCAGCACCACCGGCCGCGCCGCACGTCCGCCCCGGGCGATGAGCCAGGCCACCGCGCCGCCGATCAGCAGACCGCCGAGCGCCGCGGCGTCGCCGGGCACAAGGGCCTGCGCCAGCAAGGCGCCCGCAAGCATCAGGCCCAGCGGCAGGCCATAGGCACGCGCGGCACTCCGGAGCACACTGCCGCGCGCGATGCCGATCACGACGCGGTCGCCCGGGGACAGGGACAGGTCGCAATCGACCAGAAACTGACGGGGTTTGCGCTGGAACAGTTCGGCGATGCGGCGCGAGGCGCATCCATGGCCGCCGCAAGTGCCGCAGCCCGAGGGCTCGACCGCACGCACCCAGATGCCGTCGGCGGCACTTCTGACGACTTCGGCGGTTTGTTCCAGCATGGATGGACTGCCTATTTCTGCTTCACCGAGTTGCCGGCCTCGATCAGGGCCATGCTCGGCACTTCGCCCAGAGTGGTTACGGTATAACCATCGACCTCACGCGCATAGACGCCGATCACCCCTTCGGCCGACAGCCCCTGCAAGCGTTGCGCTTGGGGGTCGATCGGTTCGATGAACATCGACAGCACGCTCAGGCCATCGGTAAAGACCAGATGGGTTACCGGGGCAGCCTTGCCCGGCAGCGAACGCTTCGCTTCCTGCACCCGTGCATAACCCGGCGGTGGCGTCACGTTCCAGGTGCTTTCGGCCGCCTGGTCGAGGCTGGCCTTCTGGATCAGCTTGCCCTTCAGGTCATTGCGGAAGAGCTGGACATCGGGGACCTTGCCGATCTGGATTTCGGAAAAGACATACATCGACACCACGGTGCCGCTCTCGTTGACCATCCGTGACTTGAGCGGCAGGCCGGTCCGTTTGTCCAACCACAGGTTGTAGGCATGGCGGTAGCCGTCGCGCGGCTGCAGCGTTACCACCTGGCACAGCCGTCCCGCCACGCGCTCGGTACCACCGAGCCGGGCGTCGTAATGATCGAGCAGGCTGGCCGGTTGCGCGGGCAGCAGGGCCGGGAAGAAGCGGCGCAGCGTATTGCGTTCCAGCCGCACGTTCTTGCCGTCCGGCAGATGGCAGTACACGTCGTTGTTGACGCGCAGGAACTGGCGCGGTGCGCCGTCCAGCACCTCGACCTTTTCCAGTTCGCCGTTGGCATCGGTACGGTGCATGACCCGCAACACCTCGACATGCTCGCCGTGGTGATAGACATATACGCCACTGTAGTTCTGCTGTTTGGCGGCGGCGACGGCCCGGTTGAGCCATTCAAGCGCGGCCGTATCGGCACGCGCCACGCCTGAGGCCAGCATCAGCCCGGCAAATCCGAACGCCCACCGCCCCATCCAGCCGCCCGACAGCGCCTGCATCAGCGGGGCTCCGCGGAAACCGCCATCACACGCTGGTAGGGCGACGCCACCGCCATCGGGGCGAATTCCTGGTGCACCACCATATAGGCCGCATAGCGGGCGTCGTCGCGCGCTTCATCCGCCGCCAGCACCGCCGGCTGGAAGCCCGGCGCCACCGCCAGCGGCGCGGTGACCGGTGCCTCCGACATCAGGCCGGTCAGGGAAACCATGCCCCATACCGCCAGCGAGGCAAACGAGGCCACGGCCACGCGCTGTGGCCACACGCTGCGACGCGGCGCGAGCACGGTCGGTTCGTCCGCCAGCTGTGCCGAGAAGCGTGACATGAAGTCATCCTGCAGCGGCGCCACACCGCGCATCAGGTCGCCGACCAGATGGTAGTCTGACCAGGTCTGGCGCAGACTGCTGTCCTGCTTCAGGGCCGCCATGCAGGCTTCGGTCTCGGTTTGTGTCGTCTCGCCGTCGAGCGCAGCAGACAACATCTGCAGACCGTCGTCAGGTTGAACCGGGGAATGGGGGTCGGGTTTGCGAAGCGCTGACATGATTACCACCTTTTATCCAGACTGGTGCCCAGCATCGGGCGAATTTTTTCCGCAATGGCCTCGCGCGCACGAAAAATCCGCGAGCGCACGGTACCGATCGGACATTCCATCATCTGCGCGATTTCTTCGTAGCTCATGCCTTCGATTTCGCGCAGCGTGATGGCTGTCCGTAACTCCTCGGGCAGCGCGTCGACCGCCTCGTTGACTGCTTTGGCGATCTGCTTGCTCTGGAGTTCCGCTTCCGGCGTCGCGATATCGCGCAGCAGGTCGCCTTCTTCATAATTCTCCGCGTCTTCCGCCTGCACGTCGCTCGACACTGGCTGGCGCTTGTGCGCCACCAGATAGTTCTTCGCTGTGTTGACGGCAATTCGATACAGCCAGGTGTAGAACGCACTCTCGCCACGAAAGCCGGGCAACGCACGATAGGCCTTGATGAACGCTTCCTGCGTAATGTCTTCCACCTCCGCCGCATCGCGCACCATGCGCGACAGCAGCCGCCCGAGCTTGCGGTGATATTTGATCACCAACAGCTCGAACGCACGTTTGTCGCCCTGTTGGGCGCGTTCGACCAATACCTGATCCAGTTCGCGGTCCGACATAACTCCCTGCAGCTTCTTATTGATTGTCGAAAGTATACGTGACCGCAACTTCCTGGCTATGGGAGCCAGCCCCGGACAAAAAGTTCACCCGGGGGCGGCCCCGGATGAGCGCACTATATTCGGGCCTGCTATTATCGCCGGCGACCATGCACAGACACGACGTCCTCATCCTCGGCAGCGGCCTCGCCGCGCTGACCACCGCGCTCAGGCTTGCCGACCAGCGCCGCGTCGCCATCGTCACCAAGCGCGAGATGACCGATGGCGCCAGCGACTGGGCGCAGGGCGGCATCGCGGCGGCGGTCGACAGCGGCGATTCGATCGAGGCCCACGTCCACGACACCCTGGTTGCCGGCGCCGGCCTGTGCGACGAGGCCGTCACCCGCCTGGTGGCCAGCCGCGCGAGCGAGATGATCGCCTGGCTGACCGCCAGCGGCGTCACTTTCACCCCCGATCCTCAGGCGCCCGGCGGCCTGCATCTGGCGCGCGAAGGCGGGCATTCCCGCCGCCGGGTGGTGCACGCGGCCGATGCCACCGGCCATGCGGTGCAGACCAGCCTGCTCGACCGGGTGCGCGCCCACCCCAATATCGACACCTTCGAGCAGCACGTCGCCATCGACCTCATTACCGGCAAGCGCGCCGGCGGCAAGGCACGGCAGATTCACGGCGCCTATGCGTTGAACAAGGGCAGCGGCGAGGTCGAGACCTTCGCCGCCGGCCACACCGTGCTCGCCACCGGCGGCGCCGGCAAGGTCTACCTCTACACCACCAACCCGGACACCTCAACCGGCGACGGCATCGCGATGGCGTGGCGCGCCGGCTGCCGCGTGGCCAACCTGGAGTTCGTGCAGTTCCACCCGACCTGCCTGTACCACCCGCACGCCAAGTCCTTCCTGATCAGCGAAGCGGTGCGCGGCGAAGGCGGCCACCTGCTGCTGCCCGACGGCAGCCGCTTCATGCAATACCACGACCCGCGCGCCGAACTCGCGCCGCGCGACGTGGTAGCGCGTGCGATCGACTTCGAAATGAAAAAGCGCGGTATCGACTGCGTCTATCTCGACATCAGCCACAAGCCGGCCGACTTCATTCGCGAGCATTTCCCGACCATCCACCGCCGCTGCCTCGAGCTGGGCATCGACATCACCACGCAGCCGATTCCGGTGGTGCCGGCCGCGCACTACACCTGCGGCGGCGTGGTCACCGATCTGAACGCACGCACCGACCTGTGCAACCTGCATGCGGTGGGCGAGGTCACGTTTACCGGCCTGCACGGTGCCAACCGGCTGGCGTCGAACTCGCTGCTCGAATGCCTGGTGTTCGGCCACGCTGCCGCCGCCGACATCCTCGCCACCCCGCCTGCGCCGTCGCTCGATCTGCCGGACTGGGACGCCTCGCGCGTCACCGATCCGGATGAGGAAGTGGTGATCTCGCACAACTGGGACGAGCTGCGCCGCTTCATGTGGGACTACGTCGGCATCGTGCGCACCAACAAGCGGCTGACCCGGGCGGCGCACCGCATCCGTCTGCTGCGCGCCGAAATCGACGAGTTCTACCGCCATTTTCGCGTCAGCAACGACCTGATCGAGCTGCGCAACCTGGTGCTCAGCGCCGACCTGATCATCCGCAGCGCGCAGTTGCGGCAGGAAAGCCGTGGACTGCACTACAGCCGCGACTACCCCGACACGCTGCCGATCGCCGGCAACACCGTGCTCAACCCGCACCCGGGGCTGTTGTGTCCGAGCGTGTGTGGCGCGCCCAGCGAAGCGACACCCTGAGGCGCCGCAGGTCGTCGGCCGGCGCGCTGTCCGGCAGCAGGGTGCGCGTCCGCACCGCGCCGTCGTCGTCCCGATAACGCAGGACGATCAGCGCCGGTGACACAAAACTGTCGCCCAGCACCGCCATCGCCCGCCATTCGCCTGCCGCGTCCTGACATTGCAGTTCGCCGTCCGCGCCGATCCGCAGGCGGATGACGGGTGCGGCACGGCGTGCCGAGCCCACCGCCAGCCCAATTACCCCCGCGCCCAGCGCCAGTTGCCAGCCTGCCGGCAGCGCCGCCAGGCCCACGGCCAAGAGCGCAAGCGCGGCCATACCCGTCTGCAACCACCCCAGTCGCCGTGAGGGTTTGAGCTCAATCTCGCGCATCAGCGTGTACACTTTTGGGCTTCATCGCAGCCTCTCTAACTGGACCGTATCGTGATCGAATCCTGGAAAACCTTTCTGCAATCGCAAGGCGCGGTCATCGACCACGCCACCGTGCTGAATTATGGCGACGCGGCCGCCGAACGCGCCGCCGCGGCCAGCGGCACTATTGTCGCGGATCTGTCGCAACTTGGCGTCATCGCGTTTCGCGGCGAGGAAGCCGCCACCTTCCTGCAGGGCCAGCTGACCAACGACGTGCGCAGCCTGCACGCCGATGCCGCGCAGTGGAACGGCTACTGCAGCCCCAAGGGGCGTCTGCTCGGCAACTTCCTGCTGTGGCGTCAGGGTGAGGACTATTGCCTGCAGTTGTCGGGCGACATCCTGCCCAGCGTGCTGAAGCGCCTGTCCATGTTCATCCTGCGCGCCAAGGTGCAGGGCCGCGACGCCAGCGACGAAAGCGTGCGTCTGGTGGTGGCCGGCAAGCAGGCGTTGGCAGCGGTCAGCGACGCGATGGGCGTGATGCCGGACGCAGCGATGCGCTCAGCCGCTGGCGAAGCCGGCCAGGTCATCCGCGTCGGTGACGACAAGTTCGTGCTGGCGATCGTCCCCGAGCGCGCCGCTGCGGTGTGGCAGACGCTGCGGCAGACGGCCACCCCGGTCGGCGCCCCGGTGTGGGACTGGCTCAGGCTCAACGCCGGCATTCCGATGATCGTCGCCGCCACCCAGGAGCAGTTCGTGCCGCAGATGGTCAACCTCGAAGTCATCGGCGGCGTCAGCTTCCAGAAGGGCTGCTACCCTGGCCAGGAAATCGTCGCGCGCAGCCAGTACCTGGGCAAGCTCAAGCGGCGCATGTTCCTCGCACACGTGGATGCCGAGGCCGCGCCGGGCGACAGTCTGTACAGCGCCGACATCGAAGGCCAGGCCACCGGCACCGTGGTCAACGCTGCGCCGGCGCCGGCCGGCGGCTTTGACGTGCTGGCGGTGGCGCAGGTCGAGAGCGCGAAGTCGCATACCCTGCACCTGAAAACCGCCGACGGCGCCGCGCTGCAGCTGAAGCCTCTGCCCTACGCGCTGCCCGAATAGGTGACGTCGGCCTACGTCTACTACCGCATTGACCCAGCGCAGACCATGCTGGCCGCCGCGCGGATCGATGCGCTGCTGGCCGTGATGGCGGCGCACTGCAACGCGCCCCCGCGGCGGCTGCAGCGCTGCGACGACGCGTCGACCTGGATGGAAGTGTATGAAGGCATTGCCGACAGGGCGGCGTTTGCCGCGGCCCTAGATGCCGCGGCGGCAGCGCAGGACTGCGCGGCTTTCATTCAGGGCGAGCGTCGCCTGGAGTGTTTTGCCGCAGCCGCTTCCACGCCATGACATTCCAGCCATGAAAAAGCCGGGGGAGTCCGGCTTTTTCATGCCCACCCTGCCTGTTTCCGGATCATGACCCGCTTGGTTTTCAGGCGCGGGCGTCCTATAAAAAAAGCCCTTCACGCTGGAGACTGCCATGCTGGACATCAACAAAATGATGGCACAGGCGCATGCCGATCCCGCGATGCGCGGCCACCTCGTCGAGCTGGATCACTGGACGGAACAACAGGCCATTGAAATGGCCCGTGCCGACGGTCTGGAGCTGACCGACGCGCACCTTGGCATGATCCGCTATCTGCGCGACTGCTATGCTGACCACGGCGGCACGATCAATGCGCGCATGCTGATGCAGTCGCTGGAAACGGAGTTCGCCGGCATGGGCGGGCACCGTTTTCTGTACACGCTGTTCCCGCACGGGCCGATCGCCCAGGCCAGCCGCTATGCCGGGCTGCCGATGCCGCCGGGCACCCGCGACCCCTCGTTCGGCACCACCCACTGACCGCGTCTAGTCGGTCTCTACGACCGGCACCCGCGCCGCCAGCGCGCACAGCAGTTCATAGCTGCTGGTGCCGGCGGCCGCAGCCACCGCGTCCACCGGCACACCGTCACCCCACAGCACCACCGGACTTCCAACCCCGGCGTCCGCGCATTCGCTCAGATCCACACACAGCATGTCCATCGACACCCGTCCGAGGGTTTGACTGGGGCGGCCATCGACGCGCACCGGCGTGCCTGTCGGTGCGTGGCGCGGGTAGCCGTCCGCATAGCCGCAGGCGACGACGCCGACCCGCATCGTGCGCTCGGCCCGGAACAGCTGACCATAGCCCACGCCCTCGCCCGGCTGCACGGTCTGCACGCTGATGATTTCCGACTGCAGCGTCATCGCCGGGCGCAAGCCCAGCGTCTCGGCCGGCACGTCGGCAAACGGCGAGGCACCATACAGCATGATGCCCGGCCGTACCCAGGCGCCACAGCTGGCCGGATGGCGCAGCAGCGCCGCCGAATTGGCGCTGCTCCACGGCAGGCCGTGGCCGGCCAGCTCGCGCAGGAAAGGCTGCAGTTGCCAGTCCACCCCGGCAGCTTCGTCCGCTTGGGCAAAGTGCGTCATCAGCATGACGCCCGCTACGCCGGGCAGGCTTTGGACCCGCGCAACGATGGCCGCATGGTCGGCCAGCGGAAAGCCGAGCCGGTGCATACCGCTGTCGAACTTGAGAAAGACCCGAATCGGACGCGCGGGCGGCTGCTGGGCCAGCCAGTCGAGCTGCCCCGCATGGTGCAGCACGGGCCACAGGTCGAGTTCGGCGCAGGTGGCAATTTCGTCCGCGCCGAACATGCCCTCCAGCAGCAGGATGGGCTGTTCCACGCCCATCAGCCGCAGGTTGGCCGCCTCCTCCAGCGTCAGCACGGCAAAGCCATCGGCCGCAGCCAGCGCACGCCGCGCACGCGACAGCCCGTGGCCATAGGCATTGGCCTTGACCACGGCGAACACGTGCGCCTCGCCTGCGTGCGCGCGCGCCACGCGCAGGTTGTGCGCCATCGCGCCAATGGAGATTCGCGCCTGGATGGGCCGCATGGGCAGGGCTTAGTACGAGCCTGGCTGGGCCAGGGATTCGAAGCGCGTGTATTCGCCGATGAAGGCCAGGCGCACGGTGCCGATGGGACCGTTACGCTGCTTGCTGATGATGATTTCGGCCGTGCCCTTGTCCTGCGTGTCGGGGTTGTAGACCTCGTCGCGGTAGATGAACAGGATGACGTCGGCATCCTGCTCGATGGCGCCGGATTCACGCAGGTCGGACATCACCGGACGCTTGTTGGGACGCTGTTCCAGGCCGCGGTTCAACTGCGACAGCGCGACCACCGGCACGTGCAGTTCCTTGGCCAGACCTTTCAAGGCACGCGAGATCTCGGAAATTTCAGTGGCGCGGTTTTCGCCCGAACTGCTGGCCGACATCAACTGGATGTAGTCAATCACGATGAGGCCGAGCTTGCCGCACTGGCGCATCAGCCGGCGCGCGCGGGCGCGCAGTTCGAGCACGTTAAGCCCGGGGGTTTCATCGATGAAGACCGGCGCGTCGTTGAGCTTGCCCAGTGCGTAGGTCAGGCGTTGCCAGTCGTCCTCGCCCAGTTTGCCGGTGCGCAGGCGGTGCTGATCGAGCTTGCCAACCGAACCGATCATCCGCATCACCAGCTGGGCGCCACCCATTTCCATCGAGAACACCGCGACCGGCAGGCCGGTATCAAGCGCGACGTTTTCGGCCATGTTGAGCGAGAACGCGGTCTTGCCCATCGACGGCCGGCCTGCGACGATGACGAGGTCTCCCGGCTGCAGGCCCGAGGTCTTCTGGTCGAGGTCGTGGAAGCCGGTGGGCACGCCCGTGATGCCGGAATCGTTGTCACGGTGATACAGCTCGTCGATGCGCTCGACCACTTCCTTCAACAGCGGCTTGATTTCAGTGAAGCCCGCCTGCCCGCGGCTGCCGGATTCGGCGATCTCGAACACCTTGGCTTCGGCCTCGTCGAGCAGCTGCGAGGCGCTGCGCCCGGCCGGCGAATAGGCGGTGTCGGCAATCCCGGTGGCGACGTCGGCCAGCCGGCGCATCACCGAGCGCTCGCGCACGATTTCGGCATAGCGGCGGATGTTGGCCGCCGACGGCGTATTGCTCGCCAGTGCGACGATATAGGCCAGGCCGCCGACGCCTTCGAGCTGGCCCATCGACTGCAGCGCCTCGGAGACCGTCACCGCGTCCGCCGGGCGGTTTTCGGCAATCTGTCGCACAATCGCGCGCAGAATCTGGCGATGGTCCTGGCGATAGAAATCGCTTTCCGCCACCACATCGCCGATACGGTCCCACGCGCTGTTGTCCAGCAGCAGGCCGCCCAGCACGGCCTGTTCGGCTTCGAGCGAATGCGGCGGCAGGCGCATCTGCGCAAGCTGGGGATCGGTTTGGGTGTTGAGCGGGTGGATAGCGGCCATGGCGGGATTCTAGTCCTGCACTCCCCTGCTACCAAGGGATAAGCTTGTGGATAATGACTGTACAGACGGGTATAAAAAAGGGAGCCGCGAGGCTCCCTTTTCATTGCGGCAGCGGAACGGCTTACTGCTCGCCAGCCACCATCACCGTGATATTGGCCACGGCATCATGGTGCAGACCCAGGACCACCGGATATTCGCCAATGGCCTTGAATGGGCCATCGGGCAGACGAACATCTGCCTTCGCCACGTCATGGCCCTGCGCCTTCAGCGCATCGGCAATGTCGGCGTTGGTGATCGAGCCGAACAGGCGACCGTCGACACCGGCCTTCTGGCGGATCGTCACGCTTGTGCCTTCCAGCTTTTCGGCGCGACGCTGGGCGTCGGCCAGCTTTTCGGCGGCAACGCGCTCCAGCTCGGCCTTCTGCGCTGCGAACGCTTCCATGTTGGCTTGCGTAGCGCGACGCGCACGGCCGGTGGGGATCAGAAAGTTGCGGGCATAGCCGTCTTTCACCTTGACCACGTCACCCAGATTGCCCAGGTTGACGACTTTGTCCATCAGAATGATTTGCATGGTCGTCTCCTTTTAATGCAGGTCGGTGTAGGGCATCAGCGCCAGGAAGCGCGCGCGCTTGATGGCGGTGGAGAGCTGGCGCTGGTAATGCGCCTTGGTGCCGGTGATGCGGGCCGGGATGATGCGGCCGTTTTCGGCGATGAATTCCTTCAGCACGTCGACATCCTTGTAGTCGACCTCAACCACCTTCTCGGCGGTGAAGCGACAGAACTTGCGACGCTTGAAGAGACCCCGGTTGCCGCTGTCGCGACCGCCTTTTTTGGCGAACTTGCCGCCGGATTTGCCACCCATGGGACGTGCCATGATTTATTCCTTTTCGATTCGATTCAATATCAATATCAGTTGCCGGCTGTTCACGCTGCGTCGGTTCAACGCGCCTTCCAGTTTGACCTGTGTTCCGGTGGCCAGCTGTGCCAGTTGGGCGGCAAGCGATCCACTCGCCTGCACCGTCAACTCGCATTCAACCTGCCGGGCCTGCGTGGCGACTGTCTGGCTGCTGCGATGGTGAATCACCGCTTCGGCAATCGGCACGCCGGCCGGACTGTAACGCACAGGATCAACCTGGATGAGGACTCCGCTGATGAGCAGCCTATTCAAACTCGGCACTCATTCAACCCGGCACTCACTCAGGCTGCAGCAGGCGCCTCGGCAGCCACTTCCGGCTTGGCGCCTTCGGGCTTGGCACTGTCCAGCATGTCGCGCGACTTTTCTTCCTTCATCATCGGCGAGGCCGTGGTCACGGCGTCGTCGCGCTTGACGGTCAGATGACGCAGCACGGCATCGTTGAACTTGAAGCCATGCTCGAGCTCGTCCAGCGCTTCCTGGTCGCACTCGATGTTCATCAGAACGTAGTGGGCCTTGTGGACCTTCTGGATCGGGTAGGCCATCTGGCGGCGGCCCCAGTCTTCCAAACGGTGGACGCTGCCGCCGCGCGTGGTGATATTGCTTTTGTAACGCTCGATCATCGCGGGCACCTGCTCGCTCTGATCGGGATGGACGATAAATACGATTTCGTAATGCCGCATCAAGTTTCCTTTCGGTTCAGCCCCCCGCTGCGGTGCGGTGGAGCAAGGTGGATATCGACCCCAGCCGCAAAGCCGGGGCCAAAAAACAATCCCCGGCAAACCGGGGACTGCAAATCATACGCTTTTTGCCTGACAAATCAAGCTGGTTGCCGCCCCACGGCGTCGGCTCACATCACGCAATCGACGAAATATTTGGACTTGCCGTCGACCACGTCCTCGACCAGGCCGTGCACATCGGTTTCGAAGCCGGGGAAGCGCTCGTTGAATTCGCGGGTGAACTGCAGGTAGCGCACGATGGTGCTGTTGAAGCGCTCACCCGGAATCAGCAGCGGAATGCCCGGCGGATAAGGCGTCACCAGCATCGCGGTGATACGGCCTTCAAGCTTGTCGATCTCGACCCGCTCGATTTCGCGGTGCGCCATCTTGGCGAAGGCGTCGGCCGGTTTCATCGCCGGTGCCATTTCCGACAAATACATCTCGGTCGTCAAACGCGCGACGTCGTTGGCCTTGTAGATGGCGTGGATCTGGTCGCACAGGTCCTTCAGGCCGGTTTTTTCGTAGCGCGGATGCTTCTCGATGAATTCGGGCAGCACGCGCCACAACGGCTGGTTCTCGTCGTAGTCGGCCTTGAACTGCTGCAGCGCGGTGACCAGCGTGTTCCAGCGCCCCTTGGTGATGCCGATGGTGAACATGATGAAAAAGGAATACAGTCCGGTCTTTTCCACAATGACGCCGTGCTCGGCCAGGTATTTGGTGACGATCGCCGCCGGCAGGCCCCAGTCGGCGAACGCGCCGTCCATGTCCAGCCCCGGGGTGATGACCGTGGCCTTGATCGGGTCGAGCAGGTTGAAACCGGGCGCGAGGTTGCCGAACTCGTGCCAGCGCTCGCCGGCCGCGAGCATCCAGTCCTCGCGATCGCCCACGCCCTCCTCGGCCAGCTTCTGCGGGCCCCACACCTTGAACCACCAGGAGTCGCCGAATTCCTCGTCGACCTTGCGCATGGCACGGCGGAAATCGAGCGCTTCCTTGATCGATTCCTCGACCAGCGCGGGGCCGCCGGGCGGCTCCATCATCGCCGCCGCCACATCGCACGAGGCGATGATCGCGTACTGCGGCGAAGTCGAGGTGTGCATCAGATAGGCCTCGTTGAAGCGGGTGAAATCGAGCTTGCGCGTCTCCGAGTCCTGCACCAGGATCTGCGAGGCCTGCGAGAGACCGGCCAGCAGCTTGTGCGTCGATTGGGTCGCGAACACCAGCGCATCCTTGGCGCGCGGGCGATCCTTGCCGATGGCGTGCATGCCGCGATAGAAATCATGGAAGGTCGCGTGCGGCAGCCAGGCTTCGTCAAAATGCAGGGTATCGATGTAGTCGCCCAGCAGCTCCTTGATCATATCGACGTTGTAGAGGATGCCGTCGTAGGTCGACTGGGTGATGGTGAGGATGCGCGGCTTGCGCTTCACGTCCTTGGCGAACGGATGCGCGGCGATCTTCTTCTCGATGTTTTCCGGCCGGAACTCGTCCAGCGGAATCGGCCCGATGATGCCGTAGTGGTTGCGCGTCGGCGTCAGGAAAATCGGAATCGCGCCGCACATGATGATCGCGTGCAGGATCGACTTGTGGCAGTTGCGGTCGACCACGACGATGTCGCCCGGCGCGACGGTGGCATGCCACACCATCTTGTTAGACGACGAGGTACCGTTGGTGACGAAGAACAGGTGGTCGCAGTTGAAGATGCGCGCCGCATTGCGCTCCGACGCGCCCACCGGACCGGTGTGGTCGAGCAACTGGCCGAGTTCGTCGACCGCATTGCAGACGTCGGCACGCAGCAGGTTCTCGCCGAAGAACTGGTGGAACATCTGGCCGATCGGCGACTTCAGAAAGGCCACGCCGCCGGAGTGGCCGGGGCAGTGCCAGGAATACGAGCCGTCTGCCGCGTAATGGGTCAGCGCGCGGAAGAACGGCGGCACCAGCGAATCGAGGTAGGCGCGCGCCTCGCGGCCGATATAGCGGGCGAGAAATTCCGGCGTGTCTTCCAGCATGTGGATGAAGCCGTTCAGCTCACGCAGGATGTCGTTCGGGATATGCCGCGCGGTGCGGGTTTCGCCGTGCAGGAAGATCGGGATCTCGGCGTTGCGGAAGCGCACTTCCTCAACGAAAGCGCGCAGCTTTTGCAGCGCCTTGCTCGTATCCTCGTCGCTGCCCGCCAGTTCCTCGTCGTCGATCGACAGCACGAAGGCCGAGGCACGCGCCTGCTGCTGAGCGAATGAAGTCAGGTCGCCGAAGTTGGTGACGCCCAGCACCTCCATGCCTTCCTTTTCGATCGCCTCGGCGAGCGTGCGGATGCCCAGCCCCGAAGCGTTCTCGGAACGGAAGTCTTCGTCAATGATGACAACGGGAAAACGGAAGCGCATGGCGGCTCCTGAGGCTGAGCGTGGGAAAAACGCGGATTGTACGTCGACCGGGAGACGGTGGCGTTAAATTTTAGGCAGGGTCACGCCGATCTGGCCCTGGTATTTGCCGCCGCGGTCGCGGTATGAGATTTCGCACACTTCGTCGGACTCGAGAAACAGCATCTGCGCCACGCCTTCGTTGGCGTAGATCCGCGCCGGAAGCGGCGTGGTGTTGGAAAACTCCAGCGTCACGTGGCCTTCCCACTCGGGTTCCAGCGGGGTCACGTTGACGATGATGCCGCAGCGCGCGTAGGTGCTTTTGCCAAGGCAGATGGTCAGCACATTGCGCGGAATGCGGAAATATTCCACGGTGCGCGCCAGCGCAAAGGAATTCGGCGGGATGATGCAGGAATCGCCCTTCACCTCGACGAAGGAGTTCGGGTCGAATGCCTTGGGGTCGACGATGGTCGAGTTGATGTTGGTAAACAGCTTGAATTCGTCAGCACAGCGCACGTCGTAGCCGTAGCTCGACGTGCCGTACGACACGATGGAGCGGCCGTTGGCCTGTTTGATCTGCCCCGGTTCGAACGGCTCGATCATGTTCTGCTCAGCCGCCATGCGGCGGATCCATCGGTCGGACTTGATGCTCATCAGGTATTGGAAATGACGATGTTGGGGAATTTGTTGGAATGATCCACCGCGGTTTCGCCAATCTTGACTGCCACCCGGCGCGCGATCTGCTTGTAGATGTCCGTCACGCGGCCATCCGGATCGGACACCACCGAGGGCTTGCCGGAATCGGTGTCGGCACGGATCGCGCCGTCGAGCGGCAGCGCGCCGAGAAACTCGACGTTGTAGTCCTTGCACATGCGCTCGCCGCCGCCTTCGCCAAAGATGCGTTCTTCATGGCCGCAGTTCGAGCAGATATGCAGGCTCATGTTCTCGACCACGCCGATGATGGGGATGCCGACCTTCTCGAACATCTTGAGACCCTTGCGCGCGTCGATCAGCGCGATGTCCTGCGGCGTGGTGACGATCACCGCGCCGGTCACCGGCACACGTTGCGCCAGCGTCAACTGGATGTCGCCGGTACCCGGCGGCAGGTCCACTACCAGGTAGTCGAGCTCGCTCCAGTTGGTGTTGTTGAGCAGCTGCTCCAGCGCCTGCGTGACCATCGGGCCACGCCACACCATCGGGGTTTCGACGTCAATCAGGAAGCCGATCGACATCGCCTGGATGCCGTGGCCGATCAGCGGCTCGAGATTCTTGCCGTCGGTCGATTCGGGCTTGTCGGTGATGCCGAGCATGGTCGGCTGCGACGGGCCATAAATGTCGGCGTCCAGCATGCCGACGCGCGCGCCTTCGGCGGCCAGCGCCAGCGCCAGGTTGACGGCAGTGGTGGACTTGCCGACGCCACCCTTGCCAGACGCGACGGCGATGATGTTCTTGACGTTGGGGATCAGCTTGACACCGCGCTGCACGCTGTGCGAGACGATCTTGAAGCTGACGTTGGCGGTGGCGGCGGTGACGCCGTCGATGCCTTTCAGCGCGGTCTCGACTTGTTGCTTGATGGCGTCGAGCTGGCTCTGCGCCGGGTAGCTCAGCAGGATGTCGACCGACACGGCACCGCCGTCGATCTTGATGTTGCGAGCGGATTTGGTCGAGACGTAATCCTTGTGCGTGTTGGGGTCGACCAACGCTTTCAGTGCGGTTTGCACCTGAAGTTCAGAAACGGCCATGGTTGCTCCAGCAGGTTGATTGGCAATCGCGCATTTTAACGAAGTCTGGCGCTTTTCGCGAACGCCGGGACAAGAAAAGACGCGGGTTTCCATGCAATTTGCAGGGCTATTTGCCCGGGCCCGGGACAGGCCCGGCAGGCAGCCCTTATCGAAGGTCGGTGTGATGACCCACCAGCACCGCCTCGGGTACGCGCAGGCGAATCGCTGCAACCAGTTCGCTGATCGCGCCCGGGCGTGGACGTAGCGAGACCCAGAGCAGGTTCAACTTCAGGTTGAGGTCGGCAAACACCACATCCTGATGCAGCGACAGCACCGTCTGGATCTCGTGCGAAGTGCGCTCGATCTCGGTCGACGGCCGCGAGCGCAGGCGTGGGATCAGCATCATGAAGTCCGTCAGCAAATGTCCGCTGGCATCGTGCGTGGGCGCCAGCTGCCACAACGGCACACCGGGTGCCGCGCCAGCGGTCAGCGTGGTCGAAGCATGAATGCGGATCTTCATCACGCCTCCCGCAGTCCGGATTCAGGTTTTCAAGCGCAGGTCGGCCAGTCCGCTACGCCGCTCGCACTGGAGCCGCGTGCGTTGCCGGATGGACTGCCCATCCTTGTGCAGATAGCGTTCAAGCTCTTCGAGCGCCAGTCGGTAGACCTCGCGCTTGAAGTCGACCACCGCCTCCATCGACACCCAGTACTCGTTCCAGCGCCAGGCGTCGAACTCGGGGTGACCGCTGGCGCGCAGCGACACATCGCAGTCGCGCCCGGTGAGCCGCAGCAAAAACCAGATCTGCTTCTGGCCGCGATACAGGCCACGGCTGTCGCGTCGCGTCCAGTGCGCGGGCACGTCGTAGCGCAGCCATTCGCGCGTGCGCCCAAGAATTCGCACATGCGCGGGTTGCAGGCCCACTTCTTCTTCCAGTTCCCGGAACATGGCCTGTTCCGGCGTTTCCCCCGCATTGATTCCGCCCTGAGGAAACTGCCAGGCGTGCTGGTTGACGCGCTTTCCCCAGAAGACCTGGTTGTGCGCGTTGCACAATATAATGCCTACGTTCGGGCGGTACCCTTCTCGGTCGATCATGGCCGCCACCATCAATAAAGTTCGATTGCCTGCATTCTTTCACACCCACTGGAAATTGCAAACCTGCCGTGGCCAGAAATCTTCTGTTAAGCATTGTTTTAATTAATTTTTTGTCGGGGTGTTCGAGTCTGATGACGGCCGAGCGGCCGGATCATGTGCTGGCGGAAATCCATGAATTCGGCACCACCGCCCTCGCCTACACCACGGATGGGCAGCGTTTCATCAGCGGAGGCTTCCTGGGCGACATCCGGGTGTGGGATGCCGTCACCCGAACACCGCGCGCCGAAATGCAAGGCCACCGTCGCGCCGTGCGCGCCCTCCTGCCCCTGCCCTCCGGCGATTTTGTCAGCGGCAGCGACGATGGCCGGCTGATCCTGTGGCATAACGGCCGCATCCAGGCGCAGCATGATGGCGCCGCCGTGACGGCGCTGGCGCTGTTTCAGGGCCAGGTGGTCAGCGGCCATGCCGACGGCCGCGTGCTGATCTGGTCTCAGAACACGCTGGACCCGCTGCGTGAACTTGCGCTGGACACCGGCGTGGTCGCGCTCAGCGCGCACGGCGCCTACCTGGCGGTCGGACTCGAGGACCGCATCCTGGTGCTGGATGCGATATTGACACCACGCCAAACCCTGGCCACTCCGCACGCGCCGCACGACCTGCAATTCAGCCCGGACGGCCGCATGCTGGCGGCCGGCAGCTGGTTTCGCCTGAGCGTGTGGGATGTGGTGAGCGGCAGCCGGCGTTCCATTCCGACCGAGCACAATGGCTTGCTGACCTCGCTTGCCTTCAGCCCGGACGGCCGCCATCTGGCCACGCTGGGCCGTCACACCGATTCCGCGATCCGCGTCCTCGACACCACCAATTTCAGCATGGTGAAACGCTATCAGGCACACGCTTTGTGCGGCGCGGTCATTCGCTTCAGTCCCGATGGGCGTACGCTGGCCTCCGGCTCGGACGATGAAAGCGTGCGCCTGCACCGCCTCGACAAGGCGCCTTATTCCAGCAGCGGCGCGATGCCCTCCGCCCACTGAAAGGTGTGCGCAAAGGCGCGCAGATCAAGCCCCCAGCGCTTCGATATATCTGCCAGCTGCGGCCGCGCGGCATCGAGCCGCGCGGGGCCGCCCGGCTCGGCAAACGCAAACACGATGACATTGGTCTTGTCCTGCACCGAGATCCAGCCGACCTCGCCGTCGAAGGCGCGCGTCAGCCGCGCAAAATACTCGGCAAAGTCGCTGTCGCGGCCCCACAGGTTCACCACCAGCACGCCGCCCGGCTTCAGCACGCGTCGGCAGGCGGTATAGAAAGTCTGCGTCGCAAGTTCGGCAACCTGATTGCCGGCATCGAAGCCATCGAGCAGGATGACGTCGGCGCTGCCGGGATGCTGCCGCACATACAGCGCGCCGTCGGCCTCGATCACGTCGAGGGTGGCGTCGTCCGGCGGCAGGTCGAAATGGGTGCGCGCGGCGGCAATCACCCGCGGGTCGATTTCCACCGCGGTGATATGCGTCTGCGGGCGCTGCTTGCGGATGTATTTGGCGAGCGAGCCGCCGCCGAGGCCGATCATCAGCACGTTCTGCGGCGCCGAATTGAAAAGCAGGAAGCCCATCATCGCGCGAGTGTAGGCCAGTTCCAGGTCCCACGGCCGCGACACCCGCATCCGGCTCTGGATCGCCTGGCTACCCAGGTGCAGCGTGCGCACCCCGCGTTCCTCGGTCACTTCCAGCCCGTCGTCGGCTGCCCGGCGTTTACCAAATTTCAGGCGCATTGCCATTTCACTCCAAAATCGAGCGCGAAAGATTACCTGTCCGCACGCTAAAATGCGCGTTTTCGTCCCGATTATTCCACCATGCGCGCCAGCCAGTTTTTCATTTCCACCACCAAGGAAGCCCCGTCCGAAGCCGAACTCGTCAGCCACCAGCTGATGCTGCGCGCCGGCCTGATCAAGCGCCTGGGCTCCGGACTCTACACCTGGATGCCGCTGGGCCTGCGGGTGCTGCGCCGGGTCGAGGCCGTGGTGCGCGAGGAAATGAACCGCGCCGGTGCGATCGAACTGCTGATGCCAGCGGTGCAGCCGGCTGAACTGTGGCAGGAAACCGGGCGCTGGGCGGTGTTCGGCCCGCAGATGCTGAAAATCAAGGACCGCCACCAGCGCGACTTCTGCTTCGGCCCGACCCACGAGGAAGTCATCACCGACGTGGCGCGCCGAGAAATCAAGAGCTACCGCCAGCTGCCGCTGAACTTTTATCAGATCCAGATGAAATTCCGCGACGAGATCCGGCCGCGCTTCGGCGTCATGCGCGCGCGCGAATTCCTGATGAAGGACGCCTATTCCTTCCACGCCAGCCGTGACAGCCTGGCCGACACCTACCAGACCATGTACGACGCCTATGGGCGTATTTTCAGCCGGCTGGGGCTGACTTTCCGCCCGGTGGCGGCCGATACCGGCGCCATCGGCGGCTCCGCCTCGCACGAATTCCACGTGCTGGCCGACTCCGGCGAGGACCTGATCGCCTACTGCCCGGATTCCGGCTACGCCGCCAACGTCGAGCTGGCCGAGGCGCTCGCCCCCGCGACGCCGCGCGCCGCGCCGCAGGAAACCCTGCGCGAGGTGGACACGCCGAAGCAGACCACCTGCGAGGATGTCGCCGCCCTGCTGGATATTCCACTCGAACGCACCGTCAAGCTCATCGCCGTGATGGCCGGCGACGCGCTGGTCGTCCTGCTGCTGCGCGGCGACCACATGCTGAACGAAGTCAAGCTCGGCAAGCTCGACGGCCTGGCCGATTTCCGCCTGGCGAATGAAGCCGAAATCCGCGCCGCCTTCGACTGCCCGCCCGGCTTCCTCGGACCGGTCGGGATCGACCGCGCCAAAATCCGGGTGATCGCCGACCGCGCGGTCGCCGCGATGAGCGATTTCGTCTGCGGCGCCAACAAGCCCAAGCTGCATCTGGCCGGGGTGAATTTCGGCCGCGACCTGCAGGAACCGGATGTTGTGGCCGATATAAGGAATGTCAGCCCGGGCGATCCCAGCCCGGACGGCCACGGCACCCTGTTACTGTGCCGCGGCATCGAGGTCGGCCACGTGTTCCAGCTCGGCAACAAGTATTCCCAGGCGATGAACGCCACCTACCTGGACGAAGCGGGCAAGACGCAGGCGCTGGAAATGGGCTGCTACGGCATCGGCGTGTCGCGCATCGTGGCCTCGGCCATCGAGCAGAACCACGACGAACGCGGCATCATCTGGCCGGCGACGATGGCACCGTTCTTGCTTGTAATTGTGGCAATCGGATACGGCAAGAGCGAAATGGTTAAAACGGCCGCTGATACGTTGTATGCTGAACTTTCTGCCGCCGGGGTCGACGTCCTGCTGGACGACCGCGACGAACGCCCCGGCGTGATGTTCGCCGACGCCGAGCTGATCGGCATTCCGCACCGCGTGACGGTCGGCGAACGCGGCCTCAAGGACGGCGAGATCGAATACCAGCCGCGCCGGGCCCCAGCCGGACAAAGCGGCGACGCGCAAAAGATCGCGCTGGCCGGCGCAACGCAATTTTTGAAAGGTTTGCTGGAAAACTGACATGAACACACGCACGCACATCGGTCTTTTGCTCGCCGCCCTGCTGCTGGCCCTGCCTGTTCAGGCGGGTAACCAGCGCGAGGAAGCAATGTCGGCCAACGTGCGTGCCTCGCTGCAGCGGGCGCTGGCCGACAACGCGGTCACCCGCACTGCGTTCCGCAATGTCGCCGATGAAGCGGCCTGGCTGAAGGACATGTCGCGCCGGCTCGCCAAGCGCATGCCCGATGAAGCCGAGCGGCTGGAATTTCTGACCACCCTGCACTGGGAAGCCGCGCGCGCCGGGGTCGATCCGCAACTGATGCTGGGCCTGATCCAGGTCGAAAGCGGCTTCCGCAAATATGCGGTGTCGCCGGTGGGCGCACGCGGCTACACGCAGGTGATGCCGTTCTGGGTCAAGACCATCGGCAGTCCCGACCACAACCTATTCCAGCTGCGCACCAATCTGCGCTATGGCGCGCTGATCCTGCGCCACTATATCGACATCGAGCGCGGCGACCTCTACCGCGCACTGGGCCGCTACAACGGCAGCCTGGGCCGCCCGGAATACCCCAACCTGGTGGTCGGCGCCTGGAAGCGCCACTGGGACTACACCCCCAGCACCAAATCGGCCGACGCCACCGCCGCACCCCGCAGCTGACTCGCCGGCCGGGCGCGCGCCCGCCGGAACCTACTTGCCTTTCTCGCCCAGTCGCCCATCTTTAAAGAAGGCGCGGCATTCTGCCATGCGCATTTTTAGGAAGCCCCCCATGAAAACGCCTGTTCTCACGCTGCTTGCCCTGGTTGCCCTGGCAGGGGTGGCCGGCTGCGAAACCCAACCCCGGTATGGCGAAGTGCGCGTATACGATCGCGATCTCGACGTGCGCGTGGTGTTCTCGGACCACGACCGCCGGATCCTGCGCGACTATTACCGGGTCGACTACCGCGCGCTGCCGCCCGGTCTCGCCAAAAAAGGCAAGGTGCCGCCCGGCCATGCGCTGCGGGCACGCCAGCCGCTGCCGCCCGATGCCTACTGGCACTATCTTCCCCAGAACGTGGAACGGCAGTTGAGTCGTATGCCGGATGGCTACGTGCGCGTGATCGTCGGTTCCAGCATCGCGATCATGAATGTGCGGACCCGTGTCATTTTCGATGTGATCGAGAACGTCCACGACTGAACGCCATAGTTTTTTGTCGAGAACTCATCCGTGCGTCGTCCGTTCAACAGGTTTGCGGCACTGATGCGCTGAGCGTGTGTCGATAAACCGCGTCTATTGGTCGGTCTGCCCCTTGTCCCGGTTGGCACGAACCCTGCAGAAGTAAAAGCGGGGTACCTACGTGCCACCCAACGATACTTAGGAGGCGACCATGGAAATGACCATGCATTTGTCCCGGACGGCCAAGGGACAGGAGGAAATCTTCAACCACGGCCATACCCTGCGACCCAAGCAGCGGCAGATTCTGTTCAGTCTCGGCAACGGCATTTCGTTCGCCGAACTGCGCAGCAAGCTGCCCAACTGCGCTGAACTGGAAAGCATGGTGAACGACCTGTTGCAAAGCGGTTTCATCCAGGCCCTGCGCGATATGGCGTCAGGCACCGGAAAACCGGCTGTCGCGCCGGCCGCATCCGCTGCACCAGGCTTTGCAGCGCCGATGAACAGCGCGCTGGCAGACTGCCGCAGCTATGTGCTGGACTTCATGTCGGCACTGGTGGGCACCAAGTCACCCGCTTACCGGCAGATGAGCGAAGTGCAAGACATCGACGGATTCAATGCCGTGCTGCCGACGTGCCGCAGGGTGGTGGCCGCGGTGGCGTCACCCCACCAGGCGGCTGAAATGGAAGCGGAAGTCGCCCGGCGCCTCGGGCGATGAACCACGCGTGACGGCACGCCGCCGTGGCGGCGTGCCGTTCAGGGCGTGCCGTTGCTCAGGATCACCAGCGTTCTGGGCTGGCATTCCGCGGTCACCACCGTACCGGGCCCGCCCGGCACCGCGCTAACCACGCCGGCAAACGGCGCTTTCAGCTCGGCATCATTGAGATTCTTTTGCGCAATCGTGCGCCGCGCCATCGCGGACGCCAGCGCGGCTTTCGCCCGCGTGTGGCGCAGCGTGGCGGCTTCGAGCTCGCTGGTCGACGACACAGTGCGGTTGAACAACTCCTCCGCCCGCTCGAATTCGCGCTTGGCATCTTCCTCATCGGCATCCGCGCGCGCATGCTCCGCGTTCGCCTCGTCGAGCAGGGCCTGCAGCACGGTCCTGTCGAGGCGCAGCAGCACCGCCCCTTTCTTCACGCGTTGCCCGGGCTTCACCAGCACCTGTTCGACCACGCCGGATACCCGGGTGGTGAGTTCGACCCGTTCCGCCGCCTGGAGCGGACCAACCGCCCCCACGCAAACTCCGGCCAGTGCGATCGCCACGATGCCTTGCTTCATTGCTGTGCTCCCTGCTGTGCTTCCTTAACAAAGGGCGGCAGGCTGCCGCCGGACAATGCTTCCAGCCGGGCCAGCGCCAGCGCCAGCCGGTATTCCATCTGCGTGCGCCGCAACTGCGCCGCCTGGGTTTCCGCCATGCTGCTGCCCAGCGTGGTTTTCAGTTCGAGCTCGTACTCGGCGCGTGCGCGTTCCAGCGCCCAGTCGCGATATTCCACCTGCTTGTCGGCCGCCGTGATGCCGCTGTCACGCAACCACTGAATCTCCTGCAGGGTGTCGAGCAGGGTGTCGGCCAGATCGAGCCTGAGTTTTTCCAGTTCGGCGGCGCGACGGTCCTTCTGCGCGAGCTCGCGCGCCACCCGCGCATCCACGCGCGCGCCCTGATAGAGGGGGATATTGAAGACCAGCCCGGCGCTCAGTTCATCGCGGGTGGTCGATTCGCGGCTGTAGCCGCCGCCGATCACTTCGGCATCCAGCACCGGATTGCGCTCGGCGCGTATCGACGCGAGCCGCGCATCCGCCGCCGCCAGCTGCGCCTGCAGGATCTGTACACGCGGATTGTGCTGCATCACCCACGGCAGCAAGGTATCGTAGTCGGGCACCGGCCGCGCGTTGCCCGGCAGCGCCGGCACCGCAAGTTCGGTCGGCAGCGTGTCGGGGCGATGGATGGCGTGCGCAAGCTTCTGGCGGGCGCTGCGCATGCGCTGCTGGCTGGCATTGCGGCGTTCGCGCCAGTCCTGGAAGAAGGCCTCCAGCCGCAGCAGCTCGGGGCGGCTTCCGACCCCCAGCTCAAAGCGCTCGCGCGCCTTGTCCCAGTCGAGAAAGGCCACCGTCATGAACTCGTTTTCGGCGACGTATTGCTGGTCGGCGAGCAGCACATCGAAGTAACGCGCCATGATGTCGATGCGACGCAGGCTTTCGACATTGAGCAATGCCGCCTGGCGTGCAGCGATTTCCTGGTCGGCGGCGACAACGGCCTGGCCGGTTCGGCCGAAATCCAGCAAGGGCTTGCGGGCGACGATACGGCCGACGTTGTCGGGTTTCCAGTCGCCGTCCGGGCGCCGTCCGGTGCGCACGGCGCCATCCAGAAACAGGCTGAAATCCTGCCGGCTGGACGCAAGTTCGCGGTCGGCGCGCGACAGCGCCAGATCGCTTTCGGCCAGGCGCCGGTCAGGGTGGGCGGCTGACACCGTCGCCAGCGCTTCGTCCAGCGTCAGACGCGCCGCGCCCGCCGGGGCGGACAGGGCGCACGCCAGCACCACGCTCCAGGCGACGCGCCTCATTTACCTTGCTTGTATTTGATGAAGGGCTGGGTGGCATAGGCGCCTTCGCTGACATAGCGGCCCAGCAACAGGAACTCGGCCTTGTCCTTGACCGGCCCGGTATGACGCGCCAACACCTTGCCGTCGAGATCGAAGAACATCATTACCGGCGTGGCGCGCACGCGGTGGCCAAAGGCGAATGCCTTTTCGGTGGTGACCTTGCCCTGAAAATCGGTGAGTTCGGTATCGCCGTTGACGTCGATCGGGTAGAGCAGGAATTTCGCGCGGAAATCGTCCTGCACCTCGGCCTGGTTGAGGATGGTGGTTTTCATGCGCTCGCAGAACGGACATTCGTCCATTTCGAAGAACAGGAAAATGCCTTTCTTCCCTTGTTTCTTCGCTTCCTGCAAATCGGCCTGCAGGTCGCCGAACTTGGGCTGGAAGAAATGGGTCATCGGGTCGCGCGTTTCCGCCCAGGCGGGCACGGACAGCAGCAGGAACAGTGCAATCAAGAACGAGCGCATGGGTTCTCCTCGGTAAGCAGATTATTTCTTCGGGCGGGGGGCCTTGGCGATATAGCTTTCCACCGCAGCCCGCGTGATCGCCCCCACCTGCTGGGCAACCATTTTACCCTCCGGGTTATACAAATAGGTGGTCGGCAGGCCCTGCATCGGGCCGATCTGGCTCACCACCTTGGCATTGCCCAACACGATCGGGTAATTAACGAGCAGCCCTTCGGCAAAATCGATCACCTGCTTGGGATCGCGATAATCCAACGCCACGCCGATGACCACGAGATTGTTTTTCTTGTCCTCGTGCAGGGCGATCAGGTCGGGAATTTCCTCCAGGCAAGGCGGGCACCAGGTTGCCCAGTAGTTCACCAGCACCCACTTGCCCTTGTAGCCGGACAGCGTGTGGACCTTGCCCTTGGTATCGGTCACCCTGAAATCGGCCGCCTGCGCCCACGTCACCGTCAAGGCCAACAGCAGCCCGGCCAGCCACATCGGATAAACTTGCCTACCTTGTTCTATCTGCATTGGTTTTTTCCATTATGAAAGCATTCCGCACTGAGAAAGACTCGCTCGGCGAGGTCCAGGTTCCCGCAACCGCGTGGTATGGCGCACAGACCGTGCGTGCCGTGGCCAATTTTCCCATTTCGGGACGTCTTCCGGATAAGGATTTCGTACTAGCGCACGTGCGCATCAAACTCGCCGCCGCACACGCCAACTGCCAGCCGGGCTGGCTGCCTGAAGAAAAACGCGACGCCATCGCCGCCGCCTGCGAAAAAATCCTCGCCGGCGAATACAGTGACCAGTTCGTGGTCGACCGCTTTCAGGCCGGCGCCGGCACCAGCCACAACATGAACAGCAACGAGGTGATCGCCAACCTCGCCAACGTCGCACTCGTCGGCGAAAAGGGCACGTACAAGCCGATCAACCCCAACGACGACGTCAACATGGGGCAGTCGACCAACGACACCATCCCCACCGCGATCCGGCTGGCCGTGCTGGCCAAGCTGCCGCGCCTGACCGCTGCCGTGCATGCGATGGCGTCGGAATTCTCGCGGCTGGCCGAACGCGAAAAAGACACGGTGAAATCCGGCCGTACCCATTTGCAGGACGCCGTGCCGACCACGCTGGGGCAGGAGTTCGCCGGCTATGCGTGGACCCTGACACGCTGCGCGTCGAGCCTCGACGCGGTGCGGCCGGCACTGTGCGAAATCGGGCTCGGCGGCTCGGCCGCCGGCACCGGCCTCAACACCTCGCCCGATTACCCGGCACGCGCCGCCGCCGAACTCGCCAAGCTCACCGGCGAACCGATCAAGGTCGGCCAGCTGGTCGCGCAGATGCAGTCGATGAACGACCTCGCGCGGCTGTCCGGCGAGATCCGCAACCTCGCGCTCGAACTCACCCGCATTTCCAACGACCTGCGCCTGTTGGCTTCGGGCCCACGCACCGGTCTTGGCGAAATCCAGTTGCCGCCGGTGCAGCCGGGCTCTTCCATCATGCCCGGCAAGGTCAATCCGGTGATGTTCGAAATGCTGAATCAGGTCTGCTTTCAGGTACTGGGGCAGGACGCCGCCGTGTCCTACATGGTTCAGGCCGGACAGATGGAACTCAACGTGATGATGCCGGCGTTAGGCAGCGCGCTGTTCGACGCGATGGACTGGCTGACCAACGCGATGAACGCCGCCACCGAGAAGAATCTCAAGGGCATTGTCGTCAACCGCGAACGCTGTGCCTTCTTCATCCACCAGAGCGTCGCGCTCGCCACCCTGCTCAACACGCAGATCGGCTACAACCAGGCCGCCGGAGTCGCCAAGGAATCGGAAAAGTCCGGCCGCCCGGTGCGCGACATCGTCGCCGAACGCGGCCTGATGAGCGCCGGCGATTTCGACGCGCTGGTGTTGCAGGCGGCGCATGGCGTGGGGAGCGGGGGTGGCGCGGGTTAAGGCTATTGGGCGAGCAAAAGGCAAGCCCCAACCGCACGGTGTCCTTGCTGACTACTGAAATGAAAAAAGCGCAGTCCCCTGCGCTTTTTTGTTGGTGGTCAGTAATTCAAGACCGCGCTTGTTTACGGCGGCGGCGCGTAACCATTGCCCCAACTAGGCCCAAGCCAGACAACATCATGCCGTAGGTGGAAGCCTCAGGCACAGTGGTGACGGTGCCTTCCAGCACCCACTGAGTAGTAAAGGCAGAGTAACTAAGCGAAGGGTCGTCAGCCGACGTTATGTCATGGCTGAATGACATACGATAGGCATAGGTGTTGGCGCCCGTCTTGATGAGGTTCTGCACAACCGGAGCGACATCGGGCGACAGAGCGAAGTTGAGAAATCCGCCGTAGTAACCAGCCCATTCCATGTCTGTAATGATCAGATCAGCGCCATTAAGAACCGTACCGATTGCTGCCGCATCAGCCGCAGCGCTGGTGGCCCAGGTGATATCGCCCGACCCCGCCACGACGGCACCGCCGACAACTTTCGCATTGAAAGGCTGGAAAGGAGCACCGCCGAATATAAACCCGGTAGTAAATTCCAGGGGCGCGCCGCCAGCCATGTTGATAAAGCCGCCGTTCAGGTCGCCCGACCACAGGCTGGAACCACTATAAGTACCCAGATCGATCGGGCTCTGGCTGAAACGGAAAGCCCCCGACTTACCGTCAGTACCCACGGTGTCATCGCCCAAAGCAGCGGTACCTGCATTGTTGATAGTGTCAGCAATTTGCACACTTGCCACAGTCAATGCATAAGCGCAATTTGTGGCCATCGCCAGCGTGACTGCAACGGCAATTTTTGATTTATTGAATTTCATTTTTCCACCCTCCCTATCAAAGATGATTAAACAACATGACTCCGCAAGGTGTTTGTTATAGAGAAAATTTATAGCATACAAGTTTGTGCATCGCATCATTCGAATGCCTTAGCGAACCTAGACGACACCCTATGCAACCGGTGGGATAATGCCCGCCTTTACCAGACACACACACGCCATGCCAATCCAGTGGTTCCCCGGTCACATGACCACCGCGCGCAAGAAAGCCGCGGAGACGATGGCGCAGATCGACGTGGTGGTCGAGGTGCTCGACGCGCGCCTGCCGGAAGCCGGCAGCAACCCGATGATCCACGAGCTGCGCCTGCATCGCCAGCGCTCGTGCCTCAAGCTTTTGAACAAGGCCGATCTGGCCGACCCCGAGGCGACCCGTGCCTGGCTCGACTACTTCAATAAGCAGCCCGGCGTGCTGGCGGTGGCGATCTCGGCCAAGAAAGCATCCGACGTGGCGAAGCTGCCGGCGCTGGCGCAAAAGCTGGCGCCACACCGCGACGACACCTTCAAGCCGCTGCGGCTGATGATCATGGGCATTCCCAACGTCGGCAAATCGACGCTGATGAACACCTGGGTCAAGCGCCGTGTCGCGGCGGTTGGCGACGAACCCGCCGTGACCAAGTCGCAGCAGCGCATCAACCTGTCGCCGCGGCTGATCCTGGTCGACACGCCGGGCATGACCTGGCCGAAGATCGAGCACGATGCCGACGGCTTCATGCTGGCGGCGAGCCACGCGATCGGCCGCAACGCGGTGATCGACGAGGAAGTGGCGGTGTTTCTGGCGGGCATCCTGCTTGAACGCTACCCGGCGCTGCTGAAGGCACGTTATGGATTTTCGCTCGAAGGGCTGGATGCCACCGGGGTACTGGAAGCGGTGGCAAAAAAACGCGGCTGCATTTTGAAGGGCCGCAGCGGCGAACTCGATCTGGAAAAAGCCGCGATGATCCTGTTGACCGACTATCGCAGCGGCACGCTCGGCCGCATCAGCCTGGAAACCCCGGCGACGCGCCAGGCGATGCTGGCGTCCGCTGCAGGCAAACCCGGCAAAACCGACAGGGCTCAGCTGGACGCGGCCGAGTAATCAGGCGCCGCGCCACGCGGCGACATCGAGCCAGGCGACGGTTTCCGCTTTTCCGTGCACCGCACTCACCGGCAGCCGCTCACCGTGTTGCCAGCGCACCAGCGCTGCGTGCTTGCTCGCGCCGGTGATCACGAACCAGAGCCTGGCGCTGCGTTTCAGGCGTGCCGCCGACAGGCTCACGCGCTCGGAAGGCGGCTTGGGCGCGTCGTACACGGCAAGCACATCCGGGCTTTCCGGCTGCGTGCCCCAATCGTGTCCGGGAAACAGGCTCGCAGTGTGGCCATCCTCGCCCATCCCGAGCAGCACGACGTCAAAATCAGCGACACGCTCGAGCCAATCCGCATAGACCGCTGCGGCTTCAGCCGCGCCGTACTCGGCGGGCATCGGCCAGCGCTGCGCTTCCGGAATGGCCGACTTCCCAAGCCAGGCGGCCTCGGCCATGGCGCTGTTGCGCTCGGGGTGGTCGGCAGCCAGGCAGCGTTCGTCGCCATACCACACGTGCCAGGCGGCATCGCCGACGCCACGGCGCGCAAGTTCGGCGTACAGCGCGCGCGGCGTACTGCCGCCCGCCAGTACAAGGTGAAACGCACCCCGCGCCGCGATGGCGGCAGCGGCTTCGGCGCACAGCGCGTCGGCGAGTGCCCGCACCAGCGCGTCGCTGTCCATGAAAATCCGTGTCTGCACCCGCGTCACAGTTCGTTGCGCCAGATCTGGTCGTCGTTGTCGAACAGGCGATTGGCATCCGCCGAGCCCCAGCTGCCGGCGGGATAGGTCGGGATGTATTCGCGCTCGACCGCCCAGTGCTTGAGGATGGGATCGACCACCCGCCACGCCCATTCGATTTCGTCGAAGCGCAGGAACAGCGATCGGTCGCCTTCGATGACGTCGAGCAGCAGCGTCTCGTAGGCGTCGAGCGTCTGCTCGTCGGTCTTCAGAAAACTCGCGTTCATCTGCATCAGCCGCGTGTCCATGTCGAGGCCGGGCTGCTTGACGTGGATTTCCATGCGCATCGATTCGTCCGGCTGGATCGACAGCAGGATCCAGTTGGGGTCGATCGTCTCGAGCGGGGTTTCGCGGAACAGCTGCTGCGGCGGATGGCGGAAACGGATCGCGATCATCGAGGTCTGGTGCGGCATGCGCTTGCCAGTGCGTAGATAGAACGGCACGCCACGCCAGCGCCAGTTGTCGATGTAGAACTTGGCCGCGACAAAGGTTTCGGTGATGGAATTCGGCTCGACATCCTCTTCCTGCTGGTAACCCACCACGGGTTTTCCGGCGATGGTGCCGCGGGTGTATTGCGCGCGCAGTGCATGCGCGTGCACCGCACGCTTGGCAATCGGCCGGATCGAGCGCAGCACTTTCACTTTCTCGTCCTGCAACGCGTCGGCCTCGAGCGCGGCGGGCGGTTCCATTGCGACCACGGTCAGCAACTGCATCAGGTGGTTCTGCAGCATGTCGCGCAGCGCGCCGGCATGATCGTAATAATCGGCGCGGTTCTCGATGCCGATCGATTCGGCCACGGTGATCTGCACGTGATCGATGAAATTGCGGTTCCACAAAGGCTCGATCAGCGTGTTGGCGAAGCGGAAGACGAGCAGGTTCTGCACCGTTTCCTTACCGAGAAAGTGATCGATGCGGTAGACCTGTTCTTCGTCGAAATGCTGGTGCAGCAGGCGATTGAGCATCTGTGCCGACTCAAGATCCTCGCCAAAGGGCTTTTCGATCACCACGCGGTTCAGGCCACGCGGCTTGTTGAGTCCGGCGGCTTCGAGGTTCTGGATCACCGCGCCGAATTCCGCCGGCTTGATGGCGAGATAAAACACCGCGCTCGAACATGCCGACTCGGGCGGCAGCCGTTCGGCCAGCGCCTGGTAGGAGGCAGGGACGTTGAGGTCGCCCTTGAAATAGCTGAAGCGCGCGATGAAGCGCTCGAACACCGGCGTGTCGAGCGAGCCCTTGATCTTGTCCTTGAGGACTTCGCGCATGTGCTCGCGCCAGGCTTCCGTCGTCCAGTCACGCCGCGAAAACGCGATGATCGTCAGCGACTCAGCCAGACGCGAAGCCGCTTCCAGGTGATACAACGCGGGCAGGAGCTTGTTGGACGCGAGGTTGCCGGTCGCACCGAAAATCACGAACGAACACGGCAGATTGTCGGTTGCCGCGTTTTTTCCCAGATTCATCTCAGGCCTCCTTGACGGCGTGGCCGCCAAAGCCCTGGCGCATTTTCGCCAGCATTTTGTTCGCGTAATCGCCTTTGCCCTGGCTGGCAAAACGCATCATCAGGGACAGTGTCATGACCGGCGCAGGGATGCCCTGTTCGATGGCTTCCAGTGCGGTCCAGCGGCCTTCGCCGGAGTCGCCGACAAAGGGCTGAATAGTCTCGAGCGTCTGGTCCTGCTTTAGGAAGTCCGCCGACAAGTCCAGCAGCCACGATTGCACCACGCTGCTGTGGCGCCACAGTTCGGCAATGTTGCTGACATCCAGCTCGAACCCGGGCTTGTTTTTCATCAACGCGAAGCCTTCTGCCAGCGCCTGCATCATGCCGTATTCGATTCCGTTGTGGACCATCTTGACGAAATGCCCGGAACCGACCATCCCGCAATGCAGCCAGCCGCGGTCTTCAGCGGGTGCGAGCTTTTCCATATAGGGCTTGAGCCGGGTCGCGGCCTCCTCGCTTGCGCCGAACATCAGGCAGTAACCGTTTTCCAGCCCCCACACGCCCCCGGACACCCCGACGTCGGAAAACTCGATCTGACGTTCAGCCAGCCAGGCGGTACGACGCTGCACATCCTTGTAAAACGAGTTGCCGCCATCCACCACCAGATCGCCCGGCGCCAGCATCGGCCGCAAGGTTTGCAGCGCGGCCTCCGTTGCATCGCCGGCAGGCAGCATCAACCACACGATGCGCGGCGTGGCGAGTGCATCGACCAGCGCCTGCAAGCTGTCACAGGCAAGATGACCTGTTTCTTCAGACAGCTCTTGCGTCACATCAAAACTGCGGTTGAACAGCGCAATCTGCGCGCCCTTGCGTGCCAGGCGCCGCGCCATATTGCCGCCCATGCGACCCAGTCCGACGATGCCAAATTCCATGCTTGACTCCTTATATTGTGTTTAGGATGTAGGGATGACCGGCGCAGCAATCGTGCCAGCAATGAACCCATGATAGAACGTGAGAATGAAGGGTGCGTGGTGCAAAGCGTGCGCCCTATCGGTGCACCCTGCACGCTAATCAGGCCAACAAACCCGGGAACAGCTTGCCCAGACCGGTTGCGATCATCTCGACCGAAATCGCCGCGATGATCAGGCCCATCAGGCGGGTGACGACGTGAATGCCCGTTTTTCCGAGCCGGCGCGCGATCATCGGCGCGGCGCGAAACGCCAGCCACACCGACAGCGCCACCAGCGCCACCGGGATCAGCAGCAGGCCCTGGTGCAATACATCGCCCTGCGCCGCGCCGGCCGCGACGATGACATGGGTGATTGCGCCCGGCCCGGCCAGCAGCGGAATGCCGAGCGGCACCACACCGACCGCGTCCTTTTCCTCGGCTTCCACGGCCTCGTCCTGCGTCTGTCGCTGCGGGCTGACGTGGGCCTGCACCATCGACAATGCCAGTAGCAACAGCAGCAGCCCGCCCGCCACCGTGAAGGCCTCGAGGCGAATGCCGAAAAACGCCAGCATGGGCTCGCCGAGAAATGTGAACAGCGTCAGCACGCCCAGTACGGTCAGCGCGGCAATCCGCGCCGCAGCGCGGCTTTGTGCCAGGCTGTAGCCCTGGGTGGCGAGGAGGAAAATCGGAATGACGCCGACCGGGTCGACGATGGCAAACAGCGCGAAGGCCGCCTTGACGAGTTCGAGGATGTCCATGCGCACATCATAGCCGCATGGCAGCGCGAATCAGGTGCGGCGGAACACCAGATCCCATACGCCATGCCCGAGGCGGAGGCCGCGCTGCTCGAACTTGGTCAGCGGACGGGTATCGGGGCGCGGCGCGTAATCCATCACGGTATTTTCCAGCAGCGGCTCGGCAACCAGCACCGCGAGCATCTGCTCGGCGTAGTCCTGCCAGTCGGTGGCGAGGTGGACATAGCCGCCGGCTTGCAGACGGCTCGCCAGCAGGCTCACCAGCGGCGGCTGGATCAGCCGGCGCTTGTGGTGGCGCTTCTTGTGCCAGGGGTCGGGAAAGAAGATGTGGATGCCGGCGAGGCTGGCAGGCGCCAGCATGCGGGTCAGCACCTCGACCGCGTCGTGTTGGATCACACGCACGTTGGTGAGCCCGCGCTCGCCGAGCTGCTTCAGCAGCGCGCCCACGCCTGGCGTATGCACTTCGACGCCGAGGTAGTCGTTTTCGGGATGGGCCGCGGCGATCTCGGCCAGGCCCTCGCCCATGCCGAAGCCGATTTCGAGAATGCGCGGCGCCGGGTTTGAATTTGACCCAGCACGGCCGAACGCCGCATCGAGATCAAGCACGGTGGACTGATACGGCAGCATGAACTGCGGCCCGAGTTCGGCCAGCGCACGCGCCTGGCCGGAGCCGACGCGACCGGCGCGCAGCACATAGGAACGGATGCGCGGATGCGCGCCGGTTTCAGTCGTCATGATTTATTTGGCCGCCTTAATTTTTACTGGTAATGAGGCCGCCGGTGGGCGAACTCGGGCTGGCCTGGTAAACCTTCTTCGGCATGCGGCCGGCGAGGAAAGCTTCGCGACCGGCCTCCACCGCCTTCTTCATCGCCGAGGCCATCAGCACCGGATTGCCGGCGCCGGCAATCGCGGTATTCATCAGCACCGCATCGCAGCCGAGCTCCATCGCAATGGTCGCGTCGCTCGCGGTACCGACGCCGGCGTCGACGATCACCGGCACCGAGAGGCGGTCGATGATGATTTGCAGGTTCCACGGATTGAGGATGCCCATGCCGGAGCCGATCAGGCTCGCCAGCGGCATCACCTCGACGCAGCCGATGTCTTCCAGCTGCTTGGCCACGATCGGGTCGTCCGACGTGTAGACCATCACCTGGAAGCCATCCTTCACCAGCACCTCGGCTGCCCGCACGGTTTCAGCCACGTTGGGATACAGCGATTCGGCGTCGCCCAGCACTTCGAGCTTGACCAAAGAATGTCCATCCAGCAGCTCGCGCGCCAGGCGCAGCGTGCGGATCGCGTCGTCGGCCGTGTAGCAGCCCGCGGTGTTGGGCAGGTAGGTGTATTTCGACGGCGGCAGCGCATCGAGCAGGCTGGGTTGGCCGGCGTCCTGGCCGATGTTGGTGCGGCGGATCGCGACGGTGACGATTTCCGCACCCGAGGCTTCGACCGCGAGGCGGGTCTGTTCGAAGTCCTTGTACTTGCCGGTGCCTACCAGCAGGCGGGAGGCATAGGATTTATCGGCGATGATGAGTGGTTCCATATTCAAAGGGGCCAGGAGCTGGGATCTAGGGGCTAGGGGAAAACCGGATCAGCCGCCGCCGACCGCGACGACGATCTCGAGGCGGTCGCCACTGGCAAGCGGCGTGTCGGCATGCTGGCTGCGCGGTACGATTTCACCGTTTTTTTCGATGGCGATGCGTTTCCCCGCCAGATCCAGCGACTCGATCAGTTGGGCAAGGGTGAGCGGTGCAGGGAAGACGCGGGTTTCGCCGTTGATGGCCAGTTCAATCACAACTTCTATCCGGGCATGAGTTTCAGTATGATGCCGAATTCTACCCTGAAGGGCGCAGCGATCGGGCGGGCGTCGTATAGTGGCATTACCTGAGCTTCCCAAGCTCATGAGGAGGGTTCGATTCCCTTCGCCCGCTCCAGTAAACGCAAGACGCGCCTACGCGCGGCACCCGTGTTATCCGACCCTTGTAGCGCACAACCCATGAACACTCCCTCAGCGTCGCCTGCTCCGGCCGAACTGCTGCACGAAACCGACGCACGCATGGCCCAGGCGCTGGAAAACTTCTTTCAGCGCAGCCACGGGCCGATTCAGGATGCCATTCTGCGCGTCATTTCGACCCGGATCACGCCGGAAGCACTCACCGCCGGGCAAGTCTGCCTGGACTGGATCAACGCCTATCCGGAAACGCTCTCCGCCGCCTTTGCCGAGCAGTTCCGTCACCATCTCGAACATCCCGACACGTTTGCACAGACCCAGGACCCCTATCCGGCCGAGCTGCAACTGGTCGACGATGAAGCGCTGCGCCGCCAGCTGGCTGCGGACAAAATCGCCACCCAGCTGACCGAAAACCTGCGTGCCGACATGCTGCTGCTGTTCGGCCGCATGCAGTCGCTGCGGCGGGCTGCGCTGGAAGACGAGACGCAGGCCAATGCCTATGGACCCCAGCCCGTGGTGCGTGCGCTGTCGCATGCCCTGGACACGCTCGACCTCGACACCGCAGCCGGCACGCTGCTTTTGCAGTGTGCACGCGTACCGCTGCAGGACACGCTGAAGCAGACCTACGCCGCAATCAGCCAGTTTCTGGCCGCGCAGGACATTCCCGTCCTGCCGGTCGAGCACATTTTGCCGGCGGCGGCGCCCCGAAAAACGGAAGCTGACGCGGGTCATGACATCCTGGCGCACATCCAGTCCGTCGCTGCGCACGCAACAGCCGGTGGCAGTGGCGCCGCTATGGGAAATGGCGCCGGCGCCGCAGGGATGGCGTCCCGGCCCCTGCTCGACCGCCTGACAGACTGGCCCATCCGTCAGGCGGTCGACCTGGTGACCGACGCGCCGGCACGCCTGCTGCGCCAGCTGCAGAGCGAAGCCCGCAAGGCCGGCACCGGCGCATTCGACCTCGCCGTGCTGGATGCCGTGGCCGGTCTGTTCGATTTCATCCTCGACGACCCGGATGTCTCGCCGCGCTACAAAGCCGCGATTGCGCACCTGCAGATCCCGGCGCTGCGGGTCGCCCTGGTCGCGACCGATTTCTTCAGTGACGACCAGCATCCGGCACGCCAGCTGATCGACCTGACGGGTGCGTTTTCACGGCGCTTTCCCGAGCATGCGCCATCGCACGACGATGCGCTCGGGCAGGTCGAGTCCGCCTGTGCCGCCATCCTCGGCGACCCGGGTCATCCGGTGGATGCGTTTGCCCGCGCCCACCGCGCGCTCGCCGCTTGGCTGGGAGACGAGGAGGCGCGAGCCGAGGCCCGTCTTGCGGCCGAAGTCGCCCAGCTGGAACATATCGAGCGCCAGGAACTGGGCACGCTGCTGGCGCTGGAAAACTTGCAGGACCTGACCGCACGCTATCCCGCGCCGGAATCGGTATTGCGGCGCCTAGAGGCAGCCTGGGTGTCGCACATGGCCGCGCTGTACATGGCCGAATCGGGTGAGGGACCGGCTTGGCGCATAGCCTGCTCGACACTGCTGCAGCTGTTTCAGAGCCTGCAGCCGCCGGACACCGACACGCTGCGCGAATCCCGTCTGCAATCGATTCCACGCATCAACGCGGCCCTGCGCGAAGGGCTGCTGGCGCAAGGTGCCGAGCCGGCGCAATTGAAAAACTTTTTCAGCGCCATCACCGCCACCCAGGAAGCCTGGATCCGCCCTGCGGTGGGACAGCGCGAAGCCACGACCAGCTGTTTCACACCGCGGCAGGTCACGCCCGAGCAGATCGAATCGCTCGCCCGCCAGCGGGAAGACACGCCCGACGACGACGCCCTGCACCAGGCGCAACAGTTGCTGGAAGGTGACTGGGTGGATTTTTCCCCGCCCTATGAAGGCCTGCCGACGGCGCGCGTGGCCTGGGTCGGGGTGCGTGGCTATCTGCTGTTTTGCGACAGTGAGGGCGAGCAGCGCTTTTCCTTCGATTGCGAGCGTCTCGCAGCCGAAATTCGCGCCGGCAGGGCCTCAATTCCGGAGCACTCACTTACCCGAAAAGCCTTTCTGCGTCTGAAGTCCAGCATGGAATCCGTCCCAGACTGAAATATGCCGCGGGCACCGCTCAAGTTTTTTTTCTCAGGGCCGATAGAACAGTTGTGCGGTTGAGTGTCGATTTTCCGGCACGATCGCCGACTACCGAACAGGGCAAACCCGCCGCGAGGCGGGGACGCAAAGTTACCGGTCTCTACCCCTGATGCTGGGCGGCCGAGACAGCGGGACCGCCGGCAGAGCCTCTGTCATGCGCAGCACCCCGTTCCCACGTCGGCCAACCCGCGATACCGCGAGGTGATTCCCATGGAGCGCGAGATGCCAGAAAATTCAGTCGTAGTGAACCTCAACCAGTTTGAGCGTTCCCGCCGTACGCAGCTTTCCGCGGAAATCCTGGCGACCCTGCACGGTTGCCGCGACCTGCTGATCGAAGGCGCTGCCCGCGTGCTGACCCGCCATGCCGAAGGCATGGAAAACGCACTGCTGTCCATGGCCGACCGCTCACCGCTGCTGGAGACGCGCAACAGCTACTACGACGCCCAGCGCGTACTCAACCGACAGGCCAATGAATTGCTCAGCGCCTGCAAGGACGCCTACTGCAAGGGCTTCGACGATTTTGCCCACAACCGCGAGACCCCTGCTGCTGCGGATTCGTTGCTCGAACTGTCGCTGGTGGACGATCACGACTTCGAAATCACCCTCGCAGTCGACAAGGCCACTTCACGCATGCGCTTCAACTGCGCCGAAGAACTGGTCGCACTGGATGCCCGCATCGCGCACCTGCTGGGCCGCTCCGATCTTGCCGAGAACGAAAATCCGCTCGGCCCGCGCGCCCTGTGTCAGGCGCTGCTGGACGGCATCACCCGCATGCAGCTGGACCAGAACGTTCGCGTCGTCCTGCTGAACCAGTTCGATCTGGTGCTGACCACCGAACTCGCGCACATCTATCAGTCCATCAACACGCACCTGATCGATCGCGGCATCAAGCCCGACCTCAAGGTCGGTGCGAAAAGCCGCGGCCAATCCGCCGCGGCCTCCCAGTCCGGTGCAGGCGGCACGGCACAGTCGCTCGCCGGCCAGCCTGCCAATGACCTGTTCAAGCTGTTCGAGCAACTGGCACACGGCACAGGCACAGGCACAGGCACAGGTAGCGGGGGCGGTATGGTGGGCGGGGGCGGAGGGGCGGGCGGCATGGCCGCGGGAGGAATGCCCGGCTTCAGCCTGGTCGATTCGCTCGGTCAGTTGCAATCCGGCTCGGCCATGATGCTGCCCGGCGGGGTGCGCTACGAGTTGCCCCTGCTGGAAGCGGCCACGATGCAGAACGTGCTCCGCAACCTGCAGCAGAGCCCGGTCATGCAGGCCGCCAGCCCGCTCGATGCCGTGCTGGTGGACGCGGTGGCCATGCTGTTCGACGTGGTATTCGACGAGAACAGCATCCCGGATCACCTCAAGGCGCAAATCGGACGCTTGCAGATCCCGGTCCTGAAGGCCGCGATGCTGGATCGCAACTTCTTCCTGCAGCCGAACCACCCGGTCCGCCGGATGCTCGACGCGATCGCCAAGCTGTCCGTCCACCTGCCCGACAACGAAGCCGGCCATGCCCGCCTGGAAGCGATCTCGCACGTGATCACCCGGGTTCTCGACTCCTTCGAAAAGGACATCGCCGTCTTCGGTGATGCCGCGAAGGAGCTCGAAGCCATGGGCGCCGAGCTGGAAGAAACCCTGGAAGAGACGATCGATGTCAGCCTGCAGGAGGACATCGCCCAGATCAAGCAGGCCGAGCGCGCCGAACTCGCGCCGGTGATCGTGCATGACTTCATCAACCGCGCGCTCAAGGAACAACCGGTGGACGAGATCGTGCGTGAATTCCTGCGGCGCGACTGGGCCCAGCTGCTGACCATGGACTTCGTCAATGAAGGCGAACAGGGCGCGCATTTCAACAGTCATGTCGAAACCATGCGCGAGCTGGTGTGGAGCGTACAGCCCAAGTCGGACATGGATGCGCGGCTGATGCTGGTACGCATTCTCCCGGGACTGCTGAAGCGCCTGCGCGAAGGTGTCACGGAAATCGACCTGCCTCAAAAACTCAGCGACCGCTTCTTCGCCACGCTGGTAATTCTGCACGCCAACGCGGTGCGTCCCAATGCCCAGCCGGTGCCGCTGCCGGAGATCACGCCCGAGGAAATCGGCGAATACACCACCCCGCTTGCTGCCGAAGTCGCCGCCCCCGCCGCCGAGGTCGAACCTGCCGCACCCGAAGTTGAGGACGAATTCACGATGCGCGCGCGCGAACTCAACAAGGGCGACTGGGTGGAATTCCACTACGACGACGGCACCTTCCGCTGGGCACGCCTCGGCTGGGCCAGCAGCATCAAGAGCACCTACCTGTTCTCGGACCAGGACGGCATGAACAGCTTCTCCATCAGCGTGAACCGCCTGGCCAGCAAGCTGCGCAGTGGTGAAGCAGTGATCGTGGAACGCAAGTCCATCACCGAGTCTGCGTTCGGCAAGCTGGTCAACCTGTTCCGCCAGAAGCTCGGCCACGCCTGACGAGCGCCCGCGGGCAGCACCGCCGCGCCATTGATTCACCCCTTCACCCCGGTTACCCTGCCGGGGTGAATTCATTTGCATCCCGCATCGTCCGCTGGCAACGGCAGCACGGCCGCCACGCCCTGCCCTGGCAGCACGCGGTAGTCGACGCTGGCGGGCAGGCCACGCGCGACCCCTACCGCATCTGGCTGTCGGAAATCATGCTGCAGCAGACCCAGGTCGCTACGGTCATTCCCTACTTCGAACGCTTTGTCGCGCGCTTTCCCGATCTGCACCGCCTGGCTGCCGCGCATGAGGACGCAGTGCTCGCGCTGTGGAGTGGACTCGGCTACTACAGCCGTGCACGCAACCTGCATGCCGCCGCGCGCGTCATCGTTTCAGCGCATGGCGGAGAATTTCCGGCCGCCCCCGGACAAATCGCGCAACTGCCCGGCATCGGCCGTTCGACCGCCGCCGCCATTGCCGCGCTGGCGTTCGGCCAGCGCGCCGCGATTCTCGACGGCAACGTCAAGCGGGTGCTGGCGCGTCACGGCGGCGTTGCTGGCTGGGCTGGAGACAAGAAAGTCGAGACCGCGCTGTGGCAACTGGCGGAATCGCATCTGCCGCACACCGCCATCGAGGCGTACACGCAGGGCATGATGGACCTCGGCGCGCTCGTCTGCCGACGCAGCCAGCCAGCCTGTTCAAGCTGCCCGGTGCGCACGGATTGCATCGCGTTCACGCAGCAGCGAACCACCGAACTGCCCACGCCCCGTCCGCGAAAAACCCTGCCCGAAAGACAGGTCCAGATGCTGATACTGCTCGACCGCGGCGAACTGATGCTGGAAAAGCGCCCGTCGCGCGGCGTATGGGGTGGCATGTGGAGCCTGCCCGAACTCGCCATGGAAGACGACCCCGCCCGCCACTGCCGCGACCGTTTTGGTTTCACTGCGCAGTCGCAGCAGGCCTGGCCGCAACTCAGCCACAGCTTCACCCATTTCAAGCTGCATATCCTGCCGGTGCGGATGGAGCTTGCGCCGCGTCGCACGACGCTGCCCGGGCAGATCTGGCTGACGCCGGCCGACGCGCTCGATGCCGCCCTGCCGGCGCCGGTGCGCACGCTGGTGAGTCGGCTTGAATACGCCTGATCGCATCCACACGCAGCGACGCGCATGAAAACCGGACATACAAATACGAGCCTGGCTGATTTCGGATGGGGTGCTATACCTAGCCTAAGCGAAGCTTTCCCAGGAAAAGCCATGAACCCCGGTACCGCTATTTTCGACCCCGACGGTTTTCTGATCGACCCCGCCATGTGGAGCGAGAGCCTTGCCGGCCAGGTCGCGCTGAATGACGGACTCGGACAACTCAATCAAGAACAGCTGACCCTGCTGCACACCTTGCGGCGCGCCTATGCGCGACACGGCAGTGTCACCGCGCTAAGCCATGTCTGCCATCTGGCCGGACACAGTGCCGACTGCATGCAGCATCTGTTTCCAGGCGCGCGCGAGGCGTGGCGGATTGCAGGGCTGCCCAATCCGGGCGAGGAAGCCAAGGCGTATCTGTAAGCCCGCCCGCCGCGGTCAATCCAGCGGCGTATCGATGTAGGCCCTGCCCTGCGGACACCCTGAGTTGTAATGCCGCACACCCGCCCGGGTGTAGGCGATCGGCTGTCCCGGCGCGCCGGTTGCCGGATCGCGCTCAAAGTAAATCCGCACTTCGCGCAGCATCGGCCGACGCTTGGCGGGGTCGGGGGTACGCGGCGTTCTGCAGTCGAAACTTACCGCATCCTTCAGTGCCGGATCGGCTTTGGCCAGGGTTTCTCGCAGAAGGGCCAGGCTGACTTCGCGTCCCGAGTGTCGCGCAATTTCGCCGCCGATGGCGCGGTTGACGCGTTCGGCCAACGCCGCCGACGCAGCAAAGTAGCCGGCCTCGTCGAGCCCCGAACAGCTGCCGTGCTTGGCCCACTGGTAGCGGTCCAGGCAATCGGCCGCGGCCGGCATCGTGCGCGCCAGTTGCGCACGTGTGGCCGCCGGCAGCCTGAGCGGCGGCAGGCTGCAGAACGCGCCGCGCGTCTCGCCGCCACACCAGGCGGGATGTTTGCGGTCGAGACGATTCGGCCACAGCCCGTGCAGGGTCAGCGGCATCGCGATAAAACCGGCTTCGGACAGCGCCCGGCATTGCGCATAGCCCTGCTTGCGCTGCGGCGCGTCCTCACAGAATGCCGGCGCCACCGCGAGCGCCAGCAGGTAATAGTCGTAATCGACGCGTGCCGGCTCGGCGCAGCCGGCCAACGGCGTCAGCAACAGTGCTGCCAGCCATCCTTTCCATTGCATGTTCAGTCCCCCCCGTACAGCCCGATCGTGCCATAAACCGGGGGCCGCGACGCTGCCGGATTCCGGTAAAATCGGTGTTTTCCATTCGTTAAGAGATTTTTCACCATGTCCATGGCCGACCGCGATGGCGTCATCTGGTACGACGGCAAGCTCGTACCCTGGCGCGACGCCACCACCCACGTCCTCACCCATACCCTGCACTACGGCATGGGCGTCTTCGAGGGCGTGCGCGCCTACAAGGCCGAACAGGGCACGGCGATCTTCCGCTTGCAGGAACACACCGACCGGCTGTTCCGCTCCGCCCACATCCTCGGCATGAAACTGCCGTTCGACAAGGCGACGATTTCCGAAGCGCAGCGCACCGTGGTGCGCGAAAACAAGCTCGAATCCGGCTACCTGCGCCCGATGGCTTTCTACGGTGCGGAAGCGATGGGCATTTCGGCCAAGAACCTGTCGGTACACATCATCGTCGCCGCCTGGCCGTGGGGCGCGTATCTGGGGCAGGAAGCACTGGACAATGGCATCCGCGTCAAGACCAGCTCGTTCTCCCGCCACCACGTCAACATCACCATGTGCAAGGCCAAGGCCAACGGCAACTACATGAACTCCATCCTCGCGCACAAGGAAGCCGAGATGGACGGCTACGACGAGGCACTCTTGCTCGACGTCGACGGCTTTGTCGCCGAAGGCTCGGGCGAAAACGTGTTCATCATCCGAAACGGCAAGCTCTACACGCCCGACCTGACCAGCGCGCTCGAAGGCATCACCCGCGACACCATCGTGCAGCTGGCCGGTGAAATCGGCCTGCAGGTGGTCGAGAAGCGCATCACCCGCGACGAGGTGTATTCCGCCGACGAGGCCTTCTTCACCGGCACCGCGGCCGAAGTGACGCCGATCCGCGAGCTCGACAACCGCGCGATCGGCGAAGGCACGCGGGGCCCGCTCACGGCCAAATTGCAGGCGATGTATTTCGACTGCGTGCATGGCCGCGCCGCAGCCCACACCGACTGGCTCACCCCGGTCAAGTAAGCGAGACCCGCATGAGCGAACGGCCCGACAACACCCAGCGCGTCATCGAAGTCAACGAAGGCGATCTGCCCCTGCACTGCCCGATGCCGCAGCACGCCGACTGGAATGCGCACCCGCGCGTCTACCTGCCGATCGAATCGCGCGGCGATGCGCTGTGCCCGTATTGCGGCACGCTCTATCGGCTGAAGGGCAAGCCCAGCGGCAGGCATCACTGACCCCCCAGGCCCCGAGCGGGCCGAGTGGATCCACGACATTGCCTGCCCCGCGAAATGCGGGGCCCTTCAACCCACGCAAGCGCCAAGTCCGAATACTCCATGTCTGAACCCGCCACGTCCGCGCCCGCCTTTCCCACACCCGAAGCTGCAGAAGCCGCGTTCTATGCCGCTTTCGAGGCGCGCTCGCTCGACGCCATGATGGCGGTCTGGGGCGACGACGACAGCATTGCCTGCATCCATCCGATGGCCGCGCCGTTGAACGGACGCGCCGCCGTGTCCCTCGGCTGGCACAGCATGTTCGAAGCGGCCGAGCAGTTTCGCGTGCAGGTCGAACTCGCGCATGCGCTGCGCGCGACAGACCAGGTGATCCGCATCGTTCGCGAACACCTGATCATCGGTCAGGAAACCGAGCCGCGCCCGCCGATCCTGGCGACCAATGTCTATCGCAGGGACGCCGACGGCTGGCGCATGGTGCTGCACCATGCCTCGCCGCTCCACGTCGGTGGCACGCCGCCGGCGCGCACCCCGCCCGTCGTGCTGCATTGAGCAGCCGTTGACGCACGCCGCCGCCCCCGCCGACTACCGCGCGCCCGCCTGGCTGCCCGGCGGCAACCTGCAGACCATCTACGCCAACCTGTTGATCCGCGTCCCGCAAGTCGCCTACCGGCGCGAGCGACTGGAATTGCCGGATGGCGATTTCCTCGACTTCGACTGGGCCGACGGCGCGCCCAACACCCCGCAGGACGCCGATCCACTGCGCACCGAAATGCGTGGGACAGCTACCCCCGTGGTGGTGCTGATCCACGGTCTGGAGGGCAGTGCCAAAAGCCACTACGCGCGCGGCCTCATGTCCCATGTCGGCACGCGCGGCTGGCACGGCGTGGTGGCGCATTTTCGCGGCTGCTCGGGCGAAGACAACCGGCTGCCGCGCGCCTATTTCGCCGGCGACAGCGAAGACGTCAAACGCATGCTGCGTCACGTCAAGTCCCGCCATCCCGACGCGCCGCTGTATGCCGTTGGCGTCTCGCTCGGCGGCAACGCGCTGCTGAGATGGCTGGGCGAACAGGGCGATGCCGCGTGCGCGCTGGTCGACCGCGCAGCCGGCGTGTCCGCGCCGCTCGATCTGACGGCGGCCGGCAGCGTGCTTGACCGCGGTTTCAATCGCCGCTTCTACACTGCACGCTTTCTTTACACGCTGCGGGCCAAGTCCTTGCGCAAGGCCGCGCGCTTTCCCGGTCTGCTGGATGCGAAGGCCATCGCAGCGGCCACCACCTTCCGCGAATTCGACACCCTGGTCACCGCGCGGCTGCATGGATTCCGCGATGCCGACGATTACTGGCTCAAGGTCTCGTCCAAGCCCGTACTCAAATCCATCGCCGTGCCCACCCTCGTCCTCAATGCGAAAAACGACCCCTTCCTGCCGGCGTGGGCCTTGCCGACCGCGGCCGACGTCTCGCCCGCCGTGACCCTCGACCAGCCCGATACGGGCGGCCATGTCGGCTTTCCGTCCGGACCCTTCCCGGGCCGCCTCGACTGGCTGTCGCAACGGCTGTTGCAGCACTTCTCCATCCAGCACGGTTAGAATCCGGACATCACATACAGGGAGTACGTTGTGGAATACCCCAAGGAAATTTTCAAGGCCTACGATATCCGTGGCATCGTCGGCAAGACCTTCACCGCCGAGATCGTCGAGGCCATCGGCCACGCCATCGGCTCCGAAGCCGTCGCACGCGGACAGAAGGAAATCTGTATCGGCCGTGACGGCCGCCTGTCCGGACCCGACATGGCTGCGGCACTCGCGCGCGGCATCCAGAAGGCCGGCATCGGCGTGGTCGACCTTGGCATGGTTGCCACCCCGATGACCTATTTCGCGGCGTATCAACTGAACACCAACAGCGCGGTGATGGTCACCGGCAGCCACAACCCGCCCGACTACAACGGCCTGAAAATGGTGCTCGGCGGCGAAACCCTGTCGGGAGACACCATCCAGAAGCTGCGCGAGCGACTGCTCAACAACGACCTCGCGCATGGCAACGGTGGCTACCGCAAGCATGACATCGCCGGCGAATACCTCACCCGCATCGTCTCCGACGTCAAGCTCACGCGTCCGATGAAAATCATCGTCGACTGCGGCAACGGCGTGGCCGGCGCGTTCGCACCCAAGCTGTATCGCGACATGGGCTGCCAGGTCGAGGAATTGTTCTGCGAAGTGGACGGCAACTTCCCCAATCACCATCCCGACCCCTCGCAGCCGAAGAACCTGCAGGACCTGATCGCCGCGCTGAAAACCAGCGACGCCGAAATCGGCCTGGCCTTCGATGGCGACGGTGACCGTCTCGGCGTCGTCACCAAGGACGGCAGCATCATCTTCCCCGACCGCCAGCTGATGCTGTTCGCCGACGACGTGCTCTCTCGCAACCCCGGCGCCGAAATCATTTTCGACGTCAAGTCGACGCGCAAGCTGTTCGGCTGGATTCGCGAGCGCGGCGGCCGCCCGCTGTTGTGGAAGACCGGCCACAGCTTCATCAAGGCGAAGATGAAGGAGACCGGCGCATTGTTGGCGGGCGAAATGTCCGGCCACGTGTTCTTCAAGGAACGCTGGTTCGGCTTCGACGACGGCCTCTATGCCGGCGCGCGCCTGCTCGAATACCTGTCCAAACAGGCCGACATCAACGCCACCCTGCACGGCCTGCCCGACACGCTCAACACGCCCGAGCTCAACATCAAGATGGCCGAGGGCGAGCATTACACGCTGATGGATACGCTGCAGAAAAACGCGCGCTTTCCCGACGCGCAGGAAATCATCACGCTCGACGGCTTGCGCGTCGAATACGCCGACGGCTTCGGGCTTGCGCGCCCGTCCAACACCACGCCGGTGATCGTGCTGCGCTTCGAGGCCGACACCGCCGAGGCGCTGGAACGCATCCAGGCCGACTTCCGCCGCGTGATCCACCAGTCCGCACCCGAGCTCAAGCTGCCGTTCTGAGCGTCATGAGCGAGGCGCCGCGCAGCCTGCATGTGATCGGGGGCAAGGGCCTGGGGGGTGCGGAAGGCTTCTTCATCCGCCTGGTGAATGCGCTGGCGCGCCGCGGCGAACCCGTCGCCGCCGTCACAGTGGGCAGTGGCGCAATCGCCCGCGCAATCGATCCGGCCGTGCGTCATTACCACGCGCCTATGCTCGGCAGCTGGGACCTGTACTCGCGCTGGAAAATCAATCGCTGCATCGCCGACTTCCGACCCGACGTGGTGCAGACCTACATGGGCCGCGCGACCCGTATCGTGCGCCTGCCCCGTGGGCGCGCACCGGTGCATCTGGCGCGCCTGGGCGGCTTCTACAATCTCAAGGGCTACCGCCACGCCCACGCCTGGGTGGGCAACACGCGCGGGATACACGACTATCTGTTAGCGCGTGGTCTGCCTGCCGGGCAGGTCCATCAGATCGGCAACTTCGTGGATGCCCCGCCGCGTCTTGAATCATCCGCGCTCGACGTGCTGCGCGAGCAACTGGGTTTGCACGGCTGCCGCATCGTTCTCGGCCTGGGCCGCCTGCACGTCAACAAGGGCTGGGCCGATCTGCTGCGGGCGTTTGCGCGCCTGCCTGCCGCACTCGATACCGAACCGCTACATCTTCTGATGGTGGGTGACGGTCCATTGCGCAGGGAACTGGAAGCCCTGTCCGCCGAACTCGGCATCGCCGCGCGCGTTCACTGGGCCGGCTGGAAGCACGATCCGGCGCCCTACTACCAGCTGGCCGATGTCTTTGTCTGCGCTTCGGTGCACGAGCCACTCGGCAATGTCATCCTGGAGGCCTGGGCGAACCGCGCGCTGGTGGTATCGACCCGCGCCCAGGGGCCGCAGGAGCTGATGCAGGATGGCGTGAATGGCCTGCTGGCGCCGCTCGCCGATGCAGCCGGGCTGGCGGCGGTCCTGCAGCATGCGCTGGCGCTCGATGCCGGGCAACGCGAACGCCTGATCGAAGCGGGCGCCGACGAAGTGGAGCGCCGCTATTCCGAAACCGCGATCGTATCCGCCTACACGGCCCTGTACGCGCGCCTGAGAAACGCCGTTCGCGCCGCTTAGTCCACCGGCAGCGGCGCCGGCCGGTGCAGCAGAAAGCCCTGCACGTAATCCAGCCCCATCGCTTTGAGGCAAGCCAGCTCTTCCTCGGTCTCGACCTGTTCAGCGATGGTCTGTTTACCCAGTTCCTGCCCCAGCGTGTGCATCGCTTTGACGATTGCGAGTTTTTCGCGGTCGAGATTCATGCCGCGCACGAATTCGCCGTCGATCTTGAGGCTGGTAACCGGCAGACGTTTCAGGTAGCCGAACGAAGACTGGCCTTTGCCGAAATCGTCCAGCGCAAACTGGATGCCGTGCGCCTGCAGCGTCAGGATCAGCCGCTCGCAGGCATCCAGGCTGTCGATCGCCGCGGTCTCGGTGACCTCGAAGCTGATCCGCGCGGGGTCGAAGTGGTACTGGCCGATCTGGTCGAGAATGAACTCGGCCGTGCCGGGGTCGCTGAGGCTGCGACCGGACAGGTTGATCGCGTAGTGGGCTTCGTCATCAGGATGGGTATCGAGGTAGGCAAAGAAGTTGCGGATGACCCAGCGGTCGAAGCTGGGCGCCAGCCCGTAGCGCTCGGCGGCCGGCAGGAACTCGCCCGGTGAAATGATGGTGCCGTCCTCGCCGCGCAGACGCAACAGGATTTCATAATGCTGCGTCGTGACGGCAGAGGACAGCGCCACTTTCAGCTGGCGATACAGCACGAAGCGGTGCGCTTCGAATGCCTTGGTGATCGCGCCCACCCACTGCATTTCGTCGTTGATTTTCTGCAGCGCGGGGTGCGCCTCCTCGTATACCTGGATCGCGCCGCCGCCAAACGACTTGGCGTGATAGCAGGCAGTATCCGCCTGCGCCAGTATCTCGCCGATGTCGGTCATGCTGCTGTTCAGCTCAGTCACGCCGAAGCTCACCCCCAGCCGGAACACCTTGTCTTCCCATTCGAAACGGAAACGGGCGATTTCGTCCCGTAGCGCCTGGATATGCTCGAGCGCCTGCGGCAGGCTGACATCGACGAATAGCAGGCCGAATTCGTCGCCGCCCAGCCGCGCCAGATAATGGTTCGCGTTTTCCGTACGGTGCACCATCAGCGCCGCCAGCCGCTGCAGCAGCGCGTCGCCCGCACGGTGGCCGCAGGTGTCGTTGACCAGCTTGAAGCGATCGAGATCGATGTAGCAGAAAATGAAACGCTGCACTTTGTGTTGCACTGCGTTCAGTGCGCAGGCCAGCCGTTCCTCCATCGCCCGCCGGTTCCACAGTCCGGTCAGATGATCGCGTTCGGCCTGCCAGGCCAGCCGCTGCATCAGACCGCGCCGTTCGCTCTCGTCCTGGAACACCAGCACACCGCCCTGCACCTTGCCGTCGGCGGAGCGAATCGGCGCGGCGGAATCGCTGATCGCGATGGTCACGCCGTCGCGGCGGCGTATCACCGCATGGTTTCCCAGGGCGACCACGGTGTTGCGCTCAAGCGCCTGCTCCAGCGGATTCTGGACGGGTTCGCCGCTGCTCTCGTCGATCAGCGGCAGCACATCGCCCACCCGACGGCCCCGCGCCTGCTGGCTGCTGAAGCCGGTCAACGTTTCCGCGGTGGGGTTGAGAAACTCGATCAGGCCGTCGGCATCGGTCACCACAACGGCATCGCCGATCGATTCGATAGTCACGCGCAGGCGTTCCTTTTCCACCAGCAGGTCCGCATGTTTGCGCTCGAGGGCGCTGATCAGGCGGCTCACATGGTCGGCCATGTGGTTGAAGGCCAGCTTGGTCTCGCACACTTCGGGCGGCGAGCTGTAGGCCAGGCTGACGCGCGCGCTGAAATCGCCGCTTTCGATGACGCGCGCGGTCTCGCGCAAGGCATACAGGCCGCGCAGGCTCACTCGCAGATGCCAGTGCAGCAGCAGCATGATGCCGACCAGACTGCCAATGGCCAGCAGGGTGAAGCGCGCCGCCAGCACCCACAGTTCCTGCAGCGTGGGGCCGGCATCGAGCTCGACGCCCAGCGCGCCGTAGGTCGACCCGCCGATCACCAGATCGGACTGCGCGTGCGGCGCATGAATGGCCAGCAGCGCGGCAAACCAGGCCGGATGCGCCGTAGGTTCTGCCGGTACGCGCGTCTCCAGCGTGACTTTTGGCGACTCGAAGCGCACAGCGTGAACATGTGCCGTGTGCGCGCGCGCCTTGATCACCTGCTCGATGGCCGGGTAATCACGCAACAGCACATGATCCTGAATCGCCGCCATCATCGCGCCCAGTTCGCGTTCGGCACCGCCATCCAGATTCTGTTGTGCGCGCTGCACCAGCGGCACGCCCAGCACCGCCAGCGTCGCCAGATACATCGCCAGCACAAGAACGAATACCGCCCCCAGGATGCGCGCCTGCAGGCTATAGCGCGCACTGCGCGCTACCTGCGGCTCACTCATTGACCGGCACCTGGGTTCGTTTGAAAAACACCCGGTAATTGCGATAGTCCGCGTCGTCCGCCGCGACGAATCCCCGCCCGTGTGCCAGGCCGAGCGACTGCGCCGCCCGTTGCAGCACGCGCTGACCCTCCGGGTCCTGCGTCATGCCGACGAAGGCCTGGCGGACCTTGTCGCCGTCGGCTGCGCTGATGCGAGGCGATGCCATCACGGCCAGATCGAAGTAGGGTTCCGATTCCGCCAGCACCCGGTATTTCAGCTGGCGGCGCTGGGCAAAGTCCGCCATCACCTGATGGTTCACGCCGGCAGCGGCCACTCGGCCGGACATGAGCTGTCCCATCGCGGCTTCCTGGTTGCCGGAGAACTCTGGCGTCACCTGCACTCCGGCGCGCAGCAGCATGTCCATCGGCACATAAAAACCCGCGAAGGCATAGGGATTGGCAAAGCTCACCGGCTTTCCGGCCAGGTCCTGTAGCGTGCGGACCGGCGAATCCTCGAGCACCACCAACTGCCCCCGAATGCCTTCGGAATCCTGCCGCGCCAGTACCCGCCAGCCCAGCTGATCGCGCTTCGGCGTGAACAGGTGATTGGTGTAGGCGAAATCCAGCCTGCCTGCTACCACCCGGTCGGTCGTTTCGTTGGCAGTGCGGCCGATATGCAATTCGAGCGACACGCCCGAGCGGGCGGACACATAGTTCAATATGGGATTCCAGTATGCCGCGGTCGCCTGCAGGCTGCGCTGATTGAGTACGCCAAAGGCGTAGGGAGCGGCACTCGCAAGCGGGGCCGCCGTGCCCAGCACGAGCGCCAGGCACAACCAGATTCTCCTCATGGTGGCTCCGTGTAGTTTGTTTGGTATGTAGGGAGGCATTGTTTTTATGCCGGGAGTGTACCGTGACGCCCCGCTGTTTTCCAAGCGTCACTGCCCGTTTCTCCCTGTTCCCGGGTCCCCGCGCATGCGCGGATCGGCATCCGCTCGGCGTTGCGCATACGGGCTAGAATTCAGCTTCTCCTCCACTTTGCTGCCAGGGATCATCATCGACTGCCTGCTCTTTCGCGACTCGACCTACCAGGCGATTGAATTCGAAGACATCAGCGACCATGTCGGCCAGCCTGATCGTTTTGTCTGGGTCGAACTCAAATCCCCCGATACCCACACCATCACGCGTCTGGGCGACGAACTCGGCCTGCATGCGCTGGCGCTGGAAGATGCCATCTCCATCCATCAACGTTCCAAGCTCGAGGAATACGACAAACACGTTTTCATCGCCACGCGCACCGTACAGATGTGGGAATCGCGGATGGAACTCGGCGAGACGCACCTGTTTGTCGGCAGCAATTACGTCATCGCCATCCGCCACGACAACGGCGCGAGTTACCAGCGGGTGGTCGACCGTCTGCAGCGCCGTCCCGGCGGCGTCCAGGCGGCCACGCCGTACGCGCTGTATCTGGTGCTCGACCTCATCGTCGACCTGTTCAGGCCGGTGATCGAAAGCATGCAGGATCGCTTCCAGTTTCTCGAAAGCCAGCTGATGGGCGGGGAACAGTCCGGCCGCGAAATCCTGGAGCGGCTGTACGAAATGAAACGCGACCTGACCTTGTTGCGCGACGTCGCCGAACCGATGCAGGACATCACCCAGGACCTGATCCGCCTGCATCCCGCGCTGTCCCCCAAGGAACTCAGGGCGTACTACCGCGACATCCACGACCATGCGGTGCGTGTGTCGGCTGCGATCGATCGCCTGCGGATGTCGGCCTCGGACGCGATGCAGTTCCATCTCGCCTCGCTGTCGCTGAAGCAGAACGAATCGGTGCAGAAGCTGGCCGGCTGGGGTGCGCTGCTAGCGCTGCCCACGGTGGTGTTCAGCCTGTATGGAATGAACTTCGAATTCATGCCGGAACTGGAATGGCCTTGGGCCTACCCGACCCTGCTGCTGACCACCGGTGCAGCGATGCTGGTGCTGTATCGGCGGCTGAAACGGCGTGGCTGGCTCTAGTGTCGAAATAACTTACTTGCGCACGGCCCGCGCGTAACGGACGCGCGTGCCGGCCACCTCGTCGCGGTCGAGCCACACCACATGCAGCGCACCGCCGGCATCCAGCGCGGCCACCGGGTCGGAGTGCGCGCCCGGGCCATGCGCCGACGGAACGGTAAAGTCGTCGCCAAACGCCTCTCCATTCCATTCGGACAGCCACACGTCCGGCGTGCCGTCGCGGGCGTCGTCCCACAACACCACCAGACGGCCGCTGGCGTCGCTGACGACCCCTGCATGCCATTGCGCCATGTTGTCGCCGAAATTGTCCTGCACCCGGATGTTCTTGCCGAAGCGACGCGTGCCGGGGTCGAATGCGGCAAAGACGTCATAGCCGGACAGGAAATCACGCTTGTCGAGCCACACCGCGACGACGCCCCGTTCGCCCCAGGGCGCCAGCGTCGGTCGCATCGCGCCGGTGCCTGCGCCCAGTCCATCCACACTACCGCTGCGGTGATCGGTCAGCCGCGCAGGTGCCGCAAAGCTGCGGCCGTCGCTGCTGTGACTCACCATCGGCACAGTATGGCGATAGCGACGGTCCTCCCACGCCACCGTCAGGGTGCCATCGCCCGCCACCGCCAGCGCCGGCCAGCCCTGTTCGTCGATCGGCTGCGCCGCTTCGACCGGTTGAACCGACTTCACGGAGAGCGTGTCACCCCGCAGCGCCAGATTGGCGACGACGATGCGCTTGAAGCGGCCCGCCTGCTCGGCCCAGGCTGCATACATGGCATTGCCACGGCCGCCCAGCGTCACCTGCGCCGCGGCGGCCTTCGACAGATGCAGCGGCGTGCCGCCGGGCAGCAGCTGCACCTGTATCACGCCGGCCTCTTCCCACGCCGCCACAAAGCGGCCGCCGCCGAGCGCCAGCACTACCGGCTCATAGCATTCCTTTTGGCTCAACTGGATTTCGGGCTGGAATTGCGCCGCCGTGGCGGGCTTCAGTGCCAGATAGCACTGCGGGCTGCCGCTGCGGTTGTCTTCCCACACCACGCCGACAGTGTCGCCCGAGACAGCAATGCCCTGGCGGTTGGCCGACTCGATATGCGGGAAAATCGCTGCGCCCTGCGCCGAGTTGACCGTCAGCGGCGCGCTCCATTCCCACGTGGCGTGCGCCGGCCACGCCAGCACCGCCAGCAGCAGCGCTGCCGCCCTCACGATTTGCTGCCCAGGAATTCGAGCAGAGTCTTCTGCTTGTAATGCCCGCCCCGCACGTAGCTGTCGTAATCCTGGAAATCCTTCACTGTCTTGAAGCCGGGCGCCTGGAAAATCTTCTCGCCCTGCGGCGTCAGGTAGACGAACAGCGGCGTGGCGAAAGCCTGCAGCCGCACACCCAGCTCCGCCTCGGTGATGCGCTCGCCGGAAGGCAGCGTCAGCCGCTTGCCCGACTCGGCATCGACATACACCAGCGCATAGTTGTCGCTGTACAGCTTTTTCAGTCCGGCGTCGGAGAAGGTTTTCTTGTTGGTGTGGTCGCACCACGCGCAGCCGTAGCGCCCGAAGTACAGAAAGATCGGTTTGCCGCTTGCCTTCGCAGCTTTCAGACCGGCGTCGAAGTCGACAAACGGATAGCCCTTCGGCGGATCGGCCAGGGCCGTGCCCGCCCACAACAAGCTCGCGGCCAGCAGGGTTTGAATCAGTTTCATGTGCATGTCTCCAGTCAGCTGCTTCTCATTCTGATAAATTGGGCCATTCGTGCAAGCCCATTTTCCAACTACTTTTCCGAACATATGAACTATGACACCGTTCGCATCGGCCTGGTTTCGATCAGCGACCGCGCCAGCACAGGTATATACGAGGACAAGGGCCTGCCGGCGCTCGAAGCCTGGTTCGGCGAAGTTCTGGCCAATCCCGTGACGTTCGTCAGCCGGCTGATTCCCGACGAGCAGGCGCAGATCGAGGCGACGCTGATCGAACTGGCCGACGCCGAGCACTGTTCGCTGATCCTCACCACCGGCGGAACCGGCCCGGCGCCGCGCGATGTCACGCCCGAGGCGACGCTGGCGGTGGCGCACAAGGTGCTGCCCGGCTTCGGCGAGCAGATGCGCGCGGTGTCGCTGCAATACGTGCCGACCGCGATCCTGTCGCGCCAGGTCGGCGTCACCCGCGGCGCCAGCCTGATTCTCAATCTTCCGGGCCAGCCCAAGGCGATCAAGGAAACGCTCGACGGCATTTTCGCTGCCGTGCCCTATTGCATCGACCTCATAGGCGGGCCCTATCTCGAAGCGCTGCCCGGCACGATCGCCGTGTTCCGCCCCAAATCCGCGCTGAGGATCCGCACATGAGCGCGATCATCGACGCCGTTGCACGGGCCCTGCGCGATCTGTTCAGCCTGCGCGTGCTGTGGGTCGTGGTGTGGCCGATGCTGGTGGCGATCCTGCTGTGGCTGGTATTGGGGGTAACGTTCTGGAGCACCTTCTCCGGCTGGCTCACGCAGGGGCTCGACGCGATCGGCATCCAGACCTGGCTGGCCGAGATCGAGCCGGTGTGGATCGCGAACGGCATCCAGCTGCTGCTGCACCTGATGCTGTTCGTGCCGGCGGTGATGCTGACCGCGCTCGTCATTACCGCGCTGTTCGGCATGCCTGCTCTGATCCGCGTGGTGGCCGAGCGCGACTATCCCGACCTCGGCCGCGAAAACGGCGGTGGCATGATCGGCAGCGTGTGGAATGCGGGCATCGCGATCATCGTGTTCATCGTGTTGTGGGTGGTGACCCTGCCGCTGTGGCTGATCGGGGTCGGCGTCCTCGTACCCTTCGTGGCCGCCGCCTACCTGAACCAGCGCCTGTTCCGCTACGACGCCATCGCAGAACACGCCAGCGCCGATGAAATGCAGCGGCTGTTCAAGCAGGAACGCGGGGGCTGGTGGGGACTGGGCGTGCTGACAGGACTGCTGCAGTTCGTCCCGTTGCTTAACCTGCTGGCGCCGGTCATCGCCGCGCTGGCCTTCATCCATTTCGGCCTTGCGCGCCTGGCGCGGCTACGCGCCGTTTAAATTCAGCGCGGTTACGCGCCGTTTAATTCAGCGCGGCTGCGCGGTTTAATCGCCCCCACCAAAACGCCGGCGGAAGCCTTCGTCGAAATTGAGTTCGTGGGCGGTCATCGAACCGATCACGCATTCCTCAAGACTCGGCGGCATCACCAGCCGTCCGGCGGCATTCACCAGCCGCCCCGCCATGATTTCAGCTGCGCGGCGCGGCATCAGCTGCGGCAACTCGGGATCGGCATAACCCTGTGGATAGACCGGCCGGCCTTCGGCATCGTATTTGTCGGTCGCCCCCAGCGTATGCAGCAACTCGTGCGCAATGACGATGTTGTTCTGCCGCGTTTGCCGCGGGTCGGCAAACGCGTGCACCACGCCGATCAGGCCTTTCTGCAGCCCCAGCGAATGTTCCAGCGCCACGCCATCCTGCGGCGCGTGATACAGCACGAACAGTTTGACCGTTCCCAGCTGCGGCAACAGCTGGCCCGATTGTTGGTATACCCACCAGCGCAGCTGCAGGCTCCAGTAAATGGTTTTCAGCACGCTGCCGTCGCGCGGCGGCGCGGGCGGCTGCTCATCCAGCGCCGGCAACAGCGTCAACTGCATCGCGGGCGACAGCTTCAATCCGTAGCGCGCTGCCTCACGTTCCAGAAACGCATTGATGTCGTCGAAATCGCTTTCATGCAAGGTGCGAATTGTCTCGGCTGCCTGCTGCGAGCCATCGCCGTTGATCGGGATCACAGCCACATCCAGCGGTGCGCGCCAGCTGCGTACCAGCGACTGTTCCAGCCAGGTCAAACTCACAGCGGCGGCCAGCACGCCCAGCAGGAGCAGGATGCGAATTCGGCGAAAAGTCATGGCTATCCGGCGGCGAAGAAAGGGGTGCGTCATTATCGTCGAGGCGGGCAGCGACTTGAAAGGACGCCGGACAGGGCCAGTAGGACCAAAGTCCACTATTTCAAGTGTGATACCCGGCGTATGGTGAGCCCGTAAAGCTGCCCACAGGGCAGTGCTCCACTGACGAAGCTTGCGCCAACCGACTTGCTGAATGATGGAAGAATCCGGGAGATTTGATAATTTTTCGCTGCTCGGTGGCCCGCTTCACCGGCTGGGGCACCGCGTGGGCCTGGTCCGCGACGAAACCAACACCGTCAGGTTGGGGCTGGCGCTCGGCGTGATTCCCTGGCTCATCCTGATGGTGCTGGCACTCATCGAGGGCGCTGGTCATCAGATATTTTCCCCCTCGGTGATCGGCGTACATGCGCGCCTGCTGCTGGCCATTCCCCTGTTCTTCCTGTGCGAATCGCTGCTGGCCCCGAGATTGGACATGTTTGTCCGCACGATTATCCGTTCCGAAGTCGTGCCTCTCCATGCGCAACCAGCCCTGGAAGCCGAGATCGCCCGCATCCATCGATGGAAGGATTCCTGGGTGCCGGATACGGTGAGTTTGCTGGCAGCCATCGTGTTTTCGGTGTTCGCCTCGCAGCTACACATTTCCGGCACGACAGCCGCCTACGACCCGAGCCGCGCCGCGCCCGAGATGATGCTGGCGGCCCAGTGGTATCTGATCGTCTGTCTGACCCTGTTCCGCTTCCTGATGCTTCGCTGGCTCTGGCGGCTGGGCCTCTGGTGTTTTTTCCTCTGGCGCGTATCCAGACTCGATCTTCAGCTCACGCCGACCCATCCCGATGGAACCGCCGGCCTCGGCTACCTGGAAGTGGTGCATGCGCATTTCACGCCCTTGATCCTGGCGATCTCGCTGGTTCAGGCCGCCATGCTGGCGGAGGAACTGTCCAGTGGCATGGCGAGTTTCGAAGCCATTTACCCCGCTTTCGCGCTAGTTCTGATGGCCGTCGCAGTGCTGTTCCTCGGCCCCATGTTCATTCTCACGCCCAGGCTCTGGGCCAGCCGGGTGAAGGGCCTGAGCGACTACATGGTGTTCGGCTCGAGTTACGTGAATGGCTTCAACAGCAAATGGCTGGGCAAGGGCGAGCCCGACCGGGAACCCCTGCTGGGCACATCCGACCTGCAGTCCCTGGCCGATCTGGGCAACAGCATCAGTGTTGTCAGAGAGATGCGCGTCGTTCCGATCAGCCTGTTTTTAGTGAAGGACTATGTGCTCGTTGCGCTGCTGCCATTTCTGCCGCTGCTCCTGTTCAAGTATCCGGTTGCCGATCTGGCCGAGAAGTTCTTCGCGAGATTGACCGGTTTATGAGCGCAGTAGCAAGCAGACTTGCTGCAGCGTGCGATCGGGAGCGCCCCGGCCGGGAATGCGTACGCAATCCCGTTTGTTCAAACATTCCAACAGGAGGTTTTCATGGGTACCCAGACGCCGGAATCGCCTGAGCAAGTAACGAAAGAGCAAACCGACCTCGGCGACGGGCATGCCGTTCAGGTCAAGGTCACGACCAAGGTCGTGAAGTCGTCCAGCGAACTGGCGGCAGACCGGACCGACCTCGCGACGGGACGCACCCTGATGGCCATGGACCGCTCCCTGATGGCGTGGATCCGGACCTCGCTTTCCATGATCAGTTTCGGTTTCACCATCTACAAGGTCCTTCAGGGTTTTCAGGAAAGCGGAGACGTCATCCCGCATGGCTACAGCCCCCGCACGGTCGGCCTGTTCCTGACCGGGCTGGGCACGGTCGCGATGGTGGCCGGCACCGTCGAGTATTTCGAGCGGCTCAAAATCCTCCGCGAATATCACACCGTCAAAACCTGGCGGGCCAGCCTCGTCATGGCCGTGATCATGTCCGCCGTGGGCCTGTTAGTGTTTCTGAGCATCATCGCCAAGCTGCTCTGAACATGGCTGTGGAATCTGGCGCGATCATCGAAACCGGCTTGGCGGCGCTGCTGTTCGCCGCCACCTTCCTGGTAGGCGGTCGCGTTCATCCCTTCCGCTCGCTGGTGCGCGACCGCCGTAGCGTCGTGTCCTTCGGCGCCGGCATGTCCGCCGCCTACGTGTTCGTGCATCTGCTGCCGGAATTGAGCGAGGTGCGTCACCACTTTGTAGAATCGGTCGATGCGCCCCTGCGCTTCGAGGGTATGGGTGTCTACTTTCTCGCACTGGTCGGATTCCTGGTGTTCTACGGCCTCGACCACCTGCGTGCGCAGTTGCGCAAACCGCTCGCAGGCGAACATTCCGCGCTGAGCTTCAGGCTGCATGTCGGCGGCTTTGCCGCGTATGCCGGGCTGGTGTCCTACCTGCTCGTGAACAGCCTGGGCGAAACGTCGACCTCCACCGCTCTGTATGCGGTCGCGATCGCCTTCCATTTTCTGTCGGTGGAGTACGCCCTGCGGCGCGAATACGGCGCTGCGTTCGAACGCTCCGGACGCTTCGTGCTCGCCGGCATGTCCATCCTCGGCTGGGCCGTCGGGCTGCTGTTCGCGATGCCGCCCTATGTCCTGGCCTTGCTCGTCGCCTTCCTCTCGGGGGCCATCATCATGAACAGCCTCATCATGGAATTGCCCTCCGATCAGGACGGGCGCTTTCTGCCATTCGTCGCCGGCGGAGTCGCGTACGGCTTGCTTTTGTTGCCATTGAGTTGAAAGGGAGAGTTAGAGATGGAAGAAATCTGGATGCGTATCGTGGAGAATCTCAATGACCGGGTCAGCGGACCGATGAAGTTCCGGCTGCTGCTGCAGCCGGCCATGGCCGCATTCTTTGCCGTCCGTTCGGGATTGCTGGATGCCAGGACGGGCAAGCCTCCCTATTTCTGGTCCCTCGTGACCGATCCGGCCCATCGGACCGACATGCTCAAGGACGGCTGGAAGAGCGTCAGCAAGGTCTTCCTCATCGCGCTGGCGCTCGATGTCATCTACCAGGTCATCGTGCTCAAGTTCGTGTATCCGGGCGAGGCGATCTTCGTCGCGTTCGTGCTGGCGATCCTGCCCTACCTGATCCTGCGCGGCCTGGTCACGCGCATTGCCCGCAAGAAATGAATTCAGCGGCGCAACAATGGAACCTGCGCACGACATAAGCAGCATGCCTGGAAGAATCCCCGTCGCCAGCTGGCTGTTCGCCTACCGGCGCGACTGGCTGCGCGCCGATGTCATCGCCGGCCTCACCGTCGCGGCCGTGGTGATCCCCAAGGCGATGGCCTATGCCGTCATCGCCGGCCTGTCGGTCGAGGTGGGCCTGTACACCGCGCTGGCCGCGATGTGCGTCTATCCGCTGCTGGGCAGTTCGCGCCCATTGAGCGTCACCACCACTTCCGCCATCGCGATGCTGGTGGCGGCGCAAATCGCGGCCTCCGTCGCGCAAACCGGCGCCGCGCCTACTGAGGTGGCCGCCACCCTCGCCCTGCTGGTGGGCGGTTTCCTGATCCTGGCTAGAGTGCTGCGGCTGGGATTTCTGGCGAATTTCATTTCGCTGCCGGTACTGGTCGGTTTCGAGGCTGGCGTCGGCGTCGTCATCATCATCGGGCAATTGAAATCGGTGCTGGGCATCCATCTCACGAGCATGACGACCATCGACATTCTGCTGGAGCTGCCCGGAAAACTTTCCGAGGCGCATGGGACGACGATGTTGGTGGCGCTCGCCGGTCTCGCGCTATTGCTCGCCTTGCCACGCGTCTTCCCCCGGTTGTCCGCGCCGCTGGCATGGGTGGCCCTGAGCATCGCAGCTTCTGCGGCTTTCGGTCTCGATGCGCTGGGCGTCAAATCGGTAGGCAGCGTACCGCCCGGCTTGCCCGCGCTGGTCTTGCCCGACGTATCGCTCGCCGCGCAGTTGTGGCCGGCGGCGCTGGGCATCGCGCTGATGTCGTTTACCGAATCGGTCGCGGCGGCGCGCACCTTCTGCCAGCGCAACGACCCGCCGATCAACGCCAACCGGGAACTGCTCGCACTGGGCGCGGCGAACGTGGCATCGGCCATGGTGGGCGGGCTGCCCGCCGGCGGCGGCGCGTCGCAGACGGCCGTTGCCGACGGGGCGGGCGCGCGCAGCCAGATGGCGCAATGGGTCAACGCAGCCGTGGTGGTGCTGTGCCTGCTGCTGCTTTCGCGCGTAATCGGCTTGCTGCCGCAGGCGGCCCTGGGCGCGCTGATCCTGGTCGCGTCCCTCTCGATGATCAAGCCGCAAGCCTTCCGCGCCATCGCCCGGGTTCGCCGCCTCGAACTCACGTGGGCGCTGGCGACGCTGGCCGGCGTCGTCTTCATCGGCACGCTCGAAGGCATCCTGATCGCGGTGGCGATCTCCATCCTGACGCTCTTCTATCAGGCGAATCATCCGCCGGTGTACGCCATTGCCTACAACCGTGCGAAGGACATTTTCCGCCGGGTGGGCGAGCATGCGGACGACGAGACCTTTCCCGGCTTGCTGATGCTGCGCGCCGAGGGCCGCCTGACCTTTGCCAACGCCGCCAACGCAGGGGACAAGATGAAGGCGCTGGTGGCGGAAACCGCGCCCAAGGTGATCGTGCTGGAATGCAGCGCGATCCCGGACATCGAATACACCGCACTGACCATGCTGACCGAAGCCGAGCAGACCCTGCGTGCGCGTGGCATCAGCCTGTGGCTGGCCGGCGTCAATCCCGACCTGCTGAAAACCCTCTCGCGCTCGCCACTTGGGGCGGCGCTGGGACACGAGCGCATGTTCTTCAACCTGCACAAGGTGCTGGAAGCCTGGCAGGTGCAATCCGCTACTGCACTGAAAGAAGCTCGTCATGTATGAAAACATGACCATCCTGGCGCTGTTCGTGTTCGTCTACAGCCTGGTGGGCGGGCGCCTCGCCAGGTCTCCGATCAGCGGCGCGATTATCTTCACCGCCTTCGGCCTGGCGCTTGGCCCGCTGGGTTTCGGGTTCCTCAAGCTGAACGCTGACACCGAGCAGATCCGCCTGCTGGCCGAACTGACGCTTGCCCTTGTCCTGTTTACCGACGCCGCCAACTCGAATCTTGGCGTGCTCAGAACCCACGCCAGCCTGCCCCTCCGGCTGCTGCTGATCGGGCTGCCGCTGACCCTGCTGCTCGGTTTCGGCGTCGGCGTGCTCGTGTTCGATGGCCTGACCCTGCTGGAGCTGGCCATCCTCGCGGTCATGCTGGCGCCGACCGACGCCGCGCTGGGCAAGGCGGTGGTCACGAACAAATCCGTCCCCGCCGGCATTCGCGAGGGCCTGAATCAGGAAAGCGGCCTGAACGACGGCATCTGCGTGCCGGTCCTGCTCCTGCTGCTCGCCGTGGCCGTGCATCCGGGCGCGGGCGGCGTTTCCGGAATGGCGCTCGAACTGGTCGCCAGCCAGATCGGGATCGGCATGGTCGTCGGCCTCGCCCTGACCCTGTTCGGCGCCTGGCTGTTCAGGCTATGCAAGCGGCGGGAATGGATCAGCGACAGCTGGCGCCAGGTTGCCGTTCCAGCGCTGGCAGTTGCCTGCTTTGCCTTGGCACAATGGTTCGAGGGCAGCGGTTTCATCGCCGCCTTCTCCGGCGGACTCCTGTTCGGCTGGCTGGCGAAGCATCAAAAGCACACGCTCCTGCTCGCCGCCGAAGGCACCGGCGATACGCTGGCGCTGATCACCTGGGTCGTCTTCGGTGCGGTCGTGATCGCCCGCGCGATCGACCACATCACCTGGGAGATCGTGCTTTATGCCGTGCTCAGCCTCACCTTGATCCGCATGCTGCCGGTTTTCCTGGTGCTTCCCGGCCTCGGCCTCAGTGCAAACGAGAAACTCTTCGTCGGGTGGTTCGGCCCGCGAGGGCTCGCCAGCATCGTGTTCGGCGTGATCGTGCTGGAAGCGCACCTGCCCGGTGGAACGACACTTGTCGCCACCGTGGTCTGCACCATCCTGCTCAGCATCGTCGCCCACGGACTCAGCGCGGGACCGCTTGCGGCAGTCCTCAAGAGGAAATCCTGATGGATAAACTGTCAACCCGGGAGAGCGTGCCCGCGAAAAAGCCTGTTGGCGCCAACCGGGCAGCCACGAAGAAACTGGCCTCGGCACTGCGCATCCTCACCATTCCGCTGGTGATGGTGTTCTATCTTGCCGTTTTGGTTTACAACCTGCACGAAAGCGATCGTCGCTCCCTGACATTAAAGCAGGACAGCCCCGCCGCCGATGCCGTGCATGTGAGCCTCAAGATCGTGAACCTGGATGTCGCTCGCGGAGAAATCACCGCACGCATGCGGATACGCCTGACAGGAAAAATCGCGAAGGACGAGTTCACCCCGGCCGTAAACGTGCGCTTTCTGGTCAACGCGTTCCAGGGCCCGCAGCGCTTCGATCTGGAACGGGGCGAACGCGTGAGCCCGCTCACGGTGGTGTTTCCCCTTGTGGGGGAGCCAAGCCTGTATCCGTTCGACACCCATGAGGCCATCCTCGCATTCGTAGCCACGAAGCCTGGCCAGGTAGCGCCGCCGCCGCCCGCGCCACCTCCCGCTTCTGAAAAACCCACCTCCCTCTTCGAGCGACTGAAGAAGGCTGGCGAAAGGGAAACCGGCGAAACGCCGCCGAGCCAGGTCAAGCTCGTCGGCAAAAGCGAACTGGCAAGCCGTACGCAGCTACCGGTGTCCTTCGACCTGTCCGCGTCCATTCCCGGTTTCAAGTTCGACGGGGAAGTCATTGAAACCGGTCAGGAGCAGGTGACAGGCATTCAATTGAAGCTGAGGCGCGCCAACAACGTGATCGTCGCCTCGCTGGGCATCCAGCTGATGATGATCCTGCTGGCACTGAGCATGCTGGCCATGGTGCTGTTTGGAACGATGAAGGGCAAGGGGTCTGCCATCGATCCGCTTTACATCGCACCGGTCCTCATCTTCGGCTTGCCCGCGCTACGCGATACACAACCTGGCGTCCCGCCGCTGGGCGCATTCAGCGATTACCTGTCCTACCTCTGGGCCGAAGCCATCGTCGCCGGGTGCACCATCATTGCCATCTGGACCTGGATCGCCCGGCACCGCTCGGACAACGAGCCGCCGGCCCCCGATCTGGAAACATCAAATGGAAAGAAAACGCCCCCAGGCACTTAAGCGTGGCGCCGGCAATGTGGATACTCCCTTTCAAAAGGCCCAAGGAGCAATCATGCGCACCCTCTCCATGAAACCCGTCAAGCTGCTGGGCACCCTGGCCGTGCTGGCATTGTCCGGCTGCGTTAGTGTGCCCCCCGAGCGGATCACCACGGATCGCATGGATTACGGACAGGTGATCGCGGAATCCTGGAAACGTCAGACCCTGCTCAACGTGGTGCGGCTGCATTACGCCGACGTGCCGGTGTTCCTCGACGTGGGATCGATCATCAACAGCTACTCCTTCGCCGGCAAGGCAAGCGCGTCGGCAGAGCTTCCGAGTCGGGCCGACCCGAACGTGTTCAATCTTGGCACCGAGCGGACCTGGTCCAACACGCCGACCGTGACCTATCAGCCGCTGATGGGCGATCGCTTCACCCGGTCCCTGCTACAGCCGGTGCCGCCGGCGTCCGTGTTCCAGTTGATGCAGGGCGGCTGGTCAGTGGACCTCGTGCTGCGAACCGTGGTCAGCTCGATCAATGGTCTGCACAACAATTCGGTGGGAGTGGGCGCCGACCCCCGGTTCAACGAGCTGGTCGACACGCTGTCGCGCATCCAGCGGACAGGCGGTCTGGGCATTCGGGTCGAGCCGAGAGCAGGCGGCAGCGCCGTCGTCATCGTGCTGCCCCGGAGCGACGCCAGCCCCGCGCTGATCGAGGACAGCCGCCGCGTGCAGCAACTGCTCGGACTGGAAGGCAACGGCAGCGAATTCGAGATCGCCTATGGCCTGCACCCGCGCAGCGGCAGCGAAGTGGCCATGCTCAGCCGATCGATGCTGGAACTCATGCTGGAACTCGGTTTCGGCATCGAGGTGCCCGAGGCGCACGTCAAGGCCGGTCGCGTGATTCCCGGTCGCCGTCAAGCGGACAGCGCGACCTATACCCCGCTCACGCGCATCCGTTCGGGTGCCGAGGCGCCGGCCGACGCCTACGTCGCAGTGCCCTACCGCGGCCACTGGTACTGGATCGACGACAGCGACGTCGCCAGCAAGAGCACCTTCACCTTCCTGCTGATCCTGTTCTCGCTCGCCGAAACCGGCCAGAGCGCAGCCGCCCCGGTCGTGACGGTGCCGTCGCGGTGACGCGGGCCGCTCGACGCCAGCCCTCAACCCCTTTTTGCCCAAATAGGCCCTACGCATGCAAACACCCCTGACGCCTTACCATCTTCTCGCCAAGCCCGCGGGTGCAGCGTGCAACCTGGGCTGCCAGTACTGCTTCTTCCTGTCCAAGGAAAACCTTTACACGGGCGAGAGCCACCTGATGGACGAGGCCACGCTGGAGACCTACATCAGGCAGCTGATGGAATCGTCGCCCGGCCCGCAGGTCGACGTCGCCTGGCAGGGCGGCGAGCCCATGCTGCGCGGCCTGAATTTCTACAAGCGCTCGGTGCAACTGGCTGAAAAATACCGCAAGCCGCATCAGCGCATCCTCCACACCCTGCAGACCAACGGCACGCTGATCACCGACGAGTGGGCAGCCTTCTTCAAGCAGAACAACTACCTCGTCGGACTCAGCATCGACGGGCCGCGCGCCATGCACGACGCCTACCGCGTCAGCAAGAAAGGCGAAGGCAGCTTCGACGACGTGATCCGCGGCTGGACCTGCCTGAAGCAGCACCAGGTCGACGTCAACATCCTCTGCACCGTCAACGCCGCCAACGCCGACCATCCGCTCGAGGTGTACCGCTTCTTTCGCGACGAGCTGCAGGCGGAATACATCCAGCTCATTCCCATCGTCGAGCGCGCCACCGTCGAGACGATCGGGTTCGCCAACCAGGGCTGGGGCGGCCTGAAGGGAACGGACCGTCCGCTGTACAAGCAGGAAGGGAATCTGGTCACCGGACGCACGGTGACGGCCGAGCAATTCGGCCAATTTCTCATCGGCATCTTCGACGAATGGGTGCAGCGCGACGTCGGCAGGATCTATGTCACGACCTTTGACGTGGCGCTGGGCAGCTGGCTGGGCCAGCACAATGCTTGCATCGTGGCGCCCACCTGCGGGAATGCCCTGGTGCTGGAGCACAACGGCGACGTGTATTCCTGCGACCACTTCGTCGAGCCGGACTACCGGCTCGGCAACATCAGGGACACGCCGCTGCAGGCGCTGGTCGCCTCGGAAAAACAGCGACGCTTCGGGCAAAACAAGTATGACACGCTGCCCAAATATTGCAGGGAATGCCCGGTGCTGTTCGCCTGCTACGGCGAATGCCCACGCAACCGCTTCATCAGGACGCCGGACGGCGAGGACGGCCTCAATTACCTGTGCGCCGGCTACAAAGCGTTCTTTACCCACATCGATACGCCGATGAAGACGATGGCCGACCTGCTCCGCCAAGGTCGCTACGCCGACGAGATCATGCAGCAACCGGACATCGCCTGAGCTGACCCGCTTCGGCTGCCCGCCGCCGGATCGCCCATGAGACCAAAGTCCAATAGAGACTGACTGGCCAGGCTCCTAACATGACCTAATGTGAAACCGCCCAGCCGGTTTTTAGCGTTTGTCAGCAAACCATGACACAGGAGCCTGAGACATGAGCACCGAAGACAAGAAACACCGTTCCCATCTCCCCATGCGCAACACCACACCGGCACGCTTCGTTCCGTACGACGCCAAGGATCCGGACATGAAGACGACGCCGATCGATCAGCTGCGGCCACCGGCGGGCGCGCCCAATGTGCTCGTTATCCTGATCGACGACTGCGGCTTCGGCGCGCCCAGCGCCTTCGGTGGCCCTTGCGCCACGCCGGTGGCGGAAAAACTGGCGGCGGGCGGACTCAAATACAACCGCTTCCACACCACGGCGATCTGCTCGGCGACGCGCCAGGCGCTGCTGACCGGGCGCAACCACCACAACGCCGGCATGGCCGGCATCACCGAGATCGCCACCGGCCAGCCGGGCTACTCTTCGGTGCTGCCCAATACCATGTCACCGCTGGCGAAGACGCTCAAGCTGAACGGCTACAACACCGCCCAGTTCGGCAAGTGCCATGAGGTGCCGGTGTGGCAGTCCAGCCCGGTCGGGCCGTTCGACCAGTGGCCCACCGGCGGCGGCGGCTTCGAGTACTTCTACGGCTTCATCGGCGGCGAGGCGCACCAGTGGTACCCCTCGCTATACGAAGGCACCACGCCGATCGAGGCACCGAAGTCGCCCGAAGAGGGCTACCACCTGATGGAGGACATGACCGACAAGGCGATCGGCTGGATCTCCCAGCAGAAGTCGCTCGCACCGGACAAGCCCTTCTTCGCCTACTTCGCGCCCGGCGCCACCCACGCGCCGCACCACGTGCCCAAGGAATGGGCCGACAAGTACAAGGGCAAGTTCGACGCCGGCTGGGACAAGTTGCGCGAGGAGACCTTCGCCCGCCAGAAGAAGCTGGGCGTGATCCCGGCCGATTGCGAACTCACCCCGCGTCCCAAGGACGTCCCCGGCTGGGACGACATGCCGGAGGAGTTCAAACCGGTGCTGCGCCGGCAGATGGAGGTCTACGCGGGCTTCCTGGAGTTCACCGACCACCACGTGGGGCGGCTCATCGAGACGCTCGACAGCATGGGCCTGACCGACGACACGCTGATCTACTACATCATCGGCGACAACGGTGCGTCCGCCGAGGGTTCGTTCAACGGCTGCTACAACGAGATGAGCTACTTCAACGGCCTGCAGTCGCTCGAGACGGCCGAGTACCTCACGGAGCGGATCGACAAGCTCGGCGGACCCGAGTCGTACAACCACTTCGCCGTGGGCTGGGCGCACGCGCTGAACACCCCCTACCAGTGGACCAAGCAGGTCGCCTCGCACTTCGGCGGCACGCGCAACGGCACCATCGTCCACTGGCCCAAGGGCATCAAGGCCAAGGGCGAGCTGCGCACCCAGTTCGCCCACGTCATCGACGTTGCGCCCACCATTCTTGAGGCAGCGGGCATTCCCGAGCCGGTCGCGGTCGACGGCATCCAGCAGGATCCGATCGACGGCGTCAGCATGCTTCCCACGTTCAACGACGCCAAGGCGCCGGAACACCGCGAGACGCAGTACTTCGAGGTCATGGGCAACCGCGCGATCTACCACAAGGGCTGGACCGCGGTGACCAAGCACTACACGCCGTGGATCCCGGACAAGAAGCCCGCGCTCGACGACGACGTCTGGGAGCTCTACGACACCAGCAAGGACTGGACCCAGGCGAAGGACCTGTCGAAGGAGATGCCGGACAAGCTGCGCGAAATGCAGCGGCTGTTCCTCATCGAGGCGACGCGCTACAAGGTGCTGCCGCTCGATGACCGGATGTTCGAGAAAATCAACCCGGACACCGCCGGCCGCCCCACGCTGATCAAGGGCAAGACCCAGCTCCTGGCCGGCGGCATGGGCCACCTGTCGGAGAACTGCGTCCTCAGCATCAAGAACAAGTCGCACTCGGTAACCGCCCAGATCGTGGTGCCGCAGGGCGGCGCCGAGGGCGTCATCATCGCCCAGGGCGCCGACATCGGCGGCTGGAGCCTCTACGCCCTGGGCGGCAAGGTTCGGTACTGCTACAACTGGGGCGGCTTCAAGCACTTCATCATCGAAGGCGCGACCAAGCTGGCGCCGGGCGAGCATCAGGTGCGCATGGAATTCGCCTATGCCGGCGGCGGCCTCGGCAAGGGCGGCAAGGTGACGCTGTACCTGGACGGCCAGAAGGACGGCGAGGGCGAGGTCGGCGCGACGCTGGCGATGATCTTCTCCGCCGACGACGGCTGCGACGTCGGCAAGGACGGCGGCTCGGCGGTCTCGCCCGACTACAAGCCCGGCGACAATGCGTTCAACGGCAAGGTCAAGGGCGTGCAGCTCTCGATCGCCGAGGACGACGGCAAGCACGTGGTCGACCCCGCCGACGCGATCCGCATGGCGATGGCGCGGCAGTGAATGCGCCAGTGCCGGCAGCCGCAACCGGGCTGCCGGTACACGACGCCCTCAAAGCGACTCAACCCAAAGGAATCCCATGAAACACCCCATGGCTTCGGCCTCTGTCCTCGTCCTCGCGCTGCTTCTGTCTGCCTGCGCCACGCAGGGGGATCAAGCCCGGACCGACACGTCTTCGTCACAACAGGCTGCTCCGAATACGCAGGGCGATGCTGCAGCGACGGTGACCGTCAGCCAAGTGACCGCCACGGTGGAAGCCGTCGACCTGGCGACCCGGATGGTGACGCTTGCCCGGCCGGATGGTAAAAGCGTCGTCGTGCAGGCGGGCGAACAGGTCAGGAATCTCGCGCAGGTCAAGGTCGGCGACAAGGTGACGGTCGAATACTACGAAGGGCTTGCCGCTGAAATCGCGCCGCCTGGCGCCGCGCTGGATGAAGTGGAAGTGACCGGCGTCGTGGCCAGGTCGCCGCGGGGTGAGCGCCCGGCCGGCACCGTGGGCGAGGCGATCAAGGCAACGGTCGTCATCGAATATGTCGACACCCTGCGCAACGTGGTCCACTTCACGGGCCCGCTCGGCAAGACGCGCATCGTCAAGGTCGTGCAGCCGCAATTTAGGGCGATGCTGAAGACGCTGAAACCCGGCGACCAGGTCACCCTGACCTATTTCGAGGCCGTGGCGGTCAACGTCCGGCCGGCGAGCGACTGATGCCTGCCCCGCGGGCAATCAGCCCGTTGCCGCGACGACTCATCTGATTTTCTGGATCACCTCATGAACACGATACGAAATCTGCTCGCCTGGAGCATGCTGGCCGCGATGGCCGGCTGCAGCACTGTGCCCGAGGCGAACGCGCCGCCCGCCGAACTCGCGATCGCGCAGTCCTGGAGCGGTGACTATCCCGTTGCCGAACTGAAGCTGCTGCCGGAAGGGCAACAGCAGTCCACGGCAGGCTATCTGGGCAGCGCCGCAGCCTTCGCATCCGTCTGGGCTGCCTTCAGGCCGGGCGAGGCCGTCCCGGCGGTGAATTTCCACAAGCAGATGGTGGTCTTCCACCGCAATGTGAGTTTCTACAACCGCACCCGCATCTTCAAGGTCACGCTCAAGGAAGGGGTCGCGGACGTGCTGGCCGCCGAGACGATGTCGGCCATCCCCGTCACGGACAAGGTGGCGATGGCGATGGCGTTGATTCCGCGCGCCGGCGTACAGTCCATCCAGGCCGGCACGGTGCGCATCCCGGTGCGCACGGAATAGCGGAATGCTGGAACGACGCCCTGCCATGCCGCCCCGATAGGACCAAAGTCTAATTTTTCTTCTGCCCTGCACGACGTATCGTTACCCAAGTAGCTGAACGTTCACACTCAGGAGAAGAACATGAAAAAAGCAGTCAGGCTCGTATCCATGGGCGCTTTGCTGGCCTCATTCGCATTGACTTCAGCCGGCACTGCACTGGCGGAGGACTCTGGCTATCTCGGTGATTACGCCGCATTGAAAGAGGTCAAGGATGCAGCGGGCGACAAAGTGATGCGCTACGTGAACCCCAAGCTCAAGCCCGGGACGTATCAGGCCGTGATGATCGACCCGACCCAGTACTACCCCGCCCCCAAACCCAGCGCGCAAATCAGTTCGCATGCGCTCACCGATATCAGCAATTATCTGGACAAGGGGCTGCGCGACAAGCTCGGCGCAAAGCTCACGATCGTGTCCGAGCCGGGGCCGGGCGTGCTCCGGATACGGCCCGCGATCACGGCGGTCGCCCCGAAGACCGTCGGACTGAAACCCTATCAGGTCATACCTATTGCATTCGTGGTGTCGTCGGTGAAGGGACGCGGCAAGGAGGCGGCGATCCAGATCGAAGTCGAGGTCGTGGACAGCGTGACCGGCGAACGCATGGGGGCATCGGTGCGCAAAGGGGTGGGGGCCAAGCTGGCAAGCGACAATGCGGCGCTGACGCTGACCGATGTGCTGCCTTTGCTGAACCAGTGGATCGACACCGGCGCGTCGTTCGTTACCGAACAGGTGAAGTAAACCTGTCATGACCCGGCCCATGAGACTGCTTGGCCATCTGCTCATAGGGGTCGTTCTGCTGGCTGCCGCAGCCTGGGGCAGCGCAGCCTTGTGGTTCGACGGCCCCGCTGCGCGGCCGCTGGCTGGCCTGCTCGTTGCGGCCTACATCCTGGCCACCCTGGCGGTGCTGATCAGGATACGGCCCATGCGCCACGCCTATGCCGGCGCCCTGATCCTGTTCGCAGTACTGCTCGGCTGGTGGTTGAGCATCGCGCCGAGCAACGACCGCGACTGGCAGCCGGAAGTCGCACGCCTGGCCTATGCCGAGATCGACGGCGACCGGGTGACGGTGCGCAACATCCGCAATTTCGATTACCGCAGCGAGACCGACTTCACCCCCGCCTGGTACGACAAGACCTTCGACGTCAGCAAGCTCGAGTCGGCCGACCTGGTTGCGGTGTACTGGATGGGCCCCGCCATTGCCCACACCATCCTGAGCTTCGGTTTCGAGGGCGGCGACCACATCGCCTTCTCCATCGAGACGCGCAAGGAGGCGGGCGAGGCCTATTCCACGGTCAAGGGATTTTTCAAGCAGTACGAGCTTTACTACGTGGTGGCGGACGAGCGTGATGTCATCCGCGTCCGCAGCAACTACCGCAAGGATCCGCCCGAGGATGTCTACGTCTACCGCCTCCATGGCTCCATCGAGAACGGCCGCCGGCTGTTTCTCGAATACATCAACCGGATCAACCAGCTGAAGGGCAAGCCGGCGTTCTACAACACGCTGACCGACAACTGCACCACCGGCATCTGGATGAACACGCGGGTCAACCCCGGCCATCCGCCTCTGTCGTGGAAGATCCTGGCCAGCGGCTACGTGCCGGAGTACCTGCACGAGGTCGGCAGGCTCGCACCCGGCACACCGTTCGATGAACTGCAGCGCAAGGCGCATATCAATGCGCGCGCACACGCGGCGGATCAGTCAGCGGATTTTTCGCGCCACATCCGCATCGGGGTGCCGGGCATGCAACTGGATGCGGATTGAGCCACGACTTCATTTGCGATGGGGCGCGAAGGCGTTAGCTGGCCAAAAGACCGTCACGGGAATGCCATGCCTGAAGATGGCAATTCGTTGAAACAAGAAACTGAAAGGTGATCCCATGAAAACCCAAGACACACAAGATAGCTGCACCCCCGCCGAAGCCCGCGTCATCGCCAGGGAGGCTTATATTTACGCTAACCCGATGGTGGATGGCTACCGCATCCAGCACGCTTACTTCGTCGATCAAGAGGACCCTGAATACAAGGCGCCTTGGAACCGGATCAGCAACATCGCGCGTGTTTACACGCCTGACGACAAGGCGGTGCAGACGCCCAACTCGGATACACCTTACTCCATGGCAGGTCTGGATTTGAGGGTTGAGCCCATGGTGCTCACGGTGCCTCCCATGGAGAAGGAGCGTTATTTCAGCATTCAGCTCGTGGATTTCTACACGCACAATTTCGACTATATCGGCAGCCGCACCACCGGCAACAGCGGCGGCAACTACCTGATCGCCGGGCCGAACTGGAAGGATGCAACACCTGAGGGCATGGACAAGGTGCTTCGATCGGAAACCGAGCTGGCTGTCGCCATCTACCGCACTCAGCTTTTTAATCCGGGTGACCTCGACAACGTGAAGAAAATTCAGGCCGGTTACAGCATTCGGCCGCTCTCGGAATTTCTCGGCCAGCCGGCGCCGAAAGCCGCACCGGCGATTGATTTCATCAAACCGCTCTCGCCTGCAGAAGTGAAGGCATCGCTCGATGTGTTTGGCCAGCTGAACTTTCTGTTGCGGTTCTGCCCGACCCATCCGTCTGAAAAAGCGCTGATGGAGCGCTTCGCCAGGATTGGCGTCGGTGCGGGCAAGACCTTTGATGTGAGCACGCTGTCGCCGGAAATGAAGGCGGCCCTTGAAGGCGGTATCGCCGATGCTTGGGCCGAGTTCGCGACTCTGGAAAATCAGATCAATACGGGCATGGTGACCTCCGGCGACGTCTTCGGCGCGCGGGAATATCTGAAAAACAACTATCTCTACCGTATGGCCGCAGCCGTGTTGGGCATCTACGGCAATTCAAAGCAGGAAGCGATGTACCCGGTTTATGCCGTCGATGGTGAGGGTCGGAAACTGGATGGCGCCAATTGCTACGCCTTGCGTTTTGCGCCCGGTCAGCTGCCGCCGGTCAATGCCTTCTGGTCGCTGACCATGTACGAGCTGCCGGCAAGCCTGCTGGTGGCCAACCCGATCAATCGCTACCTGCTTAACTCGCCGATGCTGCCGCAGTTCAAGCACGATGCCGACGGCGGCATAACGCTCTACATCCAGAACGAGTCGCCCGGGGCGGACAGGGAAGCCAACTGGCTGCCCGCGCCCCGGGGGCCATTCCTCGCGGTTATGCGCCTCTACTGGCCGAAGGAAGAGGCCCTGAACGGGACTTGGACGGCGCCGGCGCTGAAGCTAGTGCCATAGAACAAAGAACCGCACCAGGGTGTGGCGTGGGCCAGCTAACAACCGGTTGCTGCGGTGGCGCTGAAGCGGAGCAATAGGGGGATTGGGTGATGAATGAATATCAACCTGTAGCACAAGGGTTCCGACATTTGGTGCTGGCCATCGCCATGATGGCATCGATGGCCGCGCTGCCATTGAGCGATGCCTATGGGTCACAGTCAACCGGCGAAGTCCGGAAAAACCCTGACAGACCGAAAATTGGCCTGGTGTTGGCAGGCGGCGGGGCCAAGGGTGCGGCCCACGTGGGCGTGCTTAAGGTTCTGGAAGAAATGAAAATCCCCATCGATTACGTGGCGGGCACCAGCATGGGATCCATCATCGGCGGCCTCTATGCCGCCGGTATGAGCCCGCAGGAAATCGAACGCGAAATCCAGAATATCGACTGGAAGGACGTGTTCAGAGACGAGCCGAACCGGGAAGACCGCTCCTTCCGCCGCAAGCAGGACGACGCGCTGTATGTGTTCAAGGCCAAGCCCGGCTTCAGGGAAGGTTCGATCCAGTTGCCGCTGGCCTACGTCCATGGCCAGAAGTTCGACCTGCAGCTGAACCGCCTGACCGCGGGGGTCAGCAACGTCAAGGATTTCGACCAGCTTCCCATCCCCTTTCGCGCCGTCGCGACCGACCTGGAAACCGGCAGGGAAGTCATCCTCAAATCCGGCAACCTCGCCCGCTCGCTGCGCGCGAGCATGGCGGTGCCGGGCGCCTTCGACCCGGTCGAGATCGACGGCAGGCTGCTGGTGGACGGCGGCATCAGCAACAACGTGCCAGTCAGCGTGGCGCGGGCGATGGGCGCGGACATCGTGATCGTGTCGGACCTCGGCAGCGACATGCTCACGCGCGACCAGATCACCTCGGCGCTCAGCGTGGCCGGGCAGATGGTCAACTTCCTGTTCGCGCTCAATTCACAGGAACAACTGAAGAGCCTGGGTCCAAAAGATGTGCTCATCAACTCCCGGCTGGGCGACATCGGCGCCGGCAGCTTCGACCGCATCAGCGAGGCCATGCCCATCGGCGACAAGGCCGCGCGGCAGGCCACCGAGTCGCTGCGCCGCTATTCGGTCAGCCAGGCTGATTACGACCGTCACCTGGCCGCGCGCGCGCAACCTGCGGTGCAGATTGGCAGGCTGGCGTTCGTGCGGATCGAGAACCAGTCCAAGGTCAGCGACGCAGTCATCGCCAGCTATATCAGCGCGAAAGCGGGCGAGCCGTTGAACGTCGCCCGACTGGAACAGGATATCCAGCAGATCTACGGCCTGGAGATATTCGAGTCCGTGCGCTACGAACTGATCGAGGAAAACGGCCAGACCGGCGTGGTCGTCCGGACCCGGGAAAAACCTTGGGGCCCCGGCTATCTGCAGACCGGCCTGATCACCTCCAGCAATTTCGAGGGCGATGTGGCATTCCGGCTGGGCCTGACCTACACCCTCACGCAGATCAACGCGCTCAATGGGGAATTCCGCATCGGCGCCCAGATCGGCGACGAGCCGGCGCTCTTCGGCGAAATCTTCCAGCCGCTCGATCCGGGTGCGCGCTATTTCGTCACGGGCAAGCTCGGCTATCTGACCAAAACCATCAATCTGTTCGACAACGCCGGCAACAACATCGCCCAGGCCCGCGCGCGCGGATATGGACTGGAACTGGGGGCCGGCCGGCAATTCGGCACCTGGGGCGAGGCGCGGCTGGGATACCGCCGCGAGACCGGCGAAATCGATATCGGCATCGGCGCGCCCGAACCCAGCCGGGATTTCGATACCGGCCAGTTTTTCGTGCGCCTGACCGACGACAAACTGGACAGCGCCTACTTTCCGACCAAGGGGCATGTCGGCCGCGTGGAATGGCGTAGTTCCCGCGAAGCCTTCGGTGCCGACACCGATTTTGACCAGGCGACGCTTTCTTATAGCCACGCCTACAGTTGGGGCCGCAACACCCTGTTCGGTGGTGTGCTGGCGAATATCACGCCGGGGGAAGGCGCCCCGATCCAGAGCCTCTATCGGCTGGGCGGCTTCCTCAAGCTGTCGGGCCTCGCCCAGGACGAGCTGACTGGCCAGCAAGCCGGCCTGGCGCGGCTGGTCTATATGCGCCGCATCAACGATATCCAGTTCTTCAAGGCCTATGCGGGTGCCAGCGTGGAACTCGGCAACGTCTGGCAGACAACGGACGACCTGTTCGACAGCCCGATCGTCGCCGGCAGCGCCTTCATCGGTGCCGACACCCCCATTGGCCCGGTCTATCTCGGCTATGGCCACAGCGAAGGCGGGAACAGCAGCCTGTACCTGTTCCTCGGGCCGCTGTTCAGCTTCTAAGTAAGCACAGGAAACGGAGGGGCACACGGTGCCCTCCGCAACGGGCGGTCGAGCGCATCAGGATTCATTTTTTGGGCACCACGTGCGTCCGGACTCGCTTCACCCCGGACCTATTTCGCACAGCGCCGCAGCGGCAGTCCATGCAGTGGAAAACGCTGCTTCAGACTGTCATCCTTGACACTGATCCGGGTCACGTCCAGTACCTTGTCGGCATTCAGGCGCACGATGAAAGGCGATGGCCGCGCCGTGCCGAACTCGGGGATCAGCCAGATCTCGATGCCGTCGGACTTCGAACCCCCGACGCACGCGTGGCAGACATCGATGTCCTGGAAAGTCCGCGTCTCGGTTCCGTTCTTCAGCACCAGGCGATCGCGCTCGACGACCAGCCCCAGCTGCGCGTCACAGCTCTGCGCCTGAGGCACCCAGTAGCCGCGAAACGCTATCGGCACTTCGTCATTTACGGGCAGTGCCGCACAAGCTGCCAGCAGAAGGCTTGCCATCCAGTGCATGCTTGGTTCACTCCACGATCAAGCAGACAGAATCACCACGTTTCGGCCAGCGTGGCCGGACCTTCCACCCGGCTTCCGCACGGAGGCGGCCCGCATTCAGCACAGCTGCGACGAGGAGGATAGTCCAGTCTGAGACGCTCACTCACTCAGGGGTGACCGGCTTCAGACATCAGGGTCGGGGCGCGCCGAAAGGTTCCGGGGTCGCAGGTGCTGGCACGGCCCCTGCGCCGCCAAGATAGGCGGTGACACTGCGAACCTTGCCGTAGCCGTCCATGACTGTCATCGACAGCATGCCTCCCGACTGCGCGATCGCATTCCGCAGGTCATCGGTCGACCGGGTCGAGAACTGTCCTGCGGTAAGAAGCGTTTCACCCGGCCTGAGTCCGGCGCGCGCGGCCGGCGATCCAGGCGTGACGGAGGTGATCCGCAGCGCCGGTCTGGTCGGCCGGGCGGATGGCGGGAATCCCGGGGGCGCCGCGGCGGCCACGCCCGGAGTGTTCACCTGCACCGTCACCGCCATGATCCCGAGCGACATCCCCGGGACAGGTCCGCCTCCGACGCCTGCGTCCGGGGGCGGCAAATATGCCCAGCGCGTTTTAATCTGGCCTGTGCGGACATTCACGAAAGTCACTGAGGTCTGCGAGTGGTGCTGTTCGAGTTGGAGGGCGCTGGACAGAGGAACACCGTCGAGATGGGTGATCGTATCGCCGGCTTTGAGATTGATCTGCGGCTGGCCCAGGGGCGAGCCGGGGAACGGGTCTTGGGTAAGCCGGGCACCGTAGTGGGTTCCGTAAGGCGTCAGGTTGAAATAGATCCCCATCCTCGGTGAATACTGCACCGCGGCCGGCGGGGCGGCGGGGGCAACGCGAGGGGCCGCACGGGGCGCATCCTGGGCCACGGCAGCGTGTTGCCAGCCTGCGAGCAGAAGCAACGCGACGGAAGCCAGTAGCCAGGCCTTTGTGGGAATTGTCTTCATTGAAATGTTCCCCTACAGAATTTCTTGCTTCAGGCAGACGTTCACGATGCGAGCGTTCAACTCGCATGACCTTTGTACAGAAATCCCGATGTTCGCGGATTGCGGGTTAAGGACAGGAAACCCAACCGAGTAACCAAAGAAATCAGACCAGGCAACAAGCTCGGTCAAGCGTGGACTTGACCACCCCGCCCCCGAAAACCGCGTCAATCGACCCTTCCGCAGCAAGTCATCTCGAGCGACTTCAGTTTGCCGCCATACCCGAACCACGGCACGAGCGCCCTTGGGCGAGCGGTCCGGCTCGTCTCACCAGCCCAACCTGACAAGCGATGCACGGATTGAACCAAAAGTCCGGTGCGGGTTGCGCCTGCGGGTCGAATTCCCATGCGTCGACATCGTGCCTATCCGATAGCGCAGATGGGCCAGGCTCACATTGCGCTCATCCACCTGTTGAATCTGCCATCGCATGGCAGACCACGTTGGCAGTACCCGGCGTCCGCAATGGCCGATGACCTGCCTGCCATAGCTGGATTGACAACTATCGTGTCCACGGCCTTCTCGGCCAGTCAGTGGCTCAACCCGCCGCGCCACCGCGTCGGGGCGCTGCCCTGATCCACAGTGAGACCGCATGCGGCGTTCGGTCAGTTCACATTGACGACCACGTACTGGTTGCCAGAGGACTGATAGTAGGTCCCGCCGCACATATGCAGACTGGTGCCTTCGACTACGACGACCGTACAGGCGGGTGGCAGCGTGGCCACGTAAATGGTCGTCGCGTAGATCATGCGCCGTGTGGTGCGCCGGGCAACGCCGGCGTAGCTGATGGGCGTCGCAGGACGGCCAACGATGGCGTGCGCCTCCTTGACCACTGACAGCCCCACGAGGCCGCTGCCCGGCTGGTAATCCGCAAAGGCGAAAACCAGCCCGAGCGCCATCATTGCAAGTGTCGATTGTTTCATCATTTGCCCTCCTGCTTGTCCATGATCTCGCCCGTCTCGTCGACCGGGAGCACCTCCACGCTGACCGCTCCCTTGGGTGGAACGAATTTGAACGTGGCGGGGGTGATGACCGGTTTGGTATTCCAGTTGCTCAGCTGCACGCTGTATTGCGGCGCGCCGGTCATCCATTTGGTGGTGATCACGTATTTCATGGGAAGCGGCTCGTTGCCCGCCTTCACCCAGATCTGCCAGTCGACCTTGGGGGTGCGGAAGCCGAGGTGGTGCGTCTCGACCCCGCCGACGAAGGCCCGGCCGTAATAGCCGCTGCTGACCACGCTCGACGTGAGCGCTGCGTAGGAATCTGACAGCAGCAGGTCGGCCCCCGGCAGGGTCAGGCCGGTGCCCTGCTCGATGGCGCGGATGGCATCGTCGATGCTGCCTTTCATGTCCTTTTGCACGTAGGCGTTCAGGTTCTTGCCATGCAAGCTCAGCTTGGCGCCGTCGTAGGTCATCACCGCGTCGGCAAACCGGCCCTGCCGCGTCGCATGGAAACGCGACGGGCGGTCGATCAGCAGGTCAGACCGGGCGTTGAACTGCAATTTCTGTCCTTCGGTGGTAATGATCTCGTTGCTGATGTCCGCCGACACGCTGAAGGCCTTGAGGCCAGCCAGGTGCTTGGACATGGCGCGCAGAATCTCATCCGCATCGGCATTGAGCGCCCCGGCGGCGAGCGCCGGCCCGGCCGATAGCGCGAACGCGGCGGTCAGCGACGCTGCCAGCAGGCCGCGCTTCCATAATGATTCACGTTTCATACTTTCTCCTTGCCGCATGGGCGGTTGATTAACAACGGATGCGAATTCCAGAACGCGGGTCGAGCCGCGCATGTCTGTCCGGAATCTAGTCCGATCAAGGTCTAATGGAAATGCGACTTTGGTCCAATCGATCAAGCCGATGCGGCCGCGTGCCCACCAAACCAGACTGATGCCTTGCAGCTACCGACGCACCGAACGACGGGCCGGGCCTGTGTTGCCGATGACGCCCGGCTGGTTGAAGCCGGGATCCCGCACGCCGGCTCCGGGCGCACCGACACCCACCCCCGGCGTGCCGACGTTGCCGATCGCACCCGGCTGGTTGATGCCCGGATCCCACACACCGGCTCCGGGCGCACCGACGCCGACGTTGCCCATGGCGCCGGGCTGGTTGATGCCCGGATCCCAAGTCCCGACCCCGGGTGCGCCCACGCCGGCGGTCCCGCCTCTGACGCCGGGCTGGTTGATGCCGGGGTCAACGGCATGAAGCGCGCCCGAAAGCATGGCCGTCGCCACGCCGATCGCCAGTCCGCCTATCCACTTGTTGCGTTTGATATTCATCTTTCTGACTCCTTGCATGAGGGGTGAAGAGCCGCTACGTTTCATCACGACCACACTGCCGATTGGTGTCGGATGCGTTCGGTTGATACGCAGGGCGCCATCGAATTCCGCCCGCTCAATTGGCCTTGGGCTCGCCGGTGTTCTTCAGCACGAATTCGACTTTCTGCAGGCTTCGAGGCGGCTTGAAGCTGAAGGTCCTGGCGTTGAATTTTGGCTTGAGGTTCCAGTTATTCATGACGACCGTGAACTGGGGCGCGTTGAGCTTGTCTCGCGTGGTGATCACCAGCTTCCGCACCAGGGGATGCTTGCCGTCCTCGATCCAGATCTGCCAGTCGACGTGCGGCGCACGGAAAGCGAGGTGGTCGCAGCGCACGCCGCCCACCACGCCCTTGCCAACCACGAAGCCCGAGGTCACATCCTGCATCAGGATGTCGTAGGCATTCTTGTAGAGGAGATCGCCTGCGGGCGCGACGACATCAAGCCTCTCGCGCGCGAAGTCCAGCATCTCCTCAAGCGTTCCAGGTGCGGCGATCGTGGCGTAGTAGTTGCCGTCGGGGTTGTGCAGGGTCAGCGATTTGCCGTCGTAGTAGAAGACCTGGTCGACCAGGTCGCCGGTGCGTTCCGCACGCAATTTGTTGGGGCGCTCGATCGTTGCCCTGGCAGTATGGTCGAACTGGATCTTCTGTCCCGAGGCGAGCACAACATCGATGCTGCTTTCCGTGTCCACGCTGAACCGCTGCTGGCGGGCGAGAAAATCGGTCGACGCTTTCAGCAGCTGCCGGGCCTCCGGAGCGGCTCCGGTCGGCTGCGACAGGGCCGCCTGGGGCAGCGCCGCGGCCAGGAGCAGCGCAACGGCAGCTGCGCCCCCCCTGCTGAGTCGTGCCAGGTGCTTCATTACGGTCAGTGCCATCACTCCCCCTACGCGAGAAAATCGACAATCATCGCGGCCCCGACACAGCCGCGCGCTTTTGTTGAATATAGCGGTCCCGGTGTGCGCTGCGAATTGGACTTTGGTCTCATACAGACCATGCCGAAGCGGCTGACAGGTTCCCGAGTTCAGTCCCTGGCTGGCGGTGTCGTGAAAAAAAAGCGCGGGCTGATGCCCGCGCTTCTTCACCCCAAGAGCGGGGGAACGATCACTTGCCTGACGTCACGCCACGCAGGTCGGCGAAGCGCTGCGCCACCAGCATCGACCATTGGTCGAATGCGTTTTTCGCGTAGGACCAGGACTGGAACGAACCCATGTAGCCGCTCGCCCAGGTGCTGACCGCATTGCCATCCATCTCCGCCGCGTACTTGCGGCCGACTGTAGTGTCGCGGCACTCGCCGAGCACCGCGCCCGAGGTGGCATCGAGGAACTGCATTTCCATGCCCGTTTCGCCGAGGTAGGGCGTCGAGCCTGCAGGGCCACCCTTCGCCACGCCCGAACCCGCCTCGGCAACGAAGCCGTAGGGGATCAGCGTGCCGGCTACGCTGCGTTTGACATCGGTCGGCTTCAGGCTGGTGAGCGCAACGGCAATCATGATCGTCCCGGGTTCGGGCGCGGCGACCACCTTCATCTGCGGCTTGAGGGCATTGACCAGCGCATCCTGGAAATAATCGGTCAGCTTTTTCAGGTCGGACGGATCGACAAGAGTTTCCTTGCCATCGCTGGGCTTGAGCGACACGACAATGCGGGAAATCATCGCCTTGTCGTATTGCCTGGCATTTACGCCTTCGTCACGCCAGCATTCGACCCCATCGCCCCAGTCGGTCTTCCTGAGACGATCATAGTTCGACAGAAAGCCTGAGCGCGTCAAAAACCTGGGGTCGGTCACCGTCACCGCCGCGCCGTTGCTCTTCGCTGCGGTGACGCCGCTTTGGGACCAGGCGGGTGCCGCCAGCAACATCGCGCCCAGCAGGCCTGCTCCCACGACAAAGGCCAGGCTACATGAGCGTACTGAATGATTCATGAAGTTTCCTTTTGTGATGAATGTTGCGTTTACAGCGGCGTGCATGAACCGAACAGCACGTAGGCGCCATCCCGGCTGCTGAAGGTGATGACCATCTTGCCGTTCGCAGTGTCGAGCGCCATGCTCCAGGCCAGGCCGAGTTCGGTGCCCTGCAGCAGAATCTGGTGTGGCTCCTTCTCCATCGCATTGATTGGCGAGCTGTGCTTCGGCCCGATGATGACCTTCTTGGCGAAATCGATGCGCATGAAGGCCGGCGCGCCGACATCGTCCGGTATCCCCTTCTCGCACCCTCCGCCGGCAATACAGTCCATCGCCTCGACCGGCGCGCAGACCAGGGGCCTGGAACCGTCGAAATCGCCGGCCGTTGCCGTGCTGCCGAACGCCAGAACCAATCCCGCCAGGGGCAGGCGCATCATCTTTTTCATGTCCGTCATCCTTATTTGATCGTGTAGCCACGGCCTTCCATGCAGGCGCCATAGGCCCGGTAGAAAGTGTTCATCTGCTGCTGGCGCTGGGCCTGGGCCTGCTGGTTCTCAGCCTGCTGTTTCTGGCGCGCCCTGCTGCCGCCGCCCATGGTCCCGACGACCGCGCCGATCGCAGCGCCCTTCCCCGCATCGCCGGCGATGCCGCCGATGAGCGCACCGCCCGCCGCGCCCATCAGGGCGCCGCCCACGCGCTCGCCGCCGCCGACGGCCGGTCCCGTGTTCTGGGCCGGCGGCGTCTGCGCCAGGACGGCCGGGTCGATGCCTGTGTTCTGCTTGGCCCAGGCATGGCACTCGCCGTCGTCCTTGCCCTGCTGTTTCGTGCTCTGCCCTTTCGCCGGATAGACGACGGGCTGCTGCGCCATGGCAGAGACGGCCACGCACAAGGCCACCATGCCAAGACTGGTTCGAATCAAATTGCGCATCTTCAAGTTCTCCAATGGGTATGGTTGGTAAGCTGAGGCCGTCCGCTATGCAACCGTTCGCCGGTTCGATGCGTGGTGGCCGCGCTCATTTCGGGAACAGCAAGGTCACGGCCAATCGGAACCCCCAGCCTTCCGGACCGGCCCCGTCCGGGCTGTCCGCCCAGTAGCGCGCACCGGCCTGAAGGGTGAGCGGCTGGTTGCCCACCTTGAGCATCTGGCTGACCATGAAGTTGATCGGCACGGACCACTGTTCCGCTTTCCAGTCGTAGGTGGATTCCGTGTTCAGGGTAAAACTGGTGAGCGTCTTGGTGGTGTAGGACACGAAGGGCTGCAGGAAGGTGGCGCTGATGTCACGGCGGTCGTCGTCGCCGGCCACCGACCAGATGTGGTTCGCCAGCGCGCCGTAGGTCCAGCCGTTTTCCTGCCTGAGCACCACGGCGGTGGGGCCGAGGCCCCACTTGTCGGCAGTCAGGCGGTCTTCGCTGCCGGTGGGCAGCAGCAGCACCGGCCCGGCGCCCCAGATCCAGCCGCCCGCGGTCGGCTTTTTGGGCGAGAAGAACAGGCTTTGCGTGATGTCGCCGACCCCGGAATCCGTGCCGGCACCGGGGACGACGTCTTCCTGACTGACCAGCGGGACGATGGTGCGCGAGATCAGATTCCAGTCCGCGCCGATCGAGAACGGGATCACCGGCTGGACGTTCAACTGCCACTTTTCGCCCCGCTCGGCCGGGCCGATGTTCTCGTCGTAGTTGAGCTGCATGGGCAGGCTGATGAGGGCGGCGATCGGGTTCAGTGCCTGCTTGGCAAGCTCGGCATCGCTTGCCGCAGCCGGCAGGACCGCAAGACCGGCCGACAGGGCAGCCAGGCGAAGGGCCAACAAAGGGGTTCTATTCATGATCGACTCCAGCCGTAACTCAAGAAGGTGGCGCGAACTGTAATGCGCGCGCCTGTTGCGGGAAATTGGACCTTGGTCCCATAGGCTCAGCGGCGGATTCCGCGAGGCCACCCATCCCGACTCGCCTCCGCGCGATTACTCGATCACTTATTCAGATTCAGCTTGGTGAATTTCGTGCCCTTGCCCGACCAGCCGCCCATCAGGCCTTCCTTGCCGAAGGCGAAGGCGACGACCGCGGATTTCGATTTCAGGGTGTCCGCAGACATGGTGGGGGTCGATGCGTCCACCACCGTGATGCCGGCGTCCACGCCCGCGCCCCAGCCGCTGCTGGCGCGGAAGCTGTCGAGCGCTTCCTGGGTCAGGAACAGGAACACGAAGCTGGCCTTCTGGTAACCGGCCTGGAAGCCTGCGGAGCCCACCTCCATCTTGTAGTAGTCGATGCTCTTGCCACCGACCCTGAGCGCGCCTTCGCCCCATTGCGCGCCGACGACGAAACCGACTTTCTTGACGTCGGGCATCACGAGCACGCCCTTGGCGGCGGCCAGATACTCCTCGGCCCCCTTCACTTCTTTCTTGAAGCTCTGCAGCGCGGCATCGACGCTCGCATCGATGTCCTTGGCACTGCCTGCGTGCGCCGCCACGGGCAACAGGCAGCACGACAGCGCCAGGGCGGCGAAAAAGGCACGGAACGGGGTGAGGGCATGTTCGATCATGATCGGGATCTCCAAATGAAAGTGAGGCGCATGCCCCGGACGGGGCACGATGGGCCGGAACTCGGCTGCACGGAACAAGCGTAGGGTTTGGGCGCAGCCGGGTCTATTGGGCTTTGGTCCCATTCCTGCCCGAAAACCTTGTGGATGACGTTATTGGGTAAACTGGCCGGGTTCCAAACCGACGCACGCCAATACACGCAATGAGCGCCCTCCTCGTCCCCAGCCTGTACGCCATGAGCGGCGTCTGCGCCTACGCGGCGCTGCACCATGGCCTCGCCGTGATGCAGCGCCGTGTGAGCCAGACCCATCTCCTGTTCGCCGCGCTGTGCGGGGCGGTCATGGCCTACATTCTGGTCAGGGCGGGCGCATACCAGGCGCAAACGGTCGAGGCACTGGTTGCGCTGCGCAAGTGGGAGGTCGTCGGGGTCTGCCTGATTTACATCATTTTTCCCTGGTTCATCGCCGGCTTCACCGGCGTTCGGCCGCGCCGGTTTCTGATTGCGCTGAGCGTTTTATGGAGCCTGATTCTTGCCGCCAATTGGATCCTCCCCTACGGCGCCCAGTTTGCCGACTTGCCGACGCTCACCCATTTCGACCTGCCCTGGGGCGAGCGTGTGGTCGATCTGCGCGTCTTCCAGCCCAGCCTCGTGCACAAGATCGCCTTGCTGGCCATTCTTGCCATCATGGCCTTCGGCGTCCATGCGTGCATTGACCAGTACCGGCGCGGTCTGAAGACGCGGGCCCGTTCGCTGGCCTGGGCGCTGGGCCTGTTTTTCAGCTTCATCCTGTTCAACTGGGCCGCCAACTGGGGGCTCATCGATTTCATCCATTTGAGCGAGTTCGGCTTCCTCGCCCTGGTGGTGATGATGGACCTGGAAATGATGCGGGAGTCGCGCAATGACAAGCGGCGGATGCGTGACGTGCTGGATCACCTGCCGGTGGCGATCTGCCTGAAGGATTTGCGGGGGCGCTTCCAGCTGATCAACCGCGGCTTCGAGACGCTGTTCCATGTCGACGACGACAACCTTCTGGGCAAGACCGCTTACGACACACTCCCCCCGGAACTGGCGCGACGCTTCCATACCGATGAAAAAGAGGCGATCGAAACCGGCAAGGATGTCGAACGTGAGCACGTTCTGGACGGGAGCGGCACGCCGCATATCTATGAAACCCACCAGTTTCCGCTGCTGCGCCAGGATGGCAATGCCTACGCGGTGTGCGGCGTGTATTTCGATGTCACCGAAGCGCGGCAGAAGGACGAGGCGCTGCACAAGTTTCGCCAACAGATCTGGCACACCGACCGCGTAGCGAGCACCGGCGCCATCTCCGCTTCGCTCGCCCACGAGATCTGCCAGCCGCTGGCCGCCATCCTCAACAATGCCCAGGCAGGTCTGCGCTTCCTCGATCATGACCGGGTCGACCTCGAGGAGATACGCGAGATCTTTCAGGATGTCGTGCGCGACGATAAACGCGCCGGGACCATCATCAACGGCTTGCGCGCCATGTTGCAGCAGCAGGAAACCCCCTATGCCGACGTCGATCTGGCCCAGTGCATCGAGGAAGTCCTCGAACTGCTGCACAGCGAAGTGATCCGCTACGACGTGGATATCGAGCGCATGCTGGAAACGCACCTCACCGTGCGGGCCAACAAGACGCAACTCCAGCAGGTGATCCTCAACCTGACGGTCAACGCCCTCGAGGCCATGGCGGAACAACCGGCAAGCGAACGCAAGCTGCGGATCAGGGTGACCCGCGCCGACGGCAAGGCTGTGGTCTCATTCAGCGACACCGGCATCGGCATTGCGGAAGACATGCTGGACCGGGTATTCGAAGGTTTCTACACGACCAAGCCGCAGGGCCTGGGGGTGGGCCTGGAAGTGTGCCGCTCGATCATGGAATCGCACCACGGTTCCATCCGGGCCGAACGCAACCCGGACCGCGGCGCCACGTTCCGCTTCAGCCTGCCGCTTGCCGGGGGCGACGCCGCACAGGCAGGGACGGCCGGCGCGTGAACGTCAGGGCCGCGCTGGCCCAGGCATTCTCTTACGCTCTGGCGTCTTCCTGCACGACCCAGGAGATCGCATCCAGCAAGGCCTGATCGTCGACGGGTTTGCGCAGAAAAAACCTCACGCCCAGGTCGCGGGCCAGCTGGCGCGTGTCGTCGTCGTCACGCGCCGAGATTGCGATCACCGGCAGGGTAATGCCTCTCTCCCTGAGCCGTGCGCTCAGTTCCAGACCGTTCATGCGCGGCATCGTGATATCCATCAGGATGCAGGCATGGTCTTCGTTGTGCGCTTCCGCCAGAAAGCTTTCCGGGCTGTCGTAGGCCTCGCTCTCGATTCCCGCCGAACGCATCAGACGCGACAAGCCCTTGCGCACCGAGTCGTCGTCGTCGACGATGCTTACATGCAATTTTTGGGTCTGGGCTCTGTATGACACAACCAGTGCTCCGCTCGTGCGTAAGGAAGCCTGAAGTTAGCCGCATGGGCCACGCGGAACAATTAGACCTTGGTCTCATTCACCTCCGATCCGGCATCCACCTCGACGTCCCTCACCCACCGTCGCCGCCCCAGCCGCACGCCCCGGCGCAAATTCCGCCTGACACGCCATAGGGGGATGCATGCCAATAAGACCAAAGTCCAATTCCCCAGCCCCGGCTTCTGGCTTACCTTGGCATTGAATCGAGTGCGCCGTGGCCGTGCCATGCGTACCTCATGAAGCGATCAATCTGGGAGACGGAAGTCATGGCAAACGACAATCGGACAGCGGGCGGACCCTACAACATCGTGTTCATCCTGACTGACCAGGAGCGCCATTTCCGCGCGGAGGAACTCCCCAAGGACTACCGCCTGCCGGCCCACGAACGGCTGGCGAAGAACGGCGTGGTATTCGAGAATCATCGCATCAACTCCTGCGTGTGCACGTCCTCGCGTTCGGTGATCTATACCGGCCGTCACATCCAGCAGACCGGGATGTTCGACAACGCGAACTTCCCCTGGTCGAGGAGCCTTTCCACCGACATCAAGACACTCGGGCACTTGCTGCGGGAAGCGGGCTACTACACCGCCTACAAGGGCAAGTGGCACCTCACCAAGGAGTTCGAGACCGAGAACAAGCTGTCCGCGCCGACGGAGATGAAGATCTTCACCAAGGAGATGGAGGCCTACGGCTTCTCGGACTACCTCGGCGTCGGCGACATCATCGCGCACACCCAGGGCGGCTACCTGCACGACGGCATGATCGCCGCCGCCGCGGCGAACTGGCTGCGCGGCAAGGCCGCGGAGCTGGCGAAGGAGAACAAACCCTGGTTCCTCACGGTGAACCTGGTCAACCCGCACGATGTGATGTTCTACGACACGGACGAACCGGGACAGCCGGTGCAGAGCAAGAACGCCCTGACCCACCTCGCCGGCGATCCGGCGCATGCGATGTACGCGAAGCAGTGGGACTTCGAGCTGCCGGTCAGCTTCTCGCAGGCCGTCGACGCGCCCGGACGCCCCGCCGCGCACACAGACTTCAGCATCGCGGACAGCGTGATGACCGGCCCCACCCCGGTGAACGAGACATGGCGCTGGCGCAAGCGGCACAACTTCTACCTCAACGCGCTGCGCGACGTCGACCGCCACATCATGACGGTGCTCGACGAACTGGAGGACCGCGGGCTTGCCTCCAACACGATCGTCATCCTGACCTCGGACCACGGCGAACTCGACGGCGCGCACCAGATGACCGGCAAGGGCGCCACCTCCTACCGCGAGCAGAACAACGTGCCGCTGATCGTGGCGCACCCGGCCTTTGCCGGCGGCAAGCGCTGCAAGGCCGTGACCACGCACCTCGACCTTGCGCCGACCCTGGTCTCGCTCACCAACGCGAGCCCGGAGACGAAGGCGGCGATCGCCAAGGATCTTCCGGGCAAGGACTTCTCGCCGGTGCTCGCCGCGCCGGAACAGGCCGGCCATGACGCGGTGCGTGACGGCCAGCTGTTCTGCTTCAACATGTTCGCCACGCTGGACGGCGGCTTCCTGCAAAAGGCCAGTGCATTGCTGAATCAGCCGGGCGGCGCGGCAAAGATCAAGGAAGCCGGCCTGCATCCGGACATGCGGAAGCGCGGTGCTATTCGCAGCGTGTTCGACGGCCGCTACCAGTTCACGCGCTACTACTCCCCCAAGCAGCACAACCGGCCCACCTCGATCGAGGCATTGTTCGAACTCAACGACGTCGAGTTGTTCGACCACCTGAACGACCCGGACGAAGTCGACAACCTCGCGCTGGACCCGAAGAAGAACGCCGATCTCCTCATGGCCATGAATGCCAAGCTGAACAGGCTGATCGACGAGGAAGTCGGCGAGGACGTCGGCCAGATGCTGCCAGGCGGGGTGGATGGCGGCTGGGTGGCGACCCCCGCCGTCCACGACCTGTGACTTTGGGCATGACTGGCACGTACCCCCAGCCCCCGATTAACGAAACCCAAGGAAAGACCGAGACCATGAAAAACCTGTTCAGACTGACCGCCCTGCTGTCCGCACTCGGCACCGCCCTGCCGCTCCATGCCATGCCCTACGCCACTCCCGACACCTGGGGCGGCGACCTGTCGTCGCGCGCCCGGCTCACCGGCGACTGGGGCGGGGCACGGGACGACATGGCCAAGAAGGGCGTGGTGCTCGACCTCGACCTCTACTGGATGCCGCAGGGGATCATCAGCGGCGGCAAGGACGAGGAAAGCGGGTCCTGGGGCAACGCGATCGCCACGCTCAACGTGGATACGCAAAAGGCGGGCTTCTGGCCGGGCGGCTTCTTCAAGGTCCAGACCGTCACCAGCTTCGGGGATAACATCATGCGGGATACCGGCGCCATGGTGCCCGCCAACCTCTCCTGGATGCTGCCCACGCCCACCGACACGGATACCGGCCTGCAGGAATTCACCTACACGCAGTTTCTCAGCCAGCATTTCGGGGTGTTCCTGGGCAAGATCAACTCGATCGCACCGACCAACGTACTCCATGGCGACTACACCACCGGCTTTCTGAATACCTCGGTCAACATGCCCCTGGCGCTCGCCATGGTGCCGCTCTCGGCCTACGGTGCGGGCGCCCTCTACCTGCCTTCGCACGACGTCACCCTGGCGGCCATGGTGCTGGACCCGAATGGCACCATCATGAACGACGATCTGGGCGATGCCTTCGATGATGGCGTGATGGCGCTCGTCAGCGCAGACCTGAAGATCAAGCCGGGCGGGCTACCCGGCCATCAGAACCTGACACTCGCCTGGAGCAACAAGGACCGCACCTCGCTGATTCAGGATCCGGCGAACGTTGCACGCCTGCTCCTGAACTCGCACTATCCCCTGCTCGGAAACCCCGGCCCGGTCCTGATCGAGATCTTCGACAAGCTTGGCTTGCCGGCAACCGCCGCACCATTGAACCAGGAGAGCGAAACCTGGGCGGCCGTCTACAGTTTCGAGCAGTTTGTCTGGCAGCCTGCCGGCGACCCCAAGCGCGGCATCGGAATGTTCTTCAGTGCCGGCGTGAGCGACGGCAAAGCGAATCCGATCAAGTACAGCTATTCCCTGGGACTGGTCGGCAAGGGCGTGGTACCGGGCCGGCCGCGCGACGATTTCGGGATCGGCTGGGCGCGCACGGAATTCAGCGACGACTTCCTTCCCCACCTGCGCACCGCGCTCGATCTCGGCCTCGACCACGAGGACGCGGTCGAGCTGTATTACAACGCCGCGGTCACGCCCTGGCTGAACGTCAGCCCCAGCCTGCAGATCATCTCGCCCGCGCTGAACAAGGCGCTCGACGCGAATGGCAATTTCCAGAACCTGGACACCACCTACATTGCAGGGGTGCGCGTGGGCATCCGGTTCTGAGCGTTCAATCGGCTACGGGCACCCGTTCGCCGCGACAAGCGGCGAACGGATAAGTGGGCGCGTGGGTGTGCCCCCTCCCGTGTGCCACAACGGGTATCAGGCAACGAGCCGGGTTGAATCGATGCCCACCATGTCGCACAGATGGACGAGCTCTGCAATGGTGTGCGCCTCCATCTTTTCCATGATGCGTCCACGGTGCGCCTTCACGGTTTTTTCCACGATGCCCAGGTCATAGGCGATCTGCTTGTTGAGCCGCCCCTGGATCACCCGTTCGAGCACTTCGCGCTCGCGATCGGACAGCAGGGTCAGCCGCGCGAGGATGCTGTCGCGCTGACGCCGGCCGTCCGCCTCGGCGGCCTGGCGTCTGATGGCCAGTTCCAAGGCCTGAAACAGTGCCTCTTGTTCCACGGGCTTGACCAGAAAGTCGACCGCGCCATGCTTCATGGCCCGCACGCTCATGGGAATGTCGGCCTTGCCGGTGAGAAACACCACCGGCAGCGTGATGCCGGCCCCAGCCATGCGATCCTGCAATTCGAGACCGGTCATGCCGGGCATGTTGACGTCGAGCACTACGCAGCCCGGCCCGGTGAGGGGCGCCTGTTCAAGCAGATCGCCCGCTGATGCGAAGGCTTCGGCGTTCCAGCCCGCCGAACGTAGCAGACGCGTCAAACTGCGCCGCACCGAGGCATCGTCATCCACCACGTAAACGGTCGGGGCAGTTCCCTTCATGGGCTGAACATCCTGGGCGGGTTGTAGATGCATGTAATCACCAATCGATTCTGGACGGACGACAGATTCAATCTAGACCATCGCCTGCGTCATCCAGGCAGCTACGGCCTGGCCACGACAAACGTATCAAGGATATTTATATCCTAATTCATGCTGATCCGTCCACCTCCAGTCAAAACCGACTGCCCGGGCCGCACCTTGCGACCCCGTGTTCACGGTCCGTCGAGCTGAACGTCCAGGGGCGCAACGGCTTGCGGCTCTCCCTGTTTACTTTTTATCCACGCAGGCACGAAAAAGACGCTTGAGCGGGTCTTTGTGCACTACGCGTCCTGCATGGGTCAATCCGGTTTCTGCATCGCCTCGCGGATCACCCGGAAAATCTCGCGAAACGCCTTGGGCGGCTTGTTGCGTGCAGCTTCATCGCGCGCATTGCGGATGATCTGCCGCAGGTGGGTGGCATCGGTGTCGGGGTACTGGTTCAGAAACAGCGTCAGCGCCTCATTGTCGGCGATCAACTTCTCGCGCCATTTCTCGGCCTGGTGCAGCTTGGCGTTTTCAGCCGCCGACACGCCCTTGAAGGCATCAAGCTGAGCCTGGATCGGCGCCGGGTCGACCGAACGCATCAGCTTGCCGATGAACTGCTTTTGCCGCCTGAGCGCGCCGTTCTGGGTGATCTTGCGGCAGGCGGCCACGGCCTGCTTCAACTCTTCCGGCAGCTCGATGCGCTTGAACTGCGCGTCGGGCAGCTTCACCAGTTCGTCGCCCATATCCTGCAGGGCTTCGACGTCGCGCTTCTTCTGGCTCTTGCTGGGGCCGTCGTAGACGTCATCGGGGTCAAATTCCAGTTCGGCATCGGGGTCGATCAGGCGCACGGCAGGGCTTTCGGTTGCTGTTATGATCGTCATTGTAGTTTCTGACGCTCAAACATGCCCAGTTCACCCCTCAGACGCCGTTCTTTCTTTAGATAAGCCGACATGTCCCGCTCCCAATTCAGCTATACCCGCGACCAGCTCATGGCCCTGTCCCGGCTCGTCATCGAACACGCCGCCAAGCAGGGCGCCACCGCCGCCGACACCGAAATCTCCGAAGGCGTCGGCCAGAGCGTCAGCGTGCGCCAGGGCGAAATCGAGACCATCGAATACAACAAGGACAAGGGCGCCGGCGTCACCGTCTACATCGGCCAGCGGCGCGGCCATGCCTCGACCTCGGATTTGTCGGAAGCGGCGCTGAAAAGCGCGGTGGAAAAGGCGCTGACGATCGCGCGCTACACCGCCGAGGACGAAGCCGCCGGCCTGCCCGACGCCGACCGGTTGGCGAAAAACGTGCCCGACCTCGACCTCTACCATCCCTGGGATCTCAGCGTGGAAGAAGCCGCCGAGCGCGCCAAGGCGTGCGAAGCGGCGGCGCTGGCAGTCGACAAGCGGCTGACCAATTCCGAAGGCGCCGGCGTCAGCCTGCACACCTCGCAGTTCATCTACGCCAACAGCCTCGGCTTCTGCAACGGCTATGCCGGCTCGCGCCACGGCATATCGGTCGCGGTAATCGGCGAGGAGAAAGGCGCGATGCAGCGCGACTACTGGTACACCAGCGCGCGCAATGCCAATGACCTCGACTCCGCCGAAAGCGTCGGCCGCATCGCCGGCACCCGCACCGTGCGCCGTTTGAACGGCAAGAAGCTCGACACCCGCACCTGCCCGGTGATTTTCGAGGCGCAGATTGCCACCGGCCTGATCGGCAACTTCGTCGCCGCGGTCTCCGGCGGCAGCCTTTACCGCAAGTCGTCGTTCCTGCTCGACAGCCTAGGCCAGCAGGTGTTCGCGTCGCAGGTGACTATCCGCGAGCAACCCCTGATTCCAGGCGGCCTCGGCAGCGCACCGTTCGACAGCGAGGGCGTTGCCTGTCTCGACCGCGATGTCGTCAAGGACGGCGTGCTGCAGGGCTACTTCCTGTCGACTTATTCGGCGAAGAAGCTCGGCATGAAAACCACCGGCAATGCCGGCGGCAGCCACAACTTGATCGTCACCCCCGGCGAACACGACCTCGACGGCCTGCTCAAACAAATGGGCACCGGCCTGCTGGTCACCGAACTGCTTGGCCACGGCGCCAACATGGTCACCGGCGACTACTCGCGCGGCGCCGCCGGCTTCTGGGTGGAAAACGGCGAAATCCAGTATCCGGTCGAGGAAATCACCATCGCCGGCAACCTCGCCGACATGTTCAAGGGCATCGTCGGCATCGGCCGCGACATTGAGCGCCGCGGCTCCAAGCAGGTCGGCTCGATCCTGATCGACAAGATGACGGTGGCAGGCAACTAAATGCGGGCATCCCGGCGCTTTGTTTTTGCGCTCGTTGCCGTATTTTTTCTCGCCGCGTGCGAGCGCGCGCCGACGCTGCCGAAGCTCAGCCCGCACGACGTCATCGTCGCCTTCGGCGACAGCCTCACCCACGGCACCGGCGCGAGCCGCGACACCGCCTATCCCGCCGTGCTGGCAAGCCTGACCGGACGCACCGTGATCAACGCCGGCGTGCCCGGCGACACCACCGCCTCAGCCCTGCAGCGCCTGCCCGTCGTGCTGACCGAACACCGGCCGCGCCTGGTGCTGCTGTGCCTAGGCGGCAACGACATGCTGAGAAAGCACCCACAGGCGACCACCGAAAACAACCTGCGCCTGCTGGTGCAGACCATCCGTGCAAGCGGCGCCGAGGTCATGCTGATCGCCGTGCCCCAACCCACCCTGTTCGGCGGTGCGCCGGATTTCTATGGCCGCATCGCCCAGGACATGCAGCTGCCGCTGGAAGCCGACATCTTCAACGACGTGCTGAAGGACAACCGCCTCAAGGCCGACCCGATCCACGCCAACGCCGCCGGCTACCGCGTGGTCGCCGAGCGGCTGGCCGAATTCCTGCGCGAGACCGGCGCACTGTGAACGCCCTGCTCGCGCTGGCCCGCCTGATCGACGCGCTGACCGAGCGCGTCGGCCGCGTCGCCATCTGGCTGGTGCTGATCGCCACGCTGATTTCGGCGGGCAACGCGCTCTCGCGTTATCTGCTCGGCGAAAGCTCCAACGCCTGGCTGGAAATCCAGTGGTACCTGTTCGGCGGCATGTTCCTGCTGGCGGCGGGCTATACGCTGAAGCACAACGGCCACGTGCGCATCGACATCTTCTACAACCGCTTCGGCCCGCGCGGACAGGCCTGGATCGATCTCGCCGGCGGCCTGCTGTTCCTGCTGCCGATGGCGCTGCTGCTGATGTGGCTGTCGTGGCCGATGTTCCATGAGGCTTGGATCACCCACGAAATGTCACCCGACGCCGGCGGCCTGCTGCGCTGGCCGGTGAAGCTGCTGCTGCCGGCAGGGTTCGCGCTACTTGCGCTGCAGGGCGTGGCCGAAGTCATCAAGCGCATCGGCGTGCTGAGCGGCCATCTGGTGCTGCCGCGCGAGAAACCGGAAGAGGGCGTCTGATGGACGCCGCGTCGCTGGGCTTTCTGGCGCCCCTGATGTTCGCGGGCCTGGTGGTCTTCCTGCTGCTGGGCTATCCGGTGGCGTTCGCGCTCGCCGCCAACGGCCTGCTGTTCGCAGGCATTGGCATCGCAGCCGGACTGTTCGACATCTCGCTGCTGCACGCGCTGCCCGAGCGGGTCTACGGCATCGTCGCCAACCCGACGCTGCTCGCCATCCCCTTCTTCGCCTTCATGGGGCTGATTCTCGAACGCTCCGGCATGGCCGAGGACCTGCTCGACACCATCGGCCAGCTGTTCGGCTCATTAAAAGGGGGCCTGGCCTACGCGGTGATCCTGGTCGGCGGCCTCCTGGCCGCGACCACCGGCGTCGTCGCCGCCACGGTGATTGCGATGGGCCTGATCTCGCTGCCGGTGATGCTGCGCTACGGCTACGACAAACGGCTGGCCTCCGGCGTCATCGCCGCCTCCGGCACGCTGGCGCAGATCATTCCGCCTTCGCTGGTGCTGATCGTGCTGGCCGACCAACTCGGCGCCTCGGTCGGCGACATGTACAAGGGCGCGCTCGTCCCCGGGCTGGCGCTGGTCGGGCTGTACCTGCTCTATGTGTTCGGCGTCACGCTGTTCAGGCCGCACGCCGCGCCTGCCATGCCGGCGTCCGCACGCACGCTGCACGGCTCGGCGCTGCTGCTGCGCGTGCTGACCACGCTGGTGCCGCCGCTGGTGCTGATCTTTTTGGTACTCGGCACCATCTTCCTCGGCGTCGCCACCCCCACCGAAGGCGGCGCCATGGGCGCGACCGGCGCGCTGCTGCTGGCGTGGGCGCGCGGGCGGCTCTCCCGCCTGCGGTTGACGCAAGCGATGGACAGCACCACCAAGCTCACCACCTTCGTCATCTTCATCCTGATCGGCTCGACCATCTTCACCCTGGTGTTCCGCGGGCTCGATGGCGATGTCTGGGTGGAGCACCTGTTCGACCAGCTGCCCGGCGGTGTGCTCGGCTTCCTGATCGTCGTCAACCTGATGGTGTTCATCCTGGCGTTCTTCCTCGACTTCTTCGAGATCGCCTTCATCGTCGTGCCGCTGCTGGCGCCCATCGCCTACAAGCTCGGCATCGACCCGATCTGGTTCGGCGTCATGCTCGCGGTCAACATGCAGACCGCCTTCATGCACCCGCCCTTCGGCTTCGCGCTGTTCTACCTGAAGAGCGTCGCGCCGAAGTCGATCCGCACCGCCGACATCTACTGGGGCGCGATCCCCTTCCTCGTCATCCAGCTGATCATGGTCGCGGTGGTGCTGGCCTTCCCGCAGGTCGTGCTGCGCGACGCCCCGCCGGACGCCAGCAGCGTCACCGAAATCCCCATCGAGGTCGATCCCGACGCCAATTACCTGCCGGCCGAATGGCGCTAACCCTGGGGCCGGAAACATGAGAAAATGCGCCATTCCGTGCACGCCGGTCCGGCGTGTGCCCGCGCAAACCTCACTCCAGGGACTGAATCCATGAGCGAACTCATCATCGAAGACCTCGTCGCCGGCAGCGGCGACACCGCGACCGCCGGACAATCCGTGTCGGTGCACTACACCGGCTGGCTCACCGACGGCACCAAGTTCGATTCCAGCGTCGATCGCAACGATCCGTTCGAATTCCGCCTCGGCGCGGGCCAGGTCATTCCCGGCTGGGACCAAGGCGTGGCCGGCATGCAGGTCGGCGGCAAGCGCAAGCTGACCATTCCGCCCGAGCTGGGCTATGGCGCGCGCGGCGCCGGTGGCGTGATCCCGCCGAATGCCACGCTGGTATTCGAAGTGGAACTGCTGGGCGTTCGCTGAGTCAACTCTTCAGTCTCCAGGCAGGAGGGAACGGGGGCGGCCCCGTTCCCTCCTGTGCATTTATACAAGCGTAAACTCTCCCCATGACCCCAGCCCTGTTTTCCCACCGCAAGCACTGGGCGGCGCGCTTCGGCACCGCTCCGTTCCTGCCGATGTCGCGCGCAGAAATGACCGCGCTCGGCTGGGACGCGTGCGACGTGATTCTTGTCACCGGCGATGCCTACATCGACCATCCCAGCTTCGGCATGGCGCTGGTCGGGCGGCTGCTGGAGGCGCAGGGCTGCCGGGTCGGCATCATCAGCCAGCCCGACTGGCATTCGGCCGAGCCTTTTCGCGCGCTGGGCCAGCCGACGCTGTATTTCGGCGTCACCGCGGGCAACATGGACTCGATGGTCAACCGCTACACCTCGGACAAGAAAATCCGCTCCGACGATGCCTACACGGCCAACGCCGCGCCGAACAAGCGCCCCGACCGTGCGGTCACGGTCTACGCGCAACGCTGCCGCGAGGCCTTCCCCGGCACCCCGGTGATCATCGGTTCGATCGAGGCATCCTTGCGCCGCATCGCGCACTACGACTACTGGTCCGACACCGTGCGCCGCTCGGTGCTGCCGGATTCCAAGGCCGACCTCTTGATCTTTGGCAATGCCGAGCGCGCACTGCTGGAGATCACCCATCGTCTCGCCAAGGGCGAAAAGATCGGTGACATCCGCGACGTGCGCGGCACCGGCTTCATGGTGACGCCCGACTGGAAGCCCGCCGAGAATTGGCTGGAAGTGATGTCGACCGAACTCGACACCCCCGGCGCGATCGATGCCCACGTCGACCCCTACGCGATGACGCCGACCGGCCCCACTGCGCAGACGCCCGAAGGTACGGCGCCCGTGCGCCTGATCCCGAAGGCCGCACGCCTCGCCGCCAAGCAGGAAATCCGCGAGCGCACCGTGATCCGCCTGCCCGACTACGACCAGGTGAAAAACAACCCGGCGTTCTACGCCCACGCCTCGCGCGTGTTCCACCTCGAATCCAACCCGGGCAACGCGCGCGCGCTGCGGCAGGCGCACGGCGAGCGCGATGTCTGGCTGAATCCGCCGCCGATCCCGCTTTCCACGCAGGAGATGGACGCGGTCTACGACCTGCCCTACGCGCGCGCGCCGCACCCGAGCTACGGCGACGCCAAGATTCCGGCGTGGGAAATGATTCGCTTCTCGGTCAACATCATGCGCGGCTGCTTCGGCGGCTGCACCTTCTGTTCGATCACCGAGCACGAGGGCCGCATCATCCAGAGCCGCAGCGAAGATTCGGTGATCAAGGAAATCGAGGCGATTCGCGACAAGACGCCCGGCTTTACCGGCATCATTTCCGACCTCGGCGGCCCCACCGCCAACATGTACCGCATGGCGTGCAAGTCGGAAAAAATCGAGAAAGCCTGCCGGCGTTTGAGCTGCGTGTTCCCCGACATCTGCGACAACCTCAACACCGACCACACGCCGCTGATCCACATGTACCGCCGCGCCCGCGCACTGCCGGGGATCAAGAAAATCCTCATCAGCTCGGGCCTCAGATACGACCTCGCGGTGCGCTCGCCCGAATACGTCAAGGAACTGGTGCAGCACCACGTCGGCGGCTATCTCAAGATTGCGCCGGAGCACACCGAAGCCGGCCCGCTGTCGAAGATGATGAAGCCCGGCATGGGCGCCTACGACCGCTTCAAGGACATGTTCGAAGCAGCGTCGAAGGCGGTCGGCAAGAAGCAGTACCTGATCCCCTACTTCATCGCGGCGCATCCCGGTACCACCGACGAGGACATGCTGAATCTCGCGCTGTGGTTGAAAAAGCACGACTTCCGTCTCGACCAGGTACAGACCTTCCTGCCGACGCCGATGGCACTGGCGACGGCCATGTACCACACCGAAAAGAACCCGCTGAAGAAGGTGCTCGGTGGCAAGGCCGAGGCGGTGTCGGTCGTCAAGCAGGGCCGCACGCGTCGGCTGCATAAAGCGTTTTTGCGCTACCACGACGCCGACAACTGGCCGCTCTTGCGCGAAGCGCTGAAGGACATGGGCCGCGAAGACCTGATCGGCAACAGCAAGAAACACCTGATCCCACTGTTCCAGCCTGCCGGCACCGGCAAGCAGCCGGAAGGCACACGCACCCCGCGCGCCGAAGACAAGCGCGCCAGAACCGGCGCGGGCAAACCCGGTTCAGCCAGACCCCATGCGGCCAAGCCCGCGTCAACCAAGCCGGGCCAGTCAAAGCCGAAAGTGGCCAAGCCGGACCAAACCAAGTCAGCCCAGCCCAAACCCGGCGCCCGGCCCGCTGCGGGCAAGCCCGCGCCAACCGACCGGGGCCGCCCCCCTCAGGTGCCCAAGCATCCGCTCAGCCAGCGCCGGGGTGGCGGCAAGACGCGCTGATTTTTCTAGTCTCTTGCATCTGAAATGACTTCCCCCAGCGACCTCCTCCGCGCCAAGCTCAATCTCGAAACCGCCCAGCTCGCTTGGCCCGAACTCGAACGCCACTTCGCGCGCGGCGACGTCATCAAGGTCGCCACCGGCATGGACCTGATCGACGCCGCCCTCAACATTGCCGAGAACAATGCCGCCACCGTGCAGGAATGGCTGGCCGAGGGCCGCATCGCCCGCGCTCAGCTCAGCGACGCCGAAGACTGGCATGCGCGCAAGCCGATGTTCTGGGCCGTGGTGGTGGCGCCGTGGGTGCTGGTGCAAGAAGTTGCCGGGCAACTGGAAGCGGATTGAACCCAGCTTCAGACATGCACCTGATCCAGCTCCTCATTCCCATCTACGACAATGAAGGCCGCCCGTTTCAACGGGACAAGTTCGACGGCATCAGAGCGCAACTCATCGAGCGCTTCGGCGGCTTGACAGCGTTTGTGCAGTCTCCTGCGCTGGGCCTGTGGAAGGACACGGAGAATGGAACGACCGCGCGCGACGACATGATCCTGATCGAAGTGATGGTTGAAACCCTGGAGCGGGAGTGGTGGTCTGCCTACCGGACGGAGCTGGAGCGCATTTTTCGTCAGGATGAAGTGGTTGTGCGGGCGATCGCCTGCGAACGGATCTGATCACCGGAATTCGCTGCTCGGGCCGGCGAAGGGTGTAAATTGTTCATTTGAGGAGACCTGCATGCTGGTGACTTTTACGACCGATGCGTACGCGGACATCACCATGTTTGGCGATGTCGCACTTGCGATGCTGAAAATGATGGGGCACAGCGGCACCGTGCCCGGTGCGATTTTGGCCGAAGACGTTCCGCTTGCACTCGACCGCCTGAAAGCCGCGATCGAGAAAGAAACCGCCCCGCCCCCGGCTGACGACAAGGACGACGATGAACCGGTGGTCAGCATGGCGCATCGCGCGCTGCCGCTGATCAACCTGCTTGCTGCCGCAGCCAAGGCGGAATCCAACGTCATGTGGAAGTAACAACAGCAGACCACAAAGTAAAAAGCCCGCCGAAGCGGGCTTTTTTTACGTCCACCGGGTCGATCAGCCGGCCAGGCTGTCTTTCACCCGCATCAAACGCGCACGCGCTTCATTGGCGACACCGTGCACGGCGGTGTTGGACACCAGCTTGACCATGATGCCGGGGTCGAGGAAGGACACGGTCACCTTGCCGTCGGCTTCCTCGCGCACCACCACGTTGCACGGTAGCAGCATGCCGACGTCGGGCTCGGCGCCGATGGCCTGGTTGGCCAGCGGCGGGTTGCAGGCGCCGAGGATGCGGTAGGGGCGCATGTCGACGTCGATCTTGGCCTTCATCGTGGCTTTCACATCGATGTCGGTCAGCACGCCGAAGCCTTCGGTCTTCAGTGCGGCGGTGACCTTGTCCACGGCGGCGTCGAAGGGGCCGCTGATCTGGGTGTCAAATCCGTATTCGCTCATGTTGTTGCTCCTAGTCTGGATAAATACAATGGGGAAATTCAGTTAGATAATTCAATCCTGCCATTTTACCCGCCGATCCCGCAGGCGGCGGAAACGCGCTCAGTCTTCCAGCGATTGCTTCTCCATCTTCCACCACAACTGGTAGACCTCGTCCGACCACAGCGACTTGATGTAGGCCACCGAATCCTGCATCTGCGCCTCACTCAACTTGCCCTTCCAGGCCGGCATGTTGCCCTGCCCACCCGGGCTGCCTTCGCGGATCATCTCCAGCAGGTCGGCCGTCGGGTGATGCCAGGCGTGGGCGCTGTCGTCAAGCGGCGGCGGCGGAAAACGGCCGTCGGCGTCGCGGATGCGCCAGTCGCCGGGTGGGCCCTTGCCGTCGGTGCCGTGGCACTCCATGCAGTTGGCCTGGTAGACCGCCTTGCCGCGCGCGATCTGCTGCGGGTCGGCGTAGCGGTCGGGCGGCGTGTCGCCGGGCAACGCGACGGCGGCTTGCTCGCAGGCGCTCAAAAACAGCACGCCCAGCGCGGCCGCTGCGATTCGCAAGGGGATTTTTTTCATGGCTTGTTCCTTGTGATGATGAAGGCAGAGCGCAAAAACGCGCTCAGGTTCCCGCGCCGGCGGGCAACAACGCGTCCAGCTGGCGACGCATGCTGCGCCAGTGCGAGCCCTCCCAGTACACGCGGCCGCAGGCGTCGCAGGTGGAAAACCGGTCATGGATTTCGCGCACCCGGGGCGGCAGGCGGTCGATCACCTCGGCCTTGTCCGCCGCGCGCAGCGGCGCGTTGCAGTGCAGGCACAGGGTGAACGGCCGGACGCTGCGCGCAAGATCGAACCGCGCGACGACCTCAAGCAGCTGGGCCTCCGGTTTCAACGCGTGCACATAGCAGCCGCGGGTCACCGCTCGCCGCTTCAGCAGCTCGCGGTCGCGCGTCAGCACGATGCGGCCGTCGTTCGCGCAGATCGACACAATATCGTCGTCATGAAAGTGGTTGTCGTACAGCGTATCGAAGCCCAGCATGCGCAGCAGGCGGGCCAGCCCGCCCTGGTGCGCATCGGCAACAAACCCGGGGCGCCGCAACGGCGCTTCGCCCAGTGGCGGCGTCGCATCCATCGCCTCGGCGCGCGGATACACCGCCACCCGGTCGCCGTCCTGCATCAGGCGATCCAGGCGCGCCGGTTCGCCGTTGATCAGGAGCCGCGCCACCTCGGTGTGCGCCACGCCCAGCGCCTCGATCATGTGCTTGGTCGTCGCCGCCTGCGCGCACGGCACGCTGAATTCCTGCCTGCGCCGCTTGGGCGCGAGGAAATCATTCAGTTCGTCATGGAAGCGGAAGGTGGCGGTGACCATATGCCGGCTATTGTCGCCATTTGCCGGCCTGCGGAAAACCGCCCCGCTTACCGAAGCCCGGACGTGAAAACGCCACCTCGACGGTGGCGTTTTTCCAAGCCGTCCAGCACTCAGTGCTGGGTCTTGATCGGCTTGGTGGCAGCCTTGGGCGGGGTGATGAACGATCCCACCGGAACGACAGCCTGTTTCGGTTTCTTGGGTTTCTTTGCTTCCTTGTTTCCACGTATCTGGCCTTTTGCCATGGTGACTCTCCTTGCAGTGACTTGAATGTGTCGGCCGGGTTTCGCGACCCCTGTAAACACGACACTTGCTGATCATAGGCGCTTCAACGGCAAAGGGTGGCTTTATATTCCGCCGGCCCGGTATGCGCCGCGCACCGACTGCACCTCGCGCGGCAGATGCCCCAGCGCAAATGCGGTGTAAGCCGCCACTTCGCGTGCCTGCCAGGCGGCGTCGCGGCCCAGGGCATCGGCCAGCAGAGCGGCCACGCGGGGTGCGATCTCGATGCTGGCACGCGCGTCCAGCAGCAGTGCGCGGGTGCGCCGTGCGAGCACGTCCTGCACGCTGCGCGCCATGTCCTGGCGCGCTGCCCACACCACTTCGGCGCCGATGTACGGCAGCCGTGGGTGCAGGCGGGCCGCCCACTCCGGTCGCGCCTGCGCCAGTGCCTGCAGCGCGGCGGCGTCCGAACCGTAGGCGCGCAGCGACGGTACAAGTTCGGTGGTCGCGCCGTGCAGCGGCAGGTCCGCGGTGCGGCAGGGGCGGTCGGGCAGCTGCGCCACCCGCGCAGCCAGGTCGACCGCCTGTTCGGCCATTTCGCGATACGTCGTCCACTTGCCGCCGGTGATGCTGACCAGGCCGGATTCCTCGCGCAACAAATGGTCGCGCGCCAGCGCAGACGTGCTGTGCCCGCTGCCGGCCCGCACCAGCGGCCGCAGCCCGGCAAACACGCTCAGCACATCCTGCAGGCGCGGCGCGTCCCGCAGATAGCGCCCGGCGTGTTCGAGCAGGAAATCGATTTCTTCCGGCAGCGCGCGCGGTTCGGCTTCGGCATCCTCGACCGGCACATCGGTGGTGCCGACCAGCAGCCGGTCCTGCCAGGGAATCGCGAACAGCACGCGGCCGTCGTCGGTCTTCGGCACCATCAGCGCGGTGCGGCCGGGCAAAAAGCGCCGGTCGAGCACGATGTGCGCGCCCTGACTGGGCGCCACCCAGGCGGCCGCGCCCGGCTCGGCCATGCGGCGGATCGAATCGCAGAACACGCCGGTGGCGTTGACCATGACGCGCGCCGCGATCTCGTGCTCGGCGCCGGTTTCGCGGTCGCGCGCCACCACGCCGGTGACCGGTGTGCCCGCACCGCCGGCGCGCAGCAGGCCCGCCACCGAGCAATAGTTGATCAAGGTGGCGCCATGGTCCCAGGCGCTGGCGGCCAGGCTCACCGCAAGGCGGGCGTCGTCGAACTGGCCGTCGTGATACAGCACGCCGCCGCGCAGCTTCTCGCTGCGCAGTCCCGGCAGCTCGCGGCAGGTGGCGGCCGCGTCGAGCCGGCGCGAACGCCCCAGGCTGGCGCGCCCAGCCAGGCGTTCGTAGACGCCGAGGCCGAACCCGTAATACAGGCTTTCGCCGCGCTTGTAGGTGGGGATGATGAAGGGCTGTTCGCTCGCCAGGTGCGGCGCATTGGCCAGCACGCGCCCGCGTTCGCGCAGCGCGCCCATCACCAGTTTGAGGTTGCCCTGGCGCAGGTAGCGCACGCCGCCGTGCAGCAGCTTGGTGCTGCGGCTGGAAGTGGCCTGGGCGAAATCGTCGCGTTCCAGCAGCAAGGTTTCGTAGCCGCGCGTGGCGGCGTCGAGCGCGATGCCAAGACCGGTGGCGCCGCCGCCGATCACGACCATGTCCCACGGGGTGCGCCTATCACGCAGGCGCGCAAGGGCTTCGTCGCGATTCATGCGGGACCCGCTTCCGCCTGCGCCCAGCCCTTGGAACGTTCCACCGCGCGCGCCCAGTCGCCGCGCAGCGCGTCGACCTGCTCGCGTCCCATCGCCGGCTCGAACACGCGGTCGACCTGCCATTGCGCGGCAATCTCGTCGAGCCCGCTCCAGTAACCGACCGCCAAGCCAGCGAGATACGCAGCGCCCAGCGCGGTAGTCTCGGTGACCTTGGGACGCAGCACCGGCACCCCCAGCAGGTCGGCCTGAAACTGCATCAGCGTGTCGTTGGCGGTGGCGCCGCCGTCGACGCGCAGCTCGGTCAGCGTGAGGCCGGCGTCGCCCTGCATCGCGGCGATGAGGTCGCTCACCTGATAGGCGATCGATTCCAGCGCGGCCCGCGCCAGATGGCCCCCGGTGGTGCCGCGCGTAAGGCCGTGGATCGAACCGCGCGCATACGGGTCCCAATGCGGCGCGCCGAGGCCGACGAAGGCCGGCACCAGATAGACGCCGCCGTTGTCGGGCACGCTCGCCGCCAGCGTCTCCACCTCGGCTGCGCTGCGGATGATGCCGAGCCCGTCGCGCAGCCACTGCACCACCGCGCCGGCGATGAAGATGCTGCCTTCGAGCGCATAGCTCGGGCGCCCGTCGATGCGCCACGCAGTGGTGGTGATCAGGCGGTTGTGCGAGGGGATCGGCGTCTCGCCGGTGTTCATCAGCATGAAGCAGCCGGTGCCGTAGGTGTTCTTCACCATGCCGCGTCGGGTGCATGCCTGCCCGAGCAACGCGGCGTGCTGGTCGCCCGCCACGCCGGCGATCGGGATGCGGCCGCCGCCGAGCAGGTCGGTGTCGCCATACACGCTGCTGGAGTCGCGCACCTCGGGCAGCAACGCGCGCGGCACGTCCATCACTGCCAGCAGCTCGTCGTCCCACGCCTGCCGCGTGATGTCGAACAGCAGCGTGCGCGACGCGTTGGTTGCATCGGTGACGTGTAGCGCGCCGCCGCTCAGCTTCCACAACAGCCAGCAGTCGATGGTGCCGAACGCGAGTTCGCCCGCCTCGGCGCGGCGCCGCGCGTCGGGCACGTTGTCGAGGATCCAGCGTAGCTTGGTGCCCGCAAGGTAGGCGTCGAGCACGAGGCCGGTCTTGCGCTGAAACAGGGCTTCGTGGCCCGCCGCGCGCAGCGCGTCGCACAGGCCGGCGGTGCGCCGGTCCTGCCAGACAATGGCGTTGTAAATGGGCAGGCCGGTGCGGCGATCCCACACCACCGTGGTTTCGCGCTGGTTGGTGATGCCGATCGCGGCGATGTCGCGTCCCGACAAACCGGCACTGGTGATCGCCTCGGCGGCGACGCCGATTTGCGACGACCAGATCTCGTTGGGATCGTGTTCCACCCAGCCCGGCTGCGGGAAAATCTGCCGGAATTCCTTTTGCGCGATGGTTTTGATCTGGCCCGCGTGATCGAACACGATCGCGCGCGAACTGGTGGTGCCCTGGTCGAGGGCAAGCACGTATTTCATTTTCATCTCCGGTTGTGAGCCGTGAGCGACCCTGGTTCCAATCAAGTCTGGCTAATCCAGTGCGGCGCGGCGCAGGTGCCGTGATTTCAGGCAAATGCCGCCGGATTCAGCGCCGCCGCGACCCGTGGACAGGCCGCTGCCCGGGCTGCCGTCGTTGCAGGTCATGCTAACACGCAGGTATTCAGGCCCCTGGGGCCCCACCGCCGCCGCGCGCCAATCCGGGTGCTGGCTGCATTGGCGGGTACTATCTGCCTTCGTCCATCCACAGAAACACCCGCCGCATGCAAAGTGAAGCCAAAGACCCTCCCCAGTACGCCGTCGTGGCGGCCGTGCAACTGCCGAACGTGAGCGACATCGAGTTCGAGGCATCGCTAACCGAACTGCGCGAACTCGCCAAGACGCTGGGGTTCACGGTCACCCGCACCTTCACACAAAAACGCGCCGGATTCGACTCGACCGCCTACCTGGGCGTCGGCAAGCGCGAGGAGATCCGCCACTTCGTCCACGGCGCGGCTGGGGACGAAACCGAACCCGAACGCGCGCCGCAGAATCCCTTGTATCGGCTCCCGCTCGCCGAAGCATCGAGCGACCCGGCCATGGTCTCGCCCGAGCCGATCGACGCTCTCTTCGTCGATCACGAAATCTCGCCGTCACAGGCGCGCAACCTCGAAAACGAAGTCGGCTGCCAGGTGATGGACCGCACCATGGTCATCCTCGAAATCTTCCACCGCAACGCGCGCTCCCCCGCCGCGCGCGCGCAGGTGGAAATCGCGCGCCTCGGCTACATGGCGCCCCGCCTGCGCGAAGCGGCCAAGCTGGCCGGCCCGCAGGGGCGGCAGCGCAGCGGCGTCGGCGGCCGCGGCGCCGGCGAATCGCACACCGAACTCGACAAGCGCAAGATCCGCGACCGCATTGCCGAACTGCAAAAGGAAATTACCGCGATGGACGCGGACCGCAAGACGCAGCGCGCGCGCCGGCAGGCGCACCAGGGCCTCGCCAGCGTGGCGCTGGTCGGCTACACCAACGCCGGCAAGTCCACGCTGATGCGCGCCCTCACCGGCAGCGAAGTGCTGGTCGCCAACAAACTCTTTGCCACGCTCGACACCACCGTGCGCACCCTCTACCCCGAGAGCGTCCCGCGCGTGCTGGTCAGCGACACCGTCGGCTTCATCAAGAACCTGCCTCACGGGCTGGTCGCGTCGTTCAAATCCACGCTCGAAGAAGCGCTCGACGCCTCGCTGCTGCTCCACGTCATCGACGCCAGCGACCCCGGCTTCGAGCGGCAGATCGAAACCACCGACGAAGTGCTCAGGGAAATCGACGCGCAGGACGTGCCGCGCCTGCGCATCTTCAACAAGATCGACCACGTCGGCGACGCCGCCGCACAAGCCGAGCGCGAAGCCGCACTGCGCACCGACTATCCCGGCTGCATCGTCATGAGCGCCCGCCGCCCCGCCGACGTCGCCAAGCTGCACCAGGCGATCGTTGTGTTCTTCCAGAAGGACCTGATCGAGGCTGAGCTGTTTCTGCCGTGGTCGGCGCAGCAACTACGCGGCGAAATCTTCGCACGCTGCGAAGTGCTGGAGGAGCGCGCCGACGAAGAGGGTGCGTTCTTCCGCGTGCGCGGTGAGCTGGATACTCTGAATGGCCTGCAGGAGCAGTTAAGCCAAAAGTGATGAGCGGATCACTTGTAGCCAGAGTTAGCTTTCCTGCTCTGCCAGACCTTGTGACACGCCTCGCTTGACGCCTTATATTCCTTACAATAAAGTAAGGAGGCATGAAAAGGAGGCCGCCATGTCAACCGCAACCATGACCACCAAAGGGCAGATCACCATTCCCGCCGCTGTGCGGGCCGCGCTCGGCGTTGAAGCCGGGGATCGCGTCGAGTTTGTCCAGGTTGAGCCTGGGCGTTTCGAACTGGTGCCTGCAACGAGTCCGGTCACGGCGCTCAAGGGGCTTGTGCGCAAGCCCACCTCGCCAGTAACAGTCGAGGACATGAACAAGGCGATCGCGGCCCAAGGGGCAAAGGCAAAATGATTGGCCTGGATACCAACGTCCTCGTCCGCTACATCGCGCAGGACGACCCGAAGCAGTCAGCAAAGGCGACGAAGCTGATCGAGTCCTTGACGACGGACGCGCCAGGCTATGTAGGCGTCGTATCCGTTGTCGAGTTGGTGTGGGTGTTGACCGGGTGCTACGCGTCCACCAAAAACGAGATTTGCGACGTACTGGAAACGCTGCTGCGCACCCGGGAAATTGTCGTGGCGCAGTCCGACACCGTTTGGAAGGCGATACAACTATTCAAGGGCGGCAAAGCCGACTTTGCCGACTGCCTGATCGAACGCTCAGCCGCCGAAGCCGGATGCAGCCACACGGCAACCTTCGACCGCAATGCCGCGATGGACTGCGGCATGCGCTTGATTGATTAACCGGGAGCAACCACGGCCGGTGACCGAACCAAAGCGGGAAGTCAAGCCGCACGGCAGACCGCGTGTGAACTAAATCCGGCTCGCCGTCTGCCGCATCACATCCGCAGCAAAGCGCATCGCCATTTTCACCGGCATCGGTAGCGGCGCGCCACCGTGGTCGATGGCGGTCTGGGCGTGCTGGGCTTCGTCGGTTTTCATTTGTTCGACGACGGCGCGGCTTTTGGCGTCGGCTTCGGGCAGCTTTTGCAGGTGGCCGTCGAGGTGCGCTTCGACCTGACGTTCGGTTTCGGCGAGAAAGCCGAGGTTCCATTTGTCGCCCAGCATGCCGGCGACGACGCCCATGCTGAAGGCGCCGCCGAACCACAGCGGGTTCAACAGGCTCTTGCGGCCGCCCAGTTCGTTGATGCGCGTTTCGCACCAGGCGAGGTGGTCGGTTTCTTCGCGCGCGGCGCGTTCGAGTTCGGCGCGGACCTGGTCGTTTTTCGTGGTGAGCGCCTGGCCGGCGTAGAGCGCCTGGGCGCAGACTTCGCCGACGTGGTTGACGCGCATCAGCGCGGCGGCCTGGGCGCGCTCGGTTTCGCTCAACTCGGCTTCGGGGCCGGTGCCGGGATAGGGGCGCGCGGCGTGGGGGCTGGCGAAGATGGTGCGCAGGCCGAGGTCGAAGGTGGTGATGAGCTGGTCGAGGCGGTTCATGGTGTTGCTCCTGTATCAGGGTGGCTTACTTGGGTGGAAGGCGGGCCCTCTCCCCCAGTCCCTCTCCCGCTTGCGCGCGAGGGGTGAAGGGCATCATTTCACGTAGTAGTTGAAGTTGCTATAGGCGGCTTCGGCAACCTTGAACCACTGGAACTGGGTGTCGCGGAACAGTTTCCAGGAACGGTAGATGGTGGCGAAGTCGGGATTGGTTTTCGCTTCGGCTTCGTAGAGCTCGAAGGTGGCGCGGCGCGCGGCGAGCATCACGTCTTTGGGGAAGGGATGCAGCTTGACGCCCTGCCCGGCCAGGCGCAGCAGTGCGGGCGGGTTCTTGGCGTCGTATTGCGCCAGCATCAATTGATTCGCTTCGGCGGTGGCGACTTCGAACGCCTGGCGATAGGCCTCGGGCAGCGCTTTCCACGCGGCCTGGTTGACGTAGAAACTCAGTTGCGGTCCGCCTTCCCACCAGCCAGGGTAGTAGTAGTGCTTGGCGATTTTGTGGAAGCCGAGCTTCTCGTCGTCGTAGGGGCCGACCCATTCAGCGGCGTCGAGTGCGCCGCGTTCGAGCGCAGGATAGATGTCGCCACCGGGCAGGGTTTGCGGCACGGCGCCGAGCTTGGCCATGATTTGGCCGCCGATGCCGGGGATGCGCATTTTGAGGCCCTTGAGATCGGCCATCGACTTGATCGGCTTTCTGAACCAGCCGCCCATCTGGGTGCCGGTGTTGCCGCCGGGAAACTGCACGACGTTGTATTTGGCGTAGAGCTTACGCAGCGCCTCGATGCCGCCGCCGGCATACATCCAGGCATTTTGCTGGCGCGCGGTGAGGCCGAAGGGCACGGCGGTGTCGAACGCGAGTGCGAGGTTCTTGCCGACGTAGTAATAGCCGGCGGAGTGGCCGCATTCGGCGGTGCCGTTGCCGACTGCGTCGAGCACCTGCAGACCGGGAACCAGTTCGCCGCCGGCGAAGACGCGGATCTGGAACTTGCCGCCGGTGAGCGCGGCCACGCGTTTGGACAAGGTTTCGGATGCGCCGTAAATGGTGTCGAGGCTCTTGGGAAAGCTCGACGCCAGCCGCCAGCGGATGGCGGGCAACGCGGTCGATTCCCCGGGCGCGGCCTGCGCCGCGGACAGCGGCAGCAGGGCGGCGACGCCGGCGCCGCTCAGAAAGTCTCGTCTTTGCATGGAGGTGCTCCGTTTTGGCCGATTATACGAGGCCGCCGCTCCAGGCGGAGGCCCAAGCGCCGCATGTTAAAATTGCCGCCTTTTCCAGCCCGCCCATTTGCCATGTTCAACCGCCAAGACACCCTCGCCAAGACCGACCCCGACCTGTGGGCCGCGATCCAGAAAGAAGACCAGCGCCAGCAGGACCACATCGAGCTGATCGCTTCGGAAAACTACACCAGCCCGGCGGTGATGCAGGCGCAGGGTTCGCAGCTCACCAATAAGTACGCCGAGGGCTATCCCGGCAAGCGCTACTACGGCGGCTGCGAATACGTGGACATCGTCGAGCAGCTGGCGATCGACCGGGTGAAGGCGCTGTTCGGCGCCGAGGCCGCCAACGTGCAAGCCAACTCCGGCTCGCAGGCCAACCAGGCGGTGTTTCTGGCCTTCCTCAAGCCCGGCGACACCATCATGGGCATGAGCCTCGCCGAAGGCGGCCACCTCACCCACGGCATGGCGCTCAACATGAGCGGCAAGTGGTTCAACGTCGTCGCCTACGGCCTCAACGAAAAAGAGGAAATCGACTACCCGAAGATGGAAGCGCTGGCGCGCGAACACAAGCCCAAGCTGATCATCGCCGGCGCCTCGGCCTACGCGCTCCGGATCGACTTCGAGCGCTTCGCCAAGATCGCAAAAGAGATCGGCGCAATCTTCATGGTTGATATGGCGCACTACGCCGGCCTGATCGCCGCGGGCGTGTACCCCAACCCGGTGCCGCATGCCGACGTGGTGACCTCGACCACCCACAAGACCCTGCGCGGTCCGCGCGGCGGCATCATTTTGATGAAGGCCGAACATGAGAAGGCGATCAACTCGGCGATCTTCCCCGGCCTGCAGGGCGGCCCGCTGATGCACGTGATCGCCGGCAAGGCGGTGGCGTTCAAGGAAGCGTCGAGCAAGGAATTCAAGCACTACCAGGAGCAGGTGATCGCCAACGCGCTGGTGATGTGCAAGGTGCTGGTCGAGCGTGGCCTCAGGATCATCTCCGGCCGCACCGAGAGCCACGTCTTCCTGGTCGACCTGCAGCCGAAGAAGCTCACCGGCAAGGAAGCCGAAGCGCTGCTGGGTCGCGCCCACATCACGGTCAACAAGAACTCGATTCCGAACGACCCGCAGAAGCCCTTCGTCACCAGCGGCATCCGCATCGGCACCCCGGCGATGACCACGCGCGGCTTCAAGGAACTGGAAGCCGAACAGCTCGCCCACCTGATCGCCGACGTGCTCGACGCACCGACCGACGAGGCCGTGATCGAGCGGGTGAAGGGCGATGTGGCTAAGTTGGTGGCGAAGTTTCCGGTGTATGGGTGATGTATATAGGAGATAGGATCTAGGTGCTAGGAATTAGGGGATGAGCGGCCTTTGGCCGCGCGATTTTGAAATTTCAAATAGCCGCGAAGCGACATTCCCTAACCCCTATCTCCTAGTTCCTAAATCCTAACGAGCTCCTAGATCCCAGCCCCTAAAAAATGAAATGCCCCTTCTGCGGCTCCCTCGACACCCAGGTCATCGACTCCCGCGTCAATGAGGCGGGCGACGCGATTCGTCGTCGTCGTCGCTGCACGGCGTGCGACAAGCGTTTCACCACCTGGGAAACCGCCGAGCTGCGGCCGCCGCAGATCGTCAAGACCAACGGCACGCGTGAGGATTTTTCCGAAACCAAGCTGATGGAAGGTTTTCGGCGTGCGCTGCATAAGCGCCCGGTGCCGACCGAGCTGGTGGACGCGGCGGTCGCGCGTATCCGCCAGCGCCTGCTGACGCGCGGCGCGCGCGAAATCCCGGCGCGCGAAGTCGGCGAGCTGGTGATGATCGAGCTGAAGAAGCTCGACAAGGTCGCGTATATCCGCTTTGCGTCGGTGTACAAGAGCTTCCAGGACCCGGACGATTTCCGCGACGTGCTGCAGGATCTGGAACGTACGCCGCCGCATGGTGTGGACGACCTGTTCGAGTAAATCTTCTTGAGCGCCGCCACCGCCTTTTCCGCTGCCGACCACGCCCATATGGCGCGCGCGCTGCAACTGGCGGCGCGCGGGCTGTTCACCACCAGCCCCAATCCGCGCGTCGGCTGCGTCATCGTCAAGGACGGTCAGGTCATCGGCGAAGGCTGGCACCAGCGCGCCGGCACGCCGCACGCCGAAATCCATGCGCTGGGCCAGGCCGGCGACGCGGCGCGCGGGGCGACGGTCTACGTCACGCTCGAACCCTGTTCGCATCACGGCCGCACGCCGCCGTGCGCCGAGGCGCTGGTCAACGCCGGCGTGGCACGCGTGGTGGCGGCGATGCGCGACCCCAACCCGCTGGTGGCGGGCGGCGGCATCGACATGCTGACGCTGGCTGGCATCCACGCCGAAGTCGGCCTGATGGAAGCCGAGGCGCACGCGCTCAACCCGGGCTTCATTTCACGCATGACGCGGCAGCGCCCATGGGTGCGGCTTAAAACCGCCGCGACCCTGGACGGCAAGACAGCGCTCGCCAACGGCGCCTCGCAGTGGATTACTGGCGAGGCCGCGCGTGCCGACGTGCAGCAGTTGCGCGCGCGCGCCTGCGCGATCCTCACCGGCAGCGGCACCGTGCTGGCCGACAACCCGCGCATGACCGTGCGTGAGCTCGACATCGGCCGCCAGCCGCTGCGCGTCATCGTCGATTCCGGATTGCGCACGCCGGCCGCTGCGGCCATCCTGCCCGCGCTCGTCGCCTGCCATCACGCGCCCCCGACGGCGCGCGCTGCACTCGAACAGACGGGCGCGGACGTGATCGAGTTACCCGGCATCGACGGCCGCGTCGACCTGGCTGCCCTGTTGACGCTGCTGGCGCAGCGCGGCGTCAACGAACTGCATGTCGAAGCCGGCGCCGCGCTGAACGGCGCGCTGCTCGCGGCGGGGCTGGTGGACGAATGGGTCGCCTATGTGGCGCCGATGGCCGTTGGCGACGACGCGCGCGGCCTGTTTGCAATGCCGGCGCTGACGACGCTGGCCGATGCCGCGCGCTTCCGGCTCGCCGACGTGCGCCAGATCGGCGGCGATCTGCGGCTGATGCTGCTGCCTGCGTGAACGGCTGTCCGGCGCTACTAGGCCGAACGCGGCGACGATCCCCTTACGGAACTGCGTGCGCAGCTGGCGGCTGCGTGGGGCGATCCTGCGGCGCCGCGGCGCTTGCAGTGCCCGCTGTTTGTGCGGGTCGAACGCCGGTCATGAAATAGTCGATCAGGTCCTGCACCGGGCGGATTTCGCTGCCAAATGGCAGCGTCTCGGAGCCGCGAAAGAACAGGCCCTTGTTGACTTCGCCCTTCAGCGCGGCAACCAGTTGCGAGTCGATGCAGAACTGCCCCGCCTTGGCGATGCCGTCGCGCAGGCCGCATTGCGTCAGGCAGTGCAGGCCGATGGCGCAGCGGTTGGGATCGGCCTTGGCGCAGGCCTGCAATTTCGCCTCGCGCTTGAGATAGTTGGCAAGCCACGGAGTTTTGACGGCGCGCGCGGGCAAGCCGGCCACGCTCATGAAGGTGACGATGTCTTCGGGTCGGGCTTCGGCCAGCACGCGCTTGAATTCGGGATGGGCGTCGCCTTCGACGGTGACGGCGAACGGCGTGCCGATCTGCACCGCCGATGCGCCCAGCGCCAGCGCGGCCTTGAGTTTTTCGTGGCTGTTGATGCCGCCGCCGACGATGATCGGAATCTGCCCGCGCGCGATGCCCAGGTCGTCGAATGTCTTGAAAATGCCGGGCAGCACTTCGGCGATATCGAAACGCACATGGGCAAGCTCGTCCGGATTCGGCGCGCCGAGGTGGCCGCCGGCATACAGCGGATGCTCGATCACGATGGCGTCCGGCAGGCGGCCGCCCGGTCCGAATTTTTTCAGGCGCGACCACTTCTTCAGCACGATGGCGACGCCGCGCGCATCCGACAGGATCGGGATCAGCGCGACGTCGGGATAGTCTTCGGTCAGTTCCGGCAGGTCGAGCGGCAGCCCCGCCCCCATGACGATGGCCTGCGCGCCCGAAGCGCACGCCTGCTTGACATAGGCCGGATGCGCGTCGACCGCCTTCATCACGTTGACGGCGATGAGTCCGTTGCCCGCCGCCAGCGCAAGCGCAGCCTTGATCTCGCGGTCGAGCGCGATCAGGTTCAGGCGGTTGAGCTCATCGCGGTCGCGGCAATGCAGGGCCTGCGCCGACAGGTCGGCGTGATGGTGCCGCAGGTCGATGCTCGCGATGGTGCCGACGCCGCCCGCCCGCGCCACCGTGCCGGCCAGCCGATGCGCGGAAATGCCCACGCCCATGCCGCCCTGAACGATGGGCAGTAGCGTGTGGCCACGAATGGAAAACGAGGGGGAGGTCTCCATGTCGATCCTTCCAGCGATGCAAAACCACCATTATAGTCATTGCGGATGTCTTTATCCTGTTAATGGCCGGGACGGCCCGGATGCGCCGTTGTCGGGGTTCACCCACCGGGCCTAAACGCCTACAATGCGTGGTCCAGCAGGCAGGTCTCTCGCGCATGTTCACCGGCATCATCCAATCCATAGGCCGCATTCACGACTACGAAGCCCGCGGCGCCGATGCGCGCATGGTCATTACCGGCGGCGGGCTGGACTTTTCCGACGTCGCGATTGGCGACAGCATCGCGGTCAACGGCGTCTGCCTGACTGCGGTGGCGCTCGCGGCCGACCGCTTCACCGTCGACGTCTCGGCCGAGACGCTGCGCTGCACGGAGGGCTTCGTGCCGGGTGCCGAAGTCAACCTGGAAAAGGCCTTGCGGCTGGTCGACCGCCTTGGCGGCCATCTGGTGTCGGGCCATGTCGACGGCGTCGGCACGGTACACCGTTTTGCGCCGGTCGGCGAATCGCATCTGCTGGAAATCGACGCGCCGGGCGAACTCGCGCGCTACACCATTCGCAAGGGCTCGATCACGGTGAACGGCGTCTCGCTGACGGTCAACGCGGTGGAGGGCGCACGCTTCGCGCTCAACCTGATTCCGCACACGCTGGAAATGACGACGCTCAAGCAGCTGAAAGCAGGCAGCCGCGTCAACCTGGAAGTCGACATGATCGCGCGCTACGTCGAGCGCCTGGCTCAATTCACGAACACCACAGACAAAGATTAAGGAACACGCACTGATGAGCCTCGCCTCCACCCTGGAAATTATCGAAGAGCTGAAAGCCGGCCGCATGGTTGTGCTGGTTGACGAGGAAGACCGCGAAAACGAAGGCGACCTCGTGATGGCCGCCGAGCACGTCACGCCCGACGCGATCAACTTCATGGCCAAGTACGGCCGCGGCCTGATCTGCCTGACGCTGACCGACGACCGCTGCCGCCAGCTGGGGCTGAAGCAGATGGTGAGCGACAACCAGACGCCGCACGGCACCGCGTTCACGATCTCGATCGAAGCGGCCGCGGGCGTGACCACCGGCATTTCGGCCGCCGACCGCGCGGTGACGATCCAGGCCGCGGTGAAGAAGGACGCCAAGGCCACCGACATCATCCAGCCCGGCCATATTTTCCCGCTGCGCGCGCAGCCCGGCGGCGTGCTGGTGCGCGCGGGCCACACCGAAGCCGGCTGCGATCTGGCGGGACTCGCGGGTCTGGTGCCCGCCTCGGTGATTTGCGAAATCCTCAAGGACGACGGCACCATGGCGCGGCTGCCCGACCTGGTGCCGTTCGCCCAGGAGCACGGCCTGAAGATCGGCGCCATCGCCGACCTGATCCACTACCGCAACCAGACCGAAAGCCTGGTCGAGCGCGCGGCCGACCGCCTGATCCAGACCGTCTACGGCGCCTTCCGCCTGATTGCCTACCGCGACAAGTGCGCCGGCGAAACCCACCTCGCGCTCGTCAAGGGCGAGATTCATGCGGACAAGGAAACCCTAGTGCGCGTGCACGAACCCTTGAGCGTGATGGATTTTCTCGACGTCACCGGCGGCGGCCACTCGTGGCCGATCCTCGGCGCGATGGAGCGCATCGCCGAATCGCAGTCGGGCGTGGTGGTGCTGCTGCATCGTCCGGAAACCGCCGACGCGCTGCTGAACCGAATCAACCCGCCACCGGTCGACAACCGCAAGTACGACCTGCGCGACTACGGCATCGGCGCACAGATCCTGCGCGATCTCGGCGTCGGCAAAATGCGGCTGCTGGCCAGCCCGCGCAAGATGCCGGCAATGGATGGTTTCGGGCTGGAAGTCACCGGCTATTCTGAAAAAGCTTGATCCTCTGAGAAGAAAGGGACACACCACATGGGCACCACCGACAACATCTCCGAACTCGATCCCGTCTACCAGGGCGCCGGCCTGAAGGTCGGCATCGTCATGAGCCGCTTCAACAGGGACATTTGCGAGGGCCTGCTGTCGGCCTGCGAGATCGAGCTGGCCCGCCTCGGCGTCGCCAAGGACGACATCCTGCTGGTCGACGTGCCCGGCGCACTCGAGCATCCGCTCGCGCTGCAGAAAATGGCGCAGTCCGGCAAGTTCGATACGCTGGTTGCGATCGGCGCCGTGGTGCGCGGCGACACCTATCATTTCGAAGTGGTGTCGAACGAATCCGCACGCGGCATTCTCGACGTGCAGCTGGAAACCGGCGTGCCGATCGCCAATGCGATACTCACCGTCGACACCGAGGAGCAGGGCCACCAGCGCATGGCCGAGAAAGGCCGCGACGCCGCACGCGTGGCGATCGAAATGGCCAACCTGTTGAAACGACTCTGACATGGCCGGTTCCCGCAAGGTCGCGCGCGAGTTCACCCTGCAGGGCGTTTACGCCTGGCTGGTGGGCGGCGCCGACGTCACGCTGATCGCCGCCAACCTCAAGGACGACGAGCAGTTCAAGCGCGCCGACGAGGACTACTTCCGCACCCTGCTCTACGGCGTGCTGAAGGAGGAAGACCTGCTGAGCACGCACATCACCCCCCTGCTCGACCGCCCGCTCGCCGAGCTTTCGCCGGTCGAGCGCGGCATTCTGCTGATCGGCGCCTACGAGCTGCTGCACTGCCCCGACGTGCCCTGGCGCGTCGCCATCAACGAAAGCGTCGAACTCGCCAAGAAATTCGGCGGCACCGACGGACACAAATACATCAACGGCGTGCTCGACAAGCTGGCGCAGGATGTGCGCGCGGTGGAAATTGCGGCAGCGAAAGGAAGGAGCTAGGAATTAGGGACTGGGAATCAGGGGCGGTGCGGCTTTGCCGCGCCACATTCCCTAGCCCCTAGCCCCTAGTTCCTCGCCCCTAGAAAATGGAATTCGACCTCATCGCCCGCCACTTCACGCGCGCCACGCCCGGCGCGGTGCTCGGCGTGGGCGACGACTGCGCGCTGCTGGCGCCGTCGCCGGGCAGGCAACTGGCGGTGTCGACCGACATGCTGCTCGAAGGCCGCCACTTTTCGCCGCAGGACAGCCCCGCCGGGCTCGGCCACAAGTCGCTGGCGGTGAACCTGTCCGACCTCGCCGCGATGGGCGCGACGCCGCGCTGGGTGACGCTCGCGATTGCGCTGCCGGAAGCCAACGACGCGTGGCTTACCGCGTTTGCGCGCGGCTTTTTCCGCATGGCCGACCAGCACGGCATCGAGCTGGTCGGCGGCGACACGACACGCGGCGCGCTCACCATCAGCATCACGGTGATTGGCGAAGTACCGCCCGGGCAGGCACTGCGCCGCGATGGCGCCGGACCCGGCGATGACGTCTGGGTGTCCGGCACGCTCGGCGCCGCCGCGATGGCGCTGGCCTACCGCCAGGGCCGCCTCTTCATGGAACAGATCGACGCCGCCAAGGTGCTGCCCGCGTTGTATCTGCCGACGCCGCGCATCGAACTCGGGATTGCGCTGCGCGGCATTGCCAGCAGCGCGATCGACATCTCGGACGGTCTGCTGGGCGATCTGGGTCACATCCTCGAACGCTCGCAGGTAGGCGCCGTCGTCGAATTCGCCGCACTACCGACGCTACCGGTGGCGCAGACCTACCTGCACGAAAAAGTCGCACGCGACTGCGTGCTGGCCGGTGGCGATGACTATGAGCTCTGCTTTACCGCGCCGGCAGCGCGACGCGACGCAGTGCAAGCCGCAGCCGAATCCGCCGGCGTGGCGGTGGCGCGCATCGGCCGCATCACCGCCGAATCGGGGCTGGCGGTGATCGATGCCGACGGCCAGCCGATCCCCATCGATCACACCGGCTATGACCACTTTGCAGCCTGATTTCAAATTCGTGTTCGCGCATCCGGCGCACCTGATTGCGTTCGGCTTCGGCAGCGGACTCGTGCCGAAAGCGCCCGGCACCGCCGGCACCTTGCTGGGGCTGCCGCTGTACTGGGCGATCATCAGCATCGCATCCGATCTGCCGAACCAGATCATTCTGCTGATCGCCACGTTTGTGCTCGGCATCTGGGCCTGCGGCCGCAGCGGCCGCGCGCTGGGTGTGGCCGACCATGGCGGCATGGTGTGGGACGAGATCGTTGCCTTCGCCCTGGTGTTGCTGTTCACCCCCGCCGGCGGCGCGTGGCTCGTGCTGGCATTTGCACTCTTTCGCCTATTCGATATCCTGAAACCCTGGCCGATCCGGCTGGCCGATACGCGCCTCAAGGGCGGGTTCGGGGTGATGTTCGACGATCTTCTGGCGGCGCTGTACGCGATCGCCGTCATCAAAGGAGTGCAATGGCTCGTGTAAGCGACGAAGAACTGCATCAGCTCGCCACCGAACTCGGCGACAAGCTGCGCGCGCGCGGCTGGATGCTGGCCACCGCAGAATCCTGTACCGGCGGCTGGGTCGGGCAACTGCTGACCGCGCTGCCCGGCTGTTCGCAGTGGTACGAGCGTGGTTTCATCACCTATGCCAACGCCGCCAAGGTCGAGATGCTCGACGTGCCGCAAGTGACGCTGGAAACCTACGGTGCCGTGTCCGAGGAAACCGCAATGGCGATGGCCAGAGGCGCGCTGAAGCACAGCCACGCCCATGCCGCACTCGCCATTTCCGGCATCGCCGGCCCCGGCGGCGGCACCCCGCAAAAGCCGGTCGGCCTCGTCTGCTACGGCTGGGCGCTGGCGGACGGCACCGTCATGTCATCCATCTGCCGCCTCGACGGCGACCGCGAGGAAATCCGCTCGCGCGCAGTGGCGGCGGCGCTGCGGGGGTTGATTGAGCTGGTTGGCTAGCTAGGGGCTAGCCCCTAGCCCCTAACCCCTAACCCCTAAATCCTACCGAAACGCCCACGCCGCAAACGGCTCAATCTCGTCACGATTCAGCAGCATCAACTGGTAGGCGTTCGGGTTCAGCGCATGGTCCGGCGTGGTGTCGACGTTGAGGCGCTGCAGCACATAGCCGAGCAACGCACGCCGCACGTTCACCTCGATGACCGCTCCGCTCGCGCCGTAATCCAGCAGCAGGCTCTCGCGCCGGTCCGCATCGAGTCCGGCATGCGGTGCCAGGACGAGGCTGACCGATTCCACCCAGTCGTCGTCGTACTGCTCGCCGGAGTCGGCGGGCGTCTCCAGACAGTGCGCCTCGGTGATGCGAGACAGCACGAAATCGCGGAAATCGCAGGTGTCCTCGCTATACGCCCGCACATGCCAGCGCAGCCCGGTATTGACCAGGGTGTGCGGCTCGAGCACGCGCGCCGCGCCGCGCTCGCGGCTGGACAGTGAGCGGTAGCTGACCCGCAGCTTGCGCCGGCCGTGGATGGCGCGGGTGATCTGCGCCAGCGTGTGCGGGCCCGGCAGGCGCGCCGGCAGCGGCAGCGACGCGGTGGGCAGGCCGTAGATCAGTTCGTTACCGTAGGGGCCGTTGGCCACCGCCAGGTTGGCAGCGATGACGGGCAGCGCGGCCTCGGGCGCCAGGTCAGCAAACACGGCGGCAAACCCCTCGCCCGGCACGAAGCCGAACACGCTGTGGTTGTAGACGAGGTTGCCGGGCGCCAGATCGCCGTACAGCTTGAGGTCCTTGGTTGCGGCCGGATCGGACTGGCCGAAGGCGCGGGCGACGTCACTGCGCGTGACCACCCCGGTGTACCAGGCCATCAGCTCGATGTATTGCAGCCGCTGGCGCGTCGCCCATTTCACGTCTAGGCGCATTTTTTCCTTTGAAATCATCGCTCGCTCCACTCGAGCTAGTGTTGCCGCATTATAGGGTGGGCCGTGTCAAATACAATCTATCAACTGTTACTTTATATGTAGGTGATATTTTTTATTGACATTGAAAGAAATACATCCTACAGTTCGGCCATCGCAACCCTGAGGAGAGACACCATGGCCACCGCCGCCGCACTGACCGAAGACAAGAACAAGGCGCTCGCCGCCGCGCTTTCGCAAATCGAGAAACAGTTCGGCAAGGGCTCGGTAATGCGCCTGGGCGACCACGACGTCTCGCGCGACATCCAGTCTGTTTCCACCGGCTCGCTCGGGCTCGATATCGCGCTCGGCGTCGGCGGCCTGCCGCGCGGCCGCGTGGTCGAAATCTACGGACCGGAATCCAGCGGCAAGACCACGCTGACGCTGCAGGTGATCGCCGAAATGCAGAAAATGGGCGGCACCGCCGCCTTCATCGACGCCGAACACGCGCTCGATCCCAACTATGCCGGCAAGCTTGGCGTCGATGTCGACAACCTGCTGGTGTCGCAGCCCGACACCGGCGAGCAGGCACTGGAAATCGCCGACATGCTGGTGCGCTCCGGCAGCGTCGACGTGGTGGTGATCGACTCGGTCGCCGCGCTGACGCCCAAGGCCGAAATCGAAGGTGAGATGGGCGACTCGCACATGGGCCTTCAAGCACGATTGATGAGCCAGGCGCTGAGGAAGCTCACCGCCAACATCAAGCGCACCAACACCCTGGTCATCTTCATCAACCAGATCCGCATGAAGATCGGCGTCATGTTCGGCAGCCCCGAAACCACCACCGGCGGCAACGCGCTCAAGTTCTACGCCAGCGTGCGGCTCGACATCCGCCGCATTGGCGCGATCAAGAAAGGCGACGAGATCGTCGGCAACGAAACCAAGGTCAAGGTCGTCAAGAACAAGGTCTCGCCGCCGTTCAAGGAAGCCTTCTTCGACATCCTGTATGGCCAGGGCATCTCGCGCGAAGGCGAAATCATCGAGCTCGGCGTTCTCCACAAGTTCGTCGACAAGTCCGGCGCCTGGTACGCCTACAACGGCGAGAAGATCGGCCAGGGCAAGGACAACGCGCGCGAATACCTGAAGGAGCACCCGGAAATCGCCCACGAAATCGAGGCGAAGATCCGTGCCGCCGTCGGCGTCAACAACCCCACCGCGGTGATCGAGGATGAAATCGAGGCCTGAGCCCGGCGCTGAACCCAGCGCCGCAGACCTGCGCGCCCGCGCACTGGCCCTGCTGGCGCGACGCGAACACAGCCGCGCCGAACTCACCCGCAAACTGGAGCGCGCCGGCTTCGCCCGCGAGGACATCGCCGCCCTGCTGGATGAATTCGAAACCAAGAACTGGCTGTCCGACCGCCGTTTCGCCGAAAGCTACGTCGCCGACCACCGCGCCCGCGCAGGCAGCATCAAGTTGGCCTACGACCTGCGCCACCGTGGCGTGGCGGACGACGTCATCGAAGCGGTATTGGGTGAAAACCGTGACAGCGAACTCGAGCGTGCGCGCGAAGTGTGGAAGAAAAAATTCAAGTCTGCGCCCGCCGATGCTGCCGAGAAAGCCAAACAGATGCGGTTCTTGCAGAGCCGCGGCTTCACACCTGAAACAATACGACAAACATTGAGCAACTCTGACTGAGGCCTTCAAACTGTTTGAGCCGCCGAGCATAGCGCACCCAATCCTCAATACAACCTCAGGGAATCCAGCCCACTCCCCAATATCGCGGTGGAATCAGCTTTCCGGCGTCAACATAGGCTTGGGTAACTTCAGCGCGGTTCAACACCTCGGGGAATACGCCATACAATAGTGCGGCGAACGCGAGAATAGATAAAACGGGTATCGCAATGCGCATCATGTGCGAATCAGGAACGACAGTCGTCAGGGGGGTATCGCGCAAATACACACCGAGCGCCCACCCGGCAACCAAAGCCAGCAGAGTTTGCGTATAAGGAATCACAATCACCCCATCGACCATGGACTGGGCACCAGCCGCCAGCAAACTGGCCGCCAGACACACCAGCAAGACGTTTGGCGCGGCTTCATTTTGCCGCAATCTTCCCAGCAAACGTAGCATGCCTGCAGCCGCAGGTAAGACAAACGCCAGCGTAGCGGGCACACCCCACTCTGCCGCCAGTTGCAAGACTGAATTGTGGGGATGCGCTCCGAAATCATTGCGGACAGCTGCTAAGTGCATCGGCCCAATCCCCAACCAAGGATGTGCCTGAATCTGCGCCCAGGCCAACGTCCATAATTCGGCACGTCCATTCAGGGCGGAAAGATTGGATAAACGACCCTCAATACTCGCGTCTTGCCCCACAAACCAAGGCAGCCAAACGAACAAGACCAGAAACAATAAAGCACCCAACGAAAAGGCGGCAAACTGCAGCTTCAACCACGGCCAAACCACCCTCCAGGCCCACAACACCAGCACCCCCGATGCCAGCAATAGCGCCGCCCATGTGCCGCGAGTACCCGACACGATCACCAGCATCCACCACACGGCCAAAAGCGCAAACAAAGCAACCTGCGCGCGCCCCGATAAACCGCCGCGTAGCAAGGGATAGGCCAACAGCGGTACCAACATGCTCGCCACCTGGCCAAAAAAACGCCGGTTCGAGAATGTGCCCTCAAACAGCATGATCGAATCCAGGCGCCCCATTACAACCATGCTCGCCAGATAAGCCGTCATGATTTTCAGAGCAATCACTAGAGCCAACGCCACCACCAGCCGGATCGACCATTCATCAAAACGGGCATTGCTCCGCCTAGATTGATCACCCAACAAAAAAACCAATCCAACCAGCAGCAACAAGGTTGCCCACTCCATCCAAGCAAATCGTGGGTGAGCGGAAAACCCGGTAGACACACCTCCAAGCAAAAAAGCGATACTCAAAGCCCAACGACAAGAAATCGGTAGGCTTGCCAACGAAATCAGCAAATTTTTTCGACAAACCGAAGCAACAGTTAACGCGGTCACCAGCAACAAGATGAGTTGTTCAATGCGCTGCTGATCATGCCAAGAAATTTCTGGGGAAAAATCTATTGCAACACCTGCGACCAGCGTTAGACCCAGCAGCGGCAATGCTCTCAACACCCCTAGAGGCGTTAGTCCCATGAGATTCCTCATGCAGTTAAAAAATGAAAAAAGCCCCTCTACCGAGGGGCCCTGACTTCAGCTACAAGCTAGACTTTAGGTGCCAAAACCAGTTTTAGCTTTAGTACAGTTAGCACCGCTCACTGCCGAATTCCACACAATGTTGCCTGTGCCAATTGCAGGAATAATCTGCACGGTACATGCGCCCAACTCGTTGTTAGTGGAGGCAATCTGAATTGCCCCGTTACCAGCGAGCACAGTTACAGTCGTGTTAGCAAATTTGGTGGTCGGCATCGTGCCGCCGCCAAAAGGCGTCAACAACGTTGGCGTATCGCAAGTACCAGCAATCACGTTATTGTTATTTTGAGCACATTCTGCAATGGACACCTTCAAGCTTCCAACCGAGGTAACCACATCAGCCCACTTCGCTCGTGTAATGTAGTTTTGGTATTGGGGAATCGCAATCGCGGCCAAAATACCAATGATCGCGACGACGATCATCAGTTCGATCAGGGTAAAACCTTGTTGTACTTTACGCATTTTAAATCTCCTTGAGTTGGGCATATTGAACACGAGCCTCCCGTGTCTGCACATTAACGTGCAGGGTCTGTGCCAACTTTAGATCCCGCCCCAAGAATTCATGCACTCTACAAACAAGCCATTGATTTATATTGGTTTATGTAAAGGTGCACAGCAGTGCATAGGCCGCTGCCCAGCTATCCGCCCATGCCCCTGTGCGACACGGGATGACAATTTACGTCACGTCCCGGCCAAAAAACAAAAGCCACGGCTTCCCGTGGCTTTTTGTAAATCTGGTGGGTCGGGCGAGATTCGAACTCGCGACCAACGGATTAAAAGTCCGCTGCTCTACCAGCTGAGCTACCGACCCGTGGACAGGGCTGGGCCCTATCCGCGAAAGCCCGAGATTATAGCCGAAGCCGCGTGTCGGGGTAAAGAGGCGAGGCGCTTTTTGCTGGCGTGGCAGACGCCGGGGCCGTTGCGGCAACGTGTGTGCGGCCCGCGTTTGCTTCTATTGATACGGGGTCGGATCCGCAACGCCGGCCTGCTCGAAGCCCTGACGGCGCAGGCGGCAGGCGTCGCAGCGGCCGCAGGCGCGGCCGTCGGTGTCGGCCTGGTAGCAGCTGACGGTTTGCGCGTAGTCGACGCCGAGTTCGATGCCGCGGCGGATGATCTCGGCCTTGGACAGGTGCTGCAGCGGAGCGTGGATCTTGAGCGCCGCGCCTTCGACGCCGGCGCGGGTGGCGAGGTTGGCCATGCGCTCGAAGGCGGCGATGAATTCGGGCCGGCAGTCGGGGTAGCCGGAATAGTCGACGGCGTTGACGCCGATGAAAATATCGCGCGATCCCAGCACCTCGGACCAGGCCAGCGCCAGCGCCAGCATCACGGTGTTACGCGCGGGGACGTAGGTGACGGGAATGCCTTCGGTGGGGCTTTCGGGCACGGCGATGGCATCGTCGGTCAGCGCCGAGCCGCCGATGTCGCCCAGGCCGAGGCGCATCACCCGGTGTTCGACCGCGCCCAGGCTTTTCGCCACGCGCGCGGCGGCGGCGAGTTCGGCGGTGTGGCGCTGGCCGTAGTCGAGGCTCAGCGCGTGGCAGACGTAGCCGGCTTCGCGCGCGATGGCGAGCACGGTGGCGGAATCGAGACCGCCGGAAAGCAGGATGACCGCGCGCTTCATGTGCCGGGGGTGTTGCCCCACAGGATCTTGTGCAGCTGCACCTGCATCCGCACCGGCAGGCGGTCGGCCAACACCCACTCGGCCAGTTGCGCCGGCGGCAGTTCGCCCTGCACCGGCGAGAACAGCACCGGGCAGACGCGGTCGAGCTTTTGCGCGCGCAGCACCTCGCGCGCCCACTTGTAGTCGGCGCGGTCGGCGAGCACGAACTTGATTTCGTCGTGCGGCCCGAGATGGGCGAGGTTTTCCCAGCGGTTGCGCGCTTCTTCGCCGGAGCCGGGCGGCTTGAGGTCGACAATGCGCGACACCCGCGGGTCGACCGCGCTGACATCGAGCGCGCCGCTGGTTTCCAGCGACACCGAATAACCGGCGTCGCATAGCGCGGTTAACAGCGGCAGGCAGTTTTTCTGCGCCAGCGGCTCGCCGCCAGTGACGCACACGGTCGGCACGCCGTAGTCAGCGATGCGCGCGAGCAAGGCGTTCAGCGTGACGGTTTCGCCGCCCTGAAAGCTGTAGGTCGTGTCGCACCAACGGCAGCGCAGCGGGCAGCCGGTCAGACGGACGAACACCGTCGGCAGCCCGGCACGGCTGGTTTCGCCCTGCAGGGAAAGAAACACCTCCGTCAAACGGAGCGTGGGCGAAGCGGACATGCGGGTTTACTTGAGTGTGGACAGCCGGCGGGCAGCAAGGGTGGCAGCCGGTGTGCCGGGATGCTTCGCGACGATCTCCTCGAGCGTCTTGCGGGCGGCGGCCGTCTGCTCCAGTGCGATCTGGTTGGTGGCGATGTTGAACAGCGCATCGGGCACCTTGGGATTGCCGGGATAGGTGGCGACCAGTTTTTGCTGCTGCGCCAGTGCGGTCTTGTAATCCTTCAGCGCGTAATACGAATAGCCGATCCAGTATTGCGCGTTGGCGGCGAGTTCGCTGTCAGGATGGGCCTTGAGAAAGCTGCCAAAGCCGGCGATGGCGCCCGGGTAATTGGCTTCGCGAAACAGCGCGAGCGCGGTTTCATAGTTGCGCGACGCCGTCGAGGCATCGGCGGGCGGCGTGCCTGCCGGAACGGCGACTCCATCGGCAGTCGCCGCAGGCTGGGCGGCTTTGGTGAGGTCGGCAAGGCGCTGGTCGAGGTCGGCATAGAGATCGTTCTGCCGTTTGCCGAGCGTCTCCAGCTGGTGCTGCTGCATTTCGGCCAGGCCGCGCAGCCGCGCGTTTTCAGCCTTGAGCGTTTCGACTTCCTGCAGCAGGTCGAGCAGCTTGCGATTGTCCTGCAGCGCGGCCTCGATCTTGCCGAGCCGCGCATCAACCGCATCCGCCCGCTGCTGCAGCGCCTGCGTCTGCCGGGTCAGCTCGGCGTTGCCGAACAGCGCCCAGGCCGGCTGCGCCAGCGCGAACGCGCCGACGAGCACCAGGCCACCTCGCCGCAGCAGGCGCTTACTCGTCGCCATACACCACATCGGTGCGACGGTTCTCGGCATGCGCCTCTTCGGTGCTACCGGTTTTGCGCAGCTTTTCCTCGCCGAAGCTGACCGCTTCCATCTGCGACTCGGTCACGCCCAGCACGGACAGCGCACGGCGCACGGCTTCGGCACGCTTTTGTCCCAGCGCCAGGTTGTATTCGCGGCTGCCGCGTTCGTCGGCATTGCCTTGCAGGATCACACGGGCATTGCGGTTGGCATTGAGGTAGCTGGCATGGGCCTGGATCATCGCGCTGTATTCATCCTTGATCACGAAGCTGTCGAAATCGAAGAAGACGCTGCGCTTGGACAACACGTTGGCGGGGTCCTTGCGCGGATCGACGCCGGTGGCGTCGCCCGGCAATGCGCTGCCGGAGACGGAATCGCTGCTGGTGCCGGTGCTGGCGGCGCCGGTCGCTGGGGCCGTTGTGGCGGTGCCGGTACCGGTGCGGTCCTCGACCTGGGCGGGCGTCGTGCCCTTGGTGCCGCATGCGGACACGGTCAGGGCAAGCAATACGGGCCAGAAAATCTTGTTCATCTATCTCTCCTTTATGAATGAAAACGAATCAGCATGGGCCACCCGGACTACCGGGCCACCCGCTCCCTACTTCTGCTGCTACGGCCCCCAGGCCGGTTCGCGGGCATCCACCCCCGACTCCGACAGTCGCGCACGGGTCTGGCCGTCCAGGCTCACCGTGCCAAGGATACCGCGTCCGCCCTGCACGGTGGCATACAGCACCACCTGGCCGTTGGGCGCAAAACTGGGCGACTCGTCGCGCGCGCTGTCGGTCAGCACCCGAGTCTGGCCGGTGGACAGCTCGTGCAGCACCACCCTGAAGCGGCCTTCGTCGCGACTGATGTAGGCAAGACGCCGGCCATCCTTGCTGATCGACGGAGACACATTGTAACTGCCATTGAAAGTCACCCGCCGCGCATCGCCGCCGCTCGCCGGCATCTGGTAGATCTGCGCACTGCCGCCACGATCCGAGGTGAAATAAATCGTTGTGCCATCGGGCGAGAACACCGGCTCGGTATCGATGCTGGCGCTGCGCGTGATTCGCACAAGCCCGCTGCCGTCGGCGTTGATCAGGTAAACCTGCGAGCCGGCGTCGCGCGTCAGCACCACCGCTAGGCGCTTGCCGTCCGGTGCCCAGGCGGGCGCGGAGTTGGAGCCCTTGAAGGCGGCGACCTTGGTGCGCCGGCCATCCTTCAGCGACTGCACGTAGACCACGGGCTTCTTGTCCTCGAACGACACATACGCAATGCGCGTGCCGTCCGGCGAAAAGCGCGGCGAAATCACCGGTTCGGCGGAACGCACCACGGTGTGCGGATTATGTCCGTCGGCATCGGCCACGCGCAGTTCATAGCGCGTGCCCTGCTTCTGCACATAGGCGATGCGGGTGCTGAACGCGCCCGGTGTGCCGGTCAGTTTTTCGTAGACGATGTCGGCGATCTGGTGGGCAGTGGCGCGCCACTGCCTGGCCGGGATGGTGTAGGCGAATGCCGCCAGTTGGGTGCGCTTGATCACGTCCATCAGATAGAACCGGACTTCGAAGCGGCCGCCCGGCAGCGCGCTCACCTGGCCGATGACGACGGCATCGGCGCCGCGGCCGCGCCAGAATGCATGGTCCACCTGCGCCGGCGCTACCGGCCGGGCCGCGCCGCCGAGGTCGACCCGCCTGAACTGGCCACTGCGCTCCAGATCGTCGCCGGCGATCTGCGACAGGTCCGGTACCGGCTGGCCCGGCGCTGCCTGAAACGGCACCATCGCCACTGCGATCTTGTTGGCGGCGCCACCGATCACCTGGATTTCAAGCGCGGCGCGCGCGGAAAACGGCGCACACAGCAGGGCGAGGAAAAGCATGGGGTAAAACAGAACAGCGCGCGGCATGGGCTCGTAAATCTCGATCGAAGGTGCCTGATTTGCAGGGCAGTTTAGCATGGCGCGCCGGAGGCGCAGGGTGCGACGCCGCATCGGCTGGCGTCGCGCTCAGGGTTTGGGGCGATGAACGAAAGAAAGTTCCGGAACGAATTGCGCGCGCGCATCGCGATCCTCCGGTAGCGGAAACGGCGACGATTTCTCGATGGCACGCACCACCGCATCGTCGTACGCCGCGTTGCCGCTCGATCGCGTCACCCGCACGCTCTGCACTTCGCCGGTCGGCAGCAGCCGCACCAGGCAGCGCACTTCGGGATTGCCGACGAGGTTGTCGGGCAGGCGGGTGTTGCCGCGCACCTTGGCGCTGATCTGGTCGCGAAACTGGCCGACGACGCTGGCGACCGCCGCCTCGCGCCTGCTGGCCGCCGCGCGCGCTTCCGCCTGGCTGGCCTGTTGCGCGGCCTGCGCCGCCTCCGCGTCTGCCATGCGCCGCACCTGCTCGTCTTCCTCGACCTGCCGCTGCTGCTCGCGCTTTTTCTGTTCGGCCAGCTGCTTCTGCTGCGCCGACTTTGCTGCTTCTGCGCGCGCTTTCTCCTCCGCCACCTGCTGTTTTTTCAGGCGCTCGGCCTCGATCTTTTTTTGCTCGAGCGCGATGTCGGGCGCTTTCGGTGGCGGCGGCGTCTTCACCACAGGCTCGGGGGGCAGCGGTCGCACGGGTTCTGGTTTCGGACGCGGCGCGGGAGGGGGCGGCGTGGACGCGGGCGGCTTCACCGCCACCGAGGGCGGCAGCGAGGTCCAGACGTCGACCATCACCGGCGCGGCCTCGCGGGTCTGCCACGACACACCGAATACCAGCAGCAGCACAAAGGCTGCGTGCACACCCAGCGCCATCGCAGCGGCAGCGAGTCGGGGTGCAGCAGGGCGAGCGAGGAACGGGGTGTCGGCCGGCGGGTTCATCTGGCCGGGCGGGCGAGCAGGCCGATGCGGGTGATCTGCGCCTGCTGCAGTACCGTCATCGTGTGCATCACTTCTTCGTAGCGGACGTTCTTGTCCGCTGCGATGACCACGGCCTGATCGGGCGCGGCGCCGTGCAGCGCGGCCACCTCGGCCGCCAGCGCCGACTTGGGGATCACCCGCTCGACCCCCCCGGCTGCGCGGTCGCGCAATCGGTATTCACCGGAGTCCTTGATGATGATTTCCAGCGGCTGCGACGGCGGCTGCGCGGTCTGGCCGACGCTCGGCAGCTCGACCTGGCCGGGGTTGATGAAGGGCGCGGTCACCATGAAGATGACGAGCAGCACCAGCATCACGTCGATCATCGGCACGACGTTGATCTGGGCGACCTGTTTACGGGTGCGTGCCACCGGTCTAGGCCGCCTTGGAGGTCTGCCGCTGCAGGATGTTGGAAAACTCTTCCATGAAGCTTTCCATGCGGTTGGACAGACGATCGATGTCGTGGGTGTAGCGGTTGTAGCCGACCACCGCGGGGATGGCAGCGAACAGGCCCATGGCGGTGGCGATCAGCGCTTCGGCGATGCCCGGCGCAACCTGCGCCAGCGTGGCCTGGGCCACGCTCGACAGCCCCAGGAAGGCGATCATGATGCCCCACACGGTGCCAAACAGACCGACGTAGGGCGACACCGAACCGACCGTGGCAAGAAACGACAGGTGCGATTCGAGGTTGTCCAGCTCGCGCTGATACGTGGCACGCATCGCGCGGCGGGTGCCGTCGATGATGACATTGAGCGACAGCCCGGCCTGCTGCCGCAGCTTCATGAATTCGCTGAAGCCGGCCGCGAAGATGCGTTCCATTTCCCCCGCGGTTTCACGCTGCCCCGACACCCGCTTGTACATGACATTGATGTCGCCGCCCGCCCAAAATTCGCGCTCGAAGCGGTCGGTTTCTCGCAGGGCGCGCTTCAACGTGAACAGCTTGATGAAAATGAACCACCACGACAGCAGCGACGCACCGAGCAGCAGCAGCATCACGAGCTGCACCGGCAACGAGGCATGGATGATCAGGTGGAACAGCGAAAGATCCTGGTTGAGTTCTGGATTCACGGGGTCGGGAACAGTGCCTGAAGTAGGGTTGAGGGCATTTTAACGGGTTTGAAATTCGCCGCGTCGACGCAGGCCAGCGTCACCACCGCTTCTGCCAGACAGACGTCACCCCGCAGGAGTTCCTGCTGCACGACCAGGCTGGCACGCCCGGCTTCGCGCAGATGGACGGTCACGTCGAGCGCATCGTTGAAGCGCGCCGGCGAACGGTAGTCAATTTCTACCCGCCGCACCACGAACACCACGCCGGTTTCGTCGCGCAGCACGTCCTGCTCGAAGCCGCGTGCGCGCAGCCATTCGCTGCGTGCGCGCTCCATGAATTTGAGGTAGTTGGCGTAGTACACCACGCCGCCGGCGTCGGTGTCTTCCCAGTAGACGCGGACCGGCCAGTGAAACGGCGCGCTCAAAACAGGTCGGCGCCTGGGGCGGAGGGCGTGGCGATGCCCAGATGACGGTAGGCCAGCGGCGTGGCGATACGGCCGCGCGGGGTGCGCTGCAGGTAGCCCTGCTGGATCAGGAAGGGTTCGAGCACATCCTCGATGGTGTCGCGTTCCTCGCCGATCGCGGCGGCGAGGTTGTCGAGGCCGACCGGGCCGCCCATGAATTTCTCGATCACCGCGGACAGGAGCTTCCTGTCCATCACGTCGAGCCCGGCGCGGTCGACATCCAGCATCACCAGCGCCGCATCGGCCACCGCACCGGTGGCCTGGCCGTCCGCCTTCACTTCGGCATAGTCGCGCACGCGACGCAACAGGCGGTTGGCGATGCGCGGGGTGCCGCGCGAACGGCGGGCGATTTCCAGCGCGCCGGCCTCGTCCAGGTTCATCTGCAGCAGGCCGGCCGAGCGGTGCACGATAAAGCCGAGTTCTTCCGCCGAGTAGAACTCCAGTCGCGCAACGATGCCGAAGCGGTCACGCAGCGGGTTGGTCAGCATGCCGGCGCGGGTGGTGGCGCCGACCAGCGTGAACGGCGGCAGGTCGAGCTTGACCGAGCGCGCGGCCGGGCCTTCGCCGATCATGATGTCGATCTGAAAATCCTCCAGCGCGGGATAGAGCACTTCCTCGACCACCGGAGAGAGACGATGAATCTCGTCAATGAACAGCACGTCGTGCGGTTCCAGGTTTGTGAGCAAGGCCGCGAGGTCGCCGGCGCGTTCGAGCACCGGGCCCGAGGTCTGGCGCAGGTTGACGCCCATCTCGCGCGCGATGATGTGGGCCAGCGTGGTCTTGCCCAGGCCGGGCGGGCCGAACAACAGCACGTGGTCGAGCGCCTCGCTGCGGTTGCGGGCGGCGCTGATGAAGATTTCGAGCTGTTCGCGCGCCTTTGCCTGGCCGACGTATTCAGCCAGCGTGCGCGGCCGCAGCGCGCGCTCGATCTGCTCCTCGACGGGACTGACGGCGGCGGGGGCGATGAGGCGGTCGGTTTCGATCATGGATGAATCTTACCCCTTGGACAGCAACTTCAGCGCCTGGCGGATCGCGTCCGATACCGGCAGGTCGGCGGGCAGCTTCTGCATCGCCAGCCCCGCTTCCTTTTCGTTGTAACCCAATGCCAGCAAGGCCTGGCGCACGTCGTCCGACACGCTGCTCTCGCCTGCCACCGCGGAGATTGCGCCGGCGAACACCGGCCGTCCCTTCAGCTCAAGCAGCAGGCGTTCGGCGGTTTTCTTGCCGATGCCGGGGACCTTGACGATGCGGCCGACCTCCTGCGCGGATATCGCCGCCGCCAGATCGTTGACCGACAGGCCGGACAATACCGACAGCGCGGTCTTGGCGCCGATGCCGGACACCTTGAGCAGTTCACGAAACGCCGCGCGCTCGATCTCGCTGCCGAAGCCGTACAACAAATGCGCATCCTCGCGGATGGCCAGATGGGTCAGCAGGCTGACTTTTTCGCCTAGCGCAGGCAGGTTGTAGAAGGTGCTCATCGGCACGTCGATTTCGTAGCCGATGCCGTTGCAGTCGACCAGAACCTGGGGGGGCTGCTTGGCGGCCAGCGTGCCGGTGACTCTGCCGATCATGAGGGTTCCTTGTTCATACGAGACGCCCGCCTTTGACGCGATAGCCCGCTGTGGAGTGCGCGCCGAGCCGGCTGCCATGCGCGTGGGCGATGGCGCAGGCCAGCGCGTCGGCGGCGTCTGCAGTCGGCGCGACGGGCAGCGCCAGCAGCCGCTTGACCATTTCCTGCACCTGTTCCTTGGCGGCCTTGCCGTGGCCGACCACGGCCTGCTTGATCTGCAATGCCGTGTATTCCGCCACCACCAGCTCGCGCGACACGGCCGCGCAGATCGCGGCGCCGCGCGCCTGCCCGAGCAGCAGGGTGGACTGCGGGTTGACGTTGACGAAAACGATTTCCACCGCGCAGGTATCGGGCTGCCAGGTGGCGATCACCTCGTTGATGCCGGCGAACAGCACGCCGAGACGCTGCGGCAGGCTGCCCTCGCCGCTCTTGATCACGCCGCTGGCGACATAGGCCAGCTTCTGGCCGGTCTGCTCGATCACGCCGAAACCGGTGAGTCTGAGACCAGGATCAATGCCGAGGATGCGCAAGAGAAGGTTTACTCGGGCAGCACGGCGTTGGTGTAGACATCCTGCACGTCGTCGAGCGAATCAAGCGCGTCGAGAATTTTTTGCATTTTGACCGCATCGTCGCCAGTCAGCTCAGTCTCAACTTCCGGACGCATTGTGATTTCGGCGACTGCCGGCTTGAAGCCGGCTTTTTCAAGCGCGTCCTTTACCGACTCAAAGGCCTTGGGGTCGGGCGAGGTCAGCACTTCGATCGAACCGTCCTCGTTGGTGAGGATGTCCTCGGCGCCGGCGTCGAGCGCGGCTTCCATCACCGCCTCTTCGCTCGCGCCGGGTTCCAGGATGATCTGGCCACAATGCTTGAACTGGAATGCGACGCAGCCGTCGGTGCCCATGTTGCCACCGTGCTTGACGAAGGCGTGGCGCACGTCGGCGACGGTGCGGACCTTGTTGTCGGTCAGGCAGTCGACGATGACCGCGACGCCGCCGATGCCGTAGCCTTCGTAGCGCGCTTCTTCGTAGTTCACGCCTTCGAGCTGGCCGCTGCCGCGCTTGACCGCGTTTTCAATGTTGTCCTTGGGCATCGACTCGGCCTTGGCCTTCTCAATCGCCAGCCGCAGACGCGGGTTCATGCCGACGTCGCCGCCGCCCATTTTGGCGGCCACGGTGATTTCCTTGATAAGCTTGGTGAAGATTTTGCCGCGCTTGGCATCCTGGCGCCCCTTGCGGTGCTGGATGTTGGCCCACTTCGAATGTCCTGCCATGTTGATTCCAACGCAAATTGAATAGCCGGAGATTTTACACCGTGGCCCCTACTCTACGTTTCGGCATCGACCTCGGCGGCACCAAAATCGAGCTGATTGCGCTCGACGCCTGCGGCCAGGAAATCCTGCGCCGCCGCGTGTCCACCCCGCAAAACGATTACCTCGCCACCGTGGCGGCGGTGGCCGCGCTGGTGCACCAGGCCGAAGTCGAACTCGGACAAAGCGGCACGATCGGCATCTGCACCCCCGGCGCGATCTCGCCCGCCAGCGGCCTGATGAAGAACTGCAACTCGACCTGCCTCAACGGCCGGCCCCTGCATCAAGACCTCGAACGCGCGCTCAACCGCGAAGTGCGGCTCGCCAACGACGCCGACTGCTTTGCGCTGTCGGAAGCCAGCGACGGCGCGGCCGCCGGGGCCGACACCGTGTTCGGCGTGATCCTCGGCACCGGCGTCGGCGGCGGCGTGGTAGTGCGCGGGCAGTTGCTGCGCGGCGCCAACGCCATCGCCGGCGAATGGGGACATTCACCCCTGCCCTACTTCCAGTTCGCCCACGCCCAGGCCGACCGTTCCGGCACCGGCCAGCACCCCGCCACCGGCGAAGCCATCCTGCACCCGTGGCCGAGCCCGCGCGAACTCGAGGCCGCACCCCCCTGCTACTGCGGCAAGAAGGGCTGCATCGAAACCTGGCTCTCGGGCCCCGCGCTCGCGGCCGACCACGTACGCTACGGCGGCGAGGACCTGCCCACGCACGAAATCGTGCAGCTGGCGAACGCTGGCTACGGTCCCTGCAGCGCGACGCTGGCGCGCTATGAAGAACGGCTGGCGCGCGCACTGGCCGGCGTCATCAACCTGATCGATCCTGATGTGATTGTATTGGGCGGCGGGGTCTCTAACGTCGAGCGCCTGTACGACACGGTGCCGCGGCTGTGGCCGCGCTATGTGTTTTCCGATCGCGTCGACACCCGGCTGGTGCCGCCTAAGTACGGCGACTCCAGTGGCGTGCGCGGGGCTGCATGGCTGTGGCGCACAGACCCAGCGCAGCGGCTTTAACGTCTCAAGATTCCGCGTGTCGTTCTAGCCGCCGCCTAGCGGCGCCTCCCACCAACACCAATCCCGTCAGTAGCAAAGCCCATGTGTCGGCCTCCGGTACGGGCGCGACATCGCCATCCCGAACGGCCCAAGCGTAGCCCTCGTAGTAATCGGGGTACCCGCCCTGAAAACCGTCCCCCGTATTGAACGCCCACGCGGTACCCAAATTCGAATCATATTCCGACCCCGACCAGTACCAGAACGACTCGAGGTTTATAAACGGGCCGGCATTTTGGAGGCAATTCCCTGGAAAGCACGCACTAACAAACGGTTGGCCCTTGTAAAGATACTCATAGCCCGGATTGCCCAGGTTCACAAAAAACATATAGGCCAGCTCACTTGCTGTGGTACCTGCATTGACACTGTAGTCGGGGTCGGTGTTGCCGATATAGGTGTCGCCATTCAGCAATGTGACAGTGGGAAGGCGCCAGTCCGAATAGGTGACGTCACGCACACTGTCGTAGTAGTTGAGATCAGTTGCCCAATTTTTGGCGCTTTGCCAATTCATCAAGCCGTCTGTACTGCTTCCACACACACCACCATCGCAATAATCATAACTGGAGCCGGCACCGTAGTTGGCGTCTTGTAGCCAGGTAACATTGAGTACGTCGTCGTATATCAATCCCCCACCACGGTCATGCAAGGCTGCTTGGGCCGTCCCTGAAGCCAGACTGACTAACAATATTATTTTCAATCTCTGCGTCGACATCATGATCTCCTCCTCAAGGTTAGGTTTGTGTTCGCCGCAGGTATTAATTGTTATCAAATAATATTACTCGCCATTGGATCGAAAAAGTATGTGCCCCCCTTGATCAGTGCAGCTTGATCCGCGCCCGCGTCGGCGTGCTGATGAAGTGCGCGTACGTGGTCAGCGAAGTCTTGAACCAACCATGCAGCGCGATCTCGTGCATCTTGTGCAGCGACCAGTACACCAGCCGCGCCATCGCGCCCTCGATCATAATGCTGCCGCCGGACAGCCCGCCCATCAGGTTGCCGACGGTGGAGAAGCGGCCGAGTGCGACCAGCGAACCATAGTCGCGATAGACATACTCGGGCAGGGACTGGCCGCGAAAACGGCGGCAGATCGACTTCGCCAGCATGCTGGCCTGCTGGTGCGCAGCCTGCGCACGCGGCGGCACGAAGCCCTTGCCATCCGGCATCGCGCAGGCGGCGCAATCGCCGAACGCGAAAATGTTGTCGTCGCGCGTCGTCTGCAGCGTCGGACGCACCACCAGTTGATTGATCCGGTTGGTTTCCAGACCATCGATGTCCTTCAGGAAATCGGGCGCCTTGATGCCGGCCGACCACACCATCATGCTGGCAGGGATGAATTTGCCATCGGCGGTCAGCATGCCGTCTGCACGCACTTCAACGATGCGCTCGTTGGTGTGCATTTCCACCCCCAGCTCGGCCAGGCGCTCCGCAGCAGCGGCCGACAGGCGCGGCGGCAGGCCCGGCAGGATGCGGTCGGAGGCTTCGACGATCAGCAGTTTCAGGTTCTTGTCGGGCTCGATGTTGTCCATGCCGTAGGCCGACAGTTCGCGCGTGGTGTCGTGCAGTTCGGCCGCCAGCTCGACGCCGGTGGCACCGGCACCGACGATGCCGACAGTGAGCTGGCCGGGCGCGACCGCCGCGGCCTGGGTATTGGCGCGCAGGCAGGCGTTGATGTGGCGGCGATGGAATTCGCGTGCCTGCTCGGGGGTGTCGAGCATGATGCAGTGTTCCTTCACGCCCGGCACGCCAAAATCGTTGCCAACCGAGCCGATCGCGAGGATCAGCGTGTCGTAGTGAAATCGGCGACGCGGGATGATTTCGACGCCGTCTTCGTCCAGCGTCGGCGCGACGCTGATTTCCTGGCGCGCACGGTCGAGACCGTCCATGCGGCCGAGACGGAAGGTGAAGTCGTGCCAGTGTCCCTGCGCCAGGTATTCCAGCCGCTCGGCGTAAGAGTCGAGACTGCCCGCCGCGACTTCATACAGCAGCGGTTTCCATATATGCGAAGGCGATGCGTCGATCAGCGTGATGCGCGCGCGCTTCTTTTTGCCCAGCTTGTCGCCCAGCCGGGTGGCGAGCTCCAGCCCGCCGGCGCCGCCGCCGACGATGACGATTTCATGTACCTGCTGCGCTGTTGCCACTGCCATCCCCTGGTTCGCCTTACCGCGATGATAGCCTGAACATTAGCATTTGCTTCTTTTCCAGCGCGATCGTCGCGTCCGCAAACTCGTTAAAATTCCTGCATCCCCCTCAGGAGCCACCATGACCGACCCCCTGCTCATCGCCCGCAACGCCACGGCGGACCTGCACCTGCTGCCGCAGATGGCCAACCGCCACGGCCTCATCACCGGCGCCACCGGCACCGGCAAGACCGTGACCCTGCAGACGCTGGCCGAGCACTTCTCCAGCATCGGCGTGCCCTGCTTCATGTCGGACGTGAAGGGCGACCTGTCGGGCATTTCGCAGCCGGGCGGCGGCAATGCCAAGGTGGCCGAGCGGGTCGAGATGCTGAAGATCGAGGGCTTCGAGCACAGGGGCTATCCGGTCACGCTGTGGGATCCGTTCGGCGGGGCCGGTCATCCGGTGCGCGCGACCGTCTCCGACATGGGGCCGCTGCTGCTCTCACGCATGCTCGATCTCAACGACACCCAGAGCGGTGTGCTCAATCTGGTGTTCAAGGTGGCCGACGACAACGGGCTCTTGCTGCTCGACCTGAAAGATCTGCGCACCATGCTCGCGTTTGTCGGCGACAACGCGAAGCAGTTCACCACCGAATACGGCAACGTCTCGTCCGCGTCGATTGGCGCGATCCAGCGCGGCTTGCTGTCGCTGGAATCGCAGGGCGGCGAGCAGATCTTCGGTGAGCCGATGCTCAATATCGATGATCTGATCCAGACCGACCACGGCCTCGGCGTCATCAACATCCTCGCAGCCGACAAGCTGATGCAGTCGCCCAAGCTCTACGCGACGCTGCTCTTGTGGCTGCTGGCCGAGCTGTTCGAAAACCTGCCCGAGGCGGGCGACCTCGACAAGCCGAAGCTGGTGTTCTTCTTCGACGAGGCGCATCTGCTGTTTTCCGATGCGCCCACCGCGCTGGTGGAAAAGATCGAGCAGGTAGTGCGGCTGATCCGCTCCAAAGGGGTCGGCGTGTATTTCGTCACCCAGAACCCGGCCGACGTCCCGGACAAGGTGCTGTCACAGCTCGGCAACCGGGTGCAGCACGCTTTGCGCGCGTTTTCCCCGCGCGACCAGAAGGCGGTCCGCGCCGCCGCGGAAACCATGCGCGACAACCCCAATCTGGACGAAGCGGCCGTCATCACCGAACTCGGTGTCGGCGAGGCGCTGGTGTCCTTTCTCGATGCCAAGGGCCGCCCCGGCGTGGTGGAGCGCGCCTACATCGTGCCGCCGCAGGGGCAGATCGGCCCGATCACCGACGCGCAGCGGCAGCGGCTGGTGCAGACCTCGCTGGTGGCCGGGGTCTACGACAAGACCATCGACCGCGAGTCCGCTCATGAAGTGCTGAAGGCGCGCGCCGAGCAGGCGACCCAAGCGGCGGCGGCCGAAGCCGAAGCGAAGCAACAGGCCAAGGCTGCTGCGAAACCCACGGCGGGCGGAGGCGGCGTGCTGGGTGACATTCTGGGCGGGGGCGGCGGACGTCGTGAGGGCGCGGTCGAGGCCTTGGCGAAATCGGCCGCCCGCTCGATGGGCAGCCAGGTCGGCCGCGCCATCATGCGTGGCGTGCTGGGTAGTCTGTTCGGCGGCAAGCGCTGACGCGCAGCTGCGCTGCGCGAGGTTCAAGATTCAAGGAAAACCTTGTCTCTTGCAACTTGAATCTTGAATCTCGTCAGGCAAAAAGCCTGGCCAGTTCGGCGCCCGGATCGTCGGCGCGCATGAAGGCTTCGCCGACCAGGAAGCTGTTGACCTGATGGCTGCGCATGTGCGCGACGTCGGCCGGCGACTGGATGCCGGATTCGGTGATGACGATGCGCTCGGGTCCGATACGCGGCAGCAAGGCCAGCGTGGTGTCGAGGCTCACCTCGAAGGTCCGCAGGTTGCGGTTGTTGATGCCCATCAACGGCGTCGCCAGTTGCAGCGCGGCGTCGAGCTCTTCGGCATTATGTGATTCCACCAGCACCGCCATGCCGAGCTCATGGGCCAGCGCCTCCAGCGCCTGCATCGCCGGCAACGCGAGTGCAGCGACGATCAGCAGGATGCAATCCGCTCCCATCGCGCGCGCTTCATAGACCTGATAGGGATCGACGATGAAATCCTTGCGCAGCACCGGCAGGCTGCAGGCGGCGCGCGCCTGCATCAGGTACTTGGGGCTGCCCTGAAAATAGTCGCGGTCGGTCAGCACCGACAGGCAGGTCGCGCCGCCTGCTTCGTAACTGGCGGCGATCTCGGCCGGCCGGAAATCGGCGCGGATCACACCTTTCGACGGGCTGGCCTTCTTGATTTCGGCAATCACCGCCGGCTGGCCGACCGTCAGGCGGGTGCGCAACGCGCCGACGAAATCGCGCGGCTTCGGCGCAGCCTCGGCGCGCGCCCGCATCTCGCCGAGCGGCACCGTATCCATGCCTTCGTCGATCTCGCTGCGCTTGGTCGCGAGGATTTTTTCCAGGATGTCGCTCATGCTTGGCGCCCGCTCATGACTGGCTGAAGCGGCGATAGTGTTCCAGAACGTCGCGCGCCGCCAGGCTGGTGATCGCGTGTTGCGCCTGGGCGACGCCATCGGCCAGGCTGGCAGCGCGGCCCGCCACATAGACCGCCGCGCCCGCGTTGAGCGCAACCATCGCGGCCGCGCCGGCGTGGCGGTTTTCCAGCGCCGCCAGCAGCATCTCGACCGCTTCGTCGGTGCCGTTCACCACCAGTTCGCTCGCCGCCACCTGCGGCAAGCCGAACACGCCGGGTTCGAGTTCGTATTCGGACACATGGCCGTCCTTCAGCTCGGCCACGTAGGTGGGCGACGCCAGGCTGATCTCGTCCAGCCCCTCTTCCGCATGGACGACCAGCACGTGGCGGCTGCCCAGCGTCTGCAGCACCCGCGCCAGCGTGCCGGTCAGCTCGCGGCTGAACACGCCCAGCACCTGGTTCGGCGCGCCGGCCGGGTTGGTCATCGGACCGAGCAGGTTGAACAGGGTGCGTACGCCGAGCTCGCGCCGGACCGGTGCGGCGTGCTTCATCGCGCTGTGGTGGTTGGGCGCAAACATGAAGCCGACGCCGATTTTTTTCACTGCGTCGGCGACCTGCTCCGGCGCCAGGTTGACGTTCACCCCCAGCGCCTCCAGCACGTCGGCGCTGCCCGAAGTGGACGACACCGAGCGCCCCCCGTGCTTGGCCACGCGCGCGCCGCAGGCGGCCGCGACGAAGGCCGCGGCGGTCGAGATATTGAAGGTGTGCGCGCCGTCACCGCCGGTGCCGCAAGTATCGACCAGATGACCGACGCCGGCGAGCGGCACCTTGGTCGACAGCTCGCGCATGACGTCGGCGGCCGCTGCGATCTCGGTCACGGTCTCGCCCTTCATCCGTAGTGCGATCAGAAAGCCGGCAATCTGCGCCGGCGTCCATTCGCCGCCCATCAGCGCACGCATCGCCCCGAGCATGGTGTCGTGCGGCAGGTCATGGCGCTCGATCAGCAGGGTGAGGAGGTCCTTGTACTGCATCACACGCGCTCCTTCAGGAAGTTGGCGAGCATGGCATGGCCGTGTTCGGTGAGGATGGATTCGGGATGGAACTGCACGCCTTCCACCATCAGCGTCTTGTGGCGCACGCCCATGATTTCGCCGTCGTCGGTCCATGCGGTGATGTCGAGGCAATCCGGCAGCGTGGCGCGCTCGATCACCAGCGAGTGGTAGCGGGTGGCGCGAAAGGGATTCGGCAGGCCCTTGAACACGCCAGTGTCGGTGTGATGGATCATCGAGGTCTTGCCGTGCATCAGTTCCTTCGCTCGCACGATGTTGCCGCCAAAGGCCTGGCCGATGCTCTGGTGGCCCAGACAGACTCCGAGGATGGGCACCTTGCCGGCGAATTCGCGGATCAGCGGCACCGACACGCCGGCTTCGTTCGGCGTGCACGGGCCGGGCGAGACGACGATGTGGTCGGGTTTGAGCGCGGCGATGCCGGCGAGGTCGATCTCGTCGTTGCGCACGACGCGGACGTCCTCACCCAGCTCGCCAAAATACTGCACCAGGTTGTAGGTGAAGCTGTCGTAGTTGTCGATCATCAGCAGCATGATTACGCCACCTCCCCGCCAAAGCGCGCCTGCGCGAGCTCAGCCGCGCGCACCACGGCGCGCGCCTTGTTCAGCGTTTCCATCCATTCATTGTCGGGCACCGAATCGGCGACGATGCCGGCGCCTGCCTGCGCGTAGAGCATGCCGTCCTTGACCACCGCGGTGCGGATCGCGATCGCCAGGTCCATGTCGCCGTTGAAACCGAGATAGCCGACCGCGCCGGCGTAGATGCCGCGCTTGCTGGGCTCGAGTTCGTCGATGATTTCCATCGCCCGCACCTTGGGGGCACCGGACACGGTGCCGGCCGGGAAGCTGGCGCGCAGCACGTCGAGCGCGGCGAGACCGGGCTTCAACCGGCCCTCGACGTTGGAGACGATGTGCATGACGTGCGAGTAGCGCTCGATCTGCATGTTCTCGGTGACGCGGACAGAGCCGGTCACCGCGACGCGGCCGGTGTCGTTGCGCCCCAGATCCAGCAGTTGCAGATGCTCGGCGCACTCCTTGGGATCGGCCATCAGTTCCTCGGCCAGGCGCTGGTCGTCCTCGCGCGTGAGGCCGCGTGGCCGGGTGCCGGCAATCGGCCGCAGGGTGACGGTGTCGCCCTCCAGCCGCACCAGGATTTCGGGCGAGGAACCAACCACGTGGAAGCCGCCGAAATCGTAATAGAACATGTAGGGCGACGGGTTGAGGCTGCGCAGCGCCCGATACAGCGACAGCGGCGTGGCGCTGAACGGCCGCGCCATGCGCTGGGACAGCACCACCTGCATGACGTCGCCAGCGGCGATGTAGTCCTTGGCCTTCTGCACTGCCGATTTGAATGCGGCCTCGCCAAACTCGGAAGCGGGTTCGGCCTCGCTCACTACCGGTTCGGGCGGCAGTTGCACCGGCGCATTCAGCTGTTCGGCCAGCGCCCGCAGGCGCAGGTGGCCCTGCGCATAGGCATCGGGCTGCATCGGGTCGGCGTGGGTGATCAGATAAAGCTTGCCGGCCAGGTTGTCGAACACTGCCAGTTCTTCGGTCAGCATCAGCAGGATGTCCGGCGTGTGCAGCACGTCGTCTTTGCGCGGCTGATTTTTCTTGAACTCCGGGGCCAGCCGCTTCTCGATGTAACGGATGGTGTCGTAGCCGAAGTAGCCGGCCAGGCCCCCGGTAAAACGCGGCAGTCCCGCCACCGGCGCCGCCTTGAAGCGCGCCTGAAACTCGGCGATGAAGGCCAGCGGATCGGGCAGATTGTGCTCCTCGACCACGCGGCCGTCGGTTTCCACCGTCAGCAGATGGGCACGCACGCGTAATACTGTCCGCGCCGGCAGGCCGATGAAGGAATAGCGGCCGAAGCGCTCGCCGCCCACCACCGATTCGAGCAGATAGGTATACGGCGCGTTGGCCAGCTTGAGGTACACCGACAGCGGTGTTTCCAGGTCGCCGGGCAACTCGCGCACCAGTGGGATGCGGTTGTAGCCCTGGCGGACGCGGTCGAAGAAGTCTTGTTCAGTCATTTTTGGCTAAGAGCTAGGGGCTAGGAATTAGGGGCTAGGGATAAAGCGACGCGCAGCGTCACCATCGCGCCCATTGGGCGCGTTCCCTAGATCCTAGATCCCAATTCCTGGCCCCTAAACTCACGCCTTCACCACCATCTTCGCCGCTTCAGCCAGCGTCGGCACGACGGCATCCAGGTCGAGCTCGGCGACCGGACGGCCGCGGTTGTAGCCGTAGGGCACGCAGAACACCGGGCTGCCGGCGGCGCGCGCGGCCTGGGTATCGTTGAGCGAATCGCCGATCAGCAGCAGTTCGGCCGGCTTCACCTTGAACACCTCGCAGGCGTGCAGCAGCGGCAGCGGGTCGGGCTTGCGCTTCGGCAGCGTGTCGCCGGACAGGATCAGCTCGAAATAATCGAACAGGCCGGTGTCCTTCAGCAGCGGGATGGTGAATAGCTCGGCCTTGTTGGTGATACAGGCGATATGCACGCCCATCGCCTTGAAGGCATCGAGGCCCTCGACCACGCCGGGAAAAGGGCGTGAATGCAGCGATACGTGTTCGCCGTAGTGCTTCTGATACAGGGCGATGGCCTGCGCGAACAGCGCCGCATCGGGCTCGGCATCCATTTCGCCGGTGAGCACGCGCTTGACCAGCCGCGACACGCCATTGCCGATGTAGGTGGAAATCGTTTCCAGCGACGGGCAGGGACGACCAAGGTCGGCCATCATCAGCTCGGCGGCATGGGCGAGATCGGGTGCAGTGTGAATAAGCGTGCCGTCCAGATCGATGACGACGGCTTTGATTTTGAGAGGGAAGTTCATTTTTTTAGGATTCAGGAATTAGGGGCTAAGGGTTAGGGGACGTGCGGCCTTCGGCCGCGCTAATAAAGAGGTGCGAAGCACAAGACCCCCCTAGCCCCCAGATCCTATCTCCTAGCCCCTAGAAATCAGACCTTCGCCAGTTCCGCGCGCATCGCAGCGATGATGCTGTTGTAGCGCTGCGGATCGCTGTCCTTGGCGGCGCCGAACACGGCGGAGCCGGCAACGAAGGTGTCGACGCCGGCGCGCGCGACGTCGGCGATGTTGGCCGGACCGACACCGCCGTCGATCTCGATGTTCACCTTGAGGCCGCGGTCATCGATCATCTTGCGCACCGCGCGCGCCTTGTCGAGCACGTAGGGGATGAACTTCTGGCCGCCGAAACCGGGGTTCACGCTCATCAGCAGGACCATGTCGATCTTGTCGAGCGTATATTCCAGCACGTCGAGCGGGGTGGCCGGGTTGAACACCAGGCCGGCCTTGCAGCCGTTCTCCTTGATCAAACCAATCGTCCGGTCGATATGCTCGGAGGCTTCCGGGTGAAAGGTGATGTAGGTGGCGCCCGCCTTGGCGAAATCGGGAATGATGCGGTCGACCGGCTTCACCATCAGGTGGACGTCGATCGGCGCGGTGACGCCATGCTTGCGCAAGGCCTCGCACACCAGCGGGCCGATGGTCAGGTTGGGCACGTAGTGGTTGTCCATCACGTCGAAGTGGACAATATCGGCGCCGGAAGCGAGCACATTGTCGACTTCCTCGCCCAGCCGGGCAAAGTTGGCGGACAGGATGGACGGGGCGATGCGGTAAGTCATGGGAAGCTCCGGGAATGTAGGGAAAACCCGGGCATTTTAACAGTCTGACACGCCCTTGCGTTACACTCCGCGGATTCCATTCCGTCGAGCAGAGCCGTGGCCGAAGGCAAGAAATATCAAATCAGCATCACTGTCAATACGACGTATCTGGCCGAGCAGAGCGATCCCTCGGCCGACCGCTACGTGTTCGCCTACACCATCACCATCGCCAACTCCGGCACCGTGGCGGCGCAGCTGATCTCGCGCCACTGGATCATCACCGATGCCGAAAACGTCACCCAGGAAGTCAAGGGGCTGGGCGTGGTGGGTGAACAGCCGCTGCTGCGCCCGGGCGAGAGCTTCGAGTACACCAGCGGCACCGCGATGGCGACGCCGGTAGGCACCATGCGTGGCACCTACCAGATGGTGGCGGAAGACGGCAACAAGTTCGACGCCGAAATTCCCGTCTTCACGCTGTCGATGCCGCGCGTGCTGCACTAAAACGCCGGACTGCTAATCGTCGGCCGGCGCCAGCCGGATCGTGTATTGCCCGGCCTTTTCGTCCCGCACCATCGCCAGCAGCTTGTGCTGCTGCGCGTCCTCCACCAGCTCCCTGAACGAACGATAGCCATAGGCCGATTCGGTGAATCCCGGACGACGGCGCTGCATGGTGCTTTTCACCATCGAGCCCCAGATTTTCTCGTCCGAGCCGCGTTCGGCAATCAGCGCTTCCACCGTTTCGACGAGGAAATCGAGTGCGCCCTGACGACGGTCTTCCTCGGTCCGGGGTGCGGCGTTTTTGGCTGAACTGGCCGCCGGCTTCGTAGCCGGCGCCTTTTTCTCGGTGCGCTTCTTCTTGGCTTCCTGCGCGCGCACCAGATCGTCGTAGAAAATGAACTCGTCGCAGTTGGCGCTGAGCAGGTCTGAGGTCGAGTCCTTCACCCCGATGCCGATCACGTGCTTGTTGTTCTCGCGCAGTTTCGATACCAGCGGGGAAAAATCCGAATCGCCGCTGATGATGACGAAGGTGTCGACGTGCGACTTGGTATAGCAGAGATCGAGTGCGTCGACGACCATGCGGATGTCGGCCGAATTCTTGCCGGACTGGCGCACATGCGGGATCTCGATCAGCTCGAACGCCGCCTCATGCATGGTCGCCTTGAATTCCTTGTAACGGTCCCAGTCGCAGTACGCCTTCTTGACCACGATGCTGCCCTTGAGCAGCAGGCGTTCCAGCACTTTCTTGATGTCGAACTGCGCGTACTTGGCGTCGCGCACGCCGAGCGCGATGTTCTCGAAATCGCAGAACAGCGCCATGTTGGTGATTTCAGGTTGTCCGGCCATGGGGGAACCTCGGATTGATTTCAGGTGCGATGCGAAGGACAGGACACGATCCTGGTCAGCCTACTTTTTCATTGTCCACCACACGATGAACACGAACAGTCCCAGCGCGATGCCGGCCTCCAGCAGCAACCAGCCCAGTCCCTGGCTTTCCATTCGATTTCCCTCCCGTTGTTATACTCGACGCGTCATTCTGATTTGGGTCATCTTCACCTGTGATGCTGTTGCGTGCAAGTCCGTGGTTGTTCGTCCTGTTGTTGTCGGCCTGTTCGGCGCTGCCGCCTGCGGCGCGCCCCGAGCGTGCGCCCGCGCCCGTCCCGGCGCCTATCCCGGCGCCGCGACCTGCGCCCACACCAGGTCCTGCGCAGCCGTCTGCGCCCCTCCCCACACCCGTGGGCAACTACCCGCTGCTCAAGCCGGTGGCCTGGGCGGACGTCGCCTTCTGGCAGGACGACGCAGTCGGCGAGAACTGGGCGTCTTTTCTGCAAAGCTGCAGCACGCTGGTCAAGCGCAGCGCGTGGCAGGCCGTCTGTACCGAGGCAAGAGCGATGCCGGCGCCTAACGACGCCAACGCGCGTGCATTTTTCGAGCAGCGTTTTCAGCCGTATCGGGCCACCACCGAAGACGGCGGCGAGGAAGGCCTGGTCACCGGCTACTACGAACCGCTGCTGAAGGGCAACCGCGTGCGCACCGATCGCGCGCGCCATCCGCTTTACGCCACGCCGGACGATCTGATCAGCGTGGACCTGGCGGCCGTCTATCCCGAGTTGAAGAATCTGCGGCTGCGCGGACGGTTGTCCGGCAACAAGGTGGTGCCCTACCCCGCGCGCAAAGACATCGAGGCCGGCAACGGCTTCAAGGGCAAGCCCATCGCCTGGGCGGAGGACCCGGTCGACCTGTTCTTCCTGCAGATCCAGGGCTCGGGCCGCATCGAGTTGCCCGATGGCACCCACCTGCGTGTCGGCTATGCGGAGCAGAACGGCCATCCCTACCTGTCGATCGGCAAACTGCTGGTCGAGCGCGGTGAGCTGCTGCTCGAGCAGGCATCGATGCAGGGCATCAAGGACTGGGGGGCGCGCAACCCCGACAAGCTGGCCGACCTGCTCGCCAGCAACCCGAGCTATGTGTTTTTCCGTGAGCTACCCAATGGCCTCAGCGGTCCGCTCGGCGCGCTCGGCGTGCCGCTCACCGGCGGCCGCTCGATCGCCGTCGACCCGCGCTTCATCCCGCTGGGCGCACCGGTCTTTCTTGCCACCACCCAGCCCAACTCGCCAGAACCGCTGAACCGGCTGGTCATGGCGCAGGACACCGGCAGCGCCATCCGCGGCGGCGTGCGCGCGGATTTCTTCTGGGGATTTGGCGAAGCGGCTGGCGAGCTCGCCGGCCGCATGAAGCAGTCCGGCCGCATGTGGGTGCTGCTGCCGAAGGATTACCCGCTCGCCCGGCAGCAGCCGAAGCCAAACGGCGTCAACGCGCGGCGCTGACGCGGGCGGACACGGTCAGAAACAAACGGCACAGCGCCCATTACGAGCGCTGTGCCGTTTGCCCTACAAAAAACGATTACAGTTTTCGCTGGACGTCCCTGGCAATGTCCTGGACTTTCTCACCACCGCGTTCGATATCCTTGCCTACGCCCGCCACCGTATTGCAGCCTGCCAACACGATGAAAGCGGAAGACATTAACAAGGTGAAAAACGTCTTCATGATGTTCTCCTGATATTCAAGATTCCGGATTGCCCGTCCGGCTGCCGTTGGCAGCGCTGCAGGGTAAGGATATCGCAGGGTGCGGGGCATCACGGGTCTGTCAGACAGCGCGGATTGGCTTGTCGGATGATTCCTGCATTCAAGTCCCGGGAAATCTTGCATACTGCTGGAAACCCAGGCGAAACCTCAACATGTCAACAGCGTCCCCTCCTCCTTCACGTCCACGTCCACGTCGTCTCACATCGCGCTGGCACGACGGCTCGAACATCAGTACCCATCTTTTCCTGTCGGCAGGCATGGCTTTGCTGATCAGCATCCTGGTCGCGAGCTACATGCAGGCCTCGGCGGGTCTGGAAGCGCTGAACCAGTTCGGGATATCGAGCGAACATGCCCATCAGCTGGACGACCTCAATGTGCTTCTGGTCGACACCCAATCCAGGGCACGCGGCTATGCCTTGACGCGCGCCGCCGACGATCTCGCCGTGTATCGCGAGCTTGCGGCAAAGATCAATGACACCTTGCGGTCCATCGAGGAGCAAAACAAGGACACTCCCCGCACGGCCGAACTCATCATCAAGGCCCATATGGTTTCCAGGCGCATCGATCTCACGGTACAGCAAGCCGAAAAGGGCATCGTGCTGGGCAAGTCCTGGGTCGATACGTCCAATCGGATCATGGATGACTACAAGCGCCAGCACAACCTGATCAAGACGCAACTGCTCACGCAAAGCCTGGAGGATGTCCGGCGCTCGGTGAATGGCTTCGAGAACGCGCGGATCAGCACGGTGCTGCTGGCCATCGCCTCGCTGTTGCTGCTGGTGCTTTCGATTGCCCAGCGGCAGAAGCAGCAGGAACTGCTGGAGAAAATCCAGCAGCTGCTGACGGCCAAGAACGATCGGCTGGAGCGCGAAGTCCATGCGCGCACCGCGGAGTTGACCAATCTTGCGACCTATCTGACCGATGTGCGCGAAGCCGAGAAACTGCACCTGGCGCGCGAGATGCACGATGAGCTCGGTGCGCTGCTGACAGCTGCCAAACTGGATGCCGACTGGATTGAACGCACGCTGCCGCCCGAAACGCAGGCGCTGGTTGCGCAGCGCCTGACGCGCCTGCGCCAGAACCTGGTGGGCGGCATCACGCTCAAGCGCAGGTTCACCAACGACCTGCGGCCCGCGCTGCTGTATGACCTGGGCCTGATCGAGGCGCTCAGGGCGCTGATCGAGGAATTCCGGAAGATCGACGAAATCGAGGTGGACCTGGACCTGCCCGAGACCGAACCCGAGCTCACCGAAGCGGTTTCGCTCAGTCTGTTCCGCATCGTTCAGGAAGCCTTCACCAACATCCGCAAGTACGCCCAGGCCCAGCGGGTGACCGTGTCGCTTCGCACCACCGCGAACACCATCGAGCTGACCATCGAGGATGACGGGATCGGCTTCGACGCGGATTCACCCCGGCTGTCACGACATGGACTGGCGGGCATCAAGCACCGGGTCTTCACCCACGGCGGACAACTCGACATCCACACCGCCCCGGGTGCCGGCGTCAAGATCCATGTGACCCTGCCTGTCTGACCCCCGCAGAACCCCTGCCGGAACCCGCAGTCAGGACGCGCGTTTTTCACGCGCCGCGTCGACCACGTAGTCGATCAGCTGGTTGATCTGCAGCGACTTGTCAAAGAAGGCGTCCATGCCGATGCGCTCGCATCGCTTGCGCATGGTGGAATGGGAGTAGTTGGTCAGCACCGCCTTGCGCGGCCGGCCATAGAGCCCAGAATCGGTCTGCAATGCATCCAGCACGCCGATGCCGCTGCCCTGCTTGAGTTCGATATCGATGATCACCAGATCGACCGGATTTTGGGCCATCCGGGTGAGCGCCTCGCTCTCGCCGTCGGCGCATCCGCAGAACTCGACACCATCCAGCTCAGCCAGCATGCCGGAGAGCAGTTCCTGCAACAGCGCAGAGTCTTCGATTAAAAATACTTTCAACATGGAAGCGTCATGGCGCGTTCCTTTTTGGAAATTCGCCGCAGTGTGGTTCTTGGATGAAAGGGAAGACTTATTCCGTGATGAGTCCGTGTCGTAAGGCATACGTTGCCAATTCTGCATTGCTGGTGATACCGAGCTTCTCGGTCACCCGCGAGCGATAGGTACTGATGGTCTTGACGCTCAGGTGCAGCTGTTCGGCAATATCCGAAACCGACTCACCGCGTGCCAGTCGCAAAAATACCTGAAGCTCGCGGTCCGACAAGGTTTCATGCAGCACGCCGCTGCGCTCGCCGCTCATTTCATCGGCCAGGAGCTCGGCGGTTCGCGCCGATACATAGCGGCGTCCGGTCGAGACCATGTGGATCGCCCGCAGCAACTCGTCCTTCTCACAGTCCTTGCACAGATAGCCATTGGCGCCGTTCTTGATCATCGCAAGCGCATAGCTTTCCTCGGGGAAGCCGCTCAGCACCAGCACCCGGGTATCGGGGTGGCGCTGGCGCACCATGCGCAGCACGTCGACGCCGCTCTTGCCCGGCAGCGAAATGTCGAGCAGGAGGACGTCGCACTGCGAGGTGCGCAATTTATCGAGCGCCTCGTCGCCATTGGACGCCTCGAAGCCGATATTGATGGAAGAATCTTCGCTCAACAACTCTCGAAAACCGGTTCGGACGATCTCATGATCGTCCACGATAGCAACCTGAATCATGTGCATCTCAATCCAATCCGGTGGGGTTTGATTCTAGCACCGGGACGCCTAACGTCCCTTGAGTAGGTTCACGGCGAACGTGGCAATCGCAATCACCAGAAACACCACAAACAGGATCTTGGCGATGCCGGCAGCGCCTGCTGCCAGGCCGGAGAAACCCAGCACGGCGGCAATAATGGCGATGATGAAAAAAACAAGCGCGTAGTACAGCATGCAGATCTCCTTGAAATAATGGCCCCGGTGAATAAATACGCAACGGGTGAAGCGCAAATGCTGACACGACACAAGACAAACACGACATGGCAGCGATTACTTGCAGGTTAAACACCGGGCATTCCGTCGCCATCAGTCGCCGACGAGTTTTTTGTCGGATATTCCCTACAGCCTTACTGCGTATTTCGCGCCAAGTACAACGGCATCTTCTCGCAAACCGAGTCGTATTTATGTAGGACAGCGCCGCAAATCGTATCGGCCTAACCTGCATGAGGTGCAGGCATTGTCCCGGCCGGACCGTCATTCCCTGTCGTGTCAGAGGCCGCCTACATGCGCTTAACGTATTTGCGGACAGCGTGATGCGTCTTCGTCCCCTACAGCCGATGAATTGTCCTGGCTAAGCTTGTTTCCATGCTGGCGGCGCTCGCTGCCAGCACTAAACCCTGTCATTTTTGGAGAATCTCAAATGGAAACGATGCCCAATACAAAATACTCCTCCCCGACCGGTAGCGAGAGCACGGTGGCCGAGCATGCACGCCGGTCGCTCGAAGAAGCCCGCGCTGGTGCCGAAGACCTCGCCGCCCAAGGCAGCGAGGCGATTCACAAAGGCACAGACCGGGCGCGCGAGGCCATTTCCCATACGACCGATCAAGCGGCGCATTACGTCCAGGAACAGCCGCTGAAATCGCTGATGATGGCGGCGGCTGCAGGTGCGGCGATCGCGATTCTGGCCGGCGCGATTGGCAAGCACCGTCATCATTGAACACGCCATTCAAGACGCGGCGTCCCACGCAATGCTGCCCCCACTGCTCCGTGTGCTGCTGACCGAACCCGGTCTGCTGCATACCTACGTCAGCGCCTATGCCGAACTCATTCGACAGGATGCGTCCGGCTGGTGGGCGTTAAAACTGCGGCGGTTCAGCTACACGCTGGTGTCGGTGGGCCTCGCCTTGCTGGCCATCCTGTTTGTCGGGATCGCGCTGATGCTGCATGCAGTCACCGATATCGGTCACTGGTTGCTGTGGGCCGTGCCGGCGCTGCCGCTGGCGGGGTCATTGTTTGCGCTGGGACTGCTGATGCGCATACCACGTGAACGTGCTTCGTTCCTGCGCGTGCGTGCGCAGGCCATCCAGGACATGCAGCTACTGGAAATGGATTTGCGGAGATCAGAACGATGAATACAGAACAACAACCCGAAATACCCACCAATACTCTCGCAGCGGATCACGCCACTGCGGACACGGCAGCCGATGCCGAGACCCGGCTGCAACTGAAGCGCGAGGCCGTGCGCCTGCGGCTGGCACAGCAGAAGGACGACGCGCTCGGGCAAGTCGGCGTGATCGCGCGCATGGCAGTGCCGTTGGCGCGCCAGATGGTGCGCCAGCACCCTTATGCCACGCTTTCTAGCGCAGCGCTGGTCGGGATCTGGATGATCCGCGGCAAACCCTGGCGCGCGCTGGGCGGCTCCGTTCTGGCGGGGCTGCTGGCGCGCCAGGCGCTTGCCTATTCGCTGTCTTCCGGAAGCCAACTGGTCAAGCACCTGATCGCCAGCGACCGCGCCAAGTCGGCGTCGGGTCGCCCGCTGTAGTCCGCAGGCGTTGTCACCCATGCAGAGCGCATGCGTCACCGCGAACGCTTTCTCCCTCTACGTCGGCCCGACGGGCAGTCGAACGCTGAACTTCGCCGGCGTGTTGAGATTCCTAGCCGCGTGCGGGATCCTCCCGCTGACGGCCTGCGCCACGCTGCCCGATACCAGCCGGATCGATCAGCCTGCACGCGTCGAGCCGGTGAAATTCGAAACCATGCGCGGACCCGTTCCGCAAGGCACCAGCACCGCGATCCTGAAGAACCTAAAAAGCGAATCCGGCTCGCGCGACATCCTACAGAAGCACCTTGCGCTGGAAGAAGCGATCAATCGCGACAGTCCGCTGGTGCTGGGCAACCGGGCGGTGCTGCTGCAGGACGGCCCTGCCACCTACGAAGCGATGTTTGCCGCGATCCGAAAAGCGCGCGATCACATCAACCTGGAAACCTACATCTTCGAGGACGGCGAAATCGGTTCCCGCTTCGCCGCGCTGCTGCTCGAAAAGCAGGCGGCGGGGGTTCAGGTGAACCTGATCTACGACAGCGTGGGCAACCTCACCACCCCGACGGAATTCTTTGAGCGCCTGCGCGCCGGCGGCATCCAGCTGCTTGAGTTCAACCCGATCAACCCGGCCAAGCTCCGCAAGAAAGAGGAATGGCTGCTGAATAACCGCGACCACCGGAAATTGCTGATCATCGACGGCAAAACTGCTTTTCTGGGCGGCATCAACATCAGCGAGTCGTACTCGAGCGGTTCCCTCTCCAGCCCGCGCAAAAGCCGCAAAGGCGCCCCACAGGAGGCCGGCTGGCGCGACACCCACCTGCAGATCGAGGGGCCGGTGGTGGCCGAACTCCAGAAGTACTTCCTCGATACCTGGGCGCGACAACACGGGCCCGAACCGGCCAGCCGGATCTATTTTCCTCCGCTTGTCCAGCGCGGCGACGAAATCATCCGCGCCATCGGCAGCACGGCCGAGGATGACGACAGCCCTATTTACCTGACGCTGCTGTCGGCCATCGACCACGCGGAACGCAACATCCACATCACCAATGCCTATTTCGTGCCCGACCCGCAGTTGCGACAGGCGCTGGCCGGCGCCGCCCAGCGTGGCGTCGACGTGCAGATCGTGCTACCCGGAAGAACCGATTCGTGGGCCGTGTTCCACGCCGGCCGCTCGCATTACGACGAATTGCTCGATGCCGGCGTCAAGCTCTACGAGCGAGGCGACACGATCCTGCATGCCAAGACGGCGTCGGTCGACGGTGTCTGGTCCACCGTCGGTTCGACCAATCTGGACTGGCGCAGTTTTCTGCACAACGACGAGCTGAACGCCATCATCCTGAGCGCCGATTTTGCGCGCCAGATGGATGCCATGTTCGCCCGCGACCGCGCTGCCGCCAAAGCCATCGAGCCCGAGGAATGGAAACGCCGCTCGCCGCTGTTGCGGATTCAGGAATGGCTGGCGCGGCGTTTTGAATACTGGCTCTAGCGTGCACGCACGCAAATTCAAGGCAGTGCCTTTTCACCCGAAACACTAACCCGAAACAGGAGAGTGAGTATGAAAACGCTGATAGTCGGTCACTACGATCTGCAGGATGAGGCGGAAATCGCGGCACGGGATGTATTGCGTGCCGGATTCTCCGTCAACGAGACGAGCCTGTTCTACCTCAATCCGCAAGGGCAGCACGCGCTGCACCCGGTGGGCGGCGATGAGGACGAGTCGGCGGGGACGCACGATGCCCAGTCCGGCGCCGTGCGCGGTGCGGCCGGCGGCGCGGGCGCCGGTGTCCTGGTCGGCGCGGCCACGATCCCCGTTCTGGGCCCGGCCGGCCCCCTGCTGGGCGCTGCCGTAGGCGCTTACGCCGGTTCGCTGGTCGGCGCGCTGAACAAGATGGAAGAACCCCCCGAGACGGGCGCCGACACTATGCACGATAGTGACCACAACACGGCCGACGCCGAGAACGAGGCGCGCAAGTCGGGCTACCTGCTGGCGGTGGCCGTCAACACGCCGACGGAACGCAAGTACGCGATCGAGATTCTGGGTGAACGTGCCCATCTGCTGGAAGAAGCGGAAGGCAATCTTCAAAACGGGGATTGGACCGACTTCGATCCGCTGGCGCCCGGCAAAGTCATCCGCTGATGTCCCAGCCGTAGCGTCGATCGGTTGAATCCGCACGATCGTCCGGACAGCGCGCGCCCTGTCCCCTTGTCTTCGGACGTGTCCTACACCCGATTGGAGTCAGGGCTGACTGCGCGCCGCGGTTCGCCGGCCTACGATTGAATACATCACACTGGCCAAGACAAGGCGGAATGCATTTTCGATCCAATGCCATGAGGATGTCATGAAGACCCCACTTCCCCGTTCCAGACCCTGCATCAATTGGTCGCTCATGCTGGGAATCCTCCTGATTGCCTGTGCCAGTCTGGGGCTGAATCCGGCGCATGCAGACAGCCGTGCCGGCGCCACACTCGCGCAGCAAGGCGGGTCCGGCATCAGCGCGTGCGTGTCGTGCCATGGCGCACGCGGCGAAGGGCAAGCGGCAACGGGCTTTCCACGGCTGGCCGGCCAGCCGCAGGCCTACCTGCTCAGGCAAATGCAGGCGTTTGCCGATGGCACACGCAAGAACCCGATGATGGAACCGATCGCCCGCGCACTCAGCGCGCAGCAGATGCGCGATCTCGCTGATCACTATGCCGGCCTGCCGGGTTGGAGCGCACCCGTGAAAACCGGCTCGCCCGATCCGGCCGCTGCGCCCGGGCCGCGGCTGGCCACGGCAGGCAACTGGGACAAGGAGATTCCCGCCTGCTTTGCCTGCCATGGTCCGGGCGGGGCTGGCATCGCCCCGCATTTCCCCGCCATCACCGGGCAGCCGCGCGCCTATACCCGAACACAATTGAAAGCCTGGCAGGCGGGCACCCGCAGCAACGATTCCCAGGGGCTGATGAAGTCCGTCGCAGACAGGATGACGGATGCGGACATTGAGGCCGTCAGCCTGTATCTCGAAAACCCCGCCGCCACCGGAAGGAGCGAATGATGCCCATCTGGTTAAGGACATGGATTCAAGGCATGAAGCAGACCGGCCGATTCCATCCTTCGTGGATACTGCTGGTGGTCCTGACCACGCTGGTGGTGGCCGGCATCGTCTGGATTCCCACCCAGATGGTTTCGAAGACACAACCGGAGTCCCTAGCGGATGCCCGGGCCGTGCCCGCCTCCAACACGCCTGCGTCCGCGACGGAAGAAGAATCCGCAGCCGCCAAAAAAACCCACGCGCCTGCCGGGGCGTCCCTTGCCTCGGCCACGGCCGACTTCACGCCACCTGACATCGATGACCTGCCGGACGGCGACTTCGGCGATGCGGTGCGGCTGGGCCGGAATATTTTCAATGACACGCAAACCTATGCGCGTGCGTATGTCGGCAACGGCCTCAATTGCGTCAACTGTCACCTCGATGCCGGCCGCAAGGCCGATTCGGGCCCCTTGTGGGCGGCCTTCGGCATGTTCCCGACGTATCGCGAAAAGAACAGCCAGGTGAATACCTACGAGGACCGCCTCGCGGGCTGCTTCCGTTTCAGCATGAACGGCAAGGAGCCGCCGCGGGGCAGCAAGGAACTCGTCGCCCTGATGAGCTACAGCTACTGGATGTCCCGCGGCGCGCCGATCGGCGTCGAACTCAAGGGACGCGGCTATCCCAAGCTGGCGGCGCCGGCGCAGCCAGCCGATACAGCACGCGGCAAAAAAATCTACGAAGCCAACTGCGCAATCTGCCACGGCGCCGATGGGCTGGGCACACGCTTGAGCGATGGGCGCTATGCCTTTCCGCCGCTGTGGGGCGACGATTCCTTCAATGCCGGCGCCGGCATGACCCAGGTTCACAATGCGGCCGCATTCATCCGGGCCAACATGCCGCTGGGCCAGGGCAATACGCTGACGGAACAGGAAGCCTGGGACGTGGCGAAATTCATGAACAGCCACCCCCGCCCCGCCGATCCTCGGCGAGCGAAATCCTGACGCCAATACAGGTCTGAACCCATGGCAACTCAACCCCGTACCCTGTGGAAAGGCGCAATCAGCTTTGGGCTGGTGCATATTCCGGTTGCGCTCTATTCCGCCACCTCCGAGCTGAGCCTCGACTTTGACTGGCTGGACAAGCGCAGCATGGACCCGGTCGGCTACAAGCGCATCAACAAACGAACCGGCAAGGAAATCGCCAAGGAAAATATCGTCAAGGGCATCGAGCACGAGGATGGTCAGTATGTCGTGCTGTCGCCTGATGAGATCGAAGCGGCCTATCCGAAAACGACGCAGTCGATCGAAATCGAGACCTTCATTCCGGCCGCGGACATTCCCTTCATTTATCTTGATCGGCCCTACTACGTCGGACCGATCAACAAGGGCGCCAAGGTGTATGCCCTGTTGCGGGAAATCCTGCGCAAGCAACACAAGGTCGCCATCGCTCGCGTGGTCATCCAGACCCGGCAGCATCTCGCCGCGCTGATTCCCTACGGTCCCGTGCTGGTGTTGAACCTGTTGCGCTGGGGCGATGAAATCCGCAGCTTCGAGTCTCTGACGCTGCCCGACGAAGGGGTGAAGGCCGCCGGGCTGAGCGACAAAGAGATGCGGATGGGCGAGCAGCTGGTCGAGGACATGAGCGAAGCGTGGGACCCCGAGGCGTCGCGCGATTCGTTCAAGACCCAGATCCTTCAGCTGGTGGAAGCGAAGGCGAAGGCCGGCGAGCTGGAATCCATCACCCAGATCGAGCCTGCCGAAAGCGAGCCGGCGGGCGCCACGATCTATGATCTGACCGAACTGCTGCAGCGCAGTCTCGACAACAAGGCGAAGGCGAAGCCGGCATCCCGGACCAAGGCAGCGTCCGCCAAGGCAAAGACCGCGTCCAAACCGCCGGCCAAGGCGCCGGGAAAACGAAAAGCCGCGTGAGCGATGTCGACCTCCGACCCGCTGGCCGCCTACAAATCCAAGCGCAATTTCTCGATCAGCCAGGAACCCGAGGCGGGGGGGCAGGCCAACGCGGCGGCACGCACCTTTGTGATCCAGAAGCATTGGGCGACACGCCTGCACTACGACTTCAGGCTCGAGCTGGATGGCAGCATGAAAAGCTGGGCCATCCCCAAAGGGCCCAGTCTCGATCCGCGTGAGAAGCGCATGGCCGTCCAGGTGGAAGACCATCCCATTGCGTACAACGCATTTGAAGGCGAGATCCCGCCGAAGCAGTATGGCGCCGGTCGGGTCATCATCTGGGACCGCGGCATCTGGGTGCCGCTGGGGGATCCCCGCCAGTCGTACAAACAGGGCAACCTGAAGTTCGAGTTGCACGGCCACAAGCTCCACGGCAGATGGGCGCTGATCCGCATGAAGGCCAAAGGCGAAAAGAAGGAATCGTGGCTGCTGATCAAGGAAAAGGACGCCCATGCGAGGCCTGCCCAGGAATACACCATCGTCGATGCCCTGCCCGACAGTGTCGCCAGCCTGCCGCCGCCGTCAGCGCAGGAGAACAAGTCCTCTGCCGCCCGCTCGCGTGCCCGGTCGTCATCGCCGCAACTTCCGGCAGGCGCGGTCAAGGCCCGGCTTCCCGCCACACTCACCCCTCAGCTCGCCACGCTGGCGGACTCGCCGCCCGGCAACCCGGATGCATGGATCCACGAAATCAAATTCGACGGCTACCGCCTGCTTGCCCGCATCGGAAAACAGAGCATTCGTCTATTCACGCGCAATGGGCATGACTGGAGCCACAAGCTGCAGCCGCTGGTCGCGGCCCTGAAGACCATGGACCTGGCACCCGGCTGGCTCGATGGCGAGATTGTGGTGCAGGATGCTCACGGCAAGCCTGATTTCCAGGCGCTTCAGAATGCGTTTGAAGAGGCCCGGCCGGACGCCATCATCTATTACCTGTTCGATGTGCCGTTCTATGCGGGCTTTGATCTTCGCAGCGTGCCGCTGATCGAGCGCAAGAACTTCCTTGCTGCGCTCCTGGGCCCGTCCCGTTCCGGTGCCATACGCTACAGCGAAACCCACGTTGCACCTGCGCGCGACATGCTGGCGTCGGCCTGTCAAATGGGCCTCGAAGGGATCATCGCGAAGCGGCGCGATTCGGCCTATGTGTCCCGCAGGTCGAGCGACTGGCTCAAGCTCAAATGCACGCAGCGGCAAGAATTCGTGATCGGCGGCTATACGGATCCGCAAGGCAGCCGCAGCGGAATCGGCGCGCTGCTGCTCGGGGTGTACGACAACGACGGCGGCCTGTCCTATGCCGGCAAAGTGGGCACCGGCTTCGATCGAAAAACCCTGAATGATCTGAAGCAGCGGCTCACTGCCCTGGTGCGCGCCACCAGCCCGTTTTCCGGGCACACGTCGATGGACGGCAAGGCGCACTGGGTCAGCCCGAAGCTGGTCGCTGAAGTGTCGTTCGGGGAATGGACCCGGACCGGGCACGTTCGACATTCGGTTTTTCAGGGGCTGCGGCTCGACAAGGCGGCGCAATCCGTCGTACGGGAATCGCCCCAGACCGTGGCGCCTGCGAACCCGCTGCCGCGGAGTGTCAAGATCTCCCACCCCGATCGCGTCATCGATGCCTCAACGGCCGCCACCAAGCGGGGCGTGGTCGAGTTTTATCAGCGGGTGTCGGGATTGCTGATGGACCATCTCAAGGGACGGCCCGTGTCGCTGGTCAGAGCACCGGATGGTATTGCGGGCCAGCTGTTCTTTCAGAAGCATCTAGAATCGGCGCAAATGCCGGGGATCAAGCCACTGGATCCCGCCCTCGATCCGGGTCATGCACCTTTGCTCGAGGTCGCCCGGCCCGAAGGCCTGCTCGCGGCCGCGCAGATGAACGTGCTCGAATTCCATACCTGGAATGCCCATCGGACGAACATCGGCAAACCCGATCGCATGACGTTCGACCTCGACCCCGGCGAGGGCACGGCGTGGACGCTGGTGCAGGAAGCCGCCCATCTGTTGCGCGCGTTCCTGGACCAGCTCGGGCTGGTGTCGTTCATCAAGACCAGCGGCGGCAAGGGACTGCATATCGTTGTGCCGCTCAAGCGCCTGCACGACTGGGATACCGTCAAGGGATTTTCCCAGGCCATCGTCCAGCATATGGCCGCCACGCTGCCGCAACGCTTCACGTCCAAAAGTGGGCCGCGCAATCGTGTCGGCCGGATTTTCATCGACTACCTACGCAATGGCTTCGGCGCGACCACCGTGTCGGCGTGGTCGCTGCGCGCGCGCCCCGGCCTCGGGGTTTCGGTGCCGGTCGAATGGGCGGAACTCGACACGCTGACCCACGCCGCACACTGGACCCTTGCCAATATCGATTCGCGACTGGCGATCGGCAACGCCCCCTGGAAAGCCTACCCGGCATCGATCCAGAGTCTGCGGGGCGCCATCAAGGTCCTCGGCTACGCACCCCCAAAAACATAGGCGTTGTCTGACACCAAGTTGAGACAAACGCCATTGAGATAGACCACCGCACGCAGTCAAATAGCCGGACGACCCCTGGCTTCCAGCCTAGGGTTGTCGACCCTCCGTAAACCTGCCATTCGAAAGGAATGACCATGACCACAGCAAAACAGAAAGACGCCTGCGACCTGCTTGATGCCGATCACAAGGCCGTCAAGAAGATGTTCAACGAATTCGAGGAACTGACCGAGTCGCGCGGCAATACCCGTGAAAAGAAGCGCCAGCTGGCTGAAAAAATCTGCCTGGAACTGACGGTGCACGCGCAGATCGAGGAGGAGATTTTTTATCCCGCGATCCGCAAGGCCATCAAGGACGAGCTGATGATGAACGAAGCGGAAGTCGAACACATGAGCGCCAAGGATCTGATCGCCCAGATCCAGGAAATGGATGCGGCAGACCCCATGTTTGATGCCAAGGTGACGGTGCTGGGCGAATACATCGACCACCACGTCAAGGAGGAGCGCAACGAGATGTTCCCGAAAGCCCGTGCAACCAAGGTGGACCTGGTCAAGATGCGCGACGCGCTCCAGTCGCGCAAGGAAGAACTGATGGGCGGCCTCGAGCAGGCCGCGGCCTGACGAGCGGGAGGAGTAGAGGCCCGTGCCTCTACCCCTTCACGCGCGCTACTTCGAGCCCCATTGGATCACGCTGATGCGGCCGTTTCCTTCCAGGAAGCACTGCTTCACGTCTTCCACGCCATCGACGCCTTTCTCACGCAATTGCGCCAGCAGTTCCTCTTCCTGGATTTTTTCCCGCTGCATGTTCCGCTTCTGCAAGCGACCGTCCCTGATCAACAGCAGAGGCGCTGGACGGAGCAGCCTCCGCAGCGCAGGCACCCTGTAACTGAGCCAACCCACTAAGTAATCCCACAAAACTATTGTGGTGACGAGGACCGCCCCCTCGGTGAACGAGCGATATTCGCTGGACATCGCGTTCCCTGCGGCATCGGCGATCAGGACCACGACCAGAAGATCGGAAATGCCGATATCCCCAGCCTCGCGCCGGAGAATCCGCAACAGTAAGAAAAGAAACAGGTAAACCAAAGTGCCGCGCAATACCACCTCGCCGAGGGGCAGGGTCGGCACGAAGAGTGCATTCCAGTCAATGTCGCTGCCCATGGCTGGATGCCCCGCGTCGTTTACAGACTGCGCACCACGCGCACGCTGCGCGCGCGCAATTCACGCATCGCCACGTCGATCTGGCGCTGCGTGAGCGGGTGGATGACCAGCGCCCAGCGTCCACGCCGCACGGCCCGGCGTACCGCGGAAATCACCCGATAGTGATCGGGACGCGCAGTCATCAAACCGCCGAAAAGCAGTCCGCCAATGCCGCCAAAAAACAGCATGGCCACCAGGCTCATCCCCGGCGTGCTCTCGACCGCGACGTTGCCCATGGCGCGAAAGACCAGGTAAAGCAGCGCGCCGGCAATGACCCCGGCAATGCCGAACACCACATGTGCGCGGATCAGGGTGCGCCAGATGCCGGCCTGCTCAGGTTCCAGCTTGCGGGAAAACGCAGGGCTGCTGCTCGCAGCGCCGTCAGGCGGCCCGACCAGATACACCTGCGGGTCATCCAGGCCCGCAGCCTGCTTGAGCTTGTCCGCGACGGACTCCGCCAGGCTCTTACTGGCAAAAACGCCCGCGATCTTGGTCAATGATCGTTCGCCGAATATCAGTTGTTTGATTCTCATGGTATGTCCTTTCCAAATACGGCATCCACTGCAAAGCCGCGGCACCGACCCATGTCGATGCCGCGGCTGGCGGTCACACTGCTCGAATTGTCCGAGTCCGCCTCAGCCGCGCTGGGCCGGTAACTTAATGAAACCAGTCGTCACGGGCATTTTTCTGCCATTTTTCGATCTGTTCTTCAGCCTCGTCCTTGGACAGGCCATAGCGTTCCTGGATCTTGCCGTTGAGCTGATCGCGCCGACCACCGATCGTGTCGAAATCGTCGTCCGTGAGCTTGCCCCACTGTTCCTTGATCTTGCCCTTGGCCTGCTTCCAGTTGCCTTCGATGATGTCCCAGTTCATGTTTCTCTCCTTTTCAGATTGACACTGCACACATGCGCACCGGACAGGCGTCCGGCGTGCGAAAAATTACGGCTTGATGATGATGTCGTTCTTGACGGATTTGACGTTCGGCACCTGGCGCGCGATCGATTCCGCCGTGGTCCGCTCGCTGGCGCTCTTGGCAAATCCAGACAGCTGGACGACGCCATGGACCGTCTGCACGTTGATTGCCAGCGCACTCACCACAGGGCTTTCGGCGAAACGCGCCTTGACCTGGGTCGTGATGGCCGAGTCGTCGACCGCCTGGCCGACCGTGGATTGACCACGAAATACCGTGCAGCCGCCCATGGTCAGCAGACTGGCCGTCAGCAGGCTCACGCCAAAAAATTGAGTTGTATTCATCTGGATTCCTTTTCGGGTTGATTAGCTACTATGCGGCGTCGTAAAGCGGCGACGCTTGATTTTCCAACCGATCAATCCGAGGCCGGCGAGCATCAAGCCGTAGGTGTGTGCCTCGGGAACCGGGGAAATTGGAATGGCAGTCGGGGTCAGGCCCACAAACTTCTTGTCGAGAAAGGCGAGCGAGGACGCGTCACGGGTCGATGCCAGCAAAAGGTTTTGCACGGTCACATTCACGGCCTGTGTGTCGGTCCATGCGGACAGGTCGATCACTGCGCCTGCTTCCCAATTGGTGGTGGGCAGGCCGATGTGGTCGAGGACAGCGGTGGTCTGGATGCTGGCCGTCATGTCATCGAGAACCGCCGAAAGATCACGCACGCGCATCTGGCCCGCGACATCGGCCGTGCTCGCACCGCCGAGCAGCATGTAGTCGCCTTTTTCGATAAGCGACATGTTGGATAAAGCCCAGCCCTCTTGCGCACTGACCTGGATATTCATGGTGCTGTTGGTCAGCGAATAGCCGTCGCCATTCAGCGACTCGGCCTGAAAGGTGACCGGGGTGAAATAAAGCGTGTCGCCTGACAGGCTGGCAGGACCGAACAGTCCGAGCAGCGTATCGTCAAAGGTGTAGTCGACCGTATCGCCGCTCAGGGTCACCGAGGCGGCGAACACAGACCCGGAAAGCAGCTGGCCAATTACGACGGCGCTTGCTGCCACTGTCTTCAATTGTTTCATGAGTACTCCTCCTGCTCGTCATGTTCTGGAATGCGAGGCTGAAAAACGAAGCGGCATGGCTGCAAAACCGGTTCAAGTTCGGCCTGCGTGTATGACTGGGAAAGGCGCAACAGCAGCGTCTGCAGCCATGTTGAAACTGTAAGCGGCAGCACGCGGCGCGGGTATAAGAAGGACCCGCTTCTGTGTGTAGGAATTGAGGAAGATCGACGCGCGGCGGACATAACCCCGCACCGCAATGCGTGCAGCGGCCACAGCGGCTCGTAAGCCCGGCCGCTGCGGAATTCAGACGCCCATCAGTTCGCCGACCGAATTGAATTCGTCGACGTGATCGCAGACCGCTTTGACCGCCATCATGATCGGCATGCCGAGCAGCAGGCCCCAGGCGCCCCACAGCCATCCCCAGAACAGGATGCCCACGAACACCACCACCGGATTCATGCGACTGGCACGACCGGTCAGCCAGGGGGTCAGCAGAAAGCCTTCGAGGCCGTTGATGATGACCGAGATGCCGGCAACCGTAAGCGCCATGCTCATGCTGCCGAACTGCAGAAACGCGACCAGCGCCGTACCGCCGGTGATCAGGATCGGCCCCAGATAGGGGACAAGGTTAAGGATGGCGGCCGCCACGCCCCACACAGCGGCGTGTTCCAGCCCGATCCACAGGAAGGCCAGCCAGATCGCAATACCGACGAACACACTGGTCATCACCTGCACCAGCAGGTAACGCTGCACCTGCGCGCTGATTTCGTTCAGCATCTGCACGGTGTCTTTTTTCCGGCCCAGCGTGGGGCCGGACAGCTTGACCAGCTTGCGCCGGAAGGTGTCGCCCGACACCATCAAAAAATAGGTCAGAAACAGCACCATCACCGCGAGCGTCATGAAGGACAGTACGCCGATCGTGCCATCCCACAGATAGTCGCGGATTTTGAGTCTGGGCTCCTCGATCTGCACCCGCGTCACGCCGCGCGGCACGACCGTTGTGGGCGCGGCCGTCTCGCTTGCCGCATGCTCGATCTGTTCGGCCGCTTTCTGCACCTTCTCCATCGCGCCCTGGGGCGTGCCCCATTCCTTGCGCACCGCCTCGCGGAGCTTCTGCGCGGCATCGGGCAGGGTTTCGATCATGCCGGTGGCTTGGTCCTGCAGCGAATAGCCCAGCGCACCCACGCCGCCCACAATCCCCAGTAGCAAAAGGGCCGCGCCGATGGCGCGCGGGACATGCCATTTTTGCAGCTGCCTGACCAGCGGCGAGAGGGCATAGCTCACGACCAGTCCGAGCACCAGAGGGATGAAAACCGTCTGCGCCCAGTCGAGCACGAAAATGACCGCGAGCACGGTCAACACGATCAGCGGCAGATTGTGCGCATCGGTTGGAATCCGCGCCACGGCCAACTCGCCGGGATTGACCGGTTCGTCCTCACGGCTGGCGCTGCCTTCATGATTAGCGCTGCGGAAAACCTGCCCGTCCCTGATTTCCATGCTGCGCTCCCGCTATGGCTGCTTATTGGCTGCTTATCGATTACCCCACTGCAGATCATCCGGCTGGTGGCAATGACCTCAGGGGATCAAGCCTACACGCTCAGCGCAGCATTCTCATTCTGGCAATGCCAAGCGGAACGCGCTGTTCGCCCCGTATGGGTTTGATGGCAGACGCGGCCGCCCGTGCAGGCCGCAGCCGACGTTTTTCCGCCACAGCCTGCGCTGCCGACTTCAGAATGTGGTACCGAAGCCTTCGTCCGATTCCAACTGCAGCGGGGGCAGACCGGCGAGCTCGTGGATCGGTTGCAGCACGCCGCGGGTACCCGGAACCGCATCAAACAGCATGTACAGGTAGCGGCTACCGCCCTTGAATTCGTAGGCTTCCTCGAGGAACCGCATATGCTCGTGAGCGGCCAGGCAATCGCGCGTCTTGCAGTCGTTCTTGTAATGTTCGATCAGCGAATTGATTACGCTCATGTGCTCGTCGTTGAGGTCGAACTGCATGGCTTGCGCATTCTTCCGGACAGTTTTCTCGATCTCGTCCTTGGTCAGATATTTGACCGTTTCATAAATCGGGGTTTCGCCTTCTGCCTGTATTGCACGTTCAGTGTTGTTCATGATGGTTCCCTTCAGGTTTCGTGATGTGACGGGCCAGGCCTCAGGCGAGGTTGCTGGCCGCAAATTTCCAGTTGAGCAGATCGTTGATCACGCCGTCGACATGATCCTTGCGCCGATTCTGGTAATCGATGTAGTACGCGTGCTCCCACACGTCGATGGCCAGCAGCGGGGTCATGCCGCGAGTCAGCGGATTGTCCGCATTGTCGGTTTTCAGCACGACGATCTTCTTTCCCTCCTGCGCCAGCCAAGCCCAGCCCGATCCGAACTGGGTTGTAGCGGCCTTGGTCAGCGCGTTCCTGCAGGCGTCGACGCTGCCGAATGAGGCCTCGATCATCCGCTTGAGCACGGGCGGCGGCTCGCCACCCCCCTCGGGAGTGAGGCTGTCCCAGTAGAACGCGTGGTTCCAGGCCTGGGCCGCATTGTTGAAGATCGCGGATTGCCCTGGTTTTCCGGCGGTGGCCAGGATCAAGGCCTTCAGCGGCATGGCTTCATATTCCGTATCGCCGATCGCCTTGTTGAGTGCCTCGATATAGGTCTTGTGATGCGCACCGTGATGGCAGCGCAGCGTGCGTTCGGAAATGCTGGGGCTCAATGCGCCCATCGAATACGGCAGCGCCGGCAAGTCATAGGGATAGGCCATGCTCTCCAGCATGGCGGTGCTGATACCCTGATGCTCGGCCGCGAATTCATCCTCGGGCATTGAGCCGGTCTGTCGCTGGGCGCGTACGGGATTCATGCTGTACTCCGTTTGAACCAGGTGAGTGGAATACGACAGCCGTCGGGCCGTCGTGTGCTCATGCCTTGATGACCTTCGCACGCGGCCAGAATCGGCCCTCTTTGGCGGCCTCGACATAGGCGGCCGCATCAGCGCGGCTGTCCATTTCGATGACTGCGTCGTCGACGGCGATTCCCGCTGCTTCCAGCAAGGGCATCGAGGTGGCGGTAAAGCCGATGAACTTCAGGTGGGCGTAGGCATCACGGAGAAAATTCAGTGCCGCCGCTTGCCCCTTCAGGGCCTCGATATCGGGCCCGCAGACCGCCACCGCAACCGTGTCGAACAGCACCGACGGCGCCGCTGCGATGGCGTGGTCGGGCGTGACCGTCTCCTTGCCGCTCGATTTCACCTTGCCGATGGTCGGTCCGATCACTTGCAGCACGGCGCCCTCGGCTTCTGCCGACGCCTGCAGCTGCTCCAGCAGTGCCATCTCGAAGCCATCGCTGACCAGCACGCCGATCTTGCGTCCAACCAGCGTCGGCTGGGCCTTGGCCAGCAGGCTGAGTGCCGGCGAAGGTGCCATGTCGATCGGCTCCCTGGCGGGCGGAATGGTGTAGGCCTGCCCGGGCATGCCCAGCGCCTGTTCAACCCGGTCGCACAGTTCAGCGTCCACATTCTTCACGTGGCCCAGCACCCGGCAGCGCACGTCCGGTGTTTCCACCTTGCCGAGTTCGAAGGCGAAGGCGTTGACGATATGGTCCTGTTCCGGCGCCGTCATCGAACGGAAGAACAGTCGCGCCTGGCTGTAGTGGTCCATGAAGGTTTCCGAGCGGACCCGCACTTTGTCCCCGCTGTCAGTGTCGGGATAGGTGACAAAGCCGGCATCCGGGTTTTCGCGCGGCGAGTCGGGCGCGAGCGAATTGGGCTCGTAATTGACGCGGCCCTTCGGCACCTCCATCTGCATCAGCGCATCGCGCTGGAAGTTGTGCATCGGGCAGCGCGGCCGGTTGACCGGAATCTGATGGAAATTGGGCCCGCCCAGACGCGACAGCTGCGTGTCGGTGTACGAAAACAGCCGCCCCTGCAAGAGGGGGTCGTCGCTGAAATCGATGCCGGGCACCACATGGCCGGGGTGGAACGCCACCTGCTCGGTTTCGGCAAAGAAATTGTCCGGATTGCGGTTCAGCACCATCCGGCCGATCGGCTTCAAGGGCACCATTTCTTCCGGAATCAGCTTGGTCGCATCCAGCACGTCGAACGGAAAGCTGTCGGCGGTCGCCTGGTCGAAAGCCTGCACCGACAACTCCCATTCCGGGAAGTCGCCCCGTTCGATGGCCTCGAACAGGTCACGCCGGTGAAAATCCGGGTCGGCGCCGCTGATCTTGACCGCCTCGTCCCATAGCACCGACGCGCTGCCAATCCTGGGACGCCAGTGGAATTTCACGAACGTCGACGTCCCCTCCGCATTGATGAAGCGGAAAGTGTGCACGCCGAAGCCTTCGATCATCCGCAGCGAGCGCGGAATGGCACGATCGGACATGAGCCACAGGATCATGTGCAGGCTCTCGGGCATTAGCGACACGAAATCCCAGAAGGTATCGTGCGCGCTCGCTGCCTGCGGATAGCCGCGGTCGGGCTCCATTTTTACCGCATGCACCAGATCCGGAAACTTGATCGCGTCCTGGATGAAGAACACCGGAATGTTGTTGCCAACCAGGTCGAACGTGCCTTGCTGGGTATAGAACTTGACCGCAAAGCCGCGCACGTCGCGCGGCAGGTCGACCGAGCCGGCGCCGCCCGCCACGGTGGAGAAGCGGGCGAACACCGGCGTCTGGATGCCAGGATCGCACAGGAAGGCCGCGCGGGTGAGGTCGCTCAGGTCTCCGTACGCCTCGAAATAGCCATGCGCGCCCGACCCGCGCGCATGCACGATGCGCTCGGGGATGCGCTCATGGTCGAAATGGGTGATCTTTTCCCGCAGGACAAAATCTTCCAGCAGGGTCGGGCCGCGCGTGCCGCTTCGCAGCGAATTCTGGTTGTCCGAAATCGCGATGCCCTGGTTGGTCGTCAGCGTGCTGTCACGCGCATCGGTGGTCTGGTGCAGTTCGCCAGCGGTGCCGGCATGGAATGCACCGTCCGCCGGGCGCGCCGATTTGTTCTTCTGCTTGGCCATGGGTGTTTCTCCTTCATGCAGCACCCGGCGGCATGATTGGCAACGGGTGCTGAAACGGCTGGTGCCCGGCGGCTATCCGGCCGCCGGGGTGATGCGACCTTCGGATTACTGGCGATACTTCAGCTTCGCCTCGGAGATGCACGCATCCTTGGCGTTGCCGGAAAGGGCATCACACTTTTCTTTCGCGGCCTTGTACTCGGCCTTCATCTGATCGTCGGTAGCCTCGGCCTGGGTCCTGGCGGATTTCTTTTCAACCTTGGCTTGTGACTTGGCCTTCACGTATTCCGACTCCGCTTCCTTCATGCAGACGTCCTTGGCGTTGCCGGACATGTTCTTGCAGTTCTCTTTGGCCATTTCGTAGTTTTGCTTGGCCACATCCTTGGTGGCGTCATATTTGGAATCGGCGCGATCTTTCATCGTGTCCTTGACGTCGGCCGCGTGGATCGGGCTCATGGCTGCCAAGGTCAATGCAGCTAAAAACAGGCTGGTACGAAATTTCATTTGGTCACTCCTTGGTTGATGTCGGGTCACTGCCTACGCTGAAAAATTCAGCATGTGTGCAATGTAGCGAGCCGTCTTTGAGGGCGGTATCCGCCGCCACTGAGAAACATGTAGGCGCGTGGGAGTGATCCTGTAGGCCGATACTGACGTGCAGTTCGGCAAGGCTTTGATCGCGCCACCCTACCCTCGAGCAGCGGCCGGGTGCACGCCGATTAAGTCCGCTCAGGGTTTCCCGGAAGGCGGGGTTGCACGGACCAGTTTGGGCTTGTCCACGGCGGGGCGGCTCAGTTGCTGCTTCTTGGTCGGCCGCTCACGCTTTTGCATGCGGGAGAGCTTGACGACCCGCCGCGTCTCGGCCGAACGATAAAGCGCATTGATGATGCGCACGTCGATCAGGCCTTCGTCACCCGAGGGCTCCGGTGTCCTGTCATGCAAAATACAGTCAGCAAAATACACAAGCTGCGGCGCGAACTGGTCGCCGCGTGAAAACCGGCGCTCACGCGACTTGCCGTCGACCGTAATGGTGTGTTTCAACGCCTCGGAATAGCTGTAGGCCGGCGCGACGCGCAATGCGCCTTGGGTGCCGACGATCTCATAGGCGGAGGCCTTGGCGGTGCCAAAGCTGCAGGTAAAGCTTGCAAGCCGGTCGCCGGGAAAGCGCATGATGGCGCTGCTCATTTCCTCGACCTCGGCAAACCGCTTCTCGCCATTGCGGGCGGTGACGGCGAACACTTCAGTCGGCTCGTCGCGGAACAGATAACGCGCCGCGTTGATGCAATAGACCCCGATATCGTAGAGCGTGCCCCCGCCCGTTTCCTCGATCAGGCGAATGTTGTCGGGGTCGTTCACCTGCATCGTGAATGTCGAATTGAATAGTCGCGGCTCGCCCAATTTGCCCGACTTCACGAGCTCCACTGCGGCCAGGTTGGCTTTCTCCAGATGCAGCCGGTAGGCGATCATCAATTTCACACCATGCTTCTTGCATTCGCGCTGCATCTTCCGGCACTCCGCCTCGGTGACGGCCATCGGTTTTTCACACAGCACATGGACCCCGGCGCGGGCGGCGCGCACGGTATAGTCGAGATGCAGGTGGTTGGGCAGCGCAATGTAGACCGCGTCGATTTCACCGCTCGCCATCAAGGTGTCGTAATCGTCGTAGGTCGCGACCCGCGCTACGCCATACTCTTTCGACAGCTTTTTCAGCTTGACCGGATCGTCCGAAATCAGGGCAGCGAGTTCAGTGTTCTTCTTGGCGTGGGCAAATGCCGGCAACACGGCGCCCTGGGCGATATAGCCCTGGCCGATGACGGCGTAGCGAATTTTTCTTCCACGCCCGGCCGGCCGAGTGGACCGGGCGGCCCCGGATGGGCCGCGCGCGGCCGGTTTTTTCTGTGAACCCATTCAAGCCTCCAGGTTTGGTCGGCCCAGCAAGCGTTGCCGTTCAGGTAGCCATGCTGGCCTTCCGGTTTGCCGCATTGCGGGCGCGGGTCTGTGCGGCCTTCTTGGCCGAGGCACTGCGCTCGGCTGCGGTGCGCGATGCGGAGGCTGCGCCCCCTGCCCTGCCACCTTTGCGAGCAGGCGCCGGGTTGACCGCCTTGCCGCGGCCTGAGCCGCTTTTCTTGCCGCCCCCCGTCATTTTGTTGACAGTGGCCCAGGCGCGCGCCTCGGCTTTGTCCTCGGGTACGCCCTGGTCGATATAGCCTTCCTCGATATGCTGCGCCTGGCGTTTCTGCTTGTCCGTGTAGGCCGATTTGTCTCCTCTTGGCATGATGGATGTCCTCCTCAAGGTTGAGCGGAAGCGCTCGGGCTGCGTGTTCCACCGCCGAGATCGGTCACGCCCGGAATCGGCCGCGTCGGGCGCGGAAATTTTCCGTGCAGCACGTCGACGCCGCTTTGCGGCTTGGCCAGTGGCGCCAGGTCGGCCCGCTTGCGGCGTGTCTCCGCACTGTCGATTCCGATAGCCCGATCGCGCCCCTCGACCAGACCCGGCATGGCCTCGCCGTCCCGATTAAAGGACCAGGCCAGCTCCGGATCGCCGTACGGCAGTGGGTCGCCTTTCATATGGGGCATGGCCGTTTTCCACACATGCCAGGTCTTTCCGTAACTGTTGATCTTGCCTCTCATCAGCGCTTTCTCGGCCACGTCGGGCAACCCGGGAGCGACCAGCTGACCGGACAGGATTTCGTAGTTGTGCGGATGCCAGTACTGCTTTTCCGCGGGCGGGAGCTGATTGAACAGCTTCTCCGAAATGATGTACTCGATGCCATTGAGGTTGGCATCACGCGTATTGCCATCGAACAGCACGCACTGCGCGAAGTCTTCGTTCACCTGCGTGCAGAAATGGTGGGCGACCATCTGATGCGCCGGATCGTGCTTCATGGCATGCAAGCCATTCAGGTACACATTCATCGGCTCAAGCGGATTATCGGTTTGCAGAACGGCGGCCCCCGCCTTGAGCACGGAGGTCTTGGGCGACGTCTTGTCGCCGGGCGGACGTGTCAGCGGCGCCACGTCTGCCGCAAGCACATGAAGCGGCAGGGCCAGCGCGGCCAAGGTCATTATTCTGTTTCGCATGAAGTCCTCCTGTTGTCTGCTTTCATCAATCTGCCCGGTCAACGAAAACCGCAAAGCAGTACTTGCTTTGGGCTGAAAACTCATCGGGATTCATCGATGAACACGCGCCAGATGCGTTGCTCAACCGGCTCAGCGGGTCGGCGCAGCCGTCGGCGGGCTGTCGCCCGAGCCCTTGGCGTGTGCCGGCTCGCCCTCGAGAAACAGGCCGCAGCCGCTGCCACCGGAAACGCGTAGCAGATAGGGCTGCATACTTTGCTCGATACACAGGCCATGCGTGCTGCTGGCCAGGGCCGCGTCGGGTTCGATCTGCCACCATTTACATTTGATGCACAGGCCCCAGTTGGAGGTGTTAGCCATGTGTTGCTCCTTTATGTCCGCCGCGTTACAGCGGCGGGTTTGCCAGCGGCTGGCCGTATTTCATCCGGGCTTCATCAACGCAGGTATCCCCGGCTTTGCCGCGGTACATCGCGCAGCGCGACCTGGCGTCGTTGTAATACGCCGCGTAGCGTGCCTGGCTGACCCGCACATAGACCAGCGTGTTGTTATCGTCCGCCAGCGCGTTCAGTACACCGGGGGCGCGCGACAGGGCGGTTGTGCTGAACCCGCCCGACGCCTGCCGCTCGCCTTGCGCTGCATTGCCCGACTGCGCGCGCTCGGTCACCCACGGGTCCATCGCGTTCACGGACGTGAGCGTGACGGCAGTCAGCGCGGCAGCCACCAAGGGGATGCGCATGAAGTGCATGATCGGCTCCTTAAAATCAGCAACGGCCCCGTTTGCGGAGCCGTTCGGCTTACTCCCAGTACGGGCGAACGCCGTAGTGGGAATGCACCTGGGAACCCCAGACGCGGTCAGAGAAGTTCGGCCAGTGGTCCTTGTCGAAGCCCGGCGCATTCTGCAGGCTTTCCTTGTCCTGATCGAAGATGAAGCGATGGTTTTCCGGATCGATTTCCATCGCCGAAAGCGGGACGGCGAACAGCTTGCTGCCCAGGCCGAGGAAGCCGCCGAATTCCAGCACCGCATAGGCGACGCGGCCCTGGTCGACATCGATCATCAAGTCCTTGATGTCGCCGAGGTTCTCGCCCTCACGGTTGACGACCTTGTCGCCAGCAATCGTGCTGGAAGACAACATGGGGTGGGAAATTGTGGTCATGAGATGCTCCTGATTCAAAGGGTTAAAAATGTCGTGCTGCTTGCGCTGTCTAGCGTCCGGGAAGTTTTTCCGGGGTAGGGTTGCGTCCTTGCGGGTGCTTTCCCGGTGCCTTCTTCTCCGGCTTCGGGCGGCCGGGCGAACTTCCATCGCCTTGGCCGGACAGGGCTTGGCCGCCTTTAGCATGAGAGCGCCCTTCGGCTTCGGCCTTGCGCATATCGGCCTGCTCCTGCGCATTGCGCGGCGCAGCTTCCTGCGCCGCCTGCTCGACCTTGCCCGATTTGGCAAAGGCCTGTGTTTTCTCGTTGTATTTGCGTGCGGAGGCGTAATCGCCCTCGCCCTGGACCGTGGATTTAGCGTTGCTTGATTTCATCTGACTTTCTCCTGTCATCAAAGACGCCGCAAGGCGGATGCCTTGCGTGGCAGGCACGTCCCGCGGGGGGCGCTCCAGTCGAAGACCGGGCCTGTGAGAAACATTGTGGTTGTCCGGCCGACTGGATACAGTCGGAGTCAGCGGCAGATGTGTGTAGGAATCAACCGAAAAACGGTCGGAATGGGCTTACAGGCAGGAGAACTACGGCTCCAGGTCGAATGTCGGCAACATGCCGGCAAGCAAGGCTATGGCCTGCGCACCGCGGGCCTGTTCGAAACGATCCAGGCTGTCATCGTAGCTGAGGGCATAGACGAGGCTCTTTCCGCCCAGCCGTAGCGGGATGACAGCCTCGCCCTGATGCAACACCGTGAAATCCGTACGCCGCACGTCCGTCCGGATGCAGTCAGCCAAGGTGCCCACCGCCGTGTCCGTGCCTTCGATACATTCGCAGAACCGCCAGCCATCGAACACGAGCAGACTATTGATCCCGTGTTCGGCGTTGCGCTGGCGCGCAGCGCGAACAATCTCGGCGACGTAGGTGGGCGACGTGCCTGGGGCAAGACGGCTCAGATAAAATAACTGGTAGCGCTCCTTCATGGTTTAACGATCTTCAGGAACTTGTTGGTCTTTTACGATAGTCGGCAGGAAAAAGGAGGGCAATGTAGTAAGACATAGCCGCGACCGGATGCCCTGTAATCCTATTAACTGGCCTGATCACATGACCCACATGAGCCCAAAAATACCCTGCAAGCAGTGCCCCTTGCGCGCCACCGGCGCTTTTTCAGCCAACACCGATTCGGAAATCGAATTCATCGAGCACATGAAAAAGCGCGAGATCAGCGTAGGGGCCGGCAGCAGCATTCTGCGCGAGGGCGACGACCGCAAAGAGCTTTTCACGCTTCTGTCCGGCTGGGCATTTCGGTATCGAACGCTCAGCGACGGGCGGCGTCAGATTTTCAATTTTCTGCTCCCGGGCGACTTCATCGGACTTCAGCACCAGCTCGATGCGCGCCATCCACACGGCGTCGAGACGCTGACCGAATCCACGCTGTGCGTGTTTCCGTCCGACCGCCTGTGGGATCTGTACCGCACTCACCCCGCCCTGGGGTTCGACATCACCTGGCTGACCGCCAACGAGGAACTGATCGTCGACGAGAACCTGCTGTCGGTGGGCCGGCGTTCGGCCACCGAACGCATCGCCATGCTGATGATTCACCTATACAAGCGCGCCGAGCGCCTCGGTATGGTCGAGCCGGATGGCCTGCGCCTGCCGCTCAACCAGCAGCACATCGCCGATGCGCTCGGCCTGTCGCTGGTGCATACCAACAAGACCCTGAAGCGCCTGAACGCGGCCGGGCTCTATACGCTGAAAGACGGCCGGCTGAAGCTGGTGAACCCCGCCGCGATGGCGCGCCTGGCCGACTACTATGCGCTGCCGCTGCGCCCGCGGCCGCTGATTTGACGGCCGAACGGAAACCCCTTGACCTTTCCATGATGGGAAGGTTTATGGTGCAATCTCCATGAACCAGGAGCACGCCATGAACACCTCGTCCTCATCCACGCTTTCCGTCGGTATCCAGGGCATGACCTGCGCCAGCTGCTCGACGCGGGTGGAAAAAGTCCTCAAGCAATTGCCCGGCGTCACCGACGCCACGGTCAACCTGGCAACCGAAACGGCCACCGTGTCCGGCGATACCGACCTCGAATCGGTGCAGCGCGCAATCGAGAAAGCCGGCTTCAGCGTGCCGACCGACTCCGTCAAGCTCGACATCAGCGGCATGACCTGCGCCACCTGCTCGGCGCGGGTGGAAAAAGCGCTCGCCAAGGTGCCCGGCGTGTTCGAGGCGAGCGTCAACCTCGCCACCGAACAGGCCAGCGTGAAGCTGGCGCACGGTATTTCTGCCGCGGCGCTGATTGCCGCGGTGGAGCGCGCCGGTTACGGCGCACAGCTGCCGGCGCCGTCCGGCGAAGCCGCGGCCGCGCCGGTGCGCACGCTGCCCGACTGGTGGCCGGTGGCGCTGGCGATGGTGTTGTCGCTGCCGCTGGTGCTGCCCATGTTAGGCAGCCTGTTCGGCGCGCACTGGATGCTGCCGGGCTGGCTGCAATGGCTGCTCGCCACCCCGGTGCAGTTCTGGCTCGGCGCGCGCTTCTACCGCGCCGGCTGGAAGGCGCTGCGCGCCGGCAGCGGCAACATGGACCTGCTGGTGGCGGTGGGCACCAGCGCGGCCTATGGATTGAGCGTGTATCTGCTGCTGACCGATCCCGGCACCATGCATCTGTATTTCGAGGCGTCGGCCGTGGTGATCAGCCTGGTGCTGCTCGGCAAATGGCTGGAGACGCGCGCCAAGCGCCAGACCACGGCGGCGATCCGCGCGCTGCAGGCGCTGCGCCCGGCGACCGCGCGGGTGCGCCACGACGGTATCGACCGCGACCTACCGATCGAAGCGATCCGCGTCGGCGACGTGGTGGTGATCCGCCCCGGCGAACGGGTGCCGGTGGACGGTGAAATCATCGAAGGCACAAGCCAGATCGACGAGTCCATGCTCACCGGTGAATCGCTGCCGGTCGACAAGCAGCCGGGCGACACGGTGACCGGCGGCGCGATCAACGCACACGGGCTGCTGCTGGCACGCACCACCGCGATCGGTACCGAGACCACGCTGGCACGCATCATCCGGCTGGTGGAAAACGCGCAGGCCGCCAAGGCACCGATCCAGCGTCTGGTCGACAAGGTGAGCGCGGTGTTCGTGCCGGTGGTGATGGTCATCGCGCTCGTCACCTTCATCGGCTGGTGGGCCGTCGGCGGCAACATCGAAATCGCCATCCTCAACGCGGTCGCGGTGCTGGTGATCGCCTGCCCGTGCGCGCTGGGGCTCGCCACCCCCACCGCGATCATGGCCGGCACCGGCGTCGCCGCGCGCCACGGCATTTTGATCAAGGACGCTGAAGCACTGGAACTCGCGCACCGGATCCAGACCGTGGTGTTCGACAAGACCGGCACGCTCACCGACGGCACGCCGCACGTGGCCGCCTGCGTGGCCGCGGATGGCCACGACCGTACCGAACTGCTGGCGCTTGCCGCCGGCCTGCAGGCCGGCAGCGAGCACCCGCTGGCGCGCGCCGTGCTCGCCGAAGCGGCCGCGGGCGGGATCGCACCGCAGGCCGCGCATGCGCAGCAGGCGCTGCCTGGACGCGGGATTTCCGGCGAGGCCGCCGATCAGACCTGGTGGCTCGGCAACCGCCGCCTGATGCAGGAAAACGGTGTCGACACCGCCTTGCTCGACGCTGCAGCAAGCGAACAGGAAGCCGCCGGCCGCAGCGTGTCGTGGCTGGCGCGCGCGGCGGATCGCCACGTGCTCGGCCTGCTGGCCTTTGGCGATGCGATCAAGCCGAGCGCCGCGCGCGCGGTGGCCGGACTGAAAGCGCTCGGCATCACCCCGGTGATGCTGTCGGGCGACAACCGCGGCGCGGCTGGCGCCGCGGCCGCCACGCTCGGCATCGAGCGCGTGTTCGCCGAAGTGCTGCCGGCCGACAAGGCCACGCACGTCGGCGCGCTCAAGGCCGAGGGTCGCACGGTGGCAATGGTCGGCGACGGCATCAACGATGCGCCGGCGCTGGCCGCTGCCGACGTCGGCATCGCGATGAGCAGCGGCAGCGACGTCGCGATGCACACCGCCGGCATCACGCTGATGCGCGGCGACCCGGCACTGGTGGCCGACGCGATCGACATTTCCAAACGCACCTACGCCAAGATCCGGCAGAACCTGTTCTGGGCCTTCATCTACAACGTGGTGGGGATTCCGCTCGCGGCCCTAGGATTCCTTAACCCGGTGATCGCCGGCGCGGCGATGGCCTTCTCCAGCGTCAGCGTGGTGACCAACGCGCTGCTGCTGAAACGCTGGCGGCCGGCAGGAGATGAGCATGAACATCGGTGAAGTCGCCCGCACCAGCGGCGTGTCGGCCAAGATGATCCGGCATTACGAAAGCATCGGCCTGATTCGCGCAAGCAGCCGCACGCAGGCGGGCTACCGGCAGTATCAGGCGCGAGACGCGCATCTGCTGCGCTTCATCCGCCGCGCGCGCGATCTGGGTTTTTCGCTGGGGCAGATCCGGCACCTGTTGTCGCTGTGGGACGATCCCGCGCGCGCCAGCGCCGACGTCAAGCGGCTGGCCGCCGCGCACATCGCCGACCTCGACGCGCGCATTGCCGCGCTGACGGACATGCGCGCCACACTGATGACGCTGGCGCAGGCCTGCCATGGCGACCACCGCCCCGACTGCCCGATCCTGCAGGGGCTGGCCGAGCCACCGTCAGCGTCCTGAAGCCGCGCTACTCGGGCTGGTTTTCCAGGCCATACTCCACCTCGATCATCATCTGCACGCGCACCGGTTTGCCACCCCGATAGGCCGGTGAAAAACGCGCCGCGGCAAACGCCGCGCGCGCCGATTCCTCGAACAGGCCGGGCGGATCGGCGCCGATCACCTCGACGTCGCTGACGCGCCCGTCCACGTCCAGCTTCAGGTGCAGGCGCACCTTGCCGGACAGGGCCTCACGCTCGGCCGCTTCCGGATAGTCCGGCACGATGTCATGCAGGGCGCGCGGCGGCACATCGACTTCGCGCGTGCTGTAGTAGGTGAGGTCGACCGGGCTGCTGATCGCAGCGGGCGATGCCGCGGGCGTCCCTGCCGGCCCAGGGGCCTCCGTTTCAGTGACGACAGGCGGCGCGGCAGGTGGCACGACCTCGGTGGCCGGCAGCGCCGTGTCGGCTTCGGCCGGCGCCAGCGTCGATGTGGCCGCAACAGGCGGTGCGGCCTCCACTTGCTCCAGCCGCGCCTCGATGACCGTTCCCCCGCCACCCTGCGTTCCCGGCGACGCCACCTGCACCAGCGCAATCAACGCGGCATGCAGGCCGAACGAAATCCAGATGGCCGCCAGCGGACGCCTGAGTCCGCTGGGAATCGTCGGTTCGTCGAAGGGCGCGTTCACGCGTCGGGGGTCCCTCAAGCTTGCAAGCCGTCCGCCTCGCGCAGCGGATGGGTATTTAATGACCGTCAGGAAAAGAGGCGCCTGGGCCTAAAATGGAGGTCGCCCAAATTCCAGGAAACGCACCATGAAACGACTCGCCATTGCGGGCGCAATCTTAGCATCGGCGTTGCTTGCGCCCACCATTGCCCAGGCGGTTGAACTCAGCCGCACCCAGATCAAGGCCGCCGACGGTTCCCCGGTGCCGGTCGAAATCGCCACCCCGGCAGGCAAAGGCCCCTTCCCACCCGTGCTGTTCATCCATGCCAAGCGCGGCTACGAAGGCGATGAACAGGCCCACGTGCGCGAACTCGCCGAACAGGGTTTTCTCGTCGTCGCGCCCGACTGGCAGAGCGGCCGTTTCATCGAGCGCTGGCCGTCGGCGCACAATCCCGACACCGAGCTCGATGTGGAAGCCGGACTGGATTACCTGAAATCGCTGCCCAACGTCTGCAAGGGCAAGGTCGGCATCGTCGGCCTGTCACGCGGGCCGTATTACGCGATCCGGCTCGCCGACAAGCGCGGCGGCGACATCGCCGCCATCGTCAGCTACTACGGCCACATGCAGAACCCCAACGCACCCGAGCCCGAGCAGCTGTTCAGCGTCGCCCCCGAAATCGCCCGCATCACCACCCCCATCCTGTTCCTGATCGGCGAGCAGGACTATGAACTGCGCCGCACCAACGGCGGACGGGCGTTCTACGCCCTGCTGGAGCGCGGCGTGCCGGCGGAGTACCAGGTCTACCCGATCGCACGACGCGCCTTCGACTTTCGTCCCGATCAGTGGCCGGAAGAAAAGATCGCCGCGCGGCATGCGCGTGAACGGGCGAAGGCCTGGCTGGTGGAGTGGATGAAACTAACGCCTGAGATGAAGTGCAAGTGACGGCTGAGTTTTTAGAGTGTTGCGGTAGGTGAGGTCCGTTGGCCGGGGGTAGCCCGGCAGCTAGTCACTTTCTTTTGTCTCGCCAAAAGAAAGTAACCAAAGAAAAAAAAAGCGACCCCGACAGCCCTGAATTCCCGAAGATCAAGCGCGTCGGGTGGGCGGCAAAGAACTCGCCCCGCCTTCGATGTTATTAATTGGATTTTTGTGGGCGGGGCTCAAACACCTTTGCC
>NZ_JAUYRI010000015.1 GCF_030696885.1 Thiobacillus sp.
TGCTGCAGGGCCTGGGTGCGCGGTATGTGCTGGTGGGCGACGATTTCCGCTTCGGGCGCCAGCGCGCGGGCGACTACGCCATGCTGGACGCTGCCGGGCAAAGCCGCGGCTTTGACGTGGCGCGCATGAATTCGTACGAGGTGCACGGGCTGCGCGTCTCCAGCTCGGCCGTGCGCCAGGCCCTGGCCGCGGGCGACATGGAGGCCGCCGCCCGGCTGCTGGGGCGCCCGTACACGATCAGCGGGCATGTGGTGCATGGCCGCAAGCTGGGGCGCGAACTAGGGGCCACTGCGGCCGGCGCAGGCAACGGGTTTCGCACGCTGAACCTGCGTTTTGCCCACTGGAAACCGGCCGCCAGCGGCAACTTTGCCGTGCTGGTGCACGGGCTGGGCGCAGCCCCGCTGCCGGGCGAGGCCAACCTGGGCGTGCGCCCGACGCTCGACCCGAACGATGTGAATGGCGGACGCGTCTTGCTCGAGACCCACTGCCTGGACTGGCCCGCCGAGCTGGGCCCCGAGGGGGCGTACGGTAAAATCGTGCGCGTGGAACTGCTGCACAACCTGCACGACGAGCTGAAATACGACGGTCTGGACGCCCTGACAGCGGGCATCGCCAAGGACTGCGACAACGCGCGTGCGTACTTTGCGTCGGCCCGTGCGCCACAGCACAGCGCGCCGCTGCACACCGAGACCCGGCGCCAGACCACGCGCGACCGAATTTGAGGCGGCTGCGCCCCGCAGCGCCCGCCACGGCGGGCCCACCCTACCCACTGCCTCGCTCCAATCCCGTTCTTGCTCCGGGCACGCCCCGGAACGCCCCGTTTTAAGGCTCCCTCATGTCCGACGACAACGCCAGCACATCCTCAGCAGCCACCCCGGCCACGGACTACCGCAGCACGCTGAACCTGCCTGACACCCCCTTCCCCATGCGCGGCGACCTGCCCAAGCGCGAGCCGGGCTGGGTCAAGGAATGGGAAGACCAGGGCATCTACAAGCGCCTGCGCGACGCCCGCCGCGGCGCGCCCAAGTTCATCCTGCACGACGGCCCGCCCTACGCCAACGGCCAGATCCACATGGGCCACGCGGTCAACAAGATCCTGAAGGACATGATCACCAAGGCGCGCCAGCTCGAAGGCTTTGACGCACTCTACGTGCCGGGCTGGGACTGCCACGGCCTGCCGATCGAACTGCAGGTGGAAAAAACCCACGGCAAGGCGATTCCCCCGTCGAAATTCCGCGAGCTGTGCCGCGCCTACGCGACGGAACAGATCGAGCGGCAGAAGGCCGACTTCATCCGCCTCGGCGTGCTGGGCGACTGGGACCATCCGTATCGCACGATGGACTTCGCGTTCGAGGCCGAGCAATTGCGCGTGCTGGGGCAGATCCAGCAGGCCGGGTATCTGTATCAGGGCGCCAAGCCGGTGCACTGGTGCGTCGACTGCGGCTCCGCCCTGGCCGAGGCCGAGGTCGAGTACGAGGACAAGACCTCGCCGGCGATCGACGTCGGCTTTGCCGCAGCCGACCATGCCGACCTCGCCAAACGCTTCGACATCGCGTCGATCAATGAGACGATCCAGATCGTCATCTGGACCACCACGCCGTGGACCCTGCCAGCCAACCAGGCGGTGGCGCTGCACCCCGATTTTCAGTACACGCTGGTACGCACGTCCAAGGGCCTCTTGATCCTGGCCGACAGCCTGAAGGAGGCCGCGCTGACCCGTTACGACTTGAACGAAGGCGCCGAGGTCATCGCCCACACCACCGGCCAGGCGCTCGAAGGCGTGCTGCTGTGGCACCCCTTCCAGCAACGCCAGGTACCGGTCATTGTCGGCGACCACGTCACCGCCGACGCCGGCACCGGCGCCGTGCACACCGCGCCCGGCCACGGCCTCGACGACTACGTGGTCGGCAGCCGCTATGGGCTGAAAGTCGACAACCCGGTCGGCGACGACGGCCGCTTTTACGCCAGCGTGCCGCTGGTCGGCGGCATGAGCATCTGGCAGGCCAATCCGCTGATCCTCGAAACGCTCGAGGCCAGTGGCAACCTGCTGGCGCACGAAAAACTTCTGCACAGCTATCCGCACTGCTGGCGCCACAAGACGCCGATCATCTTCCGTGCGACACGGCAGTGGTTTATCGGGATGGATTCCAGGGGCCAGGATTCAGGGGTCAGGGGTCAGGGGGGAATGCTGCGCGAGCAGGCGATGGCGGCGGTTGATGCGACGCAATTCTTTCCATCGTGGGGCCGCGCGCGGCTGGAGGCGATGATCAGGAACCGCCCCGACTGGTGCGTCTCGCGCCAGCGCAACTGGGGCGTGCCGATGCCCTTCTTCACCCACAAGGAAACCGGCGAACTGCACCCGAAGACGCCTGCGCTGCTGGAAGCGGTGGCGAAGCGCGTGGAAGCGGCCGGCATCGAGGCCTGGTTCGCGCTCGACCCGGCCGAACTCTTGGGCGAGGACGCCGCGCTTTACAACAAGACCGGCCACACGCTCGACGTCTGGTTCGATTCGGGCGTGACCCACGCCTGCGTGCTGAAGCGCCGGCCCGAACTCGCGCATCCTGCGGATCTTTATCTGGAGGGCTCGGACCAACATCGCGGCTGGTTCCAGTCGTCGCTCCTCACCGGCTGCGCGACCGACGGCCGCGCGCCCTACGAAGCGCTGCTGACCCATGGCTTTGTCGTCGACGGCAAAGGCCACAAGATGAGCAAGTCGAAAGGCAACGTCGTCTCGCCGCAGAAGGTGATGGACCAGTACGGTGCCGACATCCTGCGGCTGTGGGTGGCGACGACCGACTATTCGGGCGAGCTCACGATCTCGGACGAAATCCTCAAGCGCGTGGTGGAAGGCTATCGCCGGATTCGCAATACCCTGAAATTCCTGCTCGCTAACCTGTCTGATTTTGATCCCAAGGTGCACGCGCTACCGGTCGAGGACTGGCTGGAAATCGACCGCTACGCGCTGGCGATGACGCGCCAGCTGCAGGGTGAACTGCAGGCGCACTACGACGCCTACGAATTCCACTTCATCGTGCAGAAGCTGCAAAGCTTCTGCTCCGAAGATCTTGGCGGCTTCTACCTCGATATCCTGAAGGACCGTCTTTACACCAGTGGCGCCGACAGCAAGGCACGGCGCGGCGCGCAAAATGCGCTCTATCACCTGACGCATGCGCTGACGCGCTGGATGGCGCCGATCCTGTCGTTTACCGCCGAGGAAGTGTGGGCGCAGCTGGCCGGGGACGATTCGGTGTTCCTGCATACCTGGCACAACCTGCCGGTGCCAGTCGGCGAGGCCGACCTGCTCGAGCGCTGGACCCGCATCCGCGCCGTGCGCGCCGAGGTGCAGAAGGAGCTCGAGACCGTGCGCGTCGCCGGCGGCATCGGCTCGTCGCTGCAGGCCGAAGTGACACTACACGCCAGCCCCGGAACGCAAACCCTGCTGGCGCCGCTGGGCGACGATCTGAAATTTGTCTTGATCACCTCGCAGGCACGGATGGCCGCGGCCGACGCTGATCGTGTCGAAGTCACCCCGAGCACAGCCAAGAAATGCGACCGCTGCTGGCACTACCGCGACGACGTCGATACGCATGCCGAGCATCCCGGCCTGTGCGGACGCTGCGTCAGCAATCTCCATGGTGAAGGCGAGGTGCGCAGCCATGCTTAAATCAATCGACCCGGCACTGCGCAAATGGCTGGGCCTCGCGCTCGCCATCATCGTGCTCGACCACCTGACCAAATGGTGGGTGTCGGCCACGCTCGACTACCAGGAGTTCATCCCGGTGCTGCCCTTCTTTTCGCTGGTGCGCGTGCACAACACCGGCGCGGCATTCAGCTTTCTCGCCGACGCGGGTGGCTGGCAGCGCTGGTTCTTCATCGCCATCGGCATCGTCGCCACCGTGATCATCGTGCGCCTGCTGAAACGCCACGCGAACGAGACGCGCCTCGCATTTGCGCTGGCGCTGGTGCTCGGCGGCGCACTCGGCAACGTGATCGACCGCGTGGTGCTGGGCCATGTGGTGGATTTCCTGTATTTCCACTACCGCAGTTTCGCCTGGCCGGCGTTCAACGTGGCCGACACCGCCATCAGCATCGGCGCCGCCCTGTTGATCTGGGACAGCCTGCGCAGCAAGCCTGCCGTGAACGGGGACAAGCCCGCGCAGGAAAAAACATGACCGCGCGCACCGTGTCTCCCGGCGATACCGTCCAGCTCCGCTATGCGCTGCGGCCGCGCGGGGGCGACGATCTCATTTCCAATTTCGACGACGCCGAACCGGAAACGATCACGCTCGGCGACGGCACGCTGGCGCCGATGCTGGAGCAATGGCTGGTCGACATCGTCCCCGGCGAACGCCATGTGTTTCTGCTCGACCCCTGGCAGGCCTTCGGCGACAGCCAGCCCGAACTGGTGCAAACGCTGCCGAAAACCGATCTGCCGGCCGATATGGAATTCGCGGTTGATCAACTGGTCGAATTTGCGATGCCCAACGGCCAGACGCTGGCTGGGCACATCCTGGAAATCGGCGACGACACCGTGAAGGTCGACTTCAACCATCCGCTCGCCGATCTGTGCATCGAATTCGAAGTGGAAATCGTCCGCATCCTGTGACACTGGAACGCCCATGACACCGACCATCCTGCTTGCCAATCCCCGCGGCTTCTGCGCCGGCGTCGACCGCGCCATCGCCATCGTCGAGCGCGCGCTGGAGAAATTCGGCGCGCCGATCTATGTGCGCCACGAAGTCGTCCACAACACCTACGTCGTCAACGACCTCAAGGCCAAGGGCGCCATCTTCGTCGATGAACTCGACGAGGTGCCCGCCGGCGCCACCGTCATCTTCAGCGCACACGGCGTCTCGCAGGCTGTGCGCGAGGAAGCCGAGGCGCGCGGGCTGAATGTGTTCGACGCCACCTGCCCGCTCGTCACCAAGGTGCACGTGGAAGTCAGCAAGATGCGCGACAAGGGTTATGAAATCGTGATGATCGGCCACAAGGGCCACCCCGAAGTCGAAGGCACACTCGGCCAGTCAAAGGGCGGCATGTACCTGGTCGAAACGCCCGAAGACGTCGCCCGCCTGCAGGTCAACGACTCCGACAAGCTCGCCTACGTCACACAGACCACGCTCTCAGTCGACGACGCCGCACGCGTGGTCGATGCGTTGCGCGCGCGCTTCCCGGCTATCGTCGGGCCGAAAAAGGACGACATCTGCTACGCCACGCAAAACCGGCAGGATGCGGTCAAGGCACTGGCGCCGCAGTGCGACGTGGTGATCGTGGTGGGCTCGCCGACGAGTTCGAATTCGAACCGGCTACGCGAGGTGGCGGCGAATCTGGGCGTGCCGGCCTACATGGTCGACAATGCCAGCGAAATCGATCCGCAGTGGGTAACCGAGAAAAAGAAGATCGGCGTGACTGCTGGCGCTTCAGCACCGGAAATTCTGGTGCGTGCTGTCATCGATAGGCTACATCAGCTGGGCGTCGAAACGGTTTCCGATCTGAGCGGTGTACAGGAGAAGGTCGGCTTTCCGCTGCCTAAAGGCTTGAGCTAGCTTTCTATTCAACAGTTCGGCCCGTCTATCTTCCCCAGCATTCCGCTACGGACAAGGACGGAGATCCGGATAGCCCTTGCACCCCTGTATTCGTCAGTGTGAAGTTGGCGCACGCATCGTTTGTCATCGATCCTGTCGGGGTGGCCGTCAGGGTAAAGCTTTGTGAAGCCGCTACCACGGTCATGGTGTATTTTGCTGCGCCATCAACAGGACTCTTGATTCTTGGCAATGCTGCGCTATTGATTGTCGCCCCGGCACTCGTCTGATCATAACGATTGGCCATCGTGTAATTTCGCTCCAGAAACTGTGCATTCTCAAGCATCAGCCCACGCGCCTCCGCCCGGTTCGCGCGCTGCACATATTGCGTGTAGCTGGGATAAGCGATTGCCGCCAGTATCCCGATGATCGCCACGGTGATCATCAGCTCGATGAGGGTAAACCCTCCGGTTTTTGTCGCACGCTGTTTTTTCATGATGGCTTTCCTCTACTGGCTGAATCAGGGTGCGAAAATTTGCCGCCAGGACGTACGGGGTGAGCCGGTCGTGCCTTTTTCGGTCACCACCACAATGCCGCCTGCGGTGCCGCTGCCCACCTTGTACTCCACTTCACCCGCGCTGATGACCGTCGGGGATTTCATCAGCCCCTCGCTCGCGAGCTTTTTCGAGCTGACCGGGTTGGAAGCCGGCAAGCCCGGCGCCGCCGCCCAGGCCGCGTAATCAGCCGCATCGAAGGTCCCGTCCCCGTTGTAATCGAACACGCTGTAGGCCAGCCGGGCGCCTGTCATCGCGTCGAGTTCGGTGATCCAACTGTAACCGCCCTGGTCACATGGCGCGTCAGACGGCACGATCGAGGTGAGAATCACACGACCAAAGCGCAGCAGGGGCACACTGACGATACGTTCACCCAGCGCCGCAGGTGTGTTGGGCGACAGCAGGTCCAGGTACCAGCCGCGTTTAGCGCCCGTCCCGGTGTAGGCCACTGCATTGTCGCTCGCCACCCGGATCTGGCTGCTATCGGTCGCTGTGCGTACCCCTTCGTACACGAAACTCTGCGACTGGAGCGCGCTCCGGCCCGTGATCGCGCTGCCGGAATCGAGGAGCCCGTAAGCCGTCTGGACTGATTTATCGCCGATATCGGTGTTGCCCAGATACTTTCCGGTGCCGAAATAAATCATGTAATCGCCCGCACCACTTGGGGGTGCACCGATTTCCAGCGGCCCGGTAATCGGCTGCGGATTCGAGGACGCGTCGGTGGCCGTAAAGAGAACCATCCTTCTGCCCGCGTTAGTCCAAGTACCCGCATTGGTGGGCGACACGTCGAATTTCCAGACATTCCCCTTCAAATCGCCCGCATAAATGGTATCGATGATGCGGTCTCCGTCCTCATCCAGCAGGGCCGGCTCGGACAGACCGTTGTCCGAGCCAACACCCGTATCAATTTTTATAACGGGCAAACCCAATAACCTGTCCAGCGGCACCAGGTACAGCACTGCCTTGCTGGCTGCGCCATTGCTGTTGTAACCGTTTCCAAATACCGCATACCAGTGTCCATTATTCATGCGCGCGACGTGGGCACGCCCCATGATGTGGCCCAGATCAGGATCCGTGAACTCCCACATCACCTTGGTGGAATCGAAGCTGTCTGGGTCGGTGACATCCAGCGCGAAAACCGCCTTGCCGCCCGCGCCAAGCGTACCCAGCAACACGGTTCTCCACTGGCTATTCAGGTAGGCATCACCCGAGTTGGGCGATCCATCAACATAGAAAACATGCTGATAATTGGGGTCTGACAACAAGCTCAAGTTCGGAATCACTGCATTGGGCACATACGCGAACATCTCGGTACCGCCGCCCAGTGCGGTGGTATTGGCGGCATTGAATGCATGCAGCATGCCGTCGTTGGCGCCGACATACAGCATCTTCTTGCGCGTCACCTTCGTGACCCCCGTCACCCCCGTGCGGAACACGGTATAGGCGGCTTGTTCGGCCGCAGCCAGGCCACTGCCCGGCTGATCGTAGCCGTAACTTTCCGTTGCCACGTAATGGGGATCGGAGTTGACGATATCGCCCAGCAGGGTCGCACGCTGGCGGTAGGGGCCGCCGGGCTTCTCGTTGGATTGATCACCGCGCAGATAATCGAAGACCGCCGAACTGCCGATCGCAGTCTGCTGTGCAGACGTCAGACTGGCCCACAGGAAATCCCGGCCCCCATTCGCGGCCACATTCCATGCCTGGCCATTCCACGTCTTGATGTTCGTGCGCGCACCGGAGGGAATCAAACTGCCGGCCTCCCAGGACGCGGTAGAGACCACACCGCTGGCGCCCAGCGGAATCGCCCTCAGTTCACCGGTCCAGGCCGGGCTATTGAAGACAGCCTGATAAATATGGGTTGTGGTATCAAGACGCGTCGAGTTGCTGGCGATCGCCGAAGCCGACGCATCTGCGTTGGCCGCCTTTTCAAACACTTTGCCCAGCGCGGAGAACAATCCTGCCGGGTTGGTCACCTTGAAGAAGTTGTCGGGGATGCCGTCTGTACCGCTTGCGCCTGTCGCATTGATTTCAGTGTCCCAATTCGAACGTGCGTATTTGGCGGCATACCACAACGGGTTTTCCAGCAGCTTGGCGGTTGATGTGCCGGCTGCAAAGGTGCGTGAGGTGGGGGGCGTCACCGAACCCGGCGCAGGCAGGGTGGTAAAGTTGGCGTTCCCGGGACGCAAAATATCCAGGTAGGTCCCGTCCGCAGCAAAGGTTCCCGTCACCGTATAGCCGAAACGCAGGGCATGACCCGCTGCTGCACGCGTCGCTTGTGCGGTGATCTTGATCTGACCGGCACCAATGGCCGGGGCACACGCAGCGCCCACACAAAAATCGAGCTGGGCCACGCCGTCCATGTCATAGTCATTGCCCCAGGTGGAGTCTTCCCAGGCCGCGTCAAGACTGCCGGAAATGGGCTCGCCGGCGGCGTTGGTCACCAGATTTGTAATTCGGAGATCCGTCAGCGAGCAGACGCGCCAGCCAGACGAGGCCGCGGTTGCTGTGCCCGTTGAATTCGCCTGGCACGCCGGCAAGAAAGTGATGGTTCCCCCTGCAACAGGAATCTCGAACTTGGGCAGGCTTTCGGCGAGAGCGACCGTAAAGGTTGCCATGGGCTGGCGGGCGGCGAAATCCGCGTTGGGATTGGTGCTTGTCGTACCCCAGCGCTGGTCGCGGCTGGGTTGATACAAGGGGCGCAAATCCACCGTCTGGTTGGCGTAAGCCAAACCTGCAATATGGTAGCCGCCTTCCAGGCTGGGCACTTCCGGGCAGATACCGCTTGCAGCGCTCAGATTGGCCAGCACCTTGCCGGTACACTGGTTATCCCCCGAGGTGGGATTGCCGCCAATCAAATACGTACCGCCGTTCACCCCCTCCAATGTCCCCACCTGATCAGTCAGCGCGGTAATATCCAGCCCGGCAATACCGTGGCCCGTCAATTGATCGCGGTCAAACGAGTTGAGGCCGGTGGAAAGCACAACCGTATTCGACAATGCGCACCATTGGTTGCTGGGCAAGGGGTCTGTCCAGGTCACCTTGGGCAGGGAAGGCAAATGGGTTTGCTCATTCGAATCGCTATCGAAAGCGGACATCGGGCCGGATGCGCCCGAGAAATATCGCAAGGTCTCCAGATACATCTCGCCCAGGGGGTTGCCCCAGTCCACGCATTGACCATCGCTGAATGAGGTGATGCCGGGGTTGTTGCAACTGTTCTGATGCTTGCCGGACGAGTAATCCCATCCTGAAATGCGGATACGGTTGATGGTATTGATGATCCCTGTACTGGTGGCTGTCTGGTTGATGAATTGACCGGTGCTGGGGTTGATTTCATTGTCCGCAGCCGTCGCATTATTGGTCAGCCAGGAGGTGTTCTTGCGCAGCACGCCCCCCGATTTGTTCTTGGAGTAGCTGCCGGTCAGCAAGCCGAACTGCACCCGCGCCAGCGCTTCTTTTTCTCCGTATTTCTGCAACAATCCTGTCGGCTTGCGGTTTGTGGCGCCGTACTGCGTGCAGTTGTCTTCGAGCATACCCGGCACACACACTGCCACCCGGACGGTAAAAGTGGCGGTCAGCGATCCCGGCTTGTCCCCGCTGCCGGTGCCGCATTGCGGATGCTCGGTCATCGCCCAGCGCGGATAATCCCCCGTTGCCACCTGGAAGATCGGCTCAGTCGTACTGCTGCGTGAAAATCCCGACCCCAGCGTCACATTGCAGAACGACATGGCGGCATTGCTGTAGGGCGTGTATTTCGCCATATCCGTTGCGCCACCGGCCGGCGCAAATACCTTGGAATAGGCATGGACATCGTTTGGCAACAGCGCGCGTTCGAGCACGGTATCGCCCAGCGCGGCGCCATTGTTATCAGTAGAACGCAGACCGCCGTAGAGGGTTTTACGCAGCACATCCATCCGGGTCATGCTGACCCAGTTGAGGAAGTTTCCGCTCCACTGACTTGAGCAATGGTGGGAGTTGGTTCCGGTTGCGGCGGCGACAGGATTAAAGCGTCCGCTACTGTATGTGTAACACTTCTTCGGGTCGAAATACCCGTAATAATCGACGGTGTCGGTATACGTCGTCTCAAGTGCCCCGTCGCCGTCGAGGTCGCTGTGGTCGTTGTAGGCTTTTTTCGATAACTCGTGGTCGCGTGACATGACCAGCATCACGCGCGGGTCGGGCGGATTGAGAAAAACGGGTTTCTGCGCGATATCGATCGCGAACGCCGGCATGATGCCCAACATCAGCACGATTCCGAGAATGCCTGAGCGAACGTGGTTCATGGCGGTTCCTTTTCTCTTTTCCATCAGCGACGGTAAGTGGTTTGCACATACCTCAGGGTGTTGGGATTACCCCCAACGCCGCGGGCAATGACACGGTAATAGCCCGTTTCCGGGATCACGCCGGCTTTCTTGCTGAAACCGGCGGCAGGGACTGAGGGCAATTCCTCTATGACAAAACGCGGGGCCAGCGCAGCGCCGGCCGGCACACTCGAATACGCCACGGAGTCGGTTGCCCAGTTATGGGTATTCAGCCAGTAGGCGTCGTTGCGGCTCCCGACTGACAGGTAGGCGCCGGTCAGCGCAAAAACCGGCGGCGTGGCCTGGTTCAAAACCTGCTCGCCTGCTCTCAATGCCGCTTCCGCGGCCTGGAAAGCCAGATCGGCGTCGCGCGCATTGCCCGCCATTTTTTCTTCGAGCAGGGTGCCGCGCATCGCCGAGACGACGAGCAGGGTCAGCACCACCATGAAAATCAGCCCGGTAACGAGCGCCGCACCGCGCTGCGAGGAGAGGGGTCGCATCATCTGAGTATCCATCCCGTCATTCATGGCGCGCGATTGCGCACCGCTATGGTGGTGCCGAGCACCTGGAAGAGCCGCCTGTCGCCCACTGCCGCCGTCTCCGGCGCGCCGTTGAAGTTGTAGGTCTGCAGCGAGGGTACGATATTGTTTTCAGGGCTGACCAGCAGCAGACTGATGCGGGCGCTCACCACCTGCGCCCAGTTCGCCCCCACTGCGGTAGCAGCGCCATAGGCATCCGCGGCGCCGTCGCCGTTGGTGTCCCGGCCATACTCGATCTGCATGTCCCAGACGTCCTCGACCAGCTCCACCGTGTCTTCCGGTACGCCTTTAGCCAGATTGGTGCGGTAAAGCGCGCGCTTGCCCGTCGTCGGGTTGGTTCCAATGAAATAGGTGAAGCGAGCCATCTTGAGGACAATGCCGTCGGAGCCATACGAGCCGACCCGGTTGCCGGTGTTTGTGGCATTGGAGTGGGACATGGTGACCGACCCCCCGCCAGATACGGTAGTCGGCCGAAAAATATCGGCATTTTTGCAATCGGTCACCATCAGCACATCGCCCACTACAAAATTGTAGGGGTTGCCGTTTATCTGAATGTTTGCATTGGAAGGGGCCAGGTTACCGACCAGATTGACGCCACCGCCAAAGGCCCCCATGACCGAGATCGTGTCACCTGCAGGGCGGGTAATCGTGGTGCCGGCATAGTTGGCGACGGCTGCCGCGAAATCCTCCCCGGTGATCGCGGTGGCCATCGACATGACGGGGACCGGCGCGTTGGCAATGGTGGTGACCGTGGCATTCTTCAGATTGCCGCAGCCCACATAGCCGGCCATGCGCACGTCGCGCGCCAGGGTCTCGATCGCCAGGCGGCCGTTTTCCTGCATGCGGGACATGCTGTCGGTCAGACGAAAAGACTGGCGGCTGCTCAGATAGACATAGCCGACCGCGGCCACCACGATAAAGCCGATGGTCATCGCCACCATCAGTTCGACCAGGCTGAAGCCCTGCTGGTGGGGACGGTCAAGAGGGACAAGTCTCGGCTTATTCATAGCTGGGTATCCACCCGCAATTGTTGGGCATTGCTGCCGCCTGTTCCGCGTGAGTCATTCCATTGAATGATGACGGTGACCTCTCGATTCGCATCGACATCGACGGAGCCATCGCCGGCCGGGAGCGCATTCGCCAAGTCGGCTTTCCAGTCTGTTATGTCCGCACCCGCCAAGCCTGCCGACCCGGACGCCGCGCCAATCAGGACGTTGTAGTTGTCCGACGATGCGATCGCGGCTGGGCGATTGACCCGCATGCGATCGATCACATCGTAGGCAAGCCAGGTGGCCTGGGTTCGCTGCTGGGCGCTGTGGTTATTGCGGATGCTCGATGCCATCAGACCCGCCAGGCCCAACAGGCCAATCGACAGAACCAGAATGGCAACCAGCACTTCCAGCAAGGTGAAACCGGATTGACGCATCATTTTTTCCTCACGCACACGCCACTGCGGGTGGCCTCTGGACGCGGGCACGACCCGTGTTCGAAATCTGGATATCGCGCCCTTCCACGGCCGCCGGGCTGGGCGGGCACAACGTAAGCGTGCCGACGACCGTCCCATATCCCGTTGCCCTGTAGGCAATAAAGTCGGCGACCCCCGCGCTGCCTGTCAGCGTGGTTGCGCCTTCCAAAGCCCCCCGCACCTGAATGACCGCGTCCGTGCCATCAAACGTCCCGACAGTGCCGCCGTCGGTAAAGACGATCCAGCCTTGAGCCCAGCTCCCGCCCGTGGTGCAGCTTGTGCCGTTGGCGCTTTTGCACAGGCTGACCCCGGTTGCGCGCTTGATCGCCTCGCTACGCGCCAAGCCGATCGCGGTCATGAAGTCATTCGCCTGCGTCGACATGCGGCTATTCAGCACAAACATCCGGTAGTTCGGTATGGCGACCGTCACCAGAATGGCCACAACAGCCAGCGTGACCAGCAGTTCGATCAAGGTAAAACCGCGCGACGTTGCCGGGGCATCAACCATGGGATTCAAGTTCTCTTTTTTCACATTTGCAGGTTAAGTAAAGGGGCTCGACGCTGTCCACCCTTAAAGGACGAATGGCAGAATGAAGCCTACGAACGGCTCCAGCTTTACCCAGTGCGTTCAGAAGATCACGGTAATTAACGTCAGGAACAGGGCCAACTTGAATGTTCGAAACGATCAACAGGAGGTGGACTCAAGCCGCACTCGGCCGGTATTGCTAATAATGACGTCGCGTTGATTGCCTCCCAGGCAAATATGCAGTTTGCCGTTGAACAAATGACCCGAGCCCTGGCTGACGCCATTGGACCGATAGCTGACAAAGTCACTGAAGTTGCTGCCTGCAGTGATTGCACCCGCTGCAAGCGGGCCGTGCACCCACAGCAGTGTGTCGCCTGCATCGATTGCTCCGCGCACGCCGCCGTCGACAAAGACCAGCCAGCCCTGTTGCCAGCTGGCTGCAGTGTGGCAGGCTGGCGAAGCCGCCATGGGGTTGCTGGACTTGCATACGGTGACCCGGGTGCCGCGCTTGATCGCTTCGGAACGCGCCAACTGGAGTGCCGTCACAACATCGTTGGTCGCCGCTGCCAGCCTGCTGCTGTTCACGAGAAATGCATAGCCGGGAGAGGCAATCGCCAATAAAATTGCCCCCACCGCCAGCACAACCAGCAGTTCAACCAGTGTGAATCCACGTTTATCCATTTTTCATCCCTCCCCCGTTGTATTCAGGAGATTCAGCTTGGCACGCTGGCGGGGACGCATCTATACAACTTTAGTCGTAGGCGCCGCCTGTGCATGAGCCTGACCCATCCGGCGTGAAAACCTCGGCCGTCATCCTGGGTGCAGGCGTTTCCGGCCTGAGCGCGGCGCTGATCCTGCTCAAAAGGGGCTATACCGTCGCACTGCTGGAACGCGGCGCCGTGGGCGGCGAATCCTCGTGGGCGGGAGGCGGAATCCTTTCGCCGCTGTTGCCGTGGGCGTATGGCGAGGCGGTTGCCGCACTGGCCTTGCGCTCGATGGCGGGCTATGCGGACTGGGTGGCGGACATCGAGAGGCATTCGGGGCGCGATGCCGAATTCTGGCGCTGCGGCATGCTGGCACTGGATGTTGCAGCGCCGGACCCGGCGCTGGCATGGTGTGCCGCACATGGCATGGCGGCGCAGCGGGGATATCCCCAAAGCGTGTCGCTGCCGGCCGGCCTGTCAGCCCGCGCACCAATCTGGCTGCCCGGGGTGGCTCAGGTGCGCAACCCGCGCCTGGTTGCGGCGCTGCGCGCGGCGGTGGTGCGGCACGGCGGCACGATCCACGAGCACTGCCCGGCCACCGGCGTGCTGGCGCAAGGCGGCCGGGTGACGGCGGTGCTGACGGCAACCGGCACCTTGCCGGCGGATCAGGTGGTGCTGGCAAGCGGTGCCTGGTCCGGGACGGGACTAGCCGGCCTGGCGGCCGTGCCGAACATACGTCCGGTTCGCGGCCAGATGCTGTTGTTCAAGCTGGCGCCGGGTGTGCTCGAGACGATTCTGTACTGCGACGGGTTGTATCTGATCCCGCGCCGCGACGGCCATGTGCTGGCAGGCAGCACGCTGGAGGACGCCGGTTTCGACAAGTCGACCGACGGCGCCACGCGCCTGCGCCTGCACGCCGACGCGGCCGCGCTGCTGCCCGCGCTGGCGACGATCCAGCCGGTGCAACACTGGGCCGGGCTGCGTCCGGGGTCGCCGGACAATATCCCGGTCATCGACCGCCATCCGGATTTCGATAATGTGTTCGTCAACACCGGTCATTACCGTTATGGCGTGACGATGGCGCCCGCTTCGGCGGAACTGCTGGCCGATCTGATGGAAGGCAGGACACCCTCCCTCGACCCCGCACCCTACCGCTGGCAGGCTGCGCTGGAACGCGGATGGCACGACGCTTGATGGCACAATGCAGGCTGGCGGTGCCCGGCCTGGCAGGACAGGACGATTTACACGCCAGACTCCACCTACCAAGCTGCGCGATCATGACACGCATTTTTCCCCCAGCGGCCGCCGATCAAGGCGCGGCACGATACAGTACCCGCCCTCGTGACAACCGCATTGCAACGCGGCTGCCGACCGGATGATGCCGGACGCGCCCATGCCCGACCCCGGCCGCGCCGCGACGCCGCGGGTGGTTTGGATCGTCAGCGACGGCAAGCCTGGACATCTCAACCAGTCGCTCGGCCTGGCCGAGGCGCTGGCGCGCGCTACGCCCACCACGATTCACACCCTGCCCGCGCTGCCGGCTTGGCGCGCCCTGCTGGCGCTGCTGTTGAAACGCGTTCCCGGACCCGCCCTGCCCGCGCCCGACCTGATCTTGGGCGCCGGCCATGCCACCCACCTCACGCTGCTGGCGGCGCGGCGCGCGCGCGGCGGCCGCACGGTGGTGCTGATGAAACCCAGCCTGCCACGGCGCTGCTTCGACTTGTGCATGGTGCCGCGTCACGATGGTCTCGCGGGGGATGCGCATACGCTGGTGACCGAGGGGGCATTGAACCGCATCCGCCCGGCCGCGACCCACGATTCGAGCCTAGGTCTGATCCTGGTGGGCGGCGTATCCAGGCATTTCGACTGGGACAGCGATGCGATCCAGCTGCAGATCAAGAGCATCCTCGCGCGCACGCCCGACACACAGTGGACGCTGACGACTTCGCGCCGCACGCCGGCGGATTTTCTGGAGGCGCTGCCGACCTTTCCCAACCTGAGCGTGACGCCCCACACCGCCACCTCGCCCGAGTGGCTGCCCACGCAGTTGGCCCGTTGCGGCACGGCGTGGGTGACGCCCGACAGCGCCTCGATGGTGTACGAAGCCTTGACCGCAGGCGCCGAGGTCGGCGTGTTCGATCTACCGGTCAACCCGAAAAGCCGCGTCGGCTGGGCGATTTCAGAACTCGCCGATGCGCAGCGCATCACCCGCTTCGTCAGCTGGTGCGCTCATGGTGTCCTACATCCCGATGTACACCCGCTGGCCGAGGCGGACCGCTGTGCGGGCTGGATACTTGAATGGCTGGAGAACACATAAAAACGCATGACTGAAAACAAAAAACTGACCGTCCTGCAACTGGTGCCCGCGCTGGAATCGGGCGGCGTCGAACGCGGCACCCTCGAAGTGGCCCAGGCCCTGGTCGAGCATGGCCACCGCGCGCTGGTCATGTCGGCGGGCGGGCGGCTGGTCGCGCCGCTGGACCAGTGTGGCGCAGAACACCATACCTGGCCGATCGGCACAAAATCGTTCAGCACGCTGAGGCTGGTCGGCAAGCTGCGCAAATTTCTGCTGGAGCAGAAGGTCGACATCGTCCATGCGCGTTCGCGCGTGCCGGCATGGATCGCCTGGCTGGCCTGGCGCCGCATGAACCCGGCCACGCGGCCGCGTTTTGTCACCACGGTGCACGGCATGTATGGGGTCAACCGCTACAGCCGCATCATGACGCAGGGCGAACGGGTGATCGCGGTGTCCAACACCGTGCGCGATTACATCCTGCGCGAATATCCCGACACGCCGGCGGACCGCATCCAGGTCATCCACCGCGGCGTCGACGAGCAGGCGTATCCGTACGGCTGGAAACCCGACCTAGTGTGGCAGCAAGCATTTTTTGCCCAGTTTCCGCAGGCCGCGGACACGCTGCTGCTGACCCTGCCCGGCCGCATCACCCGGCTCAAGGGCCACGAGGATTTCATCGAACTGATCGCGCGGCTGAAGCGGCGAGGGCTGCCGGTGCACGGTCTGATCGTCGGCGGCGCAACGGCTTCCAAGCAGCGCTATCTGCAAAAGCTGCGCTATCGCGTGCGCAGCATGGGGATGGCGGCCGACATCAGCTTTACCGGCCAGCGCGACGACCTGAAAAACATTCTGGCGATTTCCAGCCTGGTGCTATCGCTGTCGACCCAGCCCGAGTCGTTCGGCCGCACCACGCTGGAGGCGCTGCGGCTGGGGGTGCCGACAGCAGGCTACGGCCACGGCGGCGTCGGCGAAATTCTGCGGACCATCTACCCTGCAGGGCTGTTACCGCTCGGCCGCATCGACGACGCCTGCCAGCGCATCGCGCAACTTTTGCAACAGCCGGAACCCGTTCCGGCTGGGGCGTTTTTCCCGCTGCAGGCGATGCTCGACCAGACCCTGGGCCTGTACGCGGAACTGGCGCAGTCGCCCGTCAGGACCGTCCGCTAAGTGCGGCGGGCAGGTGCAGCAGCCGCCCGCGCAGCTTCCCAACCAGATCGCGCAGCGCCACCGCCGGGCTCGACCGTCGCATGGCGCGGCGCGACAGCAGCACGGCCCCGGCTTCGGCGGGCGCATCTGCCCGATGCAGCCGGGCGATTTCACGCGCGGCCACGGCAAACAGGTTGTAATCGAACATCACCCGCCGCCGTGCTTCGATCAATGCCGGCAGGCGCTTTTCATATTCGTTGCTGGCGATCGCCGTGCGGATGATGTCGAGCGCGCCGGCGGGGTCGCGGATGTCGATGCGGATGAAGCTATCGGCGGGAAAATAGTCTGCCGCATTCGGGCAACCGTAATAGAACGGCAGCGTCAGCCCAAGAAACGGGTCGGCAAGTTTCTCGGTCCAGTGATGCGCGCCAACGAAATTCTCAATGGCAACGTGGTAGCGGTAGGCCCGCAGGCAATCGGCCTTGTCGTCGAGTGCGCGGGGCGTTTCACGACCGAAGGTGTCGAGCTCGGGCATGTGTTCGACCAGCCAGCGCATGAAACGGGCACGCCGGTAATGCAGGGTATGGCGCATCGCCTTCGGCGAATACACCATCGAAACCTCATGGCTTTTGTCAGCGGGGGACTGCGCGAGCATGCGGTCGAACGGCACGATCTCGCGGCTGCCGACGCCATAAAACCAGTGCAGCGCCGGCTGCGCATGAATCCGCTGCGGATGCGGCAGCGCCCATGCTGGCTGGCTGGTGAGCACTGCGCCAAACTGGCGGGTGTAGCTGTCGCCATAGATCTTCACCGACGACGGCTCGGTGGTCACCAGCAGGGTATGCGCGCGCGGGCAGGCCAGCGCTTCCTGTGTGGTTTTCTTCGGCTCGCCCGCGCGCGCGGGCAGGTCGTCGTATACCAGCAGCCAGTCATAGTCGCGCGCATCCCGCTCGAAGACGAATTCGCACGCCCCCCACACGGGCACGTCATGCGGAAACTGATGCAGCCAGATTGCGTCCGGCAGCGTGCTGAGCACTTTCACGCGCAGGCGCGCCGTGGTCATGACATCCCCGACTCGGGCTGGTACTCCGGCACCCAGGCTTTCAGTTGGCGCTTGACCGTTGCTTCGTCATGCAGACCATTTCCGTCGAGCCAGGCCATGCATACGGCAAGCCAGGCGGCGTCGGCTGCGCGCGCCTGGGCCACCCGAAGCTTGGGATGAGGTGTCGGCAGCGTGGATTCGTCGTCGGCCAGCAGTTCTTCGTAAAGTTTTTCGCCGGGGCGCAGGCCGGTGTAGTCGATGCGGATCTGACTCTCATCTGCCCCCGACAGGCGAATCATCAGCTTGGCCAGCTCGGCGATCTTCACCGGCTCGCCCATGTCGAGCACGAAAATCTCGCCGCCCTCGCCCATCAGGCCGGCCTGCAGCACCAGCTGCGCTGCTTCGGGGATCGACATGAAATAGCGCGTGATGTCGGGGTGCGTCACTGTCACCGGGCCGCCCGCCTCGATCTGCTTCTGGAACTTGGGAATCACGCTGCCGGATGAGCCGAGCACATTACCAAAGCGCACCGACACGAAGCGGGTGCCGCTCGCTTGCTGCATCGCCTGGCACGTCATTTCGGCGAGCCGCTTGGTGGCGCCCATCACGTTGGTCGGGTTGACCGCCTTGTCGGTGGAAATCATCACGAACTTGCCGACACCATGCGCCTGCGCCGCTGCGGCAACCACCTGCGTACCCAGCACGTTGTTGCGCACCGCCTCCCACGCATTGGCGTTTTCCATCAGCGGCACGTGCTTGTAGGCGGCGGCATGGAACACCACGCTCGGGCGCTGCGCGGCCATGACCTGATTCACCCAGGCGGCGTTTTTGGCGTCGCCGATCACCGGCACGATCTGCATCCCGGGATAACGCTGCGGCAGCTCCTGCTCCATCGCATAGAGCGCCAGTTCCGATTGTTCGAACAGCACCAGCTTCGCCGGCGCATAGCGCGCAATCTGGCGGCACAGTTCCGAGCCGATCGATCCGCCCGCTCCGGTCACCATCACCACCTGACCGGTCAGCAGCTGGTGCAGACCGCTGTCATCGAGCTGGACCGGGTCGCGCCCGAGCAAATCGTCGAGCTCGACACGACGCAGGCTGGCTACCGACACCCGCCCCGCCACCAGGTCTTCCAGCGACGGGATCGTCATCACATTCAGCCCCGCATCGGCACAGGCCTGGGTGATCCGTCTGCGCACCTCGTGCGCGGCCGACGGCAGCGCCAGCACGATATCGTCGACTTCCATCTTCTTCGCCACAGCCGCGACGTCGTCCAGCACACCCAGTACCGGAATCCCCTGCACCAGCCGCCCCTGCTTGTCGCGACTGTCATCAAGCAGCCCGACCACGTGGAAACCAGCCGGATTACGAGCCAGCTCGCGCAGCAGAAAGTCGGCAGCCGATCCGGCGCCCGCCACCAGCACCGGCTTGCTGTCCGGATGCAGCACGCTGGCCAGACGATGTTCCTTCCACGCACGGTAGGCCAGCCGGCTACCACCCATCAGGACAACCAGCAGCAAGGGATCGAGGATCAGCACCGAACGCGGCACCACCGCACTGACGCGGAACAGCACAAGCACCAGCGGAATCAGCAGCGCTGCCAGTCCGACGGCAAGAACGATGCGCTTGAGATCGGGCAGGCTGGCGAAGCGCCAGAGGCCGCGGTACAGGCCGAAGCGCCAGAACACCACAGCCTGCAGCGGCACCACCCAGGCCAGCGTGGACAACGCCGCCGCCTGGTACTCGGGCGGCATCGACAGATTGAAGCGCAGCCAGTAGGCCGCCAGCCAGGCGAGGGTCGCCACCAGAATGTCATGCAGGATGATGGCGAGGGTGCGTGGACTAAAGTTCATTGCGGGATCGATACCAACGAAAATCGATGGCGGTAAAAATCACTATATAAGGTGCGGCCGACAGTATAAGCAGCCAAACAAGCTGTTGTGGAAAAACCAGGTGCGCGAAGGCCAGCGCAGCCATCACCAGCATCAGCGCATAGGCGGCCAGCGCCAGCTGGCGATGCGACGCCCCCAGCAAGACCACGCGCTGATAGTAATGGGACCGATGCGCCCGCCAGATTTTCTCGCCACGCAGCGCGCGTCGTCCCAGCGTCACGCTGGCATCCACGATAAAGGGCGAAAACACCAGCAACGGAAACAGCCACGGCCACACCCCCTGCATGGCGCCCAGAATGCCGAGCGTAGCCGCCAGAAATCCCAGCGGGATCGACCCCGCATCGCCCATGAACACCCGCGCAGGTGGAAAATTGAAGCGCAGGAAGGCCAGCGCCGCCGCGGCAATCGCTGCACAGAATGCAGCCAAGTCCGGCGCATCGCCCAGCCATGCCGCCAGTGCCAGCGCGCCAAATCCGATGGTGGCCATGCCGCCCGCCAGTCCGTCTGAGCCATCCATGAAATTAAAAAGGTTGGTCACCCAGACCACGGCCAGCGTCGCTCCGACCAGCGCCCAGCCGCTCAATCCGATCGCCAGCAGGCACGCTGCCGCCGCAACAAAATGCGCCAGGAAGCGCAGCGCCACCGGCAAGCCGCGCAGATCGTCCAGCAACGACAATGCGGCCAGCGCAAACGCGGCCAGCATCACGGGGAATAGCGCTGCGTCCGCCAGCCACAGACTGGCCGCCCCGACCCCGGCCAGGATGCCTAGACCACCGATGCGCGGCGTCGGCGTCGCATGCAGCGAACGCTCGTTGGGATGGTCCATCGGCAGGCTGCCGCGCCGCAACAGCCAGGCGAGCGTCAGCCAGCAAGTGATGAACGCGGACATGACAGCGAGCCCGTTCATTTTGCTGCAGCCACCGTCGCCGCCAGTCCCGCTTCCATTGAATAGGGCGGCGTCCAGCTCAAACGCGAGCGAATCAACGAACTGTCGACCCACAGCGAACCTGTCAGCCGCGACACGGCCGTGCGCTTGCCCAGAAGCGTCCCCATGAATTCCAGCACGCTGACCGGCACCCACAGCAAACGTGCGGGACGCTCCATGGCATGCGCTACCGCACGGACCAGGTCAGGCGTCGAGACGGCCTCGCCGTCGTCCAGCAGGAAGGTCTGCCCCGCGGCAGCCGGATGCTCGACACACAGCCGGATCGCATCCACAAAGTTGCCCAGATACAGCAGGCTGCGGCGATTGCGGATCGCCCCCAGCGGCAGCGGCCAGCCGCGTTCCACGGTGCGCAACAGGCGCAAAAAGTTCGCTTTCACCCCGGGACCATATACCAGCGGTGGCCGCAGGATGACGACCTCCAGCCCAGTCTCCGCGGCTATCTGCTGCAAGCCCTGCTCGGCTTCCCACTTGGAAATCGCATAGGCATCCTCTGGCGCAGCCGTATCGGTTTCACGATACGGCGTAGCACGCCCTTCTCCATTGACCTTGATGGTGCTGATAAAAACGAAGCGCTTCACCTCTGCACGAGCTGCCTGGCGGGCGAGATTGAGCGTGGCTTCGGTGTTGATGGCACGGTACCGTTCAAGCGGATCCTGTTCCGTATCGTTCATGACGTGGACGCGTGCGGCGAGGTGGACGACGGCATCGCAACCGGTGAGCGCGACCGCCCAGTCGTTCGTGCCGCGTATGTCACCCACAACAACTTCTCCCGCAAGGCCAGAACCACGACGCACGGCTGGAATCGCGACGTGACCATGCGTACGCAGATGTATGCACAACGCGCGACCGACAAAACCATTGGCGCCCGAAACCACAATCCTCATCGATGCAAGAACTCGAGCAACTTGGCCGGGTATTTTGAAAGGATTTTCGGCAGGCTGGTCTGGATGCCGTTCTCCCGGCAGGCCCGCAACACCTCCCGATTGAGCAGGATGGTATTGCGCCATCCTCCCGTGCTGACTCCGCCGGTTCGCATCCGCACCAGCACTTCCGGAAGGTGGCGGTAGCGCAGCGTCCCGCCATGGAACATGCGCGCCACCAGTTCGAAATCGCCGGCGATCCGATAGTCGGTCCGAAAACTGCCGAAACGTTGATACACCTGCTGCCTTAGAAAAAGCGCCGGATGTGCTGGCATCCATCCCCATGCAATGCGCTCGGGGCAGAATCTTTCCGACCGGTAGCGACGCACGGAGCGGTCTGGTCGAGTTGGGCTGACAAACTCGGCATCGCCAAACAGGGCGTCGAGTTTCTCCGCGTCCATGATCGCGGACACCCGCTCCAGCACCCCCGTATCGGCATACACGTCATCGGCATTGAGAAAACCGATGGTCTCTCCTGTCGCCAGCAGAAGGCCTTTGTTCATCGCATCGTAAATCCCCTGGTCCGGTTCTGAAACCAGTCGGGCCACACGCTTGCCATGACGCTTGATGACATCCAGCGTGCCATCCGTTGAGGCGCCATCCACCACGATATGCTCAATGCCTGGGTGGGTCTGAGTTGCGACTGACTCCAGCGTGTCAGCGATAGTGTTAACAGCATTGAAGCAAACGGTGATGACCGAGACCTTCATTTGCTCAGCCCGGAAGCGCGGCGCCTAAGGCCCCGAATTACATATCCGAAATGGCCGTTAGCAAGTGTCAGAAACAATCGCCGCGCACGGTAAGCGTTCTTTTTCCATCCTGGCATTACTCTGCCATTAATAATGCGGCGGTATTCGGCATCGAACAGAGGCTGGCTTCGGCTGGTCTTGGTTGCATCGTGATAACGCAAGGCGCCCAAACAATAAGGCAGATGTACAGCCTGATTCGTTTCTCTCAGTACACGCAAGAACCATTCGTAATCAAAGCCATAATGCAGCGACTCATCGAGAAAACCGATTCGCGAGTGCAGACCACGTCGCCAAAAGGCAGCCTGATTGGTTAATACCATGCCTTCAGCGAGCAACGCCTCATAGGTTGGCCGTACATATTTCATCTCCCGAATCACCCTGTCCGATTCATCGATCAGATTGATGTCACCGGTTATCAAATCCACCTTTTGATAGCGCTTGGCTGCCACCGCAACACGCTTGAACGCGTCTGGGTAGAAAATATCATCTGAATTTTGCCAAGCCACCCAGTCACCCGTAGCCCGCTTTAACCCTTTGTTGATGGCATGGGACTGCCCCTGATCTTCTTCACTAACCCAGAACGCAAGGTGGCTTTCGTACTTGCGGATGATGTCCACACTGCCGTCGGTAGACCCGCCGTCGATGACGATGTATTCAAGATCAGGATAATCCTGCTCCAACACCGACAAAATCGTACGTTCCAGGAATTCAGCCTGATTGAAGCTTGGTGTAATGATTGAAATGCGTGGCCAGTCCAAGTTCATTGCCTAAAGAACAGTCCGTTCCACTGCATGGTTCGCCCATTTATCGGATCGACGAATGCGGGCTCGAGCGACCACAACACGAAGCCCGCGCTCTCCAGGCGCTCGACGCATTCCCGCCAAAGACGCTGCCCTTGATACAGAGGAAGAAGGGACAATTCCATCAGGATTCCACTCACCTTAGGCAAGGATGTCATTGCCCCGTCGAGAACCTGCCATTCGTAGCCCTGAGTATCAATCTTCAATAACGGGGCGCGTGAACCGGCGAAATAGTCCTGCGACATGGAGTCGACGGTGATCAGAGGAACCCGTTCACGTCCAATGTAAGCTGACTGCGGTGCCGCCGCACTGTGTGCCGCCAGCATGGGAAGGACTGAGCTGCTAACTGAGTTCCCTGAAATATTTATATCGATTTCCCCCATGTGATCACCCAGTGCACAGCGTGGATGCACCAACCAGGCGCGATCGTGCTTGCTCAACGTCGACAGTTTGTCAAAAGCCTGCGCCAAGGGCTCGAAGGAGACAATCCGGCCCTGATACCCGCCTTCACGCAACTCCATGGCAAACTGGCCTTCATTGGCACCGATGTCAAATATCAGATCAATTTCAAAGGCGTGTATCGCCGCCATGAGGCGTGCCAATGGTGACGCTGTGGGATGGTAGCGATGCGCCTCGATCCCCAACGTATGCAGCAATTTCTTAATTTTATGTTTGGGAAGATTCAGCATCACGCACTCAAAGTTAAACGACACATATTTCAGCCTGCTATTTCACCTCGGCCAATTGCAACTCATAACGGACCATCTCGCGGATCACATCGCGCATCTTCTTCTGGGCTGACCACCCCAGAATGCGCCGTGCCTTCTCCGCGTTGCCACAGTTGTATCGAATCTCGGATGGGCGAAAAAGGCCCGGGTCTTGAACCACATGCTGACGCCAGTCCAGGCCCAATTGGGAAAAAACTGATGCAACGAACTCTTCGAGGGAATTGGACTCCCCCGTTGCGATCACGAAATCCTCTGGATGATCGATCTGCAGCATCCGCCACATCGCATCCACGTATTCAGGGCTCCATCCCCAGTCACGCTGAATCGCCATATCCCCAAGCGTCAGCTTTTCAGCTGCGCCCTGGGAAATGCGCACAGCTGCCCGCACGATCTTCCGCGTCACAAAACGAGTCGGCCGCAGTGGCGACTCATGGTTGAACAAAATCCCGGTGCAAGCATAAAGCCCGTAAGCAGACCTGTAGTTGTCGACCAACCAGTGAGCTGTGGACTTAGCCACTGCATAGGGACTGCGCGGATGGAAATGCGCATTTTCGTCAGCAGCTCCAGCTCCGATATCGCCAAAGCATTCGCTGGACCCCGCGTTATAAAACCTGACCGGGGTGCCAAGAAATCTGATGGCCTCGAGGAGATTGAGTGTGCCCGTCGCGATACTCTCGAGCGTTTCCGCTGGTTGTTCAAAAGAGAGGCCAACTGAACTTTGCCCCGACAAATTGTAGATCTCGTCAGGTTCACTCTGGCTGATCGCCTGCAGCACACTTCTGAAGTCGTTGGCTGCCATGGAAACTGTCTTGATGCGACCAAGTATTCCAAGGCGTGACAAGTTGGCGAACGAGGAGGCCTGTGCATCACGCGATGTCCCCCAGACTTCGTAGCCCTTATCCAGAAGAAATTGCGCAAGATAGGCCCCATCTTGCCCAGAAACTCCGCATATCAAAGCACGTTTCATCTTTCGCCCTTAAACAAGACGCCGATACACGCCCAGCGTTTCCTTGGCACAATGATCCCATGAGAAACAAGCGAGGCGAGCTCGGCCCTTCTCAATCAGCACCTTGCGATGGCTTTCCGAACTCACCACGCGTTCGATTGCCTCCCGCATCGAATCAACATCGGCTGGGTCGAAATACTCGCCTCCATCTCCCACCACCTCGGGAATGGAACTGGTAATACCACAGATGACCGGACAGTCGTGCGACATCGCTTCCAGGGGTGGTATTCCAAAGCCCTCGTATAGCGAAGGATAAACGAACGCATTCGCGCGGGCATAGAGTTGGGACAGTAACTGATCACTTCCGCCCAATTGGATCACCTGGCCGCTATCCAGGCCCAATCGCGTAATCCTCTCCTGTTCGTCCGCACTCAATGCGCCGCCCCCGAAACAGACTAGCTTGAATCCGGCACGAAGTTGCAGGGATGACGCATAAGCCTCCAACAGGCCGAGAAAGTTCTTGTACCCTCCACGATTCCCCACATAAAGAAGGAAGGGCTCGTTAGTTACGCTTTTCTCATTCATGAGGCCATCCTCCCCGCCCTTCATCAAGTCGAATCCGAGATGGATCACGGAGGTCTTTTCCGGCGCCAACCCAAGAATTTCGATGGCATCCCGTCGTGTCGATTCTGAAATGCAGATCACATGGTCTGCCCGCTTGGCAGCCACGGCCTTGTGCCTGGTTGTCTTGTCAGCAAGCGGAAAGTCCGACGGAAAACGCTCGTGGATCATGTCATAAATGGTGAGCACGCGGCGCGCTCGACGTGGTCCGAGCGGATAGGCCAAGTAATAGGTTTCATGGACGATATCGGGAAACTGGGTGCGAAGCACAAGATCCCCTAGAACGAGGCCCACCCCCCGAAGAAACAGGCGAGGGTAGACCGATTCGAAGCGGTCGGCTCGAGGCCCACGAAATCCCGTCACGATACCTGGCGGCAAGTGTTGCAGATAGGCATTGATATGCAGCGGTGCTGCAATTGAGACTTCAAGCCCCGGAGTCTGCGCCAAGCGGGAAGCAATCTCGCAAAAATAACGCGATACGCCACCATAGGTCTGCGCACAGAATATCTGCGAATCGTATCCGATCTTCATTGGTTCAAAATCAAGCCGGTTTAGCCGATTTTCTGCAGCATGAGTTCATGGTCGCTAAGCGTCTTCGATCCCAACCTCCTGCGTATCCACCAGGGAGCAACCCGCGACACCCATCGCCCGGTTGCGATTCGCAGCATGGATTCATCAATCCGGCGATCTGAAAAAATGTGGATCCCATTAGCACTGAAAAAATGCAGGCCCAGTTTTTCCCCAAGTGTTTCCAGCGTCCGACGCTGGAAAAATCCGATATGTTGGCCGGTAGCAAACGCGTAGTACCACCACGACTCGGGTGCAGGTGGATCACCGGTATACAGTTCAGTCGTGAAAATCAGCGTCCGGGCGCCGGAAAACGCCAGCGTTTCCTTGATGAACGCAGCCGGATCAGTTAGGTGTTCAAACACCTCGATTGCCGTGACGGCATTGCACGGACCCTGCTCTGGTTTGTATTCAAAGCCCGGAACAAGCTGGTTGCTGCAGTATTTGTCAGCCCAATAGAAATCAAACCCGAAATCACGCATCAAGCGGGTCAGCATCCCGTATCCGCCCGCGGCGTCGAGATAAAGTCCTTTTCCGCGCTCGCCCAGAACCCAGTAAAGCACGCCGGCCAACTTGCTTGCGACGGCAAGATTCCGCATCACCAACCCGGTATCGGCGGCAGCAATGGCACTTGAGTAGGCCTCATTCAGCCAGTGTGGATCATGGGCGCGCAGGTAGCCACATTGATCACAGACTTCATAGTCAGCCTGATACCTGCAGAGGACCTGTGCTGAAAAACAGTGTTTCATCGGCCCAGAACAGACCGGACAGCCGACACCATCGCCACCATGGATTTCAGCGGTCATCTGAGCAGGCCTGCGAGCTTGTTCCGGATTCGCTTTGCCAACGGAATCTGGAAACACTTTTTTTCACTGTATGAATCCGCCTGCATGTTTCTGATGACGCCGACAGGATGCTTCAGCGGAAACACAACAGGCTGGCTTGCCAGATTGGCCAATTCACTGTCACCGGTGGTATGCGTGGCATTTGCGTCAAATCCAATATTTGAAATCAGGTTCGTAGCCGGCAGGACCGTCGACCTGCCTTCTACCCAATTGGCAAACACCCATTGGTAATCCCACGTGTCGATCTCGCCACGATACACACGCTCAAAAATCTTGTTCCAGAAAGCTGCTTCGCGCTCATTCCCCAACATGTCTGCCAGCCAACCCTCTTCCCGGATGCGCGGCCATTTGGCCATGGACACATCGTAACTACCAGCCCAACGATCACGCCAAGTGGCCCATCCCCAAATATGGACATACTTCGAGAAGTAATAGCTGTCGTCATTGCGACGTCGACCGAACTGGAAATTATCACCGCTGATCAGTCCGATGCGCTGATCATGGCGATAACGTTCCAGAAGTTCCTGGCAATATCTGAAGAAAGTCGGGGCGGGCAGGCAGTCATCTTCAAGAATGATGGCCTCTTCAACCTGCGCGAACACCCAGTCGATGCCACTGGAGACCCGCCGCTTACACCCCAGGTTGCGATCCGAGAAATTCCTAACCACCTCGCAATCCCAATCAACCCGATCGATGATCGCCCTTGTCGCGGCACATTTCTCCGCTTCTCCAGCCCGATTTTCTCGAGGGCCATCGGCCACCACCAGGAGCTTGGGCGGTCTGGCTTTTGCGATCTCGGCAAAAACGCGTTCCGTTGTATCCGGGCGGTTGAAGATGATGAAAGCAACCGGGGTTTTCAACTGCCAATCAGACATTCAGGGTCTTCCGGAAATAGGCCACGGTTTCCTTCAGTCCGTCTTCAAGAGCAACTTTCGGCTCCCAGCCGAGTTTCTCTTTCGCCAAAGTGATATCTGGCTGACGCTGCTTGGGATCATCTGTCGGCAGCGGGTGAAACGCGAGTTTCGATTTACCGCCCACCAGCTTCAACACATTCTCGGCCAGTTCAAGCATCGTGAACTCACCAGGGTTACCCATGTTGACGGGGCCAGTGAAGCCAGGCTCGCTGTCCATCATGCGGACAAAACCTTCGATCATGTCATCCACATAGCAGAAGGAACGGGTTTGCCGTCCATCACCGTAGATGGTGATGTCGTCGCCCTTCAAGGCCTGAACAATAAAATTGCTGACGACGCGCCCGTCATTCGGATGCATGCGCGGCCCATAGGTGTTGAATATACGCACGACCTTAATGTCTAGGTTGTGTTGCCGCTGGTAATCGAAGAACAGCGTTTCGGCACAGCGCTTGCCTTCGTCATAGCAGGAACGCGGACCAATAGGGTTGACGCGCCCCCAGTAGCTCTCCTGTTGCGGATGCATTTCAGGATCGCCATACACCTCACTGGTGGATGCCTGAAAGATCCGTGCCTTCACACGCTTGGCCAAACCCAGCATGTTGATCGCCCCATGTACGCTGGTTTTGGTGGTTTGGACCGGGTCATGCTGGTAATGAATGGGCGAAGCCGGGCAAGCCAGGTTAAAAATCCGGTCAACTTCAACATAGAGCGGGAACGTCACGTCATGGCGCATCAACTCGAAATACGGATGACCAATCAGATGCGCAATATTGGTTTTGCTGCCCGTAAAGAAGTTGTCTACACAGAGCACATCGTGGCCATCCTTGATGAGACGATCACACAGGTGGGAACCGAGAAATCCCGAACCGCCGGTTACAAGCACTTTACGCATCACAATCTATTACCTCCCAAAGTTGAAATAGGCATACCACTAGAAACCCATCCTTTGCTTGAGGATAGCTTTAATGAGGTCTCTGCTAGTGGTCACCATGCCTTTTCGCTGCTTCTCGAGCAACAGGTGGGCCACCAGCGCTGCGTCGTCGATATTATTGACGCCCACGTCCGTTGATCTTTCAACTGCCACCGGTCGCGGCGAAATCAGATTAACAAGCACGCGGTTAATCATTGAAAAAACATCGGAATGTCGAGTTTTTTTACGGTAACTCACCTGCCTAATGTTTACGCCAAAATTGACAGCCATCTTAGCGACAGCATTTTTTATAACATCCTCGGTTCTTTCATTCGAATTTGCGGTTGCAGCAGCAAGCATGGCTTCGTAATTAATATGGTATGGCTCACACAAATCCGGAAAAGCCTTTTCAAGTTGGGCATAGGCCTCAGCCGCTATCACTTCATAGCTGGGGCAATTAATAAACCCTTCACTGAACTCGATGTCATTTTCCTGAAAAAACTTGGTTGCTTCGGAAGCATCCCCTACTGGGTGCATCGCAGACGCCCCATTGCTCTTGCTCGACGCTCCCGCTATGGAAAACGGCCTGTAAGAAAATGCATACTTGTCGATGAAAATTGCTGTCGCAAATGCCGAGTAGGCATCGGGCGTAATTGAGCGGAAATACTGCCCATCCTTGTATGCCTTGTCGATAACCCGCTTGTGGACAAACCCACAGTAAAGATTCGGCAAATCAAAACAGTAAGGAACCTGGAAATTAAGTGTCTTTTCTAGCCACTCGCTCGATCTGCGGATCTCCACGTGGTTCCGCAAACCTCCAAAGGTTAAACGACTGGCAATCTGTTCGTCAGGAAAGTCGGGCCACACGTACGTTGCCTGGCTGCATGAGACCGCATCGACCTGGAATTTCTTTACGATTGAATCTACATAATCGATAGCACCGGGCATGATTCCATCATCGGAACCAATGAACATGACAAATCCTTCTGTCACATGCCCCAATGCGAACTCGAAATTTCCCGACATGCTCAATCGTCGCCCGGGATTGATGTAGCGAATGCGCGGATCATTGAAGCGCTCTACAATTTCCTTGGTGTTATCGACGCTGCAATTATCGCTAACAACAATTTCGTAGTATTTATAAGCCTGCCTCAGGCAGGTTCGCAGAGTTGCCTCCAAAGTCTCCGCACGATCCCTTGTCGGGATAATTACTGTGTATTTTTCCATCGGTTCAAATCGGATCAAACGGGTGGTCAGCTTCATCCCACGCGTTTCAAGTATCCATCGGGGGCCACAGTAATTAGCAACTTGTGTTGAATGCCTTTGTCGATTTCGAATTCAGAATGGCTTTTGATGTACTCCCAGACAGCAGTTTTTGGGTTGTTCCCCGGCCCCCATGGGCGATCGGGGTACATATCGGCGGGCAGGTCCTCGACGATGGTGTCGAACACCACGCAATAGCTTCCTATTGAAGTCAGTGGCGCATACGCCTCCAGTTCAGCCAAAACGTGCTCGTGGGTGTGATTTGAATCAAGGCAAACAAGGATTCGGCTGTAGCCCGATGCTATTTGCTTGACCTGTTCGATGATTTCTGGCGCGATACTCGAGCCTTGGATCATCTGGATGCGAGAGGCCATGGGGTGAGCTTCGATGGCAGCCCGGTTGTGGGCACGGATGTCGATGTCGATGCCCAGCGCCTTGCGTTGGGACTCCTTGGGGTTGAAGCTCATGCCGGACTCGATTGCATCACACATGTCGAGTTGCGCTAGCATCGAGGCGCTGAAGACAAGCGAACCGCCATGGGCGATGCCAGTTTCAATAATCAGATCAGGCTTGATCGACCAGACCAGTTCCTGCATGGCAATCATGTCTTGCGGATACTGAATGATTGGCCGCCCCATCCAAGAGAAATTGTATGAGTATTTCGGTTGGGTGCTTGCGCGCACAAAGTCATCTGCAGCGCGCTGAATCTCCGAGTTTGGATAAGAAGCAACTCTAGATCGACATTCTTCCTGGAATTCGTTGTATTTGTTTGTCATGTGGCCTGACCAATAAGCGTTGAAAGTTTCGTTGAATCACCCCAAAAAGCCATAGGCTCGTAATCAGGATAAGGGTAGTAGCCGAGATTGAGCCTGATCGCCCAACCATTTTCCTTAATCCAGCCCTCTACAAGTCCACGAACAGAAATTGGGGTTCCTGAGCAGACGTTGACAGCACCGACATCTTGCATTGCAAAAGCCAATGAAACCAGGTATCTAGCAGCTTCATCAACACGCAGATAATCGCGCAATTGCTCCCCGCCAGACATATCGAAAGCCGGATCACCCCGCTCAACCGCCTGCCTTAGCTGCGGCAACAACGAGTTTTCCGCCTGCCCTTCGCCATAGAGATAAAAGAGACGCGCCCAAGTCAAATGGAACGGGTGGATTTTCCTGAAGTATTCAAGCTCGGACCGAAGTGCATCCTTGGCAAAGCCATAGGGATTACTCGGATTCGGCGCAACGCTTTCGCTCAACGGCCCGGACTGCATGCCGTATTCAAAACAGGTACCCGCAACTACTAAGTTCTGCAAACCGGCTTCTATTAGCCCTTTAAGGAAACGGTATTGCGCCGGTAGTTCCGTCTCAAAGTGATGCAGGGACTTGTAATTGGGCAAGCCATCCCATGCCAAATGAATCAGCACATCAGGGCACCCCAAGACCTCGAAAGCGTTGGCAGGCGCATCATGCAAATCCAGTGAAACGACCTTGCCCGCCGGGAGCGCCAGGGTTCTCGTCGACGATGGCCTGACGACCGCAACAACCTCGACGGCATGTTCCGCCAACTCAGCGACCACATGCCTGCCGATGAAACCCATTGCGCCTGTGACAGCAACTTTCATGACACGGTCCGCAACTCAGGGACTGCGGTGACAAAGCGGCCACCCCAAGCCCTGATGTAGTCGAGTTGCCGCATGACTTCATGCTCGAGGTTCCACGGCAGGATGACGACGAAATCCGGCTTTTCCTTCTCAAGCAGCGATTCGTCGACGATGGGGATCCGGCTGCCTGGCATGTATTTCCCCTGCTTGGCTGGGTTGCGGTCCACCACAAACGAAATGAGATCAGGGCGAATGCCGGCGTAGTTCATCAGGGTATTGCCTTTTGCTGCGGCGCCATAAGCGGCCACGCGTTTTCCATGGCGCCTGGCTTCCACCAGGAAGGCAACGAAGTCATTCTTGACACGGTTGGTCTTTTTCTGAAAATCTGCGTAATAGCCGGCAGTGAGCATTCCCGCGTCTACTTCGCGTTGCAACAGTTCATCTACCCGGGTGCTGCGCGACTGCTGCCCGGTGTCGCTTCGCTGGGCAAATACGCGCAGGCTGCCGCCGTGGGTGGGGTGTTCTTCCAAATCGAACACGCTGAGGCCATTGGCAGAAAAGATGCGCTCGACTGCGGTGAGCGAGAGATACGAAAAGTGCTCGTGGTAGATGGTGTCGAACTGGTTTTCCGAGACCAGCTTGAGCAAGTGGGGAAATTCGAATGTAGCCACGCCCGGCGGCTTCAGCAGCAAGGCAAAGCCCGCCACGAAGTCGTTGATATCCGGCACATGGGCAAGCACGTTGTTGGCGGCAGTGAGATCGGCCTGCTTGCCCTGGGCAGCAAGTTCCTTGGCCAGACGCACACCGAAAAAGTCCTCCACAATCGGGATTCCTTTAGCCCGCGCCGCCGCGGCAGTGCTTGCAGTGGGCTCCACCCCAGTGCAGGGGATGTTGCGCGCCTTGACGTATTGCAGCAGGTAGCCATCGTTGGCGGCGACCTCGATCACATGGCTGTCAGCAGTCAGGTTGAAACGCGCCGCCATGTCCGCGACATAGCGTTCGGAATGGGCCAGCCAGCTACTCGAAAAACCGCTGAAATAGGCATATTCGGCATCGAAGAGTTCATCTGCCTGGGCAAAATCTTCTGTTTGTGCCAGCCAGCACTGTTCGCACACCAGCACACGTAGCGGAAACCATTTTTCCGGCATATGCAGGGTCTGCTCGGTTAGATAGGCGTTGGAAGGCGGCGCGCTGCCAAGGTCCACCAGTGGCAGTTTGAGTTCCGCCCCGCAGTGACGGCATTTCATAGGGTCAACCCGGCAAAGTTGTCATCCAGAAAGGGATGTGAAGCGTCGCGCGGCGACAGGCCGGCAACCGGGAGCGGCCATTGGATGGCAAGGCGGGGGTCCTGCGCATTCAAACCGCCTTCCGCCCCAGGCTGGAAAGCGGCGGTATGGAAATACAGCATTTCGCAATCGTCGGTGAGGGTTTGAAACCCGTGGGCAAAGCCCTTCGGGATGACGAGGGTTTTGTGGTTGTCCGCGCTGAGCAATTCAGCATGCCAGCGCAAAAAGGTCGGCGAATTATGGCGCAGGTCCACGGCAACATCAAAGACTTCGCCACGCAGGCAGCTCACATACTTGATCTCGGCATGGGGCGGATGCTGGAAATGCATGCCGCGCACCGTGCCGCGGCTCGCCGTCAAAGTATGGTTGATCTGCGCAATGTGCCTGCCCGGGGCGAGCGCATGCAGTTCCTCGCTGCAGAACAGGCGCTCCAGATAGCCCCGGCTGTCGCCAATGGGTTTGCGTTGCAGGACCCGCAGGCCCGAAAGAGGCGTATCCAGTATGTCGAAGCGGGCGCTCATGCCTGCCCTGCCGCCATCCTGTACTCTTGGATCTGCCGCACGCTGACGGCGGCCATGTCGCTCCCTTCCCTCCAGGCCTGATGCCAGGCCAGCGTCATCCCAAGCGCGGTGTGCAGATTCCAACGCGGACACCATCCAAGCCTGGCCTTGGCCTTGGAACTGTCCAGCTTGAGGGTATTGGCTTCATGTGGCTGCGGCGAGGCATCGCATTCCCAGGCAGCACCGGGTACCTGCTGGCAGAGTCTTTCGACTATCCATTGCACCGGCCTGGCGTCAACTTCCGCCGGGCCAAAATTCCACGCCTCGGCAAAGCCCTGCCCTTCGGTAACCAGCTTTTCAGCCAGAACAAGGTAACCCGACAACGGCTCCAGCACATGCTGCCAAGGGCGCGTGGCCAAAGGTGAGCGGATGACAAGGGTCCGCCCTGCATCCAGCGCCCGCAGAAAATCAGGAACAAGCCTGTCGGCCGCGCAGTCGCCCCCGCCGATGACGTTGCCGGCACGAGCGCTGGCAAGATGCACTCCGGCAGGTTCCAGGAAGGAGCGGCGGTAGGCCGCGGTCACCAGCTCGGAACAGGCCTTGCTGCTGGAATAAGGATCAAAGCCTCCCAAGGCTTCGTTCTCGCGGTAGGGCCAGACCCATTCACGGTTCTCGTAGCACTTGTCGGTCGTGACGTTGACCACAGCTTTCACGCCGGGTGTCTGGCGCACCGCTTCAAGCAGGTTGACCGTCCCCATGACATTGACGGCATACGTCTCCACGGGCGCCACATAGGAATAGCGCACCAGCGGCTGGGCGGCCAGATGGAAAACGATGTCGGGCCGGGCCGCCTGCATGGCCCGGGTAAGCGAATCCGCTTCACGTATGTCGGCTATCGTGCTGCGGGCCAGACGGTCTTGCAGGTTCGCAACCGTAAACAGGTTGGGTTCCGTGGGAGGGTGCAGTGCATAGCCATGTACTTCGGCGCCCATCTCGGTCAGCCACAGTGTCAGCCAACCACCCTTGAAGCCGGTGTGGCCGGTCAGGAAGACGCGCTTGCTGCGCCAGAAGTCCGGGTTCATTGCCACACTTTCCACGGCGCCCTGCCGGACACCCACAACTCTTCAAGTAGGTTCTTTTCCCGCAGCGTATCCATGGGCTGCCAGAAACCATCATGCTCGAACGCCATCAGTTGCCCCTCTGCCGCCAGGCGCGTCAGAGGCCCTCCCTCCCAGCTGGTCTGGTCTCCGGCGATCAGGTCGATGCACCTGGGCGATAGCACGAAGAAGCCGCCGTTGATCAGGCCGCCGTCACCTCGCGGTTTCTCGGTGAATCCCGAAACAACGGCGCCCGCCATCTGCAGCGCACCGTATCGTCCAGGGGGCTGAACCGCAGTGATGGTTGCCCATTTACCGTGCTGCTTGTGGAATGCGATCTCACGCGAGATATCAACGTCCGACACCCCGTCACCGTAGGTAAAACAGAATGCCTCTTCATCCTTCAGGTATTCGGCCACTCGCTTCAGGCGCCCTCCCGTGAGGGTTTCTTCGCCCGTATCGACCAACGTCACACGCCATGGCTCGGCCTTGCGCTGGTGGACCTCCATCTGATTGTGTTCCATGTCGAAGGTGACATCGGACATGTGCAAAAAATAGTTGGCGAAGTATTCCTTGATCAGATATCCCTTGTAGCCGCAACAAATCACAAAATCATGGACCCCATGGGCGGAATACATTTTCATGATGTGCCACAGGATCGGCTTGCCGCCGATCTCGATCATGGGCTTAGGCCTGAGATGGGTCTCTTCGGAAATGCGGGTACCGAGGCCCCCGGCCAGAATTACAGCTTTCATGCCTATGTCCCCATCCCCATTCGATGGCTGAGTCTTTTGGCCTTTCTCAGCAGTCTGTCAATTACAGTTAACGGCCTGTATCGGCTGCCGCCCATCCGCAGCCAGGCCTTGTAGTTGCTGTCCCACTGGTCGTTTTGAAGGCCGTTCCAGAATTTGGGTTGCCCATACGCATGGATGATTTTGGCATGCTCAGCGTGGACGGGATCAGTCGGGTGCGGGGAATAGACTTTGACATCAATGGTATCCGGCTGCAACCGGTATTCCTGGAGCATGAAATCAAAAATGGCTTGCTCTGGCATGTACAAGATTTCCGCGTATTTTTCCAGTTTTGCGTAGCAGAATTGGTGCATCTCCTTGTAATTTTTCAGGTTATCCTGAAACACGAATATGCCAGCACTCACCCCTTCAACGTCCATGTCGTATTCGTCAACAGCTTCGTGCAATTGCCCTCTGACCGGAAGGCCCCCCGGCACCATCTTGATACCCGGGACACAGGTTGAAAAAAGCTCTGATATATCCGATTTGATAACTATGTCATAGTCTGACCACATGACATTCTTATAGTCATCCAAAAGCCTGAGGCACTCAAACTTAGTAAAAACCATCTTGGTGAACTGCCTCACCGCCCTTGCATCGAGCACCCTGCAACTTTTCAAAGGAAAGTCATAATGAATGAAGCGGGTTGGAAGAATTGTCCCGAGTAACTTTCGATCCTTTTCCCTGATGCCATCATGAATGATGACCACTTCATCGACCAGGCCAGGGGAAAGCCTTCTGATGTCCATCATCACGCATGCGACCGCGAAGACATGGTCGGCAGTCAAGCCGAACACGACGGCATTGTTCTTTTTTTCAATACCCATCGTTTGCCGCTCTGGCAATGTAGCGTTTCTGGACCCAGAAGGAATCAGACTGCACACCGTCGTCCGATAAGGAGAAATAAATCAATTCGAAATTGTTTTTCCTCAGAAGTTGTTCGATGTCCCAATAAAGCTTTTGGCCCTCCCAGTATTGCCGATATTCCCCTTCAACTTGTATCGCCTTTACCCTTGAGAGTTCGTCACCAAAGCCTTCCAGAACTTCGTAATTGACGCCCTCCACATCGAGTTTGAGAAAGTCGACGGTTTCGATTTTGTTCTCTCGGATGAAGGTATCCATCCTGACCACGGCAACTTCGATATCAATAAAATTCTGGCTATGGGTCGTTAGCCCTTTTTTAAGCGAGGAGATGCCGCTGTTTTGGTATTCGTTATTTTCCACGTCAATGGCGTGAAATATCGCTCTGCCATTGTGGTTAGAAATCGCGATGTTATAACTATTAAAGTTGTAGAGTTCCCTTACCGCTTTGATGATTTCAGAATGCGGCTCGAAAACAAAAATATCGGGCTCTTTCAGCCCAAAACGCTTCCTCAAGTATTCGGCATCTTGAGCATAATTTGCACCGATTTCAAATACGTTCGACGGTTTGAACGTGCAGAATTTATCCGTGAGGTCGGCGTATAGCGCCATTGCCCTGCCATCGGACACCGCTTTCGGGTGCAGCCTGATCTTCACACGTGGCCTTCTCTTGAAAGCTATCTCTGTACCAGTTGCTACCTCGGCCAAACTGCGAATCTTTTTCAGCAAGAAGACAATAAATTTCATAGGGAAGGGCTTTATTTCCTTTTAAGAAAAATTCCGGTTTTTAAGTTGAGGATAAACAAGGAGAGCAGTGTCGCCCCCACAGCCGTTGCCAATGTAGCGAACGCCGCCCCCATACCTCCGAACATAGGTATTAACATGAAATTGAGCAGCAAATTCGAAGAAACAGCAAAAACCGACACCAAAAATCCAACTTTCAGCAGCCCTTCTATATAAAACATCTGGTTTAAAACGAAAAACACCAAATAGGGCACGCCGGTCCAGATATAAATTGCCAGATAATTCCCGGCGGAAGCGAATTGCTGGCCGTAGACAAGATGAACAATGTGATTGGACAGCAGGGAAATGATTACAGCCACAGGCAACACGCCTGCAGCCATTAGTTTGGTGGTCTGCAGAATTCTCCGCCGATACAGCTCCTCGCTTTTTTCTTTTGCCGCGATGATAGCAGGGTAGATCGACGAACCAATAATGCCCGGAACGATCAGCCATACCTCTGCCAAACGCACTGCTGCAGAATAGTTGCCGACAACCGTATTATTGACCATCGATCCGAGCATCACCTGGTCCATTCGCATATTGATCATGGAAGCCATGGATCCAAGAATCAGCGGCCAGCTTTCCATAAGCAAACCTTTTGCACGCGACAAGTTTGCGCTCCAGCGCGACAGCGCTCCAGCTTTCCTCGAATAGATCAACAGCAAGAACACTCCGGCCAATACAGTTTCTGCCAATGCGGCCCACACAAAAGCCAGGAGCGGCGCCTGGTTCAGGATCAGGACGACCCTGACTGCCGCCAAGGCGAGGAAGACGCAATGTTCCGCCCATACGGTGTACTTGGACTTAACCTGAGATTCAAACCAATACTTCACCACCTCGGCTGACTTGAATACCAAGGCAAATCCCAATATTGCGACCATTGTCCTGGCGAGATCGTCAGCCGGGCGCATGATGCTGATGGCAGCGACAGCCAGGACAAAAGCCAGGAAGCCGCCAATCAGTTGCAATACGAATGCCGTACCCAGGGTGAGGCTGGTCCCCTCGGGCTTCCGCACCAGGTCTCGCACGACGATGCCGTTCAGCCCCAGCCCGGCTAGCGCTCCGAACAAGGCGACAATGGCCATCGCGTAATTCATGGCGCCAAATTGCTCGGGGCCCAGATAACGCGCCACCCACACGCCGACAAGCAGCCCCACCCCCATACGGAGAATCTTGTCGCCCAACAGCCAGCCCGTATTGGTGAGCATTTTTTGCAGATTTGGACGGTGCACGATTCTTGCCCACAGGGGGGCTGACAGGAGCTTGAGCCAAGCGGGGATCACCTTAATGAGAGCCCCCCAATTGGCTTAGCCCAAGATGCATGAGTTGCGCCAAGGATCTCACAATGATCTTTTAGCCACTGTAGTCAATCATGAATTCCACGAAAGCTCACCCTCACCGCTCACAATTACTTGGAGGAGAGCAGACGATACAGCGATATCCAACAGCGTTGTCCATGGCCCTACTCGTGGTAGTCCATGGCCTTGTAGCCATGCTTCTTCACCAGCTCGTCGCGTTCGGCCGCCTTGAGGTCCTCGCGCACCATCTCGGCCACCAGTTCGTCGAAGCTGATCTTCGGGGTCCAGCCGAGCTTGTCCTTGGCCTTGCTGGGATCGCCCAGCAGGGTTTCGACTTCGGTGGGGCGGAAGTAGCGCGGGTCGACGGCGACGATGCATTTGCCTGCTGCGCCCTCACCCCCTGCCCCTCTCCCGGCGCCCTCACCCCCAGCCCCTCTCCCCGAGGGCGAGGGGGGCACAAGGTAACCCTTCTCGTCGACGCCCTGCCCTTCCCAGCGGATGTCCATGCCGAGTTCCCTGGCGGCGGCGTTGACGAAGTCCCGGACCGAGTACTGCACGCCGGTGGCGATGACGAAGTCTTCGGCCTGGTCCTGCTGCAGCATCAGCCACTGCATTTCGACGTAGTCCTTGGCATGGCCCCAGTCGCGTTTGGCGTCCATGTTGCCGAGGAAGAGACACTCCTGCAGGCCGAGCTTGATGCGGGCGAGCGCGCGGGTAATCTTGCGGGTGACGAAGGTTTCGCCACGGATCGGGGATTCGTGGTTGAACAGGATGCCGTTGCAGGCATACATGCCGTAGGCCTCGCGATAGTTGACGGTGATCCAGTAGGCGTACAGCTTGGCGCAGGCGTAGGGGCTGCGCGGGTAGAAGGGGGTGGTTTCCTTTTGCGGGATTTCCTGGACCAAGCCGAAGAGTTCGCTGGTGGACGCCTGATAGAAGCGGGTTTTCTTTTCCAGGCCAAGGATGCGGATGGCTTCGAGGATGCGCAGGGCGCCGAGGGCATCGGAGTTGGCGGTGTATTCGGGTTCCTCGAAGCTGACGGCAACGTGGCTTTGCGCAGCCAGGTTGTAGATTTCGTCGGGCTGAACCTGCTGGATGATGCGGATGAGGCTGGAGCTGTCGGTCAGGTCGCCGTGGTGCAGGATGAACTTGCGGCCGGTCTCGTGCGGGTCCTGATACAGATGGTCGATGCGGTCGGTGTTGAACAGCGACGTACGGCGCTTGATGCCGTGGACTTCGTAGCCCTTGCCCAGCAGGAATTCGGCAAGGTAGGCGCCGTCCTGGCCGGTGACGCCGGTGATGAGGGCTTTTTTGGTCATGATTGCTGTAATGGGGGCTACTAAAATGAATCGAGGCGATAAGTTGCCAATTATCCTACCCCGTCCGAAAAACACCTACAAAACGTGTCAGATAGGCATAGGCAACCCAACTCATGGATTTGGAGCATCAGCCAGCCGGTCACGCGCGAACGAAATCGCAATCAGCCAGCCGAGCAGCAATGACCAATACGCTGAATAAAGAGCGGTGTGTGTATTAAAGGGAAACAACCAGACAAACGCTCCCAGCCATGCGGCCCACGTTAGCGAACGGCCGGATACGCCTCGACTAGCCCGGATCAGGATCACAAAGACCCCCACCAATCCTGCAAGGCCGATCATCCCGGTTTCCGACCCCACCTCAAGCAAGAGCTGATGAGCGTAGATCATGCCTGTGCCATCGGGGCTGACATAAGGATCATTCGCTTCTGCATACTTGGCATAGGCGTAACGATAGCTTCTCACCCCGGCTCCGTTGAGCGGGTGATTTTCCAATACCGTCGCTGCGTTTTTCCACAAATGCAGCCGTAAAGAACTGGCTACGTTGAGGCTTTCGTAACTGAAATCCAGGGCACCGATCGACTGATCGACACGCTGTGCAAACTTGGGGTTGGCCTGATAAGCACCTGCGCCTGCCACTGCCGCAATCAGCACAATGGGGCCCAGAAGCTTCAGCGGGTGGAATCCCAGCCGCCGTGCATACACCCATACCCACATCACGGTGGCGAGAGCAAACACGACCCAGCTTTCGCGATTGCTCGCCAGCAGCACGACGGTCGCCGTACCCAGCCAGGCCAGCGCCAAATGCCATTTTTCCCCATTGCGCGAGACATATTCCCACACGATGGGCGACAGCATGGCAAGGGTGAGGCCGAGTTTCCAGTTCTTGGGGCCGAACAGGCCATTGAGGCGGTCGGGGTAGGCATAGCCCAGCAGGTTGTAGCCGACCACCGCCTGAATCAGCGCATCGACCACCCAGAACAGCAGCAGCCACGCCGCCAACTTGAGCAGGCGCTGGCGCGGGAGTTCTTCGCGCAGCATCCAGATCAGGAAAATGCCGGCCAGGTAGATGCGCGGGTAGGTCAGCGTGGTGCTGAGCGATTTCTCGAACCACAGCGAATCGGGCACCGACAGTGCCATGGGAACCCAGACGCACAGGAACAGCAGGCTGAACGTCCTGGCGCCGCCTTCCCATACGGCCTCTTTACCGTGCTTCCAGATCAATACGCCGCCGAGGATGGCCATGATGAACATGGGCAGTTCGGACGAGCGACTGAAGGGCAGAAGCAGCAGGAACGACCAGGCGAGGACGACGGGTGTCCACGCGGCTGGATTGAATACGGCCTGCACGACTAGGCTGCGTCGCGGTTGCCGACTGCCGTTGAAAACGCATCGATCACCGGCTGGATCAGGCTGCGCTTGAGCTTCAACGCGGCCTGGTTGACCACCAGCCGCGAGCTGATGTCGCAGATATGTTCCACTGCGACGAGGTCATTGGCCTTGAGGGTGCCGCCGGTGGAGACGAGGTCGACGATGACGTCGGACAGGCCGACCAGCGGGGCCAGCTCCATCGAGCCATACAGCTTGATCAGATCGATGTGCACACCCTTGGACGCAAAGTGGTCGCGCGCTGCGTTGACGTATTTGGTCGCAACACGGATGCGCGCGCCCTGCTTCACCGTGCCGGCGTAGTCATAGCCTTCGCGCACCGCAACCATCATGCGGCACTTGGCGATCTGCAGATCCAGTGGCTGATAGAGGCCGTTGCCGCCGTGTTCGTTCAGCACGTCCTTGCCGGCAATGCCGAGGTCGGCGGCACCGTATTGCACGTAGGTCGGCACGTCGCTGGCGCGCACGATGATCAGCCGCACGTCGGCACGGTTGGTGCCGATGATGAGCTTACGCGAGGATTCGGGGCTTTCGGACGGCGTGATGCCGGCCGCCGCCAGCAGCGGCACGGTTTCTTCAAAAATGCGGCCCTTCGACAGGGCCAGCGTGATGCCTGAATAGCTCATATGCAATGTCTGCTCAATGCACGCGCTTGATGCGCGCCCCCAGCTGGGTCAGTTTTTCCTCGATGCGTTCGTAGCCGCGGTCGAGATGGTAGATGCGTTCGATGGTGGTCTCGCCCGCCGCGACCAGTCCAGCCAGGACCAGACAAGCCGAGGCGCGCAGGTCGGTGGCCATGACGATCGCGCCGTCGAGCCGCGGCACGCCGCGCACCAGGGCGGTATGCCCGGACACTTCGATATTGGCGCCCAGCCGGCGCAGTTCCTGCACGTGCATGAAGCGGTTTTCGAAAATCGTTTCGGTGACGCTGGCCGCCCCCTCGGCGATGGTGTTCATCGCCATGAACTGCGCCTGCATGTCGGTGGGGAATGCCGGGTGCGGCGCGGTGCGCACGTCCACGGCTTTCAGTTTTCCGTCGGACGCGACCTCGATCCAGTCGTCGCCCACGCTCACCTGGGCGCCCGCCTCGCGCAGCTTGGCGATCACCGCTTCAAGTGTCTCGGGCTGGGCGTGGGTGGCACGCACACGCCCCCCTGCCATGGCGGCGGCGACCAGAAAGGTGCCGGTCTCGATGCGGTCGGCCATCACGGCATAGTCCGCGCCGTGCAGCTGATCGACGCCGTGGATGGTGATGACGTCGCTGCCCGCGCCTTCGATTTTTGCGCCCATTGCGATCAGGCAGCGCGCGAGATCGACCACTTCGGGTTCGCGCGCGGCGTTTTCCAGCACCGTGGTGCCGTCGGCCAGTGCGGCGGCCATCATCAGGTTTTCGGTGCCGGTCACGGTCACCATGTCCATCACGATGCGCGCGCCCTTGAGACGCTTGCAGCGGGCATGGATGTAGCCATGCTCGATGCTGATGTCGGCCCCCATCGCCTGCAGGCCCTTGATGTGGAGGTCGACCGGGCGCGAGCCGATGGCGCAGCCGCCGGGCAGGCTGACCCGCGCATCGCCGAAGCGCGCCAGCGTCGGTCCCAGCACCAGGATGGCGGCACGCATGGTTTTCACCATTTCATACGGCGCCTCCTTGTGCGGGATGGATTCACCGCACAGGGTGACGTGGTTCTGGTCGTCCAGCGTCACCCGCACGCCCATGTGGCCGAGCAGCGCCAGCATGGTGCTGATGTCCTTGAGGTGCGGCACGTTGGCGAGCTTCAGTGGACCGGCCGACAGCAGGCTGGCGGTCAGGATCGGCAGTGCGGCGTTCTTGGCGCCAGAAATGCGCACTTCGCCGGCCAGCGGGTTGCCGCCGTGTATCAGCAGGGCATCCATTTCAGCGGGCAGCCCAGTCTTCAGGGGTGTAGGTCTTCATCGACAGCGCATGGATCTGCGCGTGCATGCGGGTGCCGAGCGCGTCGTACACCAGACGGTGCTGCTGGATCATGTTCTTGCCGGTGAAAGCCGGGCTGACGATGACCGCCTGGAAATGTTGGCCGTCGCCGTCGAGTTCGATGTGGTCACACGGCAGTTTCTCGGTGATCCAGCCTTTGATGTCGTCGGGGGTAACCATGCTTGTCGTGCCTCTTCAGTGTCTGAGTTTGTAGCCGCGCTTGAGCAGCACCAGGGTAATCGCGGATATTGCCACAAAGCAGGCACTGGCGACCAGCAGACCGAGCCAGGGGTCGCTGTCGGAGTGGCCGACAAACGCATAGCGAAAACCGTCGATCAGGTAGAACACCGGGTTGGCGTGCGACACGCCTTGCCAGAAGGCAGGCAGCGAATGGATCGAATAGAACACCCCGGACAGGAAGGTGAGCGGCAGGATCAGGAAGTTCTGGAACGCCGCCAGCTGGTCGTATTTTTCCGCCCAGATGCCGGCCACGATGCCGATCGCCCCCATGATGGCGCAGGCCAGCAGCGCATAGGCCAGCAACCAGCCCAGGTGGGGCGCCTGCCACGGCGCGAACCACAGCGTCACCAGCCACACTCCAAGGCCAACCACCAGACCACGGATCACCGCCGCCCCCAGGTAGGCCAGGAAGAACTCCAGATAGGACAGCGGCGGCAGCAGCACGAACACGATGTTGCCCTGCATCTTCGACTGGATCAGGCTCGACGAGCTGTTGGAAAACGCGTTCTGCAGCATGCTCATCATCACCAGCCCCGGCACCAGGAAGCTGGTGTAGGAGACGCCGGGATAGACCTCGATGTGCGCTTCCAGCACGTGCGAGAAGATCAGCAGATAGAGCAAGGCAGTGACCACCGGGGCGACCACAGTCTGCACCATCACTTTCCAGAAGCGCAGCATTTCCTTGTAGAACAGTGCCGAAAGCCCGCTCATGTCCGTTTCATGATGTCGGTAAAGACATCCTCCAGGTCGGGTTCCTGCAGCTGCATTTCGATCACGCGGATGCCGGCGACGCGCAAATCGGCGAGCAGGCTTTCCAGCTCGGCATACTCGCTGAAATTGATGCGCCAGCTGCCGTCGGCGCCGGCTTGCAGGCGGCCCTGCCAGGCAGCCGGCGCAGCTGCGGCATCGATCCGCAACTGCGCGCAATGCTCGTTGGTCAGCTGCAACAGATTGCGCGTCGTGTCGCAGGCGACCACGCGCCCGCTTTTCAGCATGGCGATGCGGCCGCACAGCGCCTCGGCTTCTTCCAGATAATGCGTGGTCAGCAGGATAGTGTGCCCCTCGCGGTTGAGGCGGCTGATGAATGCCCACAGCGATCGGCGCAGGTCGACGTCGACCCCGGCGGTCGGCTCGTCGAGCACGATGACCGGCGGCTTGTGCACCAGCGCCTGCGCCACCAGCAGGCGGCGCTTCATGCCGCCCGACAGGCTTTGCGTGTTTTTGTCCGCATGCTGGGCGAGATCGAGGTGATGCATGATCTCGTCGATCCAGCCGTCATTGTGCTTCAGGCCGAAATAGCCGGACTGGATGCGCAGCGTCTCGCGCACGTTGAAGAAGGGATCGTAGACCAGCTCCTGCGGCACCACGCCCAGCGCGCGGCGCGACTGGCGATAGTCGCGCACCACGTCGTGGCCCATGATTTCAGCGTGGCCGGCATCGGCGCGGGTGAGCCCGGCGAGAATGGAAATCAGGGTGGTCTTGCCTGCCCCGTTGGGGCCCAAGAGGCCGAAGAACTCGCCTTGCTGGATGTCGATCGAAACGCCGTCGAGTGCCTGGGTGGTGCGAAAGCGCTTGCGCAGCTCGCTGACCCGGATCGCAGGGGTCATGCCGGCAACAGCTCGGCCACTCCGTACAATTCGGCCAGCGTGGTGAAGCTTTCGGGCAAACCGGTGCAGGTCAGCGTATGGCCCGCTTGCCTGGCCTGCCGCATGGCACTGAACACCAGCGCGAGGGCGGCCGAATCGACACTCTCGACCGCACTGAAATCCAGCGTGGCCAGACCGCTTGCAATGCGCGGCTGCAATTCGCGCAACAGGCCGCCGACACTGTCGACGGTCACTGCGCCGCCGATATGGCAGCAGCTGTCATCGCAGGTGATCACGATCCGGAACGCGGGGCCGGGGCCGGGCTGGCCGCGCCATGCGCGGACTGCTCGGCCATCGTCTTGATCAGGCCGTCGATGCCATGTTGGCGGATGGTGCTGGCAAAAGACGCGCGGTAATTGGTCACCAGGCTGACGCTGTCGATCGTCACGTCATAGACCTTCCAGCCGAACGAGGTCTTGTACATGCTGTAGTCAATCGGAATCGGCTGCCCGCCCGGCTGGCGGATCTCGGAACGCACGGTCACATCGGTGTCAGTCGGTTTCAGCGTCAGCGGCTTGAACTCGACCGTCTGGTTCGAAAACGCGGTCAGCGAACTCGAATAGGTGCGCACCAGCAGGTTGCGGAATTCCGTCACCAGTTCCTGTTTCTGCTTGGCGGTGGCGCGTGGCCAGTTTTTGCCGAGCGCAAGCTGGGTCATGCGGTTGAAGTCGAAATTGGGCAGGATCTTGGCTTCCACCAGCTGGTGGAGCTTCGCCCGGTTGCCGTTCTGCAGTTCCTTGTCCCGCTTCAGAATTTCCAGCACTTCCTGGGTGGTGGTGCGCGCCAGCACGTCGGGCGCGGTGTCGTTGGCCAGTGCGGGCGCATTGAATCCCAGCAGCAGCGCAAGCAACGGCAAAAATGATCGCAACATGTTCAGCTCTTCCTGTATGTAAAATCGGGGTTAAAGAGTTCGGTCCTGCGTTCGACGCCGACCGTTTACTTCAGTTCACCCGTCAGGCGCGCCAGCTGCGCCACATTCATGTTGTAGTCGTTGATCGTGCGCAGATATTCGGTCTGCGCCAGCGTGTAGTTCTTGATCGCGTCAGCCACCTTGTCGCCGCTTTCGAGCCCGGCTGAAAAATCAGCCAGCGAGGCCACCATCCAGCGGCGCGCCGCGGCAGCGCCTTCGGCGAGATCGCGCTGCGCCTCGAAATTGGCCTGCGCATGCGCATAGGCTTCGCCCACTTCGAACGGAATCCCGGCCAGCGCAAAGGCCTTCTTGTGATTCAGCGCTTCCAGCTCGGCCTGCGCCTGGTTGACGCGCGCACTGGTCACGCCAAACACCGAATCCCACTTCACGCCAACCACTGGCGTGATGCCGCCGCCGTTGAAGGGGTCGCTAAGATAGGGATTATCGAGTCGCTCGCGCTGCGAAGCATAGTTGAACTGTCCGATCACGCCAGCATAGACATCGGGCATGCGCTCGGCCTTTTTGGCGGCCAGCAGGGCACGGCGGGCGCGCAGACCGGCTTCGAGCTGCTGCATTTCGGGACGGTCCTGCAACGCGCGCGCCTGGAAATCGGACAGCTCGATCTGCGGAAAGCTGACCGGCACGATGCGCTCGTCGGCCACCTTGAGGTCGGATTGTAAACCGACGCCCGTCAGCACTTTCAAGCCGTCGAGGCTGATTTTCTCGACCGCGCGCGCCTGGTGCACGTATTTGGCCAGCAGGCCGCGGGCCGTTTGCAGCGCATACAGGTCGGACTGCTTCGATTCGCCGCTTTCCTCCTTGAGGTTGCGTTCGACCGAGGTGATGGACTGGTTCAGGCGACTCTGCATGTCCACCAGGAAGAAGCGGATATCGCGCGCGGTCAAGTAACCGAAATAGGCGCGCTTGGTGTCGTATACCGTGTCGGTACGGCTCTGCTTGAGTTCGCCGCGCTTGAGGTCGATATTGCCCTGCGCCGCCTCACCATAGCGCTCGACCTTGCCAAAGGTGTAGAGCGGCTTGATCAGCGCGAAGTCGAGGTGGGTCCATTCGGAAATGCGGTCGAGCTTGCCGCCGTCGGTGCGCGGCGTGGTGCCGCTGTAGGCGCCGTTCTGGTAGAACCCGCCCTCGACCCCGGGCGCCAGCCCGATAAAGGCATTGGCGGTGACGCGCCAGCCGGCATTGCCCTGCACTTCTTCCAGCATGCCGCGCGCGGCTTCGACCACCTGCTCGCGCTCCTTGATGCGTGGATCGGCCGCCAGGCTCATTTGCACGGCCTGCTGCAGGTTGATGGTTTCTGCCTGTCCGGGCAGCGCGGTCAGCAGCACGCCGGCTGCCAGAAACGTCTGGATGAGTGGCTTGATTTTCATTGTGGCGCCCCTTCTTGAGCTTTACCGTAGATAAAGTGTCCGATCAGATTTTCCAGCACCACCGCCGACTGGGTGAGGAAAATCCGGTCCTGGTCCTTCAGGGCCTGGGGGTCTCCGCCCGCCTCCAGACCGATATATTGCTCGCCCAGCAGCCCCGACGTCATGATCGCGGCCGAGGTGTCCTTGGGAAAAGCATAGCGCTTGTCCAGCCGCAGGGTAACGGCGGCTTCGTAGGTTTCGTTGTCAAAGCGGATGTCCGCCACCCGCCCCACCACGACCCCTGCGCTTTTCACCGGTGCGCGCGGCTTGAGGCCGCCGATGTTGTCGAAACGCGCAACGACCTCGTAGCTGCTCGATGTTTTTACGGCACTCATGCTGCCGACCTTGAGTGCGAGGAACAGCAGCGCCACGATGCCCGCAATGACGAATAATCCCACCCACAAATCGAGTACGGTTTTGTTCATTTAGCCCAACCCCCGGAACATGAATGCAGTCAACACGAAATCCAGCGCCAACACGGCCAGGCTGGAAGTCACCACGGTGCGCGTGGTGGCGCCCGACACGCCCTCCGCGGTCGGCGGCGCGTCATAACCCTCGAACAGCGCGATCGTGGTGATGGCAATGCCGAACACCACGCTCTTGATCACACCGTTCAGAATGTCCTCTTCAAAGTCGACCGCGCTCTTCATCTGCGACCAGAACGCGCCTTCGTCAACCCCGATCAGCTGCACGCCGACCAGATAGCCGCCGAAAATGCCCATGGCCGAGAACAGCGCCGCCAAGAGCGGCATCGAAATCACGCCGGCCCAGAAACGCGGCGCCACCACACGGGCGATCGGGTCGACCGCCATCATTTCCATCGCCGACAGCTGCTCGGTCGCCTTCATCAGCCCGATTTCCGCGGTGATCGCAGACCCGGCACGGCTGGCAAACAGCAGCGCCGCCACCACCGGCCCGAGTTCCCGCACCAGCGACAGGGCCACCAGCACCCCGAGCGCCTCTTCCGAGCCGTAGGTCTGCAACGTCTCGTAGCCCTGCAGGCCGAGCACCATGCCTACGAACAGGCCCGACACCAGGATGATGATCAGCGACAGCACCCCGGTGAAGTACATCTCGCGAATGGTGAGACCGAAGCGGCGGAATGCAGTGCCCGAGTGCAGCAGCACCGCCACGAAGAAACGCGCCGCGAAGCCGATGCGCCAGACGCCCTGGATCGTGCGGTTGCCGAGATTTTCGATGGATTGCTTAAGCACTCGCCCCTCCCAGTTGTAAATCTTCGGCGTAGGGCGGCGCCGGGTAGTGGAACGGCACCGGACCGTCGGGCTCGCCATGCACGAACTGGTGCACGTAGGGCAAATCGGACGCGCGAATCTCGTCCGCCGTGCCTTCGGCGACGATCATGCCTTCCGAGACGAAATACACGTAATCGACGATTTTCAGCGACTCCTGTACGTCATGCGTCACCACGACGGAGGTCAGCCCGAGCGTATCGGTCAGGCGCCGGATCAAGTTACCGGTCACCCCCAGCGAAATCGGGTCGAGCCCGGCAAAGGGTTCGTCATACATCATCAGCATGGGTTCCAGCGCGATCGCACGCGCCAGCGCCACCCGCCGCGCCATGCCGCCGGACAGCTCGGCCGGCATCAGGTGCGCCGCGCCGCGCAACCCCACCGCATGAAGCTTCATCAGCACCAGGTCGCGGATCGCATCTTCCGGCAGGTCGGTGTGCTCGCGCAACTGGAACGCCACGTTGTCGAACACCGTCATGTCGGTGAACAGCGCGCCGAACTGGAACAGCATGCCCATCTTGCGGCGCAGCCGATACAGGCCCGCTTGGTCGAGCTCACCCAGCGACTCGCCAGCCACGCGCACGTGCCCCTCGCCGGGCCGAATCTGCCCGCCGATAAGGCGTAAGAGCGTGGTTTTGCCGCAACCGCTGCTGCCCATGATGGCGATGACCTGGCCGCGTCGGGCGGTCAGGTTGATGCCCTTCAAAACCGGCCGGTCACCATAGCCAAATACGACATCCTCGATTTCGACCAGTGTGTCGTGTTGCAAGAAATCGGGCCTGTGCTTTTTATTGATCGGCCATTTTACCGGAGCGCCGCGGCCTGCCGTCATTCACGAACTGCGGCGCGAAAATTTTAGTAGCCCATCACCTGCCTCAGGGTATCGACCTGCTCGAGCAGGTCGATATTGCCGCTGCGGCTGAATACGAACAGGGGCTCCCCGCTCGCCGCCTGCCGGGTGATGCGCTGCGCCAGCAGACGCAGGTCGGGCGCCTCGTCCAGCCACCAGACGTGTTCGGCCTGCCAGGCCGGCGTGGCCGCCAACACCCGCGCGGATTCGGGTATGCGGGGACTTGACTCGGCTGGCTCCAGCACGAAATGGAATTCATCCCGGGTGTCATACAGCCAGTGCGCCCAAGTCGCCTCGGACGCGGCCTGCCAGACGGCAGCCGGCAGGAAAACCGCTGTAAATCGCGTGTTGTAATAAGACAACAGCCAGTCGTCCGGCAGATCGTCGGGGTACAGGCGGCCCCGCCAGGCGGGATGCTGCCAGTCCACGGCGCCGATCAGGACAAGCGCGCGCGCGGTCATCGGGCTGGCGCCTCAGGCGCGACGCCAGGTGGTGCCGCCCGCCCCGTCTTCCAGCACGATGCCGGCTGTGGTGAGCACGTCACGGATGCGGTCAGACTCGGCGAAGTCCTTTGCCTGGCGCGCGGCCCGGCGCGCCGCGATCAGGGCGTCGATGTCGCTTGCGGACAGGCTGCCGTCTGCGCGCCCCGCCTGCAGGAAATCGGCCGTATCGCGCTGCAGCAGGCCGAGCACGCCACCGAGGCTGCGCAAGGCCTGCGCCGCCGCAACATCGCCCCGGTTGGCCTCGCCGGCCAGTTCGAACAGCACCGCGAGGGCTTCCGGGGTGTTGAAATCGTCGTCCATCGCCGCACGGAAGCGCTGTGAGGCGGGCTGGGTCCAGTCGGGCGGCGGCGCCTCCGACGGCGCGTGCTTCAGCGCGGTGTAGAGCCGTGTCAGTGCGCCTTTGGCGTCGTCAAGGTGGGCATCCGAGTAATTCAGCGGGCTGCGGTAATGGGCGCGCAGGATGAAGAAGCGCACCACTTCGGCGTCGTATTGCGCCAGCACTTCGCGGATGGTGAAGAAATTGCCCAGTGACTTGGACATTTTTTCATTGTCCACCCGCACGAAACCATTGTGCAGCCAGTAATTGACGAAGGTGCAGCCGTGAGCCCCCTCGGACTGGGCGATCTCGTTTTCGTGATGCGGAAACTGCAGATCCTGGCCGCCGCCGTGGATGTCGAAGTGCTGACCGAGCAGGTCGGCGCTCATCGCCGAGCATTCGATGTGCCAGCCGGGGCGGCCCGGCCCCCAGGGCGACTCCCACGCCGGCTCGCCCGGCTTGGCGGCTTTCCACAATACGAAATCCATCGGGTCGCGCTTGCTGGGGTCGACTTCGACCCGCTCGCCGGCGCGCAGCTCGTCGAGGCTCTTGCCGGACAGGCGGCCATAGGTCGGGAAGCCGCGCACGCTATAGTAGACGTCGCCGTTGGGCGCCGGATAAGCCAGGCCCTTGTCGATCAATTGCCCGATCAGCGCCAGCATCTGCGCCACATAGTCGGTGGCGCGCGGCTCGTGGTCGGGCGGCAGCACGCCGAGCGCGCGTTCGTCGGCGTGCATCGCGTCGATGAAACGCCCGGTCAGCGCGGCCGGGGTTTCCTTATTTTCCTGCGCGCGCCTAATGATCTTGTCGTCGATGTCCGTTATGTTTCTTACGTATTCGACCTGATAACCGCTCGCGCGCAGCCAGCGTGTCACCATGTCGAACACCACGAACACCCGCGCATGGCCCAGGTGACACAGGTCGTAGACGGTCATGCCGCAGACGTACATGCGAACCTGGCCGGGCACCAGCGGGACGAAGGCTTCCTTGGTACGCGTGAGGGAATTGGTAATGTGCAGCATGGATGCGAGCGGGCTACGAACAGAATGGCGACTGGCGGGAATCAAGCGGCTCGCCCACTGTCTCAGCCGGGTCGATAATTGTTAGAATGCCTGTTTCCCCAAGATGATTCGAGCATATCACATGGCCCTGCCACGTTTCTTAGCCGCTGTTGCCACCTGCATCATTCTCGTCAGCGCGCCGGTACTGGCCAATGAAGTCCAGGAAATCAACCAGCAGTTCCGCAAGGGCGACCTCGCGGGCGCCCTTGACCGCGCCAACCGCTATCTGGTCAAAAACCCGAAAGATGCCCAGGCACGCTTTCTCAAGGGCCTGATTCTCGCCGACCAGGGCAAGACCAACGATGCCATCACCGTGTTCACCGCGCTGACCGAGGACTATCCCGAGCTGCCCGAGCCCTACAACAACCTGGCCGTGCTGTATGCCTCGCAAAGCAAGTTTGACGCCGCGAAGAACGCGCTGGAAATGGCGATCCGCACCCATCCCAGCTACGCCACCGCGCACGAGAATCTGGGCGACCTCTATGCCAAGATGGCGTCGCTCGCCTATGACAAGGCGCTGGCGCTCGACAGCAAGAATGCCGCCGCGCAGACCAAGCTGGCGCTGATCCAGGACATGATCGGCGGTCAGCCGCGCAAACCCGCGGCCACCCGCCCCGCCGCTGCCACCAAGCCTACTGCGGTAGCCGCCGCCGCGCCCAAGCCCGCCGTTGTCGCGGCCAAACCGGTCGCCGCGCCGGCTGCCGCCCAGCCCGCAGCGGCGAACGCGGGCATCGAAGCCGCGGTCACCCGCTGGGCGCAAGCCTGGTCGGCGCGCGACGTCGATACCTACCTGGCCGCCTACGCCGGCAATTACGCGCCCGCCGGCATGACGCGCAGCAGCTGGGAGGCCCAGCGTCGTGCCCGCATTACCGCGCCGAAGGAGATCGACGTGCAAATCAGCGATCTCAAGATCGAGCAGCAGGGTGATACGGCCAGCGCCAGCTTCCGCCAGGCCTACCGTTCCGACCGCCTCACCTCCACCGTCACCAAGACGCTGAAGCTGGCCTTGCAGGGCGGCGCCTGGCGCATCGTCGGCGAGACTTCCCGATAAGCCATGTTCCGCGCCTTCCTGTCCCTGCTGCTGATCGCGCCTGCGTTTAACGCCGCCGCCATGGACGCCGACCGCCAGATGGCCAGCAGCCTGCTGGCGATTTCGCAAAGCCGGATGCCGGAGGCGCTCACCGCGGTCGATCTGCTCACGCAGCAGCACCCGAATTTCCGGCTGGCGCAGCTGATCAAGGGTGACCTGCTGCTGGCGCGCGCCCAGCCCCTGCAGACGCTGGGCAACACCGGCGGCACCCGCAATGCCGACCTGGAGCAGCTGCGCGACGAAGCCCGTCAGCGGGTGCGCGCCCTGACCGACCCGCTACCCAATGACAAGGTGCCAGCCTACCTGCTGACGCTCGGGGACCAGTACCGCCATGCGCTGGTGGTCGACGCCAGCCGCTCGCGCCTGTATGTCTACGCCAACCGCGCCGGACAGCCGATCCGGGTGGCCGATTTCTACATCACCATTGGCAAGGCCGGCACCGGCAAGCAGAAGGAAGGCGACAACCGCACGCCGATCGGCATCTATTCGATTTCCAGCTTCAAGTCGCCGCGTGAGCTCACCGACTTTTACGGCAGCGGCGCCTTCACTTTGACCTATCCCAACGAATGGGACAGGCGTCAGGGCCGCAACGGCCACGGCATCTGGATACACGGCAGCCCGAGCAATACCTACAGCCGTACGCCGCGCGCCAGCGAAGGCTGCGTGGTGCTGGCGAACGACGACCTGAAACGGCTTGGCCAGTACATCGAAATCGGCAACACGCCGGTCGTCATTGCCGAGCAGGTCGAATGGGTCGCCCACGACGTGATCAATGCACGCCGCAACGACCTGTCCGCTGCCATCGATCAGTGGCGGCAGGACTGGGAAAGCCGCGATGTCTCGCGCCTGCTCGATCACTACAGCGCGTCGTTTCGCGCCGGCGCGCAACCCCTACCGGCCTTTGCCGCCAACAAGCACAAGGTCAACGCCGCCAAATCCTGGATCAAGGTCGGGCTCGACAACGTCAGCCTGATGCTCTACCCGGAGCGCCCGGATTTTGCGCTGGTGAGCTTTGTGCAGAACTACCAGAGCAACAACCTCAGCGACCGCACCGCCAAGCGCCAGTTCTGGAGCCGCGAGAACGGTCGCTGGAAAATCATCCACGAAACCTCTCTTTAGGACTCCGCATACATGGTCAAGCTGCACACCAATCACGGCATCATCACCCTCGAACTCGACGCCGAAAAAGCCCCCAAGACAGTGGAAAACTTTCTGCAGTACGTGCGCGACGGTTTTTTCGACGGCACGATTTTTCACCGCGTGATTGACGGCTTCATGATCCAGGGCGGCGGCTTCGAACCCGGCATGACGCAGAAGCCCACCCGTGAGGCGATCGAGAACGAAGCCGGCAACGGGCTGAAGAACGAGGCCTACACCGTCGCCATGGCACGCACGCCCAACCCCAATTCGGCCACCGCGCAGTTCTTCATCAACATCGCCAACAACAGCTTCCTCAACTTCACCGCGCCCACGCCGCAGGGCTACGGCTACGCCGTGTTCGGCAAGGTGGTCGAAGGCACCGAGGTCGTCGATGCGATCAAGAAGGTGAAGACCGGCAACCGCGCCGGGCACCAGGACGTGCCGATGGAAGACGTCATCATCACCAAGGCGGAAATCGTCTAAAGGCCCGTGAGCCTGATCGCGTCGGACAAAACGGGGCGCACCTATTTTGTCGCCGACCTGCATCTGACGGACGAACGCCCGGTCGCCACCGGGCGTTTTTTTCGCTTTCTGCTGGAAGACGTCGCTGGCACGGATGCGCTCTACATTCTGGGCGACCTGTTCGAGGCCTGGATCGGCGACGACCACGACGAGCAGGTGGCGCATGAAACCGCGCGCGCCCTCAAGCTACTGACCAATGCCGGCACCCCAGTGTATTTCATGCACGGCAACCGCGATTTCATGCTGGCGCAGCGGTATGCCGCCCTGTCGGGCATGACGCTGCTCGCCGATCCGGTGCGCATCGACCTCTATGGCGTACCGACGCTGCTGATGCATGGCGACACCCTGTGCACCGATGACACGGCCTACCAGGCCTTTCGCCGCCGCGCGCGGCACCCGCTGACCCTGTCGATGCTGCGGCGACTGCCCTACGCCCTGCGCCGCCGCCTTGCGCGTCAGGCGCGCGCCAGCAGCGAATCTGCCAAGGCCGCCAAGCCATCGGAGATCATGGATGTGAATGCCGATGAAGTGGTACGTGTGCTGCGCGAATACCAGGTCGGCCGCTTGATTCATGGGCACACCCACCGGCCGGCGCAGCATGTCCATGCCGTCGACGGCCACAATTGCGAACGCTGGGTGCTGCCGGACTGGTATGCCCGCTGGGGCTACGTGGTGTGCGACGCCGCGGGCTGTACGCTCAAGACCGAGGATTTATGACGGCGCGTCAACCCGCGGCATGCTGTCCGGCACCCGAAACAATTCCGGCCGCAGCGGCTGCTTCGATTCGCTTTCGAACTGCCGCGTGCGCCCGGTGAACTCGCGTTCCTCCAGCGGCAGGCCGAGTTTCAGCGTGGTGCCCGACTCCCACACCTGATTCGCCAGATCGCAGTCGTGCTGGAGTTCGGCCGGCGTATCCTGCCACACGCGGTATTGCATCGGGGCCAGAATGGATTTCAGTTCGGCCATCGCGCGCGCTGCTTCCGGCGCGGCACGCGCTGCCGCCACCCCTTCATTGCACACCACGCCCTTCACCGTCAGCCTGAAACGCTGGGTGCCGGGCGCGCCGGCCTGCACATCCAGAACGGGTTTCCAGCCGGCCGGCCGGGGCGGCAGCTTGCCAGCGCTGAACACCATCGCCTGCTGGTTGCCGCGCATCACGTTGATAACTTTTTGCTGGCCCCGGTCGAGCAGGATGAAGTCGCCGTCGTCGTTACCGTCGTCCAGCCGCATGAAGTCCGGCGTCAGCAGGATGCGCGTCAGATAGGGTGGATCGCCCGGGTCCTGATCGACATAGCGCACGGCCGTCATGTCGGCGGCATGGGCCGCACCCACGGCGAACACGCACAGCATCGCCCACAGCCTCATGCTGCCAGTCCCCGTTGCAGATCCGCCTGAATATCGGCCACCGATTCCAGCCCCACGGCGATGCGCACCAGGCCGTCGCCGATGCCGGCCGCCGCACGCTGTTCCGCCGTCATCCGGCTGTGCGTGGTGGACGCCGGATGGGTGATGGTGGACTTGGTGTCGCCCAGGTTGGCGGTGATCGACAGCAGCTTGGTCGCGTCGATCAGTTTCCATGCCGCCGCCTGGCCGCCCTTCAGTTCGAACGCGACAATACCGCCGCCGGTCTTCTGCTGCGCCATCGCCAACTTATGCTGCGGATGCGACGGCAGGCCGGGATACAGCACGCGCGCGACCTGCGGCTGCGCTTCCAGCCATTGCGCCAGCGCCAGCGCGTTGCGCGAATGCGCCTCCATGCGCAGCGCGAGCGTCTCCATGCCTTTCAGGATCACCCAGGCGTTGAACGCCGACAGCGTCGGCCCGGCGGTACGCAAAAAGGTGTAGACGCCTTCCATCAGGGCCTGGCTACCGAGCACCGCGCCGCCGAGCACCCTGCCCTGGCCGTCGAGATACTTGGTGGCGGAATGGATGATGATGTCGGCGCCGAGTTCGAGCGGCTTTTGTAGCGCGGGCGAACAGAAGCAGTTGTCGACTGCGAGCCAGGCGCCGGCTTCGTGCGCAATATCTGCCAGTGCACGGATGTCGCTCACTTCGGTCAGCGGATTCGACGGCGACTCGACGAAGAATAATTTGGTGTTCGGCTTCACCGCCGCGCGCCACTCTGCCGGATCGGTCGGCGAGACGTAGGTGGTCTCGACGCCGAAGCGACCGAGGATGTTGGAGAACAACTGTACCGTGGAGCCGAAAATCGATCGCGAGGCGACCACATGCTCGCCCGCCTTCATCAGGCCCATCACGGTGGCCAGAATCGCCGCCATGCCGGACGAAAATGCCACGCAGCGCTCGGCGCCTTCCAGCGCGGCCAGCCGCGCTTCCATCATCTGGACGGTGGGGTTGGTGAAGCGGGCGTAGATCGGGCCGGGCTGTTCGCCCTTGAAGCGCGCGGCGGCTTCGGCCGCGTTCTTGAAAACGAAGCTGGAGGTCAGGAACAGCGCCTCCGAGTGTTCGTTGAACTGGCTGCGCACCGTGCCGGCGCGAACGCCCAGCGTCTCGATGTCGTATTCGTCGTGGCTCATTTCAGCTCCAAAATAAAAAACCCCGAACAGCGTGCGCAATTCGGGGTTTCCCAAGCAGGCCGTTGAAGGACTTTCCGGGGCCGCGACGCGGGCTTTCCGGGATGGATCGCGGGGCGCGTCGCGATGCGAAGGGTCTCCCCTTCGCAAGCGGCGCAACGAAGCGAGCCGCCCGGAAAGCCCCGTCCCTTTGGGTTTGCCCGGGAAAGGCCCGTCTGCGGCGTTGCGGGCCTCGGCATCGTGGAATGACCACGACCTTCGGCCCGCGCCTTGCATCCAGGCCTTTCTCGGGCAAACGCGGCTCCCGGAAAATCCTTCAACGGCCTGCAAACGCTTTAGCCGAATTTCTTGGGCGCCCGCAAGCTGAGGTTCAAATCGGCGCCTAGTGCATTTACAGGTTTGAATTTACGCCCGGCGCCCAACGGGGTCAACCGTTGTTCGTTGCCAGGTTGAGGTCGAGCTGCTGGGTCGACAGCGCCGACGGCGGCGGGGTTTCGCCATTGCGCACGGCCTCGACGTAATTCAGATACTCCGGCGTGACGTCGCCGGTGATGTAGCGGCCGTCGAAGCACGAGGTGTCAAAGTCGAGAATCGCCGGATTGCCCGCCCGCACCACCTCCACCATGGCGTCGAGGTCCTGGTAGATCATGGCATCGCAGCCAATCTCGCGTGCGATGTCCTCGTCGGTGCGGCCGTTGGCGATCAGCTCGTTGCGCGTCGGCATGTCGATGCCGTACACGTTGGAATAGCGCACCGGCGGCGAGGCCGAGGCGAAGTACACATTCGCCGCGCCGGCGTCGCGCGCCATCTGCACGATCTCGCGGCTGGTGGTGCCGCGCACGATCGAGTCGTCGACCAGCAGCACATTGCGGCCCTTGAATTCCTCGGCGATGGCATTGAGCTTCTGCCGCACCGATTTCTTGCGCAGCGCCTGGCCCGGCATGATGAACGTGCGGCCGATGTAGCGGTTCTTGATGAAACCTTCGCGGTACGGCACGTTGAGGTGATTCGCCAGCTGCAGCGCGGAAGGCCGGCTGGTGTCGGGAATCGGGATCACCACGTCGATCTTCAGGTGGGCGAACTCGCGCTTGATCTTTTCGGCCAGCGACACGCCCATCGCGAGGCGCGTGCTGTAGACCGAGACGCCGTCCATCACCGAATCAGGACGTGCGAGATAAACATATTCGAAGATGCAGGGATTGAGCGCGGACTTGTCGCTGCACTGGCGGCTGTGCAGCTTGCGCTCGTAATCGATGAACACCGCTTCGCCCGGCGCCACATCGCGCAGCAGACGGAAGCCCAGCGTATCGATCGCCACGCTTTCCGAGGCGATGATGTATTCGTGCGGCACGACCTGGTCGTTGACGCCGATCACCAGCGGCCGGATGCCGTACGGATCGCGGAAAGCCAGCAGGCCATAGCCGGCGATGAAGGCCGTGACCGCGTACGCGCCCTTACAGCGCGCATGCACGCCAGCGACGGCGCCGAAGATCGTGTCCAGATTCAGCTGCCGCCCCGAGGCACGTACCTGCAGTTCGTGCGCCAGCACGTTCAGCAGCACTTCGGAATCCGAGTTGGTGTTGACGTGACGCAGGTCGGCGCGGAACAGCGATTCCTTCAGTTCGTGGGTATTGGTCAGGTTGCCGTTGTGGCCGAGCACGATGCCGTACGGCGAGTTCACGTAGAAGGGCTGCGATTCGGCCGACGACGAGGCGCTGCCGGCGGTGGGATAACGCACGTGCGCCACGCCCATGTCGCCGAGCAGGTTGCGCATGTCGCGGGTGCGAAAGACGTCGCGCGCGAGACCCTGTCCCTTGTGCATGTGGAAGCGGCTCTCTTCGGCCGTCACGATGCCGGCCGCGTCCTGGCCGCGATGCTGCAGCACCATCAGCCCGTCATATAGAAGCTGATTGGCTGCCGAATTGGAAACAACGCCGATTACCCCGCACATGCTGTGCACCCATCCATAAAATTATTCAAAACGAACATGCTTCGCCACGTCGGCCGGCAGCAGCGGCAAGGTGCGCAGCGCCATGGCCTGCAGGCTGCCCGACAGCGCGGCCTGCTTCCAGAAATCGGTGCGCGGCAGCGAGGTCAGGCCGGCGGCCAGCGTCAGCCCGACCAGAATGACCACGCCCTTGGCCAGGCCCATCACCCCGCCGAGCATCCTGTCGACGCCGCCCAGTCCGACCGCCTTGACCAGCGTGGCCAGCAGATGGCCGAGCAACAGCACACCAATCAGCACCACCAGAAAAACCGCGGTGAAGCCGCCAAAATAGCGGATCGCCGGGTTTTCCACCGCGACCGGCAGCAGCGGCGCCACCCACAGCGCGCCCCACTTGCCCAGCATGAACGCCAGCACCCAGGCCGCCAGCGCGAACAGCGCATTGACCATGCCCTGCATCAGACCCCGCACCAGCGTGAGCAACAGCAGCAGCACGATGATCAGGTCGAGCAGGCTCACTTCGCGACAACCTGGGCGGTTGTCATGCCGTTCTCGGCCAGTTTCACGGCCGCCGCCACCGCCGCCTCGCGCGTTGCAAACGGCCCGACGCGCACGCGCGTCAGCTTGCCCAGTGTATCGGTGTAGGCCGGCAGGCCCACGGCCGCAGCGCGCGCCTTGAGCGCCTCGGCCTTGGCGGCGTCGGACAGCGCGGCCAACTGCACCACATAGGGCTCGGCAGCCGGTTTGGCTGCGGGCTTGTCAGGCGCAGGCTTGGGCGCCGGCGGCGTCGGTTCGGATTTGACTGGCGCCGGCCTGGGCGGTTCGGCTTTGGCCGGCTCGGGCTTGGCCGGCGGCGCTGCGGCGGGTTCGGCTTTGGTCACCGGCTCGGGCTTGACAGGCTCCGGAGCAGGTTGGACAGGCGCCTCGGATACGCTAACCGGTTTGGGCGGCGGTGGTTCCGTGGCGGGCGCTGGCGCCGGCATGGCGGCCATGCGCACGGCCAGATCGCTGGCTGGCGGCGGCTCATCTTCCAGCAGCAGCGGCAGCACGATCACGGCAAGCAGCGTCAGCGCCACCGCGCCAATCAGGCGACGCCGCGCGAGGCGTTTGAGGTCATGTTCACTGCTGGGTGGCGGCATGGTCGAGGACGGCGGCAACGGTGTAGAACGAACCGAAGACGAGAATTCTATCACCTTCACGCGCCGCGCCCCGCGCCTCGGCCAGCGCCGTGTCGACATCCGGCTGCACCCGGACCGGCGCTGCCCCCGCCACCTCGTGCAGGACCGCGGCCAGCGCCGCGGCATCGCAGGCGCGCGGCGTCGCCGGGGTGCAGGTCCACCACGCATCGATCTCGCCGGCCAGGGCCGCCAGCACCCCCGCCGCGTCCTTGTCGGCCAGCATGCCCACCACCGCCAGCGTACGTCCCGCCGCCGGCTGCGCACGCAGGGTGGCCGCCAGCGCGCGCGCCGCTTCCGGGTTGTGCGCCACATCGACGATGATCTCCGGCGCCTGCGCGATGCGCTGGAAGCGCCCCGGCAACCGCACCGCCGCAAGCCCCTGCTGGATCGCCACCTCGCTCACCGGCAGGCGCTCACGCACCGCGTCCAGCACGGCCAGCGCGCCGGCCGCGTTGCGCAACTGGATGGCGCCCGCCATGGCGGGCAGCGGCAGCTTGGGCCAGTGGCTTGCGCGGCCGTGGAAGGACCAGCGATCGCCCATCTGTTCAACGGAGAAATCCAGTCCGAAACAGCGCAGGTCTGCACAGATGTCGCGGGCATGCGCCAGCAGGCTGGCGGGCGGATCGGGGTCGGCGCAGAGGGCCGGGCGGCCGACACGGTAGATGCCGGCCTTCTCGAAGCCGATCAGCTCGCGGGTGTCGCCCAGATAGTCCATGTGGTCGAGGTCGACGCTGGTGACGATCGCGGCGTCGGCGTCGAACACGTTGACCGCGTCGAGCCGCCCGCCCAGACCCACTTCGAGGATGGCGACGTCGACGCCGGCGTCGACGAACTGCAGCATTGCGCCCAGCGTGCCGAACTCAAAATAGGTCAGCGAAATGTCGCCGCGCGCGGCGTCGATTTTTTCAAACGCGGCGACCAGTTCGGCGTCGCTCGCTTCCGCGCCGGCGATGCGCACGCGTTCGTTGTAGCGCAGCAGGTGCGGCGAGGTGTAGAGGCCGGTCTTGTAGCCGGCCGCGCTGAGGATCGCTTCCAGATAGGCGCAGGTGGAGCCCTTGCCATTGGTGCCGCCGACGATCAGGAGCGGGAACGCCGGCGCCAGCCCGAGTGCATCCTTGACCTGGCGCACCCGATCGAGGCCGAGTTCGATCACGCTGGGGTGCAGCTGCTCCAGCCGCGCCAGCCAGTCGGCCAGCGAAAGGCCCGGATTTACACCCACGCGCTAGGCGGCAAGCGCGGGGCGGCCCATCATCATCGACAGCGTGGTCGCCAGTTCGTCGCGCATCTGGCGGCGGTCGATGATGCGGTCGATGGCGCCCTTCTCCTGCAGGAATTCGGCGCGCTGGAAGCCTTCCGGCAGTGTCTCGCGCACCGTCTGCTCGATCACGCGCGGCCCGGCAAAGCCGATCAGTGCGTTGGGCTCGGCGATGATCAGGTCGCCCAGCATGGCGAAGCTCGCCGACACGCCGCCCATGGTGGGGTCGGTCAGCACCGAGATGAAGGGCAGATGATGGCGCGACAGCTGCGTCAGCGCGGCCGATGTCTTGGCCATCTGCATCAACGAAAACAGGCCTTCCTGCATCCGCGCACCGCCGCTGGCGGAAAAGCAGACGAAGGCCGAATTCGACTCGATCGCCGCTTCCACGCCCTGGACGAAGCGCTCGCCCACCACGGAACCCATCGATCCGCCCATGAACTTGAACTCGAACGCCGCCGCCACCACCGGCACCGCCTTGACGCTGCCGCCCAGCACCACCAGCGCGTCGGTTTCCGAGGTGCCGGCCTGGGCGTCCTTAAGACGGTCGGGATACTTCTTGCCGTCCTTGAATTTCAGCGGATCGAGCGGGGTGACATGGGCGCCGATCTCGTGCTGCCCTTCGGCATCCAGCAGCATGGCCAGCCGCGCGCGGGCGCCGATGCGGTGATGGTGACCGCACTTGGGGCACACCTCGAGATTGCTCTCGAGGTCGGCGCGGTACAGCACCTCGTTGCACGCCGGGCACTTGGACCACAGGCCTTCCGGCATCGATTTGCGCGCCTCAACCCGGCGCTTGATTTTGGGGGGCAGGATTTTCTGGAACCAGCTCATGCTTTTCTCCGATTATTTGGATGCAGCGTCGACACCGCGCCGTAACTCGGCCACCAGATGCCGGACGCGGTTGCTGCACTCGCCTTCCGGCGCGGTCTCGATCTCGTTCACGATGCGGCTGCCCACCACCACGGCGTCGGCAATCCGCGCCACGGCCTCGGCGGTCGCCGCGTCGCGGATGCCGAAGCCGACGCCGACCGGCAGGCTGCAATGCCTGCGCACCATCTCCAGTTTTCGCGCGACCTCCTCGGTGTCGAGGTTGGCCGAACCCGTCACGCCCTTCAGCGAGACGTAATAGATGAAACCGCCCGCCGCCGCCGCCACCTGCTCCACGCGCGCTTCGGGCGTGGTCGGCGACAGCAGGAACACGGGGTCGATGCCATGCGCCTTGAACACGTCGGACACGCCAGCCGACTCTTCCGGCGGAATGTCCACCGTCAGCACGCCGTCCACCCCTGCCGCTTTTGCTGCCTTCGCAAAGGTTTCATAGCCCATGTGCTCGACCGGATTGGCATAGCCCATCAGCACCACCGGCGTGGTGGTGTTGCTCTTGCGGAATTCCGCCGTCATCGCCAGCACGTCTTTCAGCCCGACCTTGTTGGCCAGGGCACGCTCGGAAGCGCGCTGGATCACCGGGCCGTCGGCCATCGGATCGGAAAACGGCACCCCCAGCTCGATGATGTCGGCACCGGCTTCTACCAGCACGTGCATCATCGGCACGGTCAGGCCCTTGCCGGGGTCGCCGGCGGTGATGAAGGTAATCAGGGCTTTCTTGTTTTGCGCTTTCAGCGCGGTAAAGGTCTCGCCGATGCGGCTCATGGTTTGTTCTTCTGAAAAATGCGCTTCAATTGGCCGGGGTCGGGTCTACAGCGTGATGCCCGCCACCTTGGCCACGGTGTTGATGTCCTTGTCGCCACGCCCGGAAAGATTCACCAGGATGATTTTGTCCTTGCCCAGGGTCGGCGCCAGTTTCTTCGCATGCGCAACGGCATGGCTGGATTCGAGCGCGGGGATGATACCCTCGTACCTGCACAGGTCGTGGAAGGCGGCCATCGCCTCGTCGTCGTCGATCGCGACGTATTCGGCGCGGCCGGCATCCTTGAGCCAGCTGTGCTCGGGCCCGACGCCGGGATAGTCGAGGCCGGCGGAGACCGAGTGGGTCTCGATGATCTGGCCGTTGTCGTCCTGCATCAGGTAGCTGCGGAAACCGTGCAGCACGCCCGGAGTGCCGGCCGACAGCGGCGCCGCGTGCTTGCCGGACGCGATCCCGGAGCCGCCGGCCTCGACGCCGATCAGGCGCACGTCCTCATAGGGAATATAGGGATGAAAAATGCCGATGGCATTGGAGCCGCCGCCGACGCAGGCGACCACACAATCAGGTTGCCGCCCGGTCAATTCGGGCATCTGCACGATGCATTCGCGGCCGATCACGCACTGGAAGTCGCGCACCAGCATCGGGTACGGGTGCGGGCCGGCAGCGGTGCCGAGGATGTAGAACGTCGACTCGACGTTGGTGACCCAGTCGCGCATCGCCTCGTTCAGCGCATCCTTCAGCGTTTTGGAGCCCGACGACACCGGCACCACGGTGGCGCCCAGGAGCTTCATGCGGAAGACGTTGGGCGACTGCCGCGCGACGTCTTCGGCGCCCATGTAGACCACGCATTCCATGCCGTAGCGCGCAGCGACCGTGGCCGAGGCGACGCCATGCTGGCCGGCGCCGGTTTCGGCGATAACGCGCTTCTTGCCCATGCGTCGCGCCAGCAGCGCCTGGCCGATGGTGTTGTTGATCTTGTGCGCGCCAGTGTGGTTGAGATCTTCGCGCTTCAGGTAAATCTGCGCGCCGCCATAGGCCTCGGACAAACGTTTGGCGTGGTACACCGGGCTGGGACGGCCGACGTAGTGCTTCAACTCATATTCGAACTCGGCCAGGAAGGCGGGATCGTTGCGCGCCTTTTCATATTCGACACGCAGTTCTTCCAGCGCGGCCATCAGGGTTTCGGCGACGAAAATACCGCCATAGGGACCGAAGTGGCCGCGTGAATCGGGTAGATCGGTGAGCTTCATGTTGCCTTTGCCTTCGCAATGAATTGCGCAATCTTGTGCGCGTCCTTGATGCCCTTGGCGGCGACTGCCGCCCCATTTAATTGCATCGCTGCCTCAACGCCGCTGGACACATCCACCGCCCACGGACGCACCTGCTGGACGGCGGCGGCGACATTGACCGGGGTGAGACCGCCCGACAGCACGATCGGTTTCGGCAGATTGGACGGAATCAGCTTCCAGTCGAAGCTTTCGCCGGTGCCGCCCGGCACGCCGGGAACGTAGGCGTCGAGCAACAGGCCGCGCGCGGTTTCGAAATCAGCCGCGCATTTTAGCAAATCCGTGTCGGCCGTGACGCGAATGGCCTTGATGTAGGGCCGGCCATGGCGCGCGCAGTCGGCGGGCGACTCGTCGCCGTGAAACTGCAGCAGGTCGAGCGGGACGGCATCGAGCACACGCCGGATGAACGCAGCATCGGCGTTGACGAACAGTCCCACGCTCTGAACGAAGGGCGGCAGCGTACGCACCAGTTCGGCAGCGGCCTCGATCGACAGATTGCGCGGGCTTTTTTCGTAGAACACGAAACCCAGCGCATCCGCCCCCGCATCGCAGGCGACGTGCAGATCCTGCACCCGGGTGATGCCGCAGATTTTTACGCGAACAGCCATCGTTCAGAGCTTTCCGGCAGGGCAAAGTGCGCAGGATACCGGATATGGGTGAGGTACAGCCCGGCAGCGTCGAAGGTGGGCGCAGCCAGCGTGCGATCGCGACCGTGCAGGATCTCGCCCACCCATTCCGGCGCCCGGCTGCCGGCGCCGACCTGGACCAGACAACCCATCAGGTTACGCACCATGTGATGCAAAAAGCCATCGGCGCGGAAGTCGCATAAAAGGTAATCGCCACGCCGCTCGATCTCTGCCAGGCGCAACTCCTTGACGGGAGACTTGGCCTGGCATTCGGCGGCACGAAACGCGGAAAAATCGTGTTGTCCGATCAGGTGGGCGGCCGCTCGGTTCATTGCGTCGATATCGAGCGGGCGATGGTGCCAGCCGATCACCCCCTGGTTGATGCCGGGCCGCACCGGATGATTCAGCAGCACATAGCGGTAGCCGCGCTGGGTGGCGGCAAAACGCGCGTGGAAATCCTCGCCCACTTCGCGCGCCCACAGCACCGCCACGCCGGCCGGCAGGTGGCTATTGACGCCACGCACCCAGGCGGTCAACGGACGCTGCGCATCGGTATCGAAATGCGCCACCTGGAACGCCGCATGGACGCCGGTATCGGTGCGACCGGCCGCGGTGACCGCGGTTTTCACGCCGGCGATCGTTGAGACCGCGGCTTCCAGCGCGTCCTGCACGCCGCAGCGCTGCGGTTGCGACTGCCAGCCGCAAAAACCGACGCCGCAATATTCCAGACCCAGTACGACTCTCATGCCAACCCGATCACCATCCCAAACAGGCCCACGAGTATGACGGCGCTGTCGCGGCTTTGCCAGCGTTCGGCTTCGAGGGTGTATGTGGTCGGCGTTCCCTCGTCGGGCAACGGTACGCGCAGCGCATCCAGCCAGTTGGCTGGTTTGGGCGCGCGTTCGACATAGTCGAGCGTCAGGCCCAGACGCACGGCGAAGGCGCGACGGTCGAAGCCCAGCCAGGTCAGCGGCCAGGCCAGGACATAGAGGCCGTAAATCAGACGCGGGCGGCTTGTGCTGGCCAGCAGCAGCGCCAGACCGGCCAGCATCAGCGCCAGCCGCCCGACGCGCAGCACGCCCTGCTGCACGCCTTCCAGCGCCGGGCTGGCCCAGCCCAGCGCCGGCCACCATGCCGTCCCAGGCAGCAGATAGGCATAGGTCAGCAGCAACACCAGCAGCAGCCAGCGGGTACGCCGCAACAGACGCAGCAACTGCAGGCGGACCGGTGCAAACAGAAAGGCCGTCGCAGCGGCGACGGCCAGAAAGATCAGCGGGGTCTGCGCGGCGCGTTCCACCGTCACCGCCCACCCGCACCACAACAGGATGCGGGCGGCCGGGTGCAGCCCACCAGGGCGAACACTAGCCAAGCGTGCTCAGCATGTCCTTCGCGTCGGCCTGCTGCCGGTCGCTGCCCTCGGCCAGCACTTCGTTGAGGATTTCACGGGCACCTTCCTTGTCGCCCATTTCCACATAGGCGCGCGCGAGGTCGAGTTTGGTGCCGACTTCGTCGAGCTCCAGATCGTCGCTGTCGCCCGACTCGCCCAGATCGAGGTCGAGCGCGCCGAAATCGAATTTCCCATCGGCATCGTCGCCCGTATCCAGGTCGAGATCGAATTTCGACGCATCGTCCGGCGCCGGCAGATCCAGATCCGGCAGGTCGAAATTGAGGCCCTGGGTATCCATTTCGACATAGCCCGATTCGGGTGCGGCAGCAGGCTCGCTGCCCGCATCGAAATTGAGAGCAGGAGCGGCCGTTTCGAATTCGAGCGGCGCACGCGTGTCAACAGGCTCAGGCTCGGACTTAGGCTCAGGTTCAGCCATCTGGGTATCGAACGCCACCGCGCCGCCCGCGATGGCGGCGGTCCCGGCAATGGCCGCCAAGGGCGTAGCGGTGACCGGCGCGTCGTCGGACTGCACGCCGCCGTACAGGGGGTTGGTCGGGTCGATCGCACGGCCCATCTCGCAGGCCTTGTCCCACAGCGGGCTCGATTTGCTGCCGAGCGCGGCATAGAGTTCGCCGGCCACCGCCTCGAACGCGACGGGGTTGTGGCGGGCCGCATAGATTTCCAGCAACTTGACGCGGATTTCAGGGCGGTCCGGGTTCTTGCCGATGGCTTCCTTGAGAATTTCCTCCGCCTGAGCGTCGCGGCCATAGGCCATGTAGACCTCGGCTTCGGCAATCGGGTCGACGTCGTGGGTGTCGATGGTACCGAGACCGGCCTGGCTGAAGTCGGTGAGGAAGGATGTGTCGCCGGTATTGACGCTGCCCCCCGAGGCGGCGCCGATCACCGTGTTGGGCTGGATGTCGCCGCCGGTCATGATGCTGTCTTCCAGCGAGGTGCCGAGCGTCTTGCGGCGACGGCCGCCGCCGGCCATCATCCACCACAGCACGCCGCCGAGACCGAGCGCGGCCAGACCGCCGCCCCAGTACATCGGATTGGCCAGCAGCGGGTCATACCAGTTGTCAGTGGAAGTGGGCGCGGCCGGCGGTGCAGCCACGACCGGCGCCGGGGTGGGCGGCTTGGGTGCAGGCTCGGCCACAGCAGGCTCGGGCGCAGCTTCCGCCGGGGCCGGCACTGGCGGCGCAGCTTCGCCATTTTGCGCCTGTTCCTTCATGTCCGCCAGTTTCTGCAGATCCTGAACCTGTTTTTCCAGCATGGCCACACGCTGGCCGGATTCACTCAGCGCCTTTTCGCGCGCGGTCGCGTCTTCTTCCTGGGCACGCAGTTTTTCCTGCAGCACACGGGCCTCGTCCGCCTTGGCCGCCGCAGCGGCAGACGGCGGCGTGGCCTTGGACAGCTTCAGCACATCCTGCTGGGCCTCGGGTGCCGGCTTGGCGCGATCTTCCACTTTGGGCGTGACCTTGCCGCTGGCGGCCTGGCCCGGTGCAGCCTCGGCCTCAGGTGCGGCGCTGACCGCGGCAGCCAGCTTCTGCCGGTAGGCGCGCCAGTCTTCGGACTGCAAGCGGACTTCCCGCACAGCTTCCTGTTGCGGAATGGCCGCCACCGCCTCGGCGGAGGGGACACTGAGCGTTTTTCCTGCCTTCAGGCGGTTCATGTTGCCGTCGAAGGCCTGGGCGTTCTCGCGATAGAGCCCGAGCAGGGTCTGCTCCAGACTGACGCCGGCAGGTCGCACCCGGCTGGCGATGCCCGACAGGGTATCGCCGCGCTTGACGGCCACGCTGTCCGGCGTCGCGGCCTGCGGGGCCGGGGTGGGGGCCGGTGTCGGCGCGGGCTTGGCCGCGGCCGGTGTCGGCGCAGCAGTCACAGCCGGTGCGGGGGCGGGCGTGGGGGCAGGTGCGGGCGCGGGCCTGGCGGCGGGGGCCGGGGTCGTCGGCGCAACCGCAACCGGGGCCACGACCTGCGGGCCACCCATGCCAGGCGGATCGAGCAGGACGGTGTATTCGCGAACCAGCCGGCCTGAAGCCCAGTTCAGCTCGATCAGCATGTCGATGAAGGGATCGTTCACCGGACGGTTGGAGGTCACTTTCAGCACGGCCCGGCCGTCAGGCTTTTTAACGACCGAGAAGCGCAGGGAGGACAACACCGGGGCGTATTCGACGCGCGCATCGCGGAACGCCTGGTCGGAGGCGAGATTGGCCGACAGGCTGTCGAGTTCGGCCTTGTCGGCGGCGAACAGCTCGATTTCAGCCGCCAGCGGCTGGCCCAGCGCCGAAGTAATCGACAGCTTGCCGAGGCCGGCGGCATGGGCCATCAGCGGCAGGGCAATCAGACCAGCGGCCACCAGTTGGGTGGTGAAGCGCTTCAATTTCATCCCGTATCTCCCTATTCGCCCCGCTCGACGGGGCTGTTGAATCCTTGACGCCACTATTGACGGCTCGGCAGGCGCAATCTTTAGTGCAATAACCGCACCAACCCGTGATCCGTCCCTGTCACCCCTTGCCCGATCAGGCTTCCAGCAGGATCCGCAGCATGCGGCGCAGCGGTTCCGCCGCGCCCCACAACAACTGGTCGCCCACCGTGAACGCGGTCAGATACTCGGGACCCATGTTGAGCTTGCGCATGCGCCCGATCGGCACGGTGAGCGTGCCGGTGACCGCCGCCGGGGTCAGTTCGCGCATGGTGATCTCGCGGTCGTTCGGCACCACCTTCACCCACTGGTTGTGGGCAGCGATCAGGCCGTGGATGTCGGCCAGCGGCACGTCTTTCGTCAGCTTGATGGTGAGCGCCTGCGAATGGCAACGCATCGCGCCGACGCGCACGCACAGGCCGTCGATGGGGATCGGCTTGTCGCTGCGGCGCATGATCTTGTTGGCCTCGACCTGCGCCTTCCATTCTTCCTTGGACTGGCCGGATTCGAGCGCGACGTCGATCCACGGAATCAGGTTGCCGGCCAGCGGCACCGGCCAGGCGTCGACCGGGTAACGGTCGGAGCGGATGAAATCGGCCACCTTGCGGTCGATTTCGAGGATGGCGGACGCCGGATCGGCGATCAGGTCCATCACTTCCGTATGCACCGCGCCCATCTGCTGGATCAGCTCACGCATGTTGCGCGCGCCGGCGCCGGAGGCCGCCTGGTAGGTCATCGGCGACACCCACTCGACCAGCCCGGCGTCGAACAGGCCACCCATCGCCATCAGCATCAGCGACACCGTGCAGTTGCCACCGACGTAGGTTTTCACCCCGCTGGCGATGCCATCCCGAATCACGTTGCCGTTGACCGGGTCGAGAATGATGATGGCCTCGTCCTTCATGCGCAGGGTTGAGGCGGCGTCGATCCAGTAGCCGTTCCAGCCCGCCGCGCGCAGCTTCGGATACACCTCTTTCGTGTAGTCGCCGCCCTGGCAGGTGATGATGGCGTCGCACAGCCTCAATTCGTCGATGCTGTTGGCGTCCTTCAGCGGCGGCACGTCGCGGCCGATGTCTGGCCCCTTGCCGCCGACGTTCGACGTGGTGAAGAACACCGGATCAATATGGTCGAAATCGCGCTCTTCCTTCATGCGGCCCATCAGCACGGAACCCACCATGCCGCGCCAGCCGATCAGTCCTACCTTCATCATGTTCGTCTCCAAAAAATCCTGTCCGCGAAGGATGCGAAGGTTTGCGAAGAAAAGCACTTCTTGGCGTTTCTTCGCGTCCTTCGCGGAAAAATCACATCGCCTTCACCACCGCGTCGCCCATTTCGCTGCACGACACCTTCTGCGTGCCCTCAGTCCAGATGTCGCCGGTACGCAAGCCTTGTGCGATCACCTTCTTCACCGCGTTCTCGATGCGGTCGGCGGTATCCAGGTCGGCGAAGGTGTAGCGGTACATCATCGCCACCGACAGGATGGTCGCCAGCGGATTCGCCAGGTTCTTGCCGGCGATGTCGGGCGCGGAACCGTGGATCGGCTCGTACATGCCCTTGTTGTGTTCGTCGAGCGAGGCCGACGGCAGCATGCCGATCGAACCCGACAGCATCGAGGCTGCGTCCGACAGGATGTCGCCGAAGATATTGCCGGTGACGATGGTGTCGAACTGCTTGGGCGCGCGGATCAGCTGCATCGCCGCGTTGTCGACGTACATGTGGGACAGCGCGACCTCGGGGTAATCCTTCGATACCTCGATCATCACTTCCTTCCACAGCTCGGAGCATTCCAGCACGTTGGCCTTTTCCACCGAGCACAGCTTCTTGCCGCGCTTCATCGCGATGCCGAACGCGACATGCGCCACGCGGCGCACTTCGGACTCGGAATACAGCATGGTGTTGAAGCCGACGCGCTCGCTCCCCCCGGTTGGGCTTGGCCGGACTTCGATGCCGCGCGGCTGGCCGAAATAGACGTCGCCGGTGAGTTCGCGCACGATCATGAGGTCGAGCCCGGAGACCACTTCGGGCTTCAGCGAGGAGGCGCCCGCCAGCTCGGGATACAGCAGCGCCGGGCGCAGGTTGGCGAAGAGATTGAGTTCCTTGCGGATGCGCAGCAGGCCGCGCTCGGGACGCAGCGGCCGGTCGAGCGTGTCGTACTGCGGGCCGCCGACGGCGCCAAGCAACACCGCGTCGGCTGCGCGCGCCAGTTTCAGTGTCGCCTCCGGCAGCGGGTCGCCCGCCACGTCGTAACCGGCGCCGCCGATGGGCGCTGTTTCCATTTCGATCTTGGCGCCGTCGGCCTTCAAAACCTCCAGAACCTTGACCGCCTGCGCGACAATTTCCGGACCGATGCCGTCGCCGGGAAGCACTGCTAATTTCATTTCAACTCCGTAAGGGGTGAGGCGAAATACGTGAAGCGGGGCGCCAACTGCGCCTCACCCCTCACGGCTCACCCTCACCATCAATTGAACAGCCACGGCGCTTCGACACGGCGCCGTTCTTCATACGCCTGGATCTTGTCGCCCTGCAACAAAGTCAGACCAATATCGTCGAGGCCATTCAGCAAGCGATGCTTGCGGCCGCCGTCGACCTCGAACGCCAGCACCTCGCCGCCCGGCGTGGTGACAGTCTGCTTGTCCAGATCGACCTTGAGCCGGTAGCCCTCGCCGGCTTCGCACTCGCGGAACAGGCGTTCGACCTTTGCGGCGTCGAGCACGATCGGCAGGATGCCGTTCTTGAAGCAGTTGTTGTAGAAGATGTCGGCGAAAGACGGCGCGATGATGGCGCGGATGCCGTAGTCTTCCAGCGCCCACGGCGCGTGCTCGCGGCTCGATCCACAGCCAAAGTTGTCGCGCGCAAGCAGCACGCTCGCTCCCTTGTAACGCGAGAAATTCAGCACGAATTCGGGGTTGGGCGTGCGCGTGGCGGGATCCCCGCCCGGCTCGCCGTGGTCGAGGTAGCGCCATTCGTCGAACAGGTTGGGGCCGAAGCCGGCCCGCTTGATCGACTTCAAAAACTGCTTGGGAATGATGGCGTCGGTATCGACGTTGGCGCGATCGAGCGGCACCACCAATCCATCGAGTGTGGTGAATGCCTGCATGCTGACTAGTTGCCCGCCTTGCTTCCGGCTTTTTCGATCGAATCACCCGCTTTTTGAACATCCTGGCCAAATCCTTCCATGGTGTTGCAGCCCGCCAGGGTGAAAGCAGCGGCCATCAAAACAGCGATCATTGATTTCATGGTGTTTTCCTTAAAAGTGACGTACATCGACAAAATGCCCGGCGCATGCGGCAGCAGCAGCCATCGCCGGACTGACCAAATGGGTGCGGCCGCCCTGCCCTTGCCGCCCCTCGAAATTGCGGTTGCTGGTCGACGCGCAGCGCTCGCCCGGCTCCAGCCGGTCGGCGTTCATCGCCAGACACATCGAGCAGCCCGGCTCGCGCCATTCGAAGCCGGCCTCGACAAAAATCCTGTCCAGGCCTTCGGCTTCGGCCTGCTGCTTGACCAGACCGGAGCCCGGCACCACCATCGCCAGCTTCACGTTCGGCGCCACCTTGCGGCCCTTCGCCACGCCGGCGGCTTCGCGCAGGTCCTCGATCCGCGAATTGGTGCACGAGCCGATGAAGACCTTGTCGATTCGAATGTCGGCGACCGGCGTGTCGGCCGCAAGCCCCATGTATTCCAGCGCACGCGTCCAGTCGTGGCGCTTGACCTCGCTCGGCGCATTGGCCGGGTTGGGCACGCTGCCGCCGATGGTCGTGACCATCTCGGGCGAGGTGCCCCAAGTCACCTGCGGCTCGATGGCCGCGGCGTCGAGCTCGACCACGCGGTCGAATTTTGCATCGGCATCCGTATGCAACGTGTTCCACCATGCGACGGCCTGATCCCACGCCGCGCCCTTGGGCGAGTAAGGACGGCCCTTGACGTAGTCGATCGTGGTCTGGTCGACCGCGACCATACCGGCGCGGGCGCCGGCTTCGATCGCCATGTTGCACAGCGTCATGCGCCCTTCCATCGACAACGCGCGGATCGCCGAGCCGCCGAATTCCAGCGCGTAGCCGGTGCCGCCGGCGGTGCCGATCTCGCCGATGATCGCGAGCGCGATGTCCTTCGCCGTCACGCCTTTGCCGAGCGTACCTTCGACCTTGACCAGCATCGTCTTCGACGGCTTCTGCCACAGGCATTGCGTAGCCAGCACGTGCTCGACTTCGGAGGTGCCGATGCCGAACGCCAATGCGCCAAAAGCGCCATGCGTCGACGTATGCGAATCGCCGCACACCACGGTCATGCCGGGCAGGGTCAGGCCTTCTTCGGGGCCGATGACGTGGACGATGCCCTGACGGATGTCGTCCATCTTGAATTCGGTGATGCCGAACTCGGCGCAGTTGGCGTCGAGCGTTTCCACCTGCAGGCGCGAGATCGGGTCGGCGATGCCCTGGCTGCGGTCGGTGGTCGGCACATTGTGGTCGGGCACGGCGATCGCCGCGTCAACCCGGCGCGGCGTGCGGTGGGCGAGCTTCAGCCCTTCGAACGCCTGCGGGCTGGTGACTTCGTGCACCAGATGGCGGTCGATGTAGAGCAGCGTGGTGCCGTCGGCTTCGACGTGGACCACGTGGGCGTCCCACAACTTCTGGAATAGGGTCAGTCCTGACATGCGGAATTAGGCGTCAAATCGCGTAAAACGCTGATTATTTCATAGCTTGACGGCTGCAGGCACGGATTTTGTATTCCCCCACAGCGCATAAACGACCCAGGCCAGCGCCGCGCTCACCGCGGCCAGGGTAAAGGTCCACGCCGAACCCAGCGTATCCCAGGTCAGGCCGCTGGCCAGTCCGCCGATGGTGCCGCCGACGCCGTAAGAGATGCTGGTGTAGAGCGCCTGCCCGCGCGCCTGGTGGCGGCCGCGAAAATGCTGGTGGATCAGCGCCACCGCCGCCGCGTGATAGGTGCCGAAGGTGAAGGCATGCAACGTCTGCGCACCCCACACCACCCACGCCGATTCCACCCCCCAGGCGATCAGCAGGAAGCGCAGCACCGCCAGCGCGAAGCTCGCCAGGATCAGCTTGCGCGGTGTCACCTGGGCGAAGATGCGCGGAACGATCAGGAAAATCCCGATCTCGCACAGCACGCCGAGCGCCCACAGCCATCCCACCGTGGACTTGTCGTAGCCGTGGTCGACCAGGTAAATCGAATAGAAGGTGTAGTACGGCCCGTGCGTCACCGCCATCAGCAGACAGGCGGCCAGCAGCGAAGCGACTTCGGGACGCTTCAGCACGTCCCAGACCGGGATATGGTCGCCGGCGTGCGGCAGGATTTCGGCCTCGGGGATTACCCGCGCGAACGCGGCGATCCCCAGCATCAAGAGCAGCACCGCCCACGGCAGCCAGGCGATGGAAACGAAATCGAACGCATACCCCAGCCCCACCACCACGATGATGAAGCCGATCGAGCCCCACAGGCGGATGCGGCCGTAGGTGTCGGTGCGATCGCCCAGATGCGACAGCGTCATCGCCTCGACCAGCGGCAGCGACGCGCTCCAGAAAAAGCTCAGCCCCGCCATCACCGCGAACATCCACCAGAAGCTGCTGCCGAAGAACACCCCGGCGAACACAATCACGCTGCCCAACGCCGCGACCTGCACGATCGCGGTACGGCGGCCGGTGCGGTCGGCGATGTGGCCCCAGATGTTGGGCGCGAAGATCCGCATCACCTGCAGCAGCGACATCAGCACGCCGATCTGGAACGCGTTGAACGCCAGCGACTGCAGATACAGCCCCCAGAACGGCGACATCGCACCGACGAAGGCGAAATAGAAGAAATAGAAACCGGACAGACGCCAGTAGGGAAGATTGGGCATGAACTCAGACTGCCGCGCAGGCGGCAAAAACGCAGCGCGCATTATGCAGCCTAGGGCCGCATGCAGAGAAACGCCGGCGCGGCTTCGGCATCCATGCTGGGAAGCGCACGCGCGACGCAGGCCGGGCGCACCCGGCTTCAGCCAGGCCTACTTCAGGACGAAGGTCAGTTTCATCCTCACGCTGTATTCGGCCAGCTTGCCTTTGTTCACCTTCACGCTCTGGTCCATCACCCAGGCGCCGGTGATGTTGTCCAGCGACTCGGCCGCCTTCGCGACCCCCTGCTTGATCGCGTCCTCGAATCCCTTTTTGGAACTCGCCGTGACCTCGATGGTTTTTGCGATGCTCATGTCGTCCCCTTCCGTTTTAACAGGATGTCCAGCATTCAGCCTATCAACTGGCGCGCGGAATCCAACCGTTAAATGGTCGCTATTTCATCCTCGAGCGCAGCCTGAGCGTTTCGCCGGCCACCGCGAACACGCCGTTGCCGCGATGATGCAGCGTTTGCGGATTCCTGATGGCACGATCGACCCATGCCTGCACCCCTTCCAGAACGAAAAAGTTGTAGCGGTTCACCAGCCGAGTATCGGCCACCCGGCATTCCAGGCTGGCATAGCATTCGGCGATCAGCGGCGCCCGCACCTGGGCGGCCTCGACCGGCGTGAGGCCAAATTTCGCAAATTTGTCGACCTTGGCACCGGAGCAGTTGCCGATGCCCACCACCTGCTTCGCCAACTCCTGCGTCGGGATGTTGATCACGCATTCCTTCGTCGCGCGCAGCGTATCGAACGAGGCATTGCGCCCGCTGATCACGCAGCCGACGAGCGGCGGTTCGAACTCCATCATGGTGTGCCACGACATCGTCATGATGTTGGCGCGCCCCTTGCGGGCAGTCGTCACCAGCACCACCGGGCCGGGCTCCAGCAGGCCATACACCTTGGCGAGCGGACAGGATCGTTTTGCCATGGCAGCGCACCCTCGCAGTAAGCAATTCATTTCAGCTTAGTCGGTCCGGGTCGCCTTGTATGCGCGGTGGGGCTGGCCTATTTTTAAGGCACGCACTTGTCTGGACACCTCGAAGGAGAAGACCATGCTGCACGCTTCAAACGACATCAATCGGCTGATCCGCGAGCCTGTAAGCGACCCCGACTTTCCCGACGCGCCGCTGGACTGGACCCGGGAAGACGCGGTCCGGACCTCGCAACAGGAAGACCTGGAACTTACGCCCGACCATTGGGAGACCTTGCGCGCCTTGCAGCATTACTACGCGCATCACGCGGACGATGCAGTCATCAATCTGCGCGAACTGCACGATGCGCTCGATGAGCATTTCCACGCCAAGGGCGGTCTGCGCTATCTCTATACCCTGTTTCCGGGCGGTCCCATCGTGCAAAGCTGCCGCCTGGCCGGGCTGAAGGCGCCCGCCATCGCGTCCGATCGCAGTTTCGGCAGCGTCGCCTAGCCACCGCACGCTCGCTGGCCGTCGTCGCTGCCGGCAACCCGGCACGGCCGCCTGCTGGCCGGCGGCGGCCCTGCGCTGCTTGATCAAACCGTCGAATCGCCACATACTGGGCGCTCACACGCTCGGGCGCATTGTGTCCGCCCCTTACCGACAGTGACCCTCAAGCTTTCTGCCCCGTTGTGAGCTCTCCAATTCCGCCGACGCTGATCGACCTGCAGCACCTGCGTCTTGACGATGCGCGGGCGCTGCTGGCGCACGCTCGCCAGGATAGCCATCCTCAGCCCGGCGAAGCGCCGTTGCACTACCTGCAGCGACTGATCGACGGCCTCAGCGAACTGTCGCTCAAGGATCCTCTGACCGGACTGGGCAATCGCCGTTACCTGCATGCTGCTCTGGAGCGCGCCATCGAGACCGTCGCCCGCTCTGGCGATGCGGTGCTGCTGTTGCTGATCGACATCGACCATTTCAAGCACATCAACGACGCGCACGGCCACCTGGCCGGCGACCAGGTGCTGCAGGCCGTGGCCAACCGCCTGGCATTGTGCGTGCGCCCGATGGACATGGTCGCCCGCTATGGCGGCGAGGAATTCGCGCTGCTGTTGCCCAATTGCCGGCCAGCCTGCGGACGCGCCGTCGCCGACCGTGTCCGCGCGGCGATCGAATCGCTCAGGATCGAGGTTGCGCCGAGCACCCAGCTGCAGGTCACGGTCAGCATCGGCGGCGCCTATGCGCCGGAATGGGTGCGCTCCACCACGGAACTGTGGATCGAGCGCGCCGATCTGCAGCTCTATCGCGCCAAGCACAACGGACGCAACCAGGTGATGCTCGAACTGCCGCAGCAGATTTCAGTCAGCGCCGAAGAAAAAGGGCTGCTGTTCAGCCACCTCCCCCTGCCCGTACCCGAAGCGGCCGGGCAGCTACCCGATGCTGCGCCTGAAAACGCCGGCACCCCGATCCCCCGAGTAATCGCATGAACGACGTCGTCACGCCCCCCGCCACACAACAGGACACCGGGCTGAAAGCGGGCTCGGTTCCGCTCAAGCCCCACGGCAAGGTCATTGCCGTTACCAGCGGCAAAGGCGGCGTCGGCAAGACCTTCGTGTCGGCCAACCTTGCCGCCGCGCTGGCCAAACGCGGCCACAAGGTGCTGGTGCTGGACGCCGACCTGGGCCTGGCCAACCTCGACGTGGTGCTGAACCTCCATCCCAAGATCACGCTACACGACGTGTTCACCGGCAAGGCCAAGCTGGAGGACGCCATCCTGCAGGCGCCCGGCGGGTTTTCAGTGGTACTGGCGGGGTCCGGCATGGTCGAGTACTCGCGTCTGACGCCCGAGGTGCGCGACGAATTCCTGCGCATCATGAGCAGCCTGGTGCCGAATTTCGACGTGGTCCTGCTGGATACCGGCGCCGGCATCTCGGATGTCGTGCTGTTCGCCGTGTCGCTGGCGTCCGAAGTGCTGATGGTGGCCACCCCCGAACCGACCTCGCTGACCGACGCCTACGCCACCATCAAGGTGCTGGTGGGTCAGCAGCAGCGGCAAGCCGTGCGGGTGCTGGTCAATCAGGCGGCGCGTGCCGGCGCCGGCCAGGCCATCACCCACCAGCTGCAGCAGGTACTCGACCGTTTCGTCGTCACCGACCCCGACCGCCCCATCCGCCTGATCCACATGGGCGACATCCCGATCGACCCCGAAGTGCGCCAGGCCATCATGCGCCGCCAGTTGATGATGCAGACCACACCGGGCTGCCCTGCCGGACAGGCGATCACGCAGCTTGCGATCAAGCTGGAAGAAAGCGTCATACCCGCACGCGCCTAGTGTCGCGAATCAGAAATAGCGGGACAAATAAAACGGATGGATTTTTTGGCAGGGCAAGGCGCGAGGTGGCGACATAGCTCGGTCTATGGCAACGACACGCAACGCCGCCATTCGAAAAAAAGACGGCGGAAAAAGACGCCGTTTAATGTTTCGATATTTCTGATTCGCGACACTAGTGCGCGCCGTTGCTCCGCGCGGAGGCGGGGCGTGTCCTGACCAGTTCCACCACCTGATCCGGACTCATCCGTAGCAGGGTCCCGATCTCGCGGTAATCGTCCGGCAGCGCCGCATCGTCCCAGCCGTGGGCGGAATGGCGGGCCAGATTGGCCGCCAGCATCACATTGCGCACCCGCTTCGTGTTTGCCTGCGCCGGATCCAGCAGGTTCAGCAGCAGCGCCGGCAAGTGCCACTCTATGGTCAGCTGGCGCTGCATCTCAATGCCGGTAAAGCCCAGCACCTCTTTCTGCACGTCCGCGCTGCGCAGCGTTTTATCGGCGGTCTGGCGCCTCTGGATTTCGAGCATCTGCTCCGGGTTGAAGCACCACATCAGCATTTCCGAAACATGGGTGAGCAGCGCCGACACATACACTTCATCCGCATGCAGATCGTGCAGGCGCAGCGCCCAGTCGTAGGCGTAGAACGCGGCGCGCTGGGCGCGCCGCACCGTATGCAGCAGGCTGACCAGGGCATCCAGGTGGCCGTGCAGCATTTCTTCCGCAAGCGGTATCGACGGCACCTTCTGGAAAAAGGTGTCCAGCCCCATCATCAGCAGCGTTTCCTTGACGTCGACCAGCTCGTAAGTTTGGTTGCGATGCTTGTGCGTCTGCATGTAGTGCAGCAGCTTCACCGTCATCAGCGGATCGTCGGTCACCACATGGGCCACACTGCGCGCATCGAGCAGATTTTCATCCGCCTTCAGGCGATCGAGCTCGCGTGCGGTCTGTTTCAGCACGGGAATCTCGGCCTGTCCCAGAAAGACAAGCCAGCCTGCCAGGCTCTTTTGCGGCTGTGCCATTTTTTCTCCATACGGTAGACCGTGACCCGGTTGTCCGCGCGCACAATGCAATAGGCAAGCGCACACCTGTCGAATCGGTTCATTCCGCCTCAACTTGAGCGGATCGCCCCGTTAAACCTAGCACCCGAAGCCCCCCTGGCGAGCAGCAACCTTCTGCATAGCAGGGCTATTTCATGTAGGCGAAATCCTCTTCCTGCAGCAGCCGCACGATTTCCGCATCGGCCATCGGCACCCTTTTGGCGAAGCCATGGACATACCCAAGCGGGAAGCCTCGCAGCTGTGCCACAGCGCGGCGCCCGCCGGCCGCGCGCAGGCGCTGGTTTAATTTCCTGAGTGTTTTATTTCCTGAGCTGCGGCTGGTCCAGATAGCGTACATCCTTCACCGGCAACGGCAGCGGGTTGACGTACTGATAACCCTGGTTCTGCCAGTACACCAGTTCCGGGAAACCGGCCGGCACCACGGTGACGAAGCCATGCATGTCGGAGGCGCTGAAGCCGGCCGCCTTCATGGCGTTGTTGCACATCTTGAACTGCACGCCTTCCTGCGCCAGTTCCGCCAGCTTGTCGACGATGCCCTGGTATTTCTCGTAGTTTTCCTTGGCAAAGGCGCGCAGTTCGGGTCCATGGGTCACCACCACCACCTCGCCCTTGGTTTCGCGCCGGGTGTTCTTGACGAAGTTGTAGAGGATGCCCAGCTTGTTCGGGTCCTCGTAATTGACATCGAATACGGTGTGCACCACCGGCATCGGGTGCATGTCGACCTTGGCGGTGCCATACGGCGCCAGCGCCTCGGAAAAAGCGGGTGCGGCGCTCATCAGGGCCGTCGCGGCGGCCACTGCAATACCAGTCAGTCTGATGTTCATGATGCTCTCCTCGGGTGAGGACCCCCGCGGATGCGTCGGCGCGGGATCGGACGGATATCGTCATCGCCACGTCGTCGGGAGCCTGTCTTCATCATACCCACTGTCCGGCGCCATGGGCGACGCAGCCTGGGCGCAGCAGCGAATGTTCTACAGTTACAGTGAAGCAAGCCCATCCTGCATGAGGCGTTCGCCATGTCCCCTTTCTCTAAGGCCCTGCGGCTACCCGTCCCGCTCCCGGTGTTCATCGTGCTGGCGGCCCTGCTGCTGGGCACGCTGCCGGCACACGCGGCCAGCACATCCAAAATCAACCGCGAAGTCGACAAGGCACTGGTCCGTTTCCAGCAGTTCGACGGCGCCAAGGCCTATCTCGACATCGCCCAGGGCGTGCTGGTCTTTCCCAAGGTCTACAAGGCAGGCATCGGCGGCGAATACGGCGAGGGGGCCTTGCGCGTGGATGGCAAGACCGTCGATTACTACAGCACGGCCGTGGCCTCCAGCAGCTTTCAGCCGAGGGCGCAGGCCAAGACCCTCATCGTCCTGTTCACCCGCGAAGACGCACTCAGTCAATTCCGTGCGAGCGAAAGCTGGAAAGTCGGCGTCGACGGTGCGGTCGTACTGGTCGATCTGGACGCCGGCAAGGCGGTCGGCACTCCCCACATCCAGGACCCCGTGGTCGGCTTTGTTTTCGGCCAGAAAGGCCTGATGTACAAGCTGACGCTGGAAGGAGCCCAGTTCACCCGTCTCAGAAAATAGGGCCGTCGGCTGCGCGCCGGCAGGCTTCAGGGATTGAGCCGACCGCCGGACCGGCCAGCAACGAGGTGGCCACACTCAAGCCGGCCACTCCTGCCGGCATGCAAGCTGCATCCCGTCTGGCCGCTTGACCATGCCCTAGCGCCCATACTGCTCCTGCAGGCGCTTCATCGTTTCCGCGTCCATCCGGAATTCGCCGCCCGGCCCCATGCCCGGCATGCCAGGGAGAGTCACCGACCCATGCTGCTGACCGGGCTTGCAGGGGCCGATCCACTTCCCGGTCTGCACTGATGACATCGTCTGCATGCCCTGCATCGGCGGATTGAAGCGGGTGGTGTTTTCCATCCGGTAGTCGGTGGCCATGTTGCCGCTGATCACCGTGCGCCCGGTGGCGGTGTGGCCGTCCATCATGCACACCGAATCGATCGTCGTCGTCTTGCCGCTGCGCTTCACGTCCATTTTCGAGCACCGCTTGCGCATTTCGCGTGCATCGCCGGGTTCCGCTGTCAGGTCGTCCTTGCCCTGCTCGATGCACATCTGCATCGTCATCGGGCCGGGCATGGCCTGCGTGCCGGTACGGGTTTCTGTGCGGATCTCCCACAGGCCGGGTTTGCGCATCGGCGCATCGGCGGCATGCAGCGCAGGCGCGAGCACGACCGCGCCCAGCAGGAAAAGGGATGGGATGTGTCGCATGGTGCCTCCTTGAATGTCGTTGTCGATGCCAGCCGGGCCGCAACCCGGCGTGACCTGCTCAAAAGCCGCCGATATAGGCGTAGCCGTCGTTCTGCAGCTTGATCAGACGCGTATAGCCGTCGTGCACGATCGTCACGCCCGGCAGGACGTCGGCGGGCGTCCAGCCTTTTGCTCGCATCACGCTGTGACAGATCTCCACGCTGACGCCCAGGTTCAGCAGGTCCTGTGTGATCTTGGCGTTGTAGTTCAGCGTGAAGGGGTCGTCGACCGCCTTCTGATAGGCCGCGTCGACCAGTAGCGCGGTAGCCGCATTGCCATGCAACACCAGATGGATGTCGAGCTGCGCCGGCGCCACCCCCTGCTTGCCGTAGGCCTCGATCAGGCCGCGCGCATAGTACAGGCCCTTGTTGATGCCGGCTGCAATCGCGCTGTCATGGATGTCGTACACCACCTTGACGGGTGTGGCCGGATCCACTTTCACCATCTCGCGCGCCGCGGGCGCCTCCGCCGCCAGCGCAGGCCCGGCGAGGCCCAGCACGCACACAATGGCACACAGCTTACGGATGAAACGCATGCGGTCCTCCCGGCGGATTGAACATCCGGCCCACGACGGGCCTGGCGCCATCCTGCCACAAAAAAACGGGGACGGTTTCCCGTCCCCGCCCGATCAGCGACCGATCTTCAGTCAGGCCTGGCGGCGATGACCGTGATGGCCGTGCTGGCGCTTGGACATCACCTCGGCATCAAACACCTTCTGCTGCACCGGCGTCAGTTGGGTGTAGAAGGCCTTGATCGCCTCGGCCCGCTCGGCCATTTTGGCGCGGCGCATGTCCGACATCGCCTGCATCCGGTCCAGGCGCTCGGGTGTGCTCAGGCTGGCGAACTCGGCGTGCATCGCCTTGCGGTCGCCGCCCGCGCGCTTCATGCCGGACTGGCCCGCGCCAACAAAGGCATTCCACGCGGTTTCCTGCGTGGGCGCCAGTTGCAGTTTTTCCTTCAGCGCGCCCATGCGCTCGGCACGCTGCGCTTTCCGGTCTGCATGGCCCTGGCGGGCTTCGCAGCCCGGCTTGGCCGGAGCCGCGCCTTCCGGCATCGCAAAGGCCGACACCGCCAGCATGCCGCTGCCGGCAATCAGGCCGGCCAGCAGGATCCGTTTTGCAAAAACACCTTGATTCGATTTCATTGCTTGCTCCTTCAGAGACGTGATCGAAACAGCCGGCGCCACGATGGCACGGCATGCAACGCAGTCTGCGGCGACCCTGTAACCCGGGCATGTCAGGCGCAGGCGAAGTTGTAACCGCTTGTATCCGAATGTAACCCCGCCGCCACAGTCGGTTCGGAGAACTTGCCCGGATCGGGTATCGTTTGGGTTCAGCGATTAAAGGAGCCCCGGATTGAAGCCCAACTACCAGTACGAAAAGCGACAGCGCGAGATGGAAAAGAAGAAAAAGAAGGCCGAAAAAGCGCTCAAGAAAACAGCGCCTACCGACGCGCCCCCGGAAACCGAAGCGACGCCGCCGCCGGCAGACAAGTAAGCCAGGGGTCGGCGGCCAAGCCGGCGCCCGCCTCTTCCAGACGTCAAGGCCTCGTGTGCGAGGCCTTTCACCCTGCGGTTTTTCCAGGCCGCTTCCTTGCCGCCTCCCCACGCACGCCCGGGTGGATTTCTCCCAGTCGATACGATCCAGCACCGCCATCCCGCGTCGCGGGCGACCGTCTATGCTTCAGTGTCAACCCCGAGCGGAAGAGATGAACGCATGACACGCACGCCCATGCTTTCCCCCTGCCTGACCCGCCTGCTGCTGACCGCCGCCCTGCTTTCCGCGAGCGCGGTCGAGGCGGGCAACTGGGGCGTCAATGTCTATGGCCTTTCCTACCATTGGGACCGCGACCAGGCCAGGCAAAACGACTGGGACAACGAATTCAATCCCGGTCTCGGGGTGCGCTACCAGCTGGGCAGCTGGCTCAAGGCCGATGCCATCCTCGACGCCGGTGCCTACTACGACTCCGGACGCAACACGGCGGTGTATGCCGCCGCCGGCCTGCTGTGGCCACTGGACCGGGACAAGCGCTTCAATCTAGGGGTGGCAATCACCGCGTTTCACAGCGACACCTACAACCAGGGCGATCCCTTCATCGCGCCGATCCCGTTGTTCTCGCTGCGCTTCGACCGCGTCGTGGTCAACCTGACGCACTTCCCCAAGGTCGGCAACCTGAACGAGATCCATACCACCGCGATGTTTCTCACCTTTCCGCTGCGCTAACGCACGGCAAGGCGTCAGGCCGCCAATCCTTTGGCTAGCAGTTCGGCCACGGTTTCATTGATCCCCACCTGACGCGACGCGGCGCGCGCCTGCACCTGTTTCACCAGTTCGCCGTCGAGCTTGACCGCAAACGCCACCAGGCCCTGCGCCTGGTCCTGCTTGCGCTGGTCGCGGCGCGACAGCGCCGCGCCGGAGGCGCTGCCAAAACGGTCAGGTGTACCGGCTTGCTTTAGCTGGCCGTTGATTTTCAGGCCTTCGTTCTTGTCGAGATCGGACTTCTTCATGGGGGTTTCCTGTTGAGAGGTATGTGGCGCTGCCGGCAGTCCGGCGCAGGGCGGTGAGCATACGCGATGCGGCCGCGGCACGGCGGAATCCTTGTCGTGTCTGTCGGCAATGCCTGCCGGGATGCACCTGTCTCCGTTATAAGACAACAAAAGGTCTTTGTTTACAGACAATTGCCGACGAGGCCTGGCTTCTTGTCGTCCTGAAGCGACGAAATGCATGCGGTGCCCACCCGGCAGATTCACGCAAATCATTGAAACAAATACGATTTCATGGGCTGGCATGGCCTGTGCAATGAGCTGGGTGGCTCATTGATATAAAAGCCGTCCACTCAACCTGTTGCAGAGAAGGAGCAGTCCATGAAGCGGAATATCCAATCGACCCGTAGCCCCCTGTTGACCTCGATTCTGGCCGGCGTGACCAGTGCCAGCTTTACCGCTGCCGCGCTGGCCGCCGGTGTCGGCGTGGGTGCCGGCGCCAGCGTCGGCGCAGGCGCCCAGGTCAGCGCCCCCGGCCAGGCCCAGGCGGGTGGTAGTGCGGATGCCAACATGAACACCTCGGGCAGCGCCAACACCAACGCCCAGTGGCGCGATGGTGCAGTCCGGGGCGCGGACCGTGCGGCCCAGCGCATGAATGGCGCGGCCGAGGCCGCAACCGAACTCGAGGCCACGGGCAAGGCCGACGCCAGCACCCAGCGCGCGCCCGCGCGCTGAACGTCCCTCCGGCGCCGCCTTGGTGAGGGCGGCGGGTTGCCGGTTTCGGCCTGGGCAACGCCCGGATCGGAACCGGCTTTTTTTATCTGGCGGGGGTCCGCCCCGCTGCTTTTATCTGGCGGGGGTCCGCCTCGCTGCGTGTTACAGGAGACTTCTATCATGAACAGCAATACGCACACCAACCGCCGACCGTCGCTCGCACACAGCACGACGCCCGCCTCGCTTCCTCAAATGGAGGCCGACATGCCATCACGCAGAATCGTGCTGCGCGGCGCACTCGCCGCCGGGTGCAGCCTGCTGCTCCCCGCCGCGTTGATGGGCTGCGATGCCCCGCAGGAAGTGGGCTCGGTCGGAAGCGACAGCCTGCCGTCCGACGCCGAAGCCCTCTCCGCGGCCAGCCCATCGCCCGATCAGCCGTCCGGGCAGATTGCCGCTGCTCCGGCGGAGGCGGTCAAATCATCGCAAGCCAGCGTGCAATACCGGGCTCAGCCGAAGGGCGAGCAGAAATGCGGCAACTGCATGCACTTCGTTGCCGAGTCGAACACCTGCCAGCGCGTCGATGGCACGATCAGCCCCCAGGGGTGGTGCATCATCTGGGCCAACGCGGCCTGAGTCCCGGCGGGTCGGGTGAACGCCCGGTCCCGGTCCGGTGCGCGGCGTTTTCAGTACTGGTCGGCCAGCCAGCCATCCAGCAGTGAACAGGCGTCTGGCCTCGGCACCGTGGAGTCCCTGCCCTGTATCGGGGTGTAGCAGAGGTATTGATTGCCTTCGCTGTCCATCAGGTTACGCAGTGGCAACTCGCCCACGGTTTCGTAGCCGCGCGCATCCATCATGATGAACTGATAGTCGTCGCCCACGCTGACTTCCAGCCTGCCGCCGTTGCCTTCGCCGTACTTTTCCCACCAGGTGTCCGGGTTGGCGCCTTCATAGTGGGGCGTGTCGCCCAGCGCGCGACTTTGATGCCAGGCCACGATGGTCGGGTCCTTCATCTGATTGTCCTTCGCTGCCTCTTTCGCAAGCAGGCTGGCGGCCATGTAGCCATGGTCGGGTCCAGGGTATTCAATATGCAGGGTGCGCATGATAAGGTCCTTTCGAGTCGTCCGGAATGCGCCGGGCGCAGTACGCGCCGGCGCATGAGCTACTCTTTGTAGGCCAAACCCGTACAGAAACAATCGCGGATTCCGGTAGCGCGCCATTGCCCGCCCGGCACGCCCATTCCGCGCAAGCCATGCCCTGGATGTGCCCAGACCCAGGGTGATCAGGTGTTATTTTATTTTGCGGCCCGGATGCCGTTAGCAATCATGGAACCCCTGATGCTTTTTGGCCCGAACAGAACCGCATGACCGCGCCTCCGCCGCAAAACTTCTACCAGCACTGGCTGACTCTCGGTGTCGCGCCCGACGACAATGATGACCTGCGCCTGAAAAAAGCGGTGCTGACGCTGGTCACCAGCGGCATCGCCTTTCTGGCCATTTTCTGGGGTGCCCTCTATATCTACAGCGGCTACCCCCTGTCCGGCGCCATCCCGCTCAGCTATACCGTCATCTCGTTCAGCAGCACCCTGTATTTTTTCAGGACCAAGCGCTTTGCCTTTTTCTGCTTCAGCCAGCAGTTGCTCATCCTGTTGCTGCCCTTCCTGCTGATGTGGAGCCTGGGCGGATTTGCCAACGGCAGCGTGGTGATGATCTGGGCCATTTTTGCGCCGCTGGCCGCGCTGTTCTTTATCGACCTCAAGGCCGCCACGCGCTGGATGTTCGCCTTTCTTGCCCTGCTCCTCGTCTCCGCGCTGTTCGACCACACCCTCGCCGATATGGCGCGTCCGATGCCGAGCGATCTCAACACGCTGTACTTCCTGATGAACCTCGGCTGTGGCTTCGTCCTCATCGCGCTGATGCTCCACTACTTCGTGCGCGACCGTGAACTTGCCTACGGTCGACTGCTGGAAAGCGAAGCGCATATCCGCGAACTGATGCTGACCGACACGCTGACCGGCGTGCCCAACCGTCGCCATCTCAACGACCGGCTGGAGATGGAGCTTGCCCGCCAGGCCCGCTACGACCAGCCACTGTCCGTCATCCTCACCGACATCGACCGCTTCAAGCACGTCAACGACACCTATGGGCACGCGGCCGGCGACGCCGTGCTCAAAGCCTTCGCCCGCACGCTGGAGTCAAGCATCCGCGGCAGCGACTTCCTGGCCCGTTACGGCGGCGAGGAATTCGTGCTGCTGCTGCCGAATACCGGCATCGAGGAAGCGACCGCGCTTGCCGAGCGCATGCGCGAAGCCACCCGCAGCATCCATATCCCGGAAACCCCGATCGGCATCACCGCCAGCTTTGGCGTGACTCTCGCCCGGCGCGGCGAGAGCATGGGCGAGGTGCTGTCGCGCGCCGACGAAGCCATGTATCAATCCAAGTCCGGCGGACGCGACCGCGTCACCACCCTGGCCGACTGAGCGCGGACATTGGGCAGCGGTCTTTTTGCTTGCGGGCTACAGCAGGCGGTCGACCACGAACACCCCGATCATGGTGAAAGCCAGGGCAATTTTCAGCAGGGCGCCGAACAGCAGGCCCAGCGTGGCGCCTACGCCGGCGTGCGTCGCCGCCTTCAACGAGGCTTTGCCGCTGAACTCGCCCACCACCGCGCCAACGAAGGGCCCCAGCACGATGCCCGGCAGGCCGAAGAAGATCCCGACCAGCGCCCCCAGTGCCGCGCCAATCACCGCCCGCGGCGACGCGCCAAACCGCTTCGCCCCCAGCGCCGACGCCGCCAGGTCGACGCCATAGCTCAACGCAGCCAGCACCCCCAACAGCGTCAGCGTGATCCAGCCGACGTAGACAAAATTCTCCGCCCACGCCAGCAGCACCAGACCGGCGAACACCAGCGGGATGCCGGGCAGCATGGGCAGGATGAGTCCGGCGAAGCCGAGCGCGATCAGTAGCGCCGCCAGCAGCCAGAGCATGATTTGAATGGAAGGATCGAACATGTGCCTGTGGGGGTGAACGGGGTCCGCCCAGCATAAATCCGATTACCGCCTTCGCCCAGCCCGGACCGTACTCCGCCGTTTTACCTGCCCGTCGCCCGCAAAACCTGCCGCCCCCTGTCTCCCGGAGGAAATGAACTGATATGCTCCCGATGACAATGACATGACACATTTTTCGAGGAGCCTGGATGGGCAAGGAAACCTATCTCGCACGACAACCCATCGTCGATGCCGAGCACAATCTGTTCGGCTACGAACTGCTGTTCAGGCAATCGCTGGCGTCCGTCTCGGCGCAGATCACCAGCCAGCTGCAGGCCGGCGTCGAAGTCATCAGCAGCACCCTGTGCCTGGGTCCTGACTGGCTGCTGCAGGGCAAGCTCGCTTTCATCAATCTGGACGAAGCCACATTGATGAGCGACTTCGTCTGTCTGCTGCCGCCCCACCACGTGGTCTACGAAATCCTCGAGACCGTGCAGGTGACGCCGGTGCTGATCGCCCGCATCCAGGAATTGCGGCAGATGGGCTACCGCTTCGCGCTCGACGATTTCGTCTGCCTCGACGAATACCGGCCGCTGCTGCCGATGGTCGACTTCGTCAAGCTCGACGTGCTCGAACAGCAACCGGAAAAAACCGTGGAAATCATTGCCCACATCCGGCTCGGCTTCAGCGGCCAGTTCATCGCCGAAAAGGTCGAAAGCCGCGAAATGTTCGAGCTGTGCCGCGGCTGCGGCATTCAGTATTTTCAGGGCTACTACTTCGCCCGCCCGGAAAACCTCGCCAGCAAGACCATCCAGCCCGGCCAGATCGCCGTGCTCGAACTGATGAACAAGGTGCGCACCTGCGAAGACCTCGGCGAAATCGAAGAGCTGCTGCGCCGCAACGCCGCCCTCACGCTGCGTCTGCTGCGCTATGTCAATTCCGCTGCCTCCGGCCTGCAGCAGCAGGTTCACACCGTGCGCCAGGCGCTGACGCTCACCGGCCTGCAAACGCTCTACCGCTGGCTGGCGCTGCTGCTGGTCACTGCCAACCCCACCCCCACCCGCGCGCTGGCGGCGCGCACCGCGGTCACGCGCGGACGCATCTGCGAACTGCTCGGCCAGTCGCGCCTGAGTCGCGACGCACAGGACGAGCTCTTCATCACCGGATTGTTTTCGTTGGCCGAACCACTGATGGAAATCTCCCTCGCCCGCCTGCTCGACTACCTGCCGATGCCCGAGCCCATCGTGCAGGCCCTGGTTGATCATTCCGGCCCCTATGCGCCCTTCCTCAAGCTTGCCGAGGCCTCGGAGCGCAACGACTTCGAGCAGATCGCCCGCTACGCCGCCGATATCGACTCCAGCCCCGAGGAAGTCAACCTTGCCCAGCTGCAATCGCTGGCCTGGACCGAAGCGCTGACCCGCGAAGCGAGCCCGCAGGCCGCGTGAACGGCGGCGGCTGAGCCGCGCTGCAATCGTTCGTCATCATCGTCGTGGCCGGTCGAGCCGTCCCGCGCGACATCCCCCCTCTCCCTGTTCGGCCCATTGCGTGCCAATGCGCCCACTTCGTTCTGTCTGACAGACAGACGCGTCCTTGCGCCCATGCGTACTCGCGCTGTGCCGACGCGGGCTTCAGTCATGTCCTACACACAGCATCGCCCGGGGATGACTTCGCGCGGTCGCGGTCCGTTCTACGCTTGAGGTCCACTCCATTGATCCCGTCTGCCACGCAGCGGGCGCTGGGACACTGTTCAAGGAAGGAAGACCGTCATGCATAGCCCAGCGCGATCACCTGCCCTGTTGTATTCGGATGAGGCACTGATCCATCACTTCAAGCAGTTTATTGCTGCGGAGGCATTCCCCTGCGTGGGCGCGAAATCGGCACTCAACCGCGGGCAGATCGTCTATCAGATCGAAAACGATTTGGGCTGCGGGCCGGCCGCTGCCACCGTCGCTGCCTTGCAGTGCTTCAGTCAGGAATACGACCAGGATTCGACACTGTTCCGCAGCGTGGTCGTGCTGTTCCGCCAGCCCGGGGTGCTCACGGAGCAGGCGTTTGAAGCGCTGCTGTGGCACTATTTGCAGGCCATGCACGATGCCGATGCCGTTCAACACGAGTGGGACCCGCGGGTGAGCAAAGACCCCGAATCTGCCGACTTCAGCTTCAGCGTCGGCGGGCGGGGCTACTATGTCGTCGGCCTGCATCCGGGCGCGAACCGCACAGCGCGGCGCTTCGTGCGTCCGGCCCTGGTGTTCAACCTGCACGATCAATTCGAGCGCCTGCGCAGCGACGGCAAATACGGGACCATCCGCGACACGATCATCGAGCGCGACACCCGGCTGGAGGGCTCCCGCAACCCCATGCTCAAACCGTTCGGCGCCAGCTCGGAAGCCCGACAGTACAGCGGGCGCGCAGTCGAGGAGCGGTGGGCGTGCCCGTTTCATGCGCGCTGAGATCGCCCCCCGCTCCGGCATCGCATTCCTGCTGCGTGCCGGCCAGCGGCTGCGGGTCATCGATCCCCAAGGCGAGCAGGTCGCCGACCTGATCGCCTTCAATCGCGACGACACGCAGGAGTATCTGTCCTCGGGGCGCACCCTCGATTACGCGTCCAGGCTCTTCCTGACCACCGATGACCTGCTGTATTCCAACCGCAGCAGTCCGATGTTCCGCATCGGCGAGGACTGCGTGCGGCGTCACGACTTTCTGCTGACGCCCTGCTCCGCCGACACCTTCCGCATTCTCTACGGCCACGACCATCCGCACCGCGGCTGCCACGGCAACCTGGCAGAAGCGCTCGCGCCTTACGGCATCACGCCCGACCAGATCCCGGTCACTTTCAATGTGTTCATGAATGTCGACGTCAATGGCGAAACCGGCGAGCTCGGGGTCCGGCCGCCCCGCAGCAAGGCGGGCGACTACGTGGATTTCGTTGCACAAATGGATTTGATCGTCGGCCTGACCGCATGCTCCGCCGAGCAGTCCAACAATTACAGCTTCAAGCCCATCGAATACGAGGTGTTCGACGCCTGAGTGCCGGCGGGATGGACGTCCGTCCCGCCGGAGACCGGATCAGTATTTCAGCTTCATCTTCGACAGCTCTTCCTTGGTCACGCCCGGCATGTCGCCCTTCTTGTCCCAGCGCTTGTGAACCCAGGCGTCTTCGCCGACCCACTTCTTGAAAACCTCAAAATTCTTCTGCCGCTCGGCGTCCGTCGCACCAAGGTACTGATACATGTTGCCCGGCTTGCCGTCCTTGCTGTTCTTGCCGTCGTCGAGCCGGCGCATGATCGCCCCGGTGTCCGGCCAGCCCACAAAAATAATCAGGTCTGCATAGGTGTCCATGCGCGGCCCTTTCATCATCTTGGTGTACTTGTCCTGGTTTTCCAGAAAATCGCCGAGGTAGGGCGACGATGCACCATGGCACGCTGCGCACTGGGCATTCCACAGCGGGCGGATGTCCTTGCGGTAGGTGATATCGGAAGCAAGCGCCGGGGCGGCCAGCGCCAGGCAAACAAGGGAAGGAACGAGCGTCTTGAACATGATTTCTCCATGCGGACAACGGAAACGAAAACGGGTCGATGCGGCACCCGGCTGCATCGGGTACACAATTTACAACGAAACCGAGCGCCTGTCGCACACGGCCTGCCCAATTTGCGCGCCATTGTTTTATAGTCGTCTGCAGGGGATTTATCGCCGCCGGCCCGTTGCTCAGGCCCGGCGCAGGTCAAGCCAAACAAAAATCAAGCAAGGGGCGCAGTGTGGGGATACTGGACAAATTTCGATCCGTTTTCATCTCGGCGAAAGCCGCGAGCCAGACCGACGTTGAAACCGCGCCGGCAGTGCCGACCCGGGAAGAGCGGCGGCGCAACAAGCGGGTGAATGCGCGCGACGAAACCCGTGCGCTGATCATCGACGACTCGCCCACCATCGTCTTTGCGCTGAAGAAAATCCTGCAATCGTCCGGCTTCATCACCCTGGAAGCCCTCGATGCCGAAACCGGCATCGCCATCGCCCGCGAGCAAACGCCCGACCTGATTTTCCTTGACATCATCCTGCCCGGCGTCAACGGCTTCGCCGCCCTGCGCACCCTGCGCAAGGATCCGGCGACCTCGCACATTCCCATCATCATGATCAGCGGCAACGAACAGGCGACCGAACTGTTCTTCGGCAGCCGCACCGGCGCCGACGACTTCATGAAAAAACCGTTCTCGCGCTTCGAAGTGTTCGCGCGCATCGAACGCCTGCTGGACGCCAACATGGTGCCGCAGCGCATCACGGCCGCGTCCGCCGAATCCGGGCACGACGCACACGACTAGATGTGCGCGGTGCTCAGTGCACCGCCATCGCCCCGTCGCATTCTGCAGCCCTCGCAGCTGGAATTCACTTCGCGTGCTGGGCGGCTTTCCACATTTCCATGAAGCGGCCGGACTCGAAACCCATCATCTTTTCCGCGCCGACCGTGATCACCGGCACGCCGCGCCCACCCAGCTGCCTGTGCTTGATCGCGCCGTACTCCGTTTTTTCCACGTCCCATTCGGTGAAAGGGACGCCGTTCTTCCGGAAAAACGCCTTGGCGCGCGTGCACACCCCGCACCACTCGGTGGTGTAGATCGTCACCCCGCTGTCCGCCCCGGTGGTCCGGCTGACCTCGGCCGGGCCGGTATGGGTTTGCAGCTTCATCTGCGTGGCCCTGGCCGCGGGTGGCGGCGAATCGGTGTAATGGATACGGCCCTGCGCATCCGTCCATTTATATACACCGGCAGCAGCCGGCACGGCGAACAGCATGGCGAGCAGAATCAGGCAGGTTTTCATGGTGGCGGGGTTTTCATCGGTTGAATGTGCGTGGGGATCGTTGGCAGCGCGTGAACCGTCGACTCAGCGAACGGTGAGGTCTTTGACCCACACCACTTCGCAGGCGCCGTTGCCCGTATCGCGGCGGGTCATGGAACTGTTCCAGCGCCAGCCATCCGGCGACTGCACGCGCACCAGATAACCGCTCAGCGCGACGACCTGGCCCACACGCACCTTGTCCAGACGGCGCTTGATTTCGTCGGTGGCGGGAATCATGTGCATGTTGGCGCTGTTTTCAACGATGTCGGACGGCGGGATCGGCGGCTGGTCCGACCAGCGGTAGAAATAGAAACGATTGCCCTGGCTGATCTTCAATCGATCCAGCACCGCGTTATCCGACATCGGCCCCCAGCCGAGCGCGAGGTCGATCGGCGAAAGCTCGGCTTCGCGCCCCCGGCGGTAGGTCTCGGTGGCAAGCACGCGGGCTTCCAGGGAAAATTCCGCGGCAGAAAGGATGTCGTAATTCCCCACGCGGAACGACGGCAGGTCAGCGCGATCGACCTGAACCGGCGCCGCCGGCGCGATGGCCCCCTGCGCATGGCTGATCGGGCGCGTGGAAACATAATTCCAGGCGCCGGCCGCAATGGCGATCAGTAACAGGGCGGGGACGAGTCGCATCGGTGGCATCAACGGGTGGGAACGCCATGATATCGGCCAAAAGCGGCGTGCGATTGAGCGCGCCCACCCCTGCTTTCTTCCGCTTCGCGAAACCCGGTCCCCCTGTCTCTGTTACAAGACAGGAAATGTTCATACCCTGCAATGGCTTGCATGCAGGGGTCGGTTTCGTGTCGTCCAGATGCGACGAAACCCCAGGCGGCCACACACCGGAATTCCACGCAAGCCCATGAAAACAGAGGGAATACCTTTGCTGGCATGGCCTGTGCTCATAACAGAGTGTTAGTGCGGGCCTGCGCCATGCGCGGTCTGCCCTCCCCGGCATGCGTTGCGTGCCCGGGAACGGCCTTTTCGACGGGCTGCCCTTTTATTGAGAGGACCATCGAATGAGTAGCAACACCGCTGCACAGATCGAAAACACGGCACACACCGAACCTGAACCGCTGAGTTTATTCAGCAAGGATGGACATCTGATGAAGCCTTCATGGAAAGACAGCATCCACCAGCAGCGTGGAGAACTCGCGCACCTGCTGCGGGAGCCGCTCAGCCAGCTGGCGGAGCGTTGCGCACCGGTATGGGGCGATTGCGATGCGCTGGATGCGGTGCTGACGGACCACTTCGCCAGCATTCCGCATTGCACGACGCTGTACTGTGTGGGCATGAACGGCACCCAGATCTGCAACAACGTCGGTCCCGCCGGGATTGTCCCCGGCCATGTCGGCGGCGATCGCTCACAGCGCCCGTACATGCAGGAGGCGGTACCGATCTGGGGTTTCCTGCTCTCGAATGCCTACATCGGACAGAACGGACACCGCCCCACGCTCACCGCGCTTCAGGTGGTGTGCCGGGATTCGCTGGCCGTGGGTTACCTCGGTGCCGCCTTCGACCTGCGCGACCTGCCGGTCACGGCCGCGCTCTACGAAGAGCCGGGTGACTGGCGTCAGGTGAAAGGTGATCCGGCGATCCGCCGCACGGTGTTCCAGCAAAGCCGGGTGGAAAGTCCGCTGGACGGCAATCTGGAAGCGGCATTGTCGATCCTGGAGGAACTGCTGACCGAGCGCGGCGTGTTCCAGTGCCAGATCCATTTTTCGAGCAGCCTGGCCACGATCTGGACGCTCGACGACCCCTTGCGCTATCGCATCCTCGATCACGAAACCCTGAGCGATCCGGACATCTGCCTGATTTATCCGTCGCACCCCTATCCGTCAGATGCCACGATCGCGCCGGGCGAGATCAGCCGCATCCTCAATACCCTGCAGGCCTTGCGTCTCACCGATCCGACCATCTACCTGCGCATGGCGTCGATCAATATTTTCAACGGCATGGTGAGTCTGACCTTTTCGTGCGATGGCTCGCACTACATGCCGCACGACGAATTCCTGGCGAAGGATATTTCGTTCTGGTTCTGATTTCGGGTTCCGGCCCGGCCACGGCGGTTGTTCAATCCAGTGCCACGGCCTGGTAACTGTCGCAGGCGCTGAGGTCGGAACGGCCACCCTGTGATTGCCGGGAAATCTCACGCAAGGCGGTACGCAGACCCTCCTCCAGTACCGGATGGTAGAACGGCATGGCCAGCAGATCATGAACGCTCAGTCTGCGATGAATGGCCAGTGCGAGCAGATGGGCCAGGTGCTCGGCAGCAGGTGCGCACATTTCAGCACCGAGTATGCGGGCGTCATCTCGTGCGGCATAGACACGTAACACCCCCTTGTTCCGCTGTGCCGTCAACGCGCGCCCTTGCGAGGCGAAATCGACGCTGCCGATCAGACATGGGGCTGTGCCCACATCGGCGTAGCGCTGACCAATCGCAGCGATGCCGGGGTCTGAGAACACGATGGCCAGGGGCGTGCGGCGCTGAAAGCAGGATGGCGCGTCGGCCACGGCATTGACGCCTGCGATGTAGCCCTCGTCGGCCGCCTCGTGCAAGAGACTGGCATCTGCGTTGGCGTCTCCGGCGATGAACACCGGCAGATCGGCGATCTGCATGGTGCTGCGATCGAAAGGCGGCAGGCCGCGCGTGTCGAGCGTCACACCGAGAGTCTCAAGACCCAGATCTCCCAGATTCGGCTTGCGCCCGATGGCCACGAGCACGCGATCGACTTCGATATCGACCGGGCCGGCCTGGACGCGCACGCCGCTTGCGGTGCCGGACAACTCGACTTCGTGTCCGGCGTGGATGGCAAATTCTTCAATCAGGATTTGGCGTGCGGTTTCGGCCACGGCCGGGTCGGAAATCCCCGCGAGTTCGTCGTTGCTGTTAAATGCGTGCACGTCTACCCCGAGGCGCGAAAGGGCCTGAGCCATTTCGATCCCGATGGCGCCCAGGCCGATCACCGCCATGCGGGCCGGTAACGTTTCCTGCTCGAAGAACGTATCGGTGGTCAGCAGGCGGTCGCCGAGCGCCTGCCACGGTTGCGGTACGACCGGGCTCGAACCGGTGGCAATGACGATGCTACGGGCGTGCAACACTTGATCGCCCACCGCCACGTCGTTGGGGCCGAGCAGGCGTGCCCGGCCTGCAATACTGCGCGCGCCCAGCGCCTCGGTCGATTTGAGCACCCCGCCGACAAAACGGTCGCGCAGCACACGCACGCGCTGTAGGACCGCCGGGATGTCGATGCTCAGGCGCTCGCTGCCACGAATTCCGAACGCCTCCGCCTTTTTGCGCGCATGAAATGCATTGGCAGCCTCGATCAGCGCCTTGGACGGCATGCAGCCCACCCGGGCGCAGGTCGTTCCATAGGGGCCGTCGTTGATCAGGACGAAGTTGTCGGTTTTCTTTTTGACCTGCCGCACAGCAGCCAGTCCGGCCGAACCCGCGCCGATGACGATGACGTCGAGTTTCGTAGTCATGACAGTCTCTTTCCTCAGTAGTCGAGCTTCTGCGACCTGCTCTAACGCGGGGTATTGCTGCGGTCCTTGTGATCCTGAATGAAAATTCCGATCACCAGCCAGAACCCACCGGCCGCTGCGGCCAGGAAACACAGAATAGCGAGGCCCGGGTAGCCCCACAAGGTGAACGACGTCTGCACCTGCATCAGCAGCGAGGCGCCGATGATCAGCGCCGCGAGGATGACGCCGGCCGCGATGCGGTTGGCAATTTTTTGCAGGCCTTCCATCACCAGGCCCGCGTCGACAGCGCGCACTTTCAGCTCCAGCTCCGAATTGGCGACGCCATCCATGATTCGGTTGAGCCGCGACGGCAAGGCCGTCACGAAGTCGCGCAGCTCGATAATCGAGTTCAGCATGCTGCCCTGACTCGCCTGCTTGCGCATCCGCTGGGCGAGGATTTCCGTCGCATTACGGCGGATCGCCGCATTGGGGTCGAACTGTGGATCGAGGATCTTACCGATCTGGTCCAACTGCATCAGGGTCTTGCCCAGCAGCGTCAGTTCGCTCGGCACATAGAGGCCGTCGCGCGCCGCCGACTCGCTGACTTCGAGCAGCGTCCTGCCCACGTTGATGCGCCCGAGCGCCACGTCCCGCTGCTCGATCACCAGCTCGCCGATACGGCGTCGCAGGCTTGTCTCGTCGAATTCCTCGGCCACCTGGCTCATGCTGATCACCACCGTAGCGGCGTCTTCGCCCTTGCCTTCGCTGACGGCGATCAGGATCTTCAGCAGGTTCTCCTGCATCTCCGGCGTCGTCGTGCCCACCATGCCAAAGTCGAGCAGTGCGATGCGATGGTCGCCGGTGAGGAACACATTGCCCGGATGCGGATCGGCATGGAACAGGCCGTCCACCAGCACCTGCTTGAGATAGGCGCTGAACAGTTCCTCCGCGAGTTCGCCGCCCGGCATCTCCAGGCTGGTGAGCGGCCCCAGCGCCGTCAGCTTGCGCCCGCGCACATGCTCCATCGTCAGAACCCGGCGCGTGGAATAGCTGGCAATGGGCTGCGGCACGAAGAGGCGCTTGAACCCCGCCAGGTTGTTCGCCATCGTCCGCAGGTTGTTGGCTTCGAGCTCGTAGTCGAGCTCCTGCTTCAAAACCAGCCGAAACTCCTCGATGATCAATTGCAGGCGATGGCGACGGCCGAAGTCGGTATGGGCGTCCAGCCATTCCGCGATCTCCCCCAGCACCTCCATGTCCTCGGCCATCTGCTTTTCGATCGCGGGGCGCTGGACCTTGACCACCACCGGCCGGCCGTCGCGCAGCGTGGCCGCATGCACCTGTCCCAGCGAGGCGGCCGCCAGCGGCACTTCGTCGAAATCTGAAAACGCCTTCGACAGCCGCACGCCCAGCTCGCGCGTGACGATCTCTTCGACCTCCTCGAAGGGAAACGGCTTCACCCCGTCATGCAGGCGCGACAGCGCGGCAATGTAAGAGGCGGGAACCAGATCCGGCCGGCTCGACAGCACCTGGCCGAGCTTGATGTAGGTCGGGCCCATCGCCTCCAGGTCGTCGGCCAGTTCCTCGGGGGACGCCCCGCCCGGATGCGGCGGCGCCGATTCGTCGCCCTCGATGGCATCCTCCATGCCGATGCCCACCACGACATCGGCCCGTCCGTACTTCCATAGCAGGCGGGCAAGCTGCTGGTAACGCTGAAGGTGCTGCATGGACAGTTTCATACGGGGACTCTCACGGGACACAGGACGCGCAGCGCCTGGCGCATGAGCAAGCGCCGACGCCGGATGTCAGGATGCCCGCGCCACGAGGGAAAGCCTGTCCGCCGGCACCGATTTGCGTGTAGGACGACAAGCCGTCGAAACGCACCCGCTTTTTTCTGCAATCGAACGGTCACATCATTCGAAGTTGACCCCTTTCTTTGAATTACCGCCTGGGCCCACCGCGGTCAGTGGCGCGCCTCAAGAACCAGGTTGAACGGCGTCTGCACGGCGCGCCGGAATCGCGAGAATCCGCTGGCGCGCGCCAGGTCTCCCAGTCGCGCCTCGCCGGCCTGCGCGCCAAGCACGTGCGTGCCGTTCTCGGAGATGGCATGCGCGCAGCACAGCGTGGTGGACGCGGCGTAATACAGGCGGCCGACCGGATTGATGTTGTCCTCGACCCGGTCCTGCGCGTAGGGCTCGACCAGCATGACGGTCCCTTCGGACGCGAGTGCCTCGGCGGCGTGACGCAAGGCGCGATCGGGGTGCCCCATGTCGTGCAGGCAGTCGAAGAAGCAAATCAGATCGTAGTGCTGCGACGGATAGTCGGCGGCGTTCGCCTGCACGAAGCTCACGCGGTCGGCGACGCCGGCCTGCTCGGCGTGGCGCCGGGCCGCCTCGATCGAGCCCGCGTGCACGTCGAAGCCCCAGAAGCGGGAATCCGGGAAGGCCTGGGCCATGATCACGGTGGAGTGGCCGTGGCCGCAGCCGACGTCCGCCACACGCGCGCCGCGCTGCAGCTTATCGGTCACGCCGTCGAGCGCGGGCAGCCATTCCTGGACGAGGCTGCTCTGGTAGGCGTTGCGGTAGAACGCTGCGACGCCGCAGTAGAGACGTTCATCGTGCGCGCCCCAGGCGATGCCCTTGCCGCTCCTGAACGCGTCGATCGCCTTGTGCTCGTCGAACCACATCGACGCCGGCACCTGCCAGGCGCTGGGAATGAATACCGGACTCGTGTCGTCGGCAAGGACCATCGCCTGCTCGGCGGTGAGCTCGTAGGTTTCGCTCGAGGGATGATAGACGACGTAGCCGCCTGCCGCCTGCGCGTTGAGCCATTCGCGCACGTAGCGCTCAGCGCAGTCGCTGCGCCGGGCGACTTCGGCCGAGCTGAGCGGGCCTGCGTCCGCCATGGCGCGGTACAGGCCGAGCTTGTCGCCGAGGCTGATCATGACGCCGCCATAGCCGGCGGACAGATCGCCCACGGCGACGTTGAGGATGGTTTCGAGCTTGCGTGGATCGATGTTCATGGACTAGCCTCCAGTCGGTTAACGCCCAGCTGCGCCGGGAACACCTGCAGAATGCCCACATCCGCCCGCGGAGTTGAGAGCGCAACGAGACAATACCGGTTCATACATGCCAGCCATGCCCGATGCCATGCCGCCGCTTCGTGTCAGCCTGATCGCCCTCCCCGAGGGAGCGATCTCGACCCTGCACGGCCTCTATGACGTGCTGAGCGCATTCGAGTTGCTCGCCGGCTTCGACGCCGCGATCCCGACCGCGCCGCCGTTTCGCGTTGAAATCGTCGGCGCGGCAGCCGGGCCCGTCAGGCTCGCCAGCGGCCTCACCGCCCACGCGCATCGCGGGATCGCCGACGTCGCCGAGACCGACATCGTGATCGTGCCGTCGGTCGTGCTGCCTGCCGGCGGCTGGCAGCCGGGCCGCTACCCCGAGCTGGTCGAGTGGCTCGCGCGGGCGCACGCGCGCGGCGCGCACCTCTGCTCGGCGTGCTCGGGCGTGTTCCTGCTCGCCGAAACCGGGCTGTTCGATGGCCGCGACGCGACCGTCCACTGGGCCTATGCATCCGCATTTCATTCGGTATTTCCCGACGTCCGCCTGTTTCCCGAGCGTGCGTTGGTGGCCGCGGGCGAGCGCAGCGAGCTTGTCACCTCCGGCGCCTCGATGTCATGGCACGACCTCGTGCTCTACCTGATCGCGCGCCACGTCGGTCCCACCGCCGCGCAGGCCATGGCGAAGTTCTTCGCGCTGCAATGGCATCGCGACGGGCTCGGCCCCTACGTGGTGTTCGAGGGACGGCGCGACCACGGCGACGCCGCGGTGCTCGCCGCGCAGGACTGGCTGGAGAAGCACTACCCGGTCGCGGCCCCGGTGGAGGAGATGGTGCGCCGCTCGGGCATCGCCGAACGCACGTTCAAGCGCCGCTTCACCGAGGCGACCGGACTTGCGCCGCTGCCCTATGTCCAGCAGCTGCGCGTGGCGGAAGCGAAGCGTCGGCTGGAGCGCACGCGCGAGGCGGTGGACGAGATCGGCTGGCGGGTCGGCTACGAGGATCCCGCCTTCTTTCGCCGCCTGTTCAAGCGCATCACCGGCGTATCGCCGGCGGGCTACCGCCGCCAGTTCCAGATCCCCTTGTTCGACGCCGACGGTCCGCGGCGCCGATAACGCGCCGCCGCCTGCGCCAACAGCCGAAGCGGCCCAGCCATTCCGGAACAAACGCCGCGGCACACGGGTCGCATTTTCAGATGGGTGGCTGCCACTTAAGGTGCGAGGCAACACGCCCAGCCAACCTGAAAGGATGTGTCAAATGATCCAGAACCCAACGTCGCAGCAAGACCGGCCGCTGCCCGATCCCGCCCTGGCCACTGCCAGCCCGCAGGAGATTCTTCACCACCCCGCGCTCACGCGGAAAGAAAAAATCGAGCTGCTGCGCTCCCGGCAGTACGACGCCGCCGAAATCGCGGTCGCCGAAGAAGAAGGCATGCAGGGACCGGAAAACGAGCCGATGCGGGACATCCTCCTCGCGCTGGCCCAGCTGGAGGAACCCGAGTCCGACGAGCCGGTGGCGCCCACCAAACAGCATGGCCATTCCTGACCCACAAGTCAGCCATCTGCCCGGGCTTCCCGGGCTTGCAGCATCCCGGCGATCCGCTGCATATCGGATTCGAGGATGGCCTCGGCGTCCAGGGTGATCGCAATCTCGTCGCCGACGACCCATCCGCCGCGGTCCAGTGGCGCGTTCCAGCTCACGCCGAAGTCATGGCGATTGATCGTCGTGGTGGCGACGAAGCCGATGCGCAGCGTCGGTCCCAGATCCCGGTCGCCGTCCCAGTAAGGGCATTGCCAGCGGCCCAGATAGCGGGTGGCGAGGACGACCGGGCGGGTCACACCCCGGAGGACAAGATCCCCCGTCACCTGGAAATCGGCTTCGCCCGTGCAGCGCACCCCAGTGCTGCGAAAGACGATGTCCGGGTATGCCGCCACATTCAGGAAGTCCGCATCGCGCAGGTGCGCATCGCGTTCGTCGTCCCCGGTCCAGATTTCCGCTGCATCGATCGTCGCCTGGACCGCAGCGCCCCCCGCCGGATTGTCGGGGTCGAAGTCGATGCTGCCTTGCACGTTCTTGAACTGGCCGCGCATCTGCGAAACCATCATATGCCGCACCGCAAACGTCGCGGCGGAATGTCCGGGTTCGAATATCCATCTGGCCATGTTCGATCCTCCTTCCCCAGGCGCCCAGCCCTGACCGGCTCCCAGTATAGGCATCGCAGGGAAAGTGGAAACGAAGGCTTATCGAAAAACCGGGGGCTGGCCCGTCGTGTTCTCCGCTTGGAATCCTTCGTGGAAAGTGACTGTGCCCTGCGGAGCGTGCCCGTCGAACGACAGCGCGAAGAAAACCTCCGGCGGCACGCCCTCAAGCACCAGCCCCGGCAGGTGGGTGAACCCGAATTTCCGGTAGTAATCCGGATGCCCCACCAGACAACATCCTTGCGCATTGATGGCTTTCAGCCGCGCCAGTCCTTCCCGGATCAGGGCTGTGCCCACGCCTTGCCGCTGGTACGCCGGCAACACCGAAACCGGCCCCAGGCCGTACCAGTTCTGGGTGCCATCCGAAATCGTCACGGGAGAGAACGCAATATGCCCGATCACCCGGCCCTCCACTTCTGCGACGAGCGAAACCGTTAAGACTCCGGCGGCGCGTAGTGCCGCGACGATGTACTGCTCCGTGTGATTGCTGATTTCCAGGGTCTCGAACGCGGCGACGGTCACCTCGGTGATCGCGCTCACATCGGCAGCGGTTTCGTTCCGGATAAGGCTCTTCGGATTCATGGCGTTGCTGTTTCTCGTTCTTGCGGGTCAAGTTTCAATAAAGCCAACGGCCATGCGGCGCCGGTGGGTGGGAAAGCGGCCGCCGCGCCCAGCGCCCGCGCCCGCAACTGTCCGCAGCCGCCCTCGACATCCTGTCCCGCGGAGTGGCGCAGCTTGGTCAGGATGCCGCGCACATGCAGACGGCGCGCCATCTCGGCCGCGCGCTCCCAGCTCGGGCGACGGAAATCGAAGCCGTCTACACCCTCGACGCTGTTATAGGGAATCAAATTCATCACCGCGTACTTGCCGGCCAGCAGGCGGGCGATACCTTCCAGCTCGGCCTCGGTGTCGTTGATGCCTTCGAGCAGCGTCCACTGATACTGGATCGGGTAGCCGGTACGGCGGGCATAGGCCTCGCCCAGCTCGGCCAGTTCGGCCGGCGCGATGTCGGGCGCCTTCGGCAACAGGCGCCGACGCAATTCATGATCCGTGGTGTGCAGCGAGAGTGCCAGCGCAGGCTTCACCGTGCACTGCGGCAGGCGCTCGAACACACGCCGGTCGCCGACGGTGGAAAAGACCAGGTTCTTGTGGCCGATGCCGCCTTCCACCCCCAGCAACTCGATGGCCTCCAGCACGTTGTCCAGATTGTGGGCCGGCTCGCCCATGCCCATGAACACCACTTTCTTCACCGGGCGACGACTGCGCGCCAGCACCACCTGGGCGACGATCTCCGCGCTGGAGAGCTGGCGCAACAAGCCGGCGCGGCCGGTCATGCAGAACACGCAGCCCACCGCACAGCCGACCTGGGTCGACACGCACACGCCGTCGCGCGGCAGCAGCACGCTTTCCACCGTCTGGCCATCCGCCAGCGCCACCAGCAGGCGGGACGAGCCATCGTCACCGGCGTGTTCGGAATGCACCCGCGCCAGGCCGCGCAATTCGTCGAAAAGATCCGGCACATCATTACGCAGCGCCAGCGGCAGAAAGTCCTCGGCGCGCCGTCGCTTGGTGTCGAGCGAGCGCCCCTGAACCCACGCCCGCAGCACGCGCCCCTCGTGGCAGGGTGCAGCGCCCAGATCGCGTAGTCGTTGTCGGAGTTGGGAGAGTCGCATGGCGGGCGCGATGGTAGCACGGGGGGTGCGGCTGGCTGCAGAGCGGCTTGGCCGCCGACGGCCCTGTGTTAATGGAGGACCTGGCCCTGGCGTTTTGCGTGTACTGCGCCTGGGTGGCAGGCGCGGCGGCTCAGGGCGCCAGACCCGTCCGGCTATAAGCAGGCTGCGTCGATGCGATCTGCGGTATGGCGGCCGACGAGGCGAGCCGCGAGCGCCACAGGTTGACGTCGATCCGGCCACCGCCGGGTTCGGATGAGCCCTTCTGCTGATTACATTTGAGCGTGCACGGCCGCTGCCTCACAGCAGCGGGTTTGCCTGATGCTCTCCGCGCTCGTACACCACGTGCGCACGGCCGACCAGCAGCAGATCCAGCGAACCGATGCGCGAAACGTCTTTGTTGGTGTAGGGCAGGCGATGCAGGATGTAGCGCATGGCATTGAGCCGTGCGCGCTTCTTGTCGTCCGACTTGATCACCGTCCACGGCGAGTCGGCCGTGTCGGTATAGAAGAACATCGCCTCCTTGGCCTTGGTGTAGTCGTCCCACTTGTCGAGTGAGGCCAGGTCGATCGGCGACAACTTCCATTGCTTGAGCGGATGCACCTTGCGCTCCTTGAAGCGGCGGCGCTGCTCCTCGCGGCTCACCGAGAACCAGAACTTGATCAGGTGCACGCCGCTACGCACCAGGTTGCGTTCGAACTCGGGCGCCTGGCGCATGAACTCCAGGTATTCCTCCTGATTGCAGAAGCCCATCACCCGTTCCACCCCGGCGCGGTTGTACCAGGAGCGGTCGAACAGCGCGATCTCGCCCGCCGTCGGCAGATGCTGGACGTAGCGCTGGAAATACCACTGGCCACGTTCCATCTCGCTCGGCTTTTCCAGCGCGACCACGTGCGCCCCGCGTGGATTCAGGTGCTCCATGAAGCGCTTGATGGCGCCGCCCTTGCCTGCAGCGTCGCGGCCCTCGAACAGGATCACCACCTTCTGCCCGGTTTCCTTCACCCAGGCCTGAAGCTTGAGCAGTTCCACCTGGAGTTGATATTTCTGCTCCTCGTAACGCTTGCGCGACATCAGGTTCTTGTAGGGATAGCCGCCCTCACGCCAGTCTTCGGCCAGCTCGCCATCCGGATCGGACGAAGCGCCAGGCCGGCCGAGCGGCGGCTTGGCGAGCAGCGCATTGCGCAACACCTCCGCGTCTTCCGGCGACGCGCCGGCGAGAATGGCCTTCAGCGACTCGATCATTTCGGGACTGCCGTTGCTCGTCCCGCTGAGAATATCCTGCACCGCCACCACCTTGGACTCCTGCGCGGCGCTCACCGCCTCGTCCACGGTGAAGGTTTCCACCCCCTTGCGGGTGTGGATCGGCGAAATATCGCCCTTGGCGGCGATGCGGGGCTTGGCGTTGCGGCTGCGTGCCGAAGACCGTTTGGCGGGCGTGGGGGCGGAAGGCTTGGTAGTCAAATCAGTGTCCTGTCGAAGTCATTGATGAGAAGGCGGCAAGGCCCGCGCACAGTCGTCGCGGCCGCTTGCCATGCGCGCCCAATATTAGGACTCACATATCTCATTAAAGACCAATTTCGGACTTTGTGGAAGCGCCGAGTGAGCGACGCCCGGTAACCCCAATACGGTGCGGACCTTGCCACAACCCGCACCAATAAAAATGGCCAGCGTAGGCTGGCCATTTTTATTGGTGCTGATCGAGCGCCTAACGTTGCGACACGACCGGTTGCTGTTGTTTGGTGAGTTCCTTGACGGTCTCTTCGGCGAACTTTTCATACAGCCAGCTCATGCGCGTGCCGTCCTGCCCACCCGCGATCCCGCCCAGGGCGTAGGATGTAGACACCACGAAGCGATCAAGCTCCTTACCCGCTGCATCCGTCAGCACAATCTCACCCTCAATCGAATCCGAGCCGGCCATGAACCCCCACATGATCGCGGAGAAATTCGAACGAACGCGCATGTCCTTGACCACCACTTCGAGCTTGGGCAGCTGGCTGTCGGCTGAAGCACTGATCAGTGAGCGTGAATCCAGCGCCCGTTTGACATGACTGAGCAGCTCATCCGGGTTGAATTTCAGATTCTCCAGTGCCTTCTCCTTGGCCGAGGCCGACATGGAGAGAGATACCGAAGCGAACTGGCTATACGCCGGCGCACTCATCTTCTCAGCCGACATGTTCGGTGCACGGGTCACACCCGATGCACACCCTGCAAGAATGAATGCAGCCGCAATCACAGACAACAGTTTCTTGTTCATTACCACCCCCTATTGATTGAATTGATTTTGAATATTATCGATGGACACCCAGAGGTGTCCGCCCGGATTTTCACCGAGAAACGCCAAAGTGAAAAGGCGCTTTAACATGGGGCTGCGGTGGTGGCGGTGGCTGGGGAGCTCTGAGGGCTCTGGGGAGCTGCCCCAGTTTTCAGACATGGCTTACACGGAAGTCGGACGATCCTTCGCCGACAATCGCCGTTTTAATCGGCATCATTCAACTGCCGTTATCAATTCTGGGCAATGGAATATCGCGCGGGCGCAGCGCATCGATACTTCCAGGGACATGAGAGAAATGGATGACTCACAGCGGGGACTGCTACTGACCTTGTGCAATGAATTCCAGAAATTCGGTGCGGTCATGGCCTTGAGACATATCTGTCACCTCAAGGGTCGAGATGCAGATTGTCTGCCCAATCCGGTTGAAGAAGCCAACGCTATCGGACCTGAATCCCGTCCACACCAGTAGCTTTCACCTTTAGGGATGGCGAGCCATGATCGGACACCTCGATAAATTGCCCTACGCGATCGCGAAAGGCTTTCTCGACCAAACAGAGGACGCGCAAGCCTTGCCGTTTTTATTGGAGATCGAGCCATTCATGGAGGAGCAAGCGTGGCTGGCGCTCCTCAATTCGACCTGGCCGCGCATCAAGAACGCGGATGACTATCGAGACGCGCTGCTCCAAACGCCCTACGGCCAGTATGTGGATGAAAAGCCGCGCCGAAAAAAATAGATTGCCGTGTAGACCCCCCCAAATAAATTGAAGTGGCAGGCTTGCCTATGCACGCTGACGGGTTAGGTCTTGGCTTTTGTGGCCGGAGGCAAGACCTGACTCCATAGTTCAGAGAGGCTTGGCGACTTCTGCTCTTTATGCTCTTTACTTAACCCAAGTCATCGCCCAACTACCGGACATGACCCGTTGCGTGTCGCCACGATGTCGCTGCGCCCAGGCGTTCTCAAACAAACGGGGCCAGACTTCAATTCCCGCCGGTCCAGAAATCAGGCGTATCTGACTCCATTTATTTGGAGGGCATCACTTCACCTGCTGGCGACCGCACCCCTCTCGGGATGCGTCAGCCAATACGAACGTTGCCCAGCGAACCGATGACGCCGAATACCTGCAGTAGCCATATAACGACAACAATGACGACGACAATATTCAGGATCTGTTTAATCTTTCGGTCCATGGGAATAAAGCTGTTAACGAGCCAAAGCAGCACGCCAACCACAATCAAGACGATGACCAAGTTAATCAGGGGCATATAGATTCTCCGGTGGGGTTATCAATCACAAGGGCAGCGGCCGAAGCGAATAGTCGAGCGTGCTGATCCCCTTGCGTACACTTATCATGGTAGGCAATTCCGATCGGCTCTTCTGTACGACAGCGAACATAGCTAGGCAACTGCGCAGCGGCAGACAGTCGTATATAAGCTTGTATCGCCATCTTTGATCCGGGAAAACGCATGATCCTTGCCGCAATCGTTTTGTTTTGTCTGGCGGCGGTGCTTGGCCTGTGGCTCGTGGTTCTGGGCGTGCGCTATCGGCGGGGCTCTCGGGCTCTGGCGGCGGGGCACGCCGGCTTCGCCCTGCTGGGCCTGATCCTGTTGGGAACGCATATTTTCAGCAGTCCCGTGCATATGTTGTACAACAATGCGGCGCTGCTGTTTATTCTGGCGCTGTTCGGCGGGTTGGTTCTTCTGGCCCTGCGCATCGGCAATCGCGAACATCGCTCGCCACCGCCGATGATGGGCGTCAGCCTCCACGCGGGCATGGCCCTATTGGCGCTGCTGCTGTTGGTGTGGGGGTACACGCATCCCTGACCCCGGAATTCCCAGGATTCCCTGACAGCGAAATGAATTCGAGCCGGGCCCGTTTGATTCGCTTTCATTCGTGCAAAACAAAACCCCGCCTCAGGGGCGGGGTTTGTCAACACACTGCAAGCAGACTTACGCCTTGCTGGTGGTACGGTACCGGATCTTTTAGCAGGCCTTGGATTTGCGCTTTGAAAGCATCAGGCCAGCGATACCGAGCCCCAGCAGGGCCAGCGTTCCAGGTTCTGGAATTTGTGCGCCTCGCACAACCAACTGGTCGGCAAAGCCGGCCGCACCGGGCAGCCCGGCCCAAGGACCGAAAGGCTGACCTTGCCCATCCTGCCAATCGCAATGGCGATACGAATTGCTGAAATAAGGCGTCGCACATGCCGCTGCGCCGGTCAGAGAGGCATTGACAGCTTGAAATGAGGCCCCGCTAACCGGATCACTTCCCCCCAGCGGAACGTTGGCGCCCACGAACATGAAATCCGTTGCATCGGGCGCGAGCAGCAGTTCTTCCAGAGTAGGAAGGCGCCACCCCAACGTGCTCTGGTAAGAAAGGTCCAGGCCAGAGCTGGCAGGAAGCGGGAATGCCCAGGCCCAGTCAAGTCCGTTTGAAACAATATAGGTGTTGGTCGGCAAGGGGGCATTGATAAATGCCGCCTGAACATTTCCCGAAATAACTGCGCTAACAAGCAACGCACGGATAAGCGCTTTCTTGGTTTTTGTTTCCATTTGGTGGCTCCCTTTTGATAAAAGACGAGCTTTACCAAGCAAAAGCCGGGCCCGAATAGTAACCAATTGTTTTTAAACGGTATTAATCGTTACACCTCCCCGAATTGTAAAAAAGTCCGACAAAGATCGGGGACGCGGCCCTAATTCATGGGGCTAGAGTAAAACCCGCCCCTAAAATCGGTTCACACATTTCTGGAGGCCTCGGGCGAGCTACGTTGACGTGATCGGAGGTTAGATACCGCCTTGAACTGCAGCTCCGAATCATGGCGAAATTTGCATCAAACGGTTTACCTGATTTCACGACTCCATCGAGCAGATGCGCAAGCTTGCGCATCGCAGCCTCCACTGACACCTTCGGCGCCAGGCCATTCGGGACGCGTGACGGGGTCAGGTCTGACCCCACCCCTGTACCCCTAATCGCGCGCGGACGCGTTGGTGACTTCGCGCTCCGGTGCGGCCCCGCGCGCCTCCATGAACCTGGCCAGAATCGGACCACAAATCATGCCGAGGGCTAGGCGCAGGTCATTGTTGGGAACCACCATCGTGGTCGGGCGCGACATGTACGCGTCGGGAATGCGCCTGAGCAACTCGGGAAAATCATGGCGCTCGCGGTCGCGAAAGTGGATGATGCACAGCGATTCGTCGGCCAGCGGCACGTCGCGCGCAATGAACGGGTCGGAGGTATCCACCAGCGGCATGCGCTGGATATTGATATCGGTCAGGCCGAACTGGGGGACGATGTAATGGATGTAGTCGTCCATGCGACGCAGGATGGTTTCCACCGATTCTTCAGGCGTGCACGTGCCATTTTTGCAGTCGCGGTGGACCTTCTGTATCCACTCCAGGTTGATGGCCGGCACCACGCCGATCAGCAGGTCCACATGCTGGGCCACATCGGTGCCCTGGCGTCCCACGCGCCGATCTATTTCCGGCGGAAAGTGGCGCGACTCGACTTTACGGCGCGTCCAGGAATTGGCCATCAGACCGCCATGCTGTCCCTCATAAAACAAGAGATCGCTGCCCGGCTGCAGCGGCGCCCAGGGGGTGAACTCGCCCGCCTGCACGCCCAATTCCTTGCCGTGCTCGGCCGTGTGCGCATACTGGCGAACCACCCCGCTGCCGCATTCGCCATAGGTCCTGAAAAACGATTCCAGCTCCTGGAAATGATTGCACTCGGGCCCGAACCACGAAATCTTGCGGCCGCTGCCCCGCGCTTCCTCCAGCAAGGCGGCGAACTGCCGATCGGTATAACGCCGGAAACCGTCGCCGTGAACGATCGCGGGCTTGATGTTCTGGCGCTCGAAAATGAACTTGAACGCGTGGCGTATCGTGGACAGGCCCGCGCCGGACGAGCCGGTCACGGCGATGATGGGATGCTGCTGGGACATGGTCGGTTATTCCCCCAGATTGGCCAGAAGGCCGCGGAGCAGGAAGTTTAACCCGGCGCATCTCGCGAAGAACAGAATCCGAACATCGCGAGACCCGAGACCCGTCAAGCGCGTGGCGTCCATTCGAGCCCTGCCCCTTGGTTCACTGCCCGATTGTTACCTCAACAGCGGTTGCCCTGCGGACACTGTTGGATCTGATCCATTTCGAAGCGGCGGACATCGGCGCGAAATCCATTCGAGCCTGTCCCTTTGATGCGCTTTGATTCAGGTCAGTCAACGGTTCCCCGGATGGCCTTCAACCGTGCACGCTCTTCCTTCAAGCGCGCCTGCACTTCAGCGTTGATTCTGACGAACTCCAGACTCAACACCTTGCCCTCTGCCACGGTGATCTCTTTGTTGCGGCCGGCAAGGATGGTTTTAACCATCACATCGCGCTGCGCCTCGGGGGTTGAGGCCGCGCGCAGTTGATGGAGCAGATCGGTCACCTGGGGGTTTTCAGAGGCGAGGGCTGATTCTTTTTTGGCCATGGTCGTATTGTCCTGTAGCTCGATTGCGGTCAGGGGCGACCGATGTGGATGCGCTTGCCGCCCTGCTTCATTGGGCCAACGCATCCTACGCCTATCCATACGAATGCGTGCAATCAAGGGCAATGCGCCCGAATAGGCTGCCCCTGTGGGTTGCAGCAGGAAATGCGTGTTAACACACCCTAGCGATCCTGATAACGCTGCGCGTCCTCTCTTTTCTTCCGCTCATACTCTAGCCGGGCATCCTCCTCTTTTTGAGCCTGGTCTTGTGGCGACGTCTTGGGGACGTTGGTCCTGCCCCTCGGTTCAGGCTGGGAGCGTTGCCGCTCCAGATCTTGTTGCTGCAGCTCTTTCTGCCGTTGCAGCTCTTTCTGCTGTTGCAGCTCTTTCTGCTGTTGCAGCTCTTGCTGGCGTTGTAGCTGTTGCTGGCGCTGCAGCTCTTTCTGCCGTTGCAGCTCTTGCTGGCGTTGCTCTAGCTGGCGTTGCTCTAGCTGGCGTTGCTGCTCTAGCTGACGTTGCTCTAGCTGACGCTGCTCCTGCTGACGCTGCTCTAGCTGGCGCTGCTCTAGCTGGCGTTGCTCCTGCTGACGTTGTTCTAGCTGACGCTGCTGGTCTTGCTGCACACGCGGTTTGAAATACTGCTGCGTGACAGGCTCACGCGGCTGGTAGCGGTAATACTCGGACCGTATCGTATGCTGCTGTTCTACTGCGCGAGGATAGCGGTCGCCCGGATAATTCCGCTGGTAAGTCGGCAACGGTGCGGGAGCCGGGGCGTAGCCGCTCTCCCAACGGTCCCACCCGCTTCGACGCTGTTCCCATTCGCGACCCCAGTGATCCCCCCAACGTGGCGGTGCGTCGGCACGCCAGCCGCGGAAATACGGCGGAGGCTGGCGGTAGTAGCGAACCGGGACGCGCAGAATATAAACCGGCACATCGTAATAGCCCACCCAATCCCACGGCCCGTTGTACCAGCTGCTCGCATACCAGTTATCGCTGTAGAACACCCAATAGAGGCCGTCGTAAAAGAAGTAATTCGCATCCAAGCGGGGGGCGTAGTAGACGGGATAGCCCGGTATCAGGACAAGATCCGGGTATGTTGAAAAATGGATACCGATGCTGACACCAGGATATCCGACTGCGACATGGCTGGATGCTTGGTAGGGGGGAGCGGTATAGCAACCCTGGACAAGGGTCATCGATATCGCAATCATCAAGTAGCTCTTTTTCATTTTCTGCTCCTTCCACTCTTTAACTCAAGCCATGGTCATCGCCCAAAATCGGGCATGCCCCGTTGCGGGTTCGCCACGGTGTTGCTGCGCCCGGGCGTTCCCAGATTTGTTGTCAATGATCTTTTTGCCGTGATCATCAAGGGCAGCGGCCGAATCGAATACTCGAGCAGGCTGATCCCCCTTGAATACTCTTACCATAGTAGGTAATTACGATCGGCTCTTCTGTTCGACAGCGAACAGAGCAAGGCAACTGCAGCAGCGGCAGACAGCCGAGGGGATCCGACCAAGCGCCCAGACCTTGCAGCGCCTGCGCATGCCCGAACCATGATCCGCGCAGCTTGGCCTATATTTATCGGATAGACGCTTGTGCGCAGGCGAAATGCGCCCCGAAACCCCGACGAGGGAGCTCGCCCGTGGATCACCCTGTCCGACCCGCTACAGATCGCCAGGATCCGGCCATCCTTGTGCCGCAGATTGCGCAGAGCTTTCGTCAGCTCCCCATCTCGCTGATCGTCAACCTGGCAATCGGGCTCATTCTTGCAGCGGTTTTGTGGAACGCCGTGCCCACGCCCGTCCTGCTAAGCTGGTTGGGCTTGCTCATCGTCGTCACCGGGGCGCGATTCCTCAGCTTGCGGGCGTTCAGAAACGCCGCCCCCAGGAGCGAGTCCGATCTTGCTTTGTGGACCCAGTATTTCCTGGCAGGCGCATGCGCTGCCGGGGTGGTGTGGGGGCTGTCCGGCATTCTCCTGTTTCACCCCAGTTCCTACCCGCACCAGGTCGTTCTCGCGTTTGTGCTGGGGGGAATGGTGGCCGGCGCCGTTCCGCTGCTGTCGCCCGTGAGCCACGCCTATTGGTGCTTCGCCATTCCCATCGTGGTACCCATCAGCATCAGAATGATGTGGGCGGGCGATCCCCTCCATCTCGTCATGGGGCTGATGATGGTCATCTTCGGACTCGCCATGCTCGCCACGTCCACCCAGGTCCACCGTCTGTTTCGCGACTCGGAAAAACTGCGCCGCGAGCTGTTCTCATCCATCGAGGTGGAGCAGGCGCTGGAATATCTGATCCGTCTCGACAGTCTCACCGGCATCCCGAACAGACGGCTGTTCGAGGAAGAACTCAGCAAGGAGTGGGCAAGAGCGACACGCGACCATGCGCCGGTGTCACTCATCATGGCCGATATCGATCACTTCAAGGAATACAACGACCACTATGGACACCCGGCCGGCGACCTGTGCCTGGTGGACGTTGCGCAGGCCATGCACCACACGCTGTCCCGCCCGGGCGATGTGGTGGCCCGAATCGGCGGTGAAGAGTTTGCGTTCCTGTTGCCGCAGACGGATCTGAGCGGCGCGATATCCGTGGCGGAGCAGATACGCGAGCGCATCCTGGCCTTGAACCTTCCCCACCAAGCATCACCTGTCGCCAGCCATGTCACCCTGAGTTTCGGCGTGTCTTCGTCCGAGCTTGCTTCCGTCTCCTCGCCTGCCGAACTGATCCGCACATCCGACATCGCGCTCTATGAAGCCAAACGCTGCGGACGCAACCAGATTGTGGCCGCCCCGACATCGGCATCTGATCTGGATCGCGTGAGCAAAGCGGCGAGGATCAAGAATGTCTAGCGGCGCTTCCGAGGCTGGCTGGGATATAGAGAAGAAATGTGGTTTTGCAAGACCTGACCCCCGGTGGCGAGACCTGCCCCGGTGGCGAAATGGCGAGCCTATCGGCAGAGGTGCTATTTGGTCAGGCGACGGCGCGTGGTGCGTGCCAGAACGACAGCCAGGCCGACAGCCATCAGCAACAGGTTTGCTGGCTCAGGCACCGGCGCCAGCAGGACGGCACGATAGCCTAGCGTCGTGCTGTAGGCGCGGCCGACTATGTAGCCGTTCTCGCTGATGCCGGTGGCGTCCAGGATGCTCCAGCCGGCTCCGAGTACCGGGTCCAACTGCAAGGTCAAATCGACCAACCCGTCGTCGACGCTCCACGCGAACGCCTTGGTGCCCGACACGCCGAACACGCCCGCTGTGCCGACCACGACACCGTCGTCGTTGAGCGCATTCGCGGTCGCGGTAGAGGCACCTGGCAGCCGATCGATGGGCGTGAAGCCGGTCATCGCGTTCCAGACTGCAGCGGTGAACTCGCCGCCGCCGAGCGGAAGCTGCAGCGCGACGAGGCCGGCGTTATTGATGTCATGCGCAAAGGAGTTGCTGTTGGCGCCGATCCCGCCCATGCCCCAGGCTGCACCCAAGTTGATCGTCGCGCCATCGCTGCCCCAGACGACGGCTCGCGCGCCGTCGGCGGTCTGGCGTTCACCGACGATCGTTCCGGTCTCATTGATCCCGCGCGCAACGCTGTTTTGCGTGGCATCTGCGGGCGGCTCCAAGTCCAGTGCCCCACCGGCGGTGGTGAAGCTCGCCGCATGCACAAAACTCTGGTTACCATAGCCAGGGTGTGAAATGAATTGTCCGGATGCCTGGCCGGCAACGAGGCCTGAATGGTTGATCGCATAGGCACGCGAACTGTTCCCGCCGTTCGGAAGATCGCCCAGATCGATCATGCTTCCGCCCGGCTGCCAGAGCACGGCGCGGTAGGCACCATGGGTCGCCGACCAGGCAAACCCCGCGACCTCACCGAGATTGTTGATTGCGTTGGCGCGAGGGCTGGCACCAGGGGTGGTGGCCAACACCGTGACTCCTGTGCCAGGCTGCCACAGCAGCGCCCTTCCATCGTAGCCGGTGACCCAACCGCTATCGTTGACGCCGGTGGCGAAGAAATTCCCCAGATCGGTCACGCCGTAGCTTGGCGCAATCGCGGCCTGCGCAGTCCCGATCACGGCCAAGCCCGAGAAAAGCAGATTGCGAAGCAGTACTTTCATGGCGACACCCCTGATGACCGCGATGTGCCAGTTATAGGCAAACTCTGGCGAAGAGCAACTGGAGTTTCAGGGTCAGCAACTGCCTTCGAACCGCCGCTGTTTTTCCAGTTCTCATGCGACCCCATGCGTCCAAGGCTGGTCGTTCTGGATCATCGAGCTCAGAATCGTTAACAGCTCTCGAATACAAGCAAGCGCACATCAGGGTCAGGCATTGCAATGCAGCATCCCACTTTGACTTGCATCGATTGAAATGTGTTATTGCAAGACCTGACCCCGTGCCTGCAACGTGCCTGCAATAAAAAAGCGCACCGCAGTGCGCTTTTTTTCACAGCTCTCGTCACCTGAAACCGTGACCTGTCCCCTGTCCTTCAGCGATTCCGATAACGCTCCTCGTACTCTTTTTGCCTACGTTCATACTCTTGCTTGGACTCCTTGTCCTTCTGAACCTGGTCTTGTGGCGCAGCCTTGTCGTCCCTGGCCTTGCCCCTCGATTCAGGTTGGGAACGTTGCCTTTCAAGATCGCGTTGCTGCTGCTGCTCTTGCTGACGCTGCGGCTCCTGGCGGCGTTGCTGCTCTGGCTGACGCTGTTGCTCTTGCTGTCGCTGTTGCGGCTCTCGCTGACGCTGTTGCTCCTGGCGACGTTGCAGCTCCAGCTGTCGCTGTTGTTGCTCCAACAGACGTTGTTGATCTTGGCGGCGCTGCTGCTCTAGCTGACGCTGATCCTGCTGGCGTTGCTCCTGCTGACGCCGATCCTGCTGGCGTTGCTCCTGCTGGCGTTGCTCCTGCTGACGCTGTTCCTGCTGGCGTTGCTCTTGCTGACGTTGCTCCTGCTGACGTTGCTCTTGCTGACGTTGCTCTTGCTGACGTTGCTCTTGCTGACGTTGCTCCTGCTGACGTTGCTCTTGCTGACGTTGCTCTTGCTGACGTTGCTCCTGCTGGCGCTGGTCTCGCTGGCGTTGCTCCTGCTGGCGCTGGTCTTGCTGGCGCTGCTGATCCTGCTGCACACGCGGTCGAAAATACTGCTGCGTGACAGGCTCACGCGGCTGGTAGCGGTAATACTCGGACCGTATCGTATGCTGCTGTTCTACTGCGCGAGGATAGCGGTCGCCGGAATAATTCCGCTGGTAAGCCGGCAACGGTGCGGGCGCCGGGGCGGCGCGGTGATCCCAACGGTCCCAGCCGCTTCGACGCTGTTCCCAGTCGCGGCCCCAGCGATCTCCCCAACGCGGCGGCGCGTCGGCACGCCAGTCGCGGAAATACGACGGAGGCTGGCGGTAATAGCGAACTGGGACGCGCAGGATATAAACCGGCACCTCGTAATAACCCACCCTACCCCACGGACCGTTGTACCAACTGCTCGCATACCAGTTATCGCCCTGGAACACCCAGTAGAGGCCGTCGTAAAAGAAGTAATTCGAATTCACCCGGGGCGCGTAGTAAACGGGATAGCCCGGAATCCGGACAAGATCCGGATACGTCGAATAATGGATATCGATGCTGACATCCGAATATCCTGAGCCATAGCTGGATGGTTGGTAAGGGGGCGCGGTCGCGCAACCCTGGACAAGGGCCATCGATACCGCAATCAACACGTAGCTCTTTTTCATTTGCTGCTCCTTCCCCAGATGTGGGGTTACCGATTTGGAGACCGGGGTCAGTTCTGTCTATGCAATCCGTCAATGCAAGACCTGCCCCCAGGTTCTGACTAGGCTTTTTAGTTCAGCCTGACCCCTGTGGTTTATCGTCATCGTCCGGTGGACGCCCGACAGGATTCATAGTTGCCGGCACTGGTCCTCGCGATTTCCGTCCACGTGATTGCCGCCCCCGCGCGGCGCAGGGCGGTTCTCCTTGCATTGCAGGTTGCCGTCGACGACGTTGCCGGCGATGTACGCGCCGCCGCGATTCTGGAACACCTGGATATTGCCGCCGACGCGGTTGTCCTGCACCGCGAGCTGGTGGACGTTGTCCTCGAGCTGGATGTCGCCGCCCACGTCGACGCGGCGGATCGACGCCCCGCCGCCCTGCTTGATCTGGACATTGCCGCCAACCGACGAACGGCCTGCCACACTGACTTGGCGGGCGCCCTCCGCCTGGATATTGCCCCCGACGCGAATCGAGCGGGCCTGAAGGGTCGCACCGCGCTCGATCTTGAGGTTGCCTTCAATCCGCGTACCGTCAAGCGTGCAACGCGCACCCTCGGGCACGCGTACGTTGTCCACGGTCACCCGCGCCATCGAACCGGTGCACTGCCGTTCGTCGGCGTGCGCCGGCGCGAGCGCGAAGGCAGCGGACAAACCGAGCGCGACAGCGCCCAGGGAATGGGGAATTCGGGGAGTAGGCAGCATGGCGGAATCCTCCTGCGGCTGGAATGGCCCGGGCACATCGCCCGAGCACCACCACACTATGGGCGCGCTCTGTATCTGCAGGGTTTCAGACGCCGGCTGAATTGTTACGAAACGTAACTGCATCGCCTGTCACGGCAGACGATGGGATAGGGGCCTCCCCACCAAGCTCATCCCTTCTGCACAACGTAAGTGGACTGCACGAATCCGAACGGATAGGCCCGCGATGCCTCCAGCCGCAGCGGCACGTCGGCTGGCAAGGTGCCGAACAGCGGCCGGCCTGCGCCCAGCAGGATCGGTATGGTTGTGATCGTCAGATCGTCGATCAGCCCCTCGCGCAGAAACGACTGGATCAGCATGCCCCCGTCGACGTACAGGTGCTGGAAGCCCTGCTCCCCTGCAGCTCGCACGATCTGAGCCGGCGATTCGTCCGTGATGCGGACCTGCGGCGGCAGGTCGTCCGGAAGACCCTGGCCCGTCCTGCTGGCCACCCAAACCGGCTTGTCGGGAAACGGCCATTCGGGAAACGACAAGACCTTCTCGAACGTTCCCCTGCCCATGACAAGCAGATCCACCGTCGCCATGTGCGCCGCGTAACCGCAGTCCTCCCCGGTGGGCACCTGCTGGTTGGCTTGCTCCAGCCAGTCGATCGCACCGTCCGCGCGGGCAATGTAGCCGTCGAGCGAGGTGGCGATGAAAACGGTCGTGCGTAGTGTCATCAGTCAAGGGCGTGGATTAGCCCCGCCATTCAGTGGAACCGCCCGGAGCTGGGCGGCTTGGGGCGGTAAGGAGAAATGTGGTTTTGCAAGACCCGACCCCGATGCGCGGGCTGACGGCCAGCTCACCACTGACGATCGGCCACCAAAACTTGTTCGATCTTGGGCAATTCTTTTATTGCGTTATTCAGCAGCAAATAGCGGCAGTTTATGTCGCAATTTTCGTGCTTGGAAGCGGTGAGGAAGGTATGAATATCGCTGAGGCCGGAGTTCAGCTTGACTAGTTTATCCGCGGATTCGAAGTCACGATCGCCGTTTGAATAGCGCGCATTGCGCCCGCAGAAGGATGCGTACCCAGCATGTTTTTTTAATGAAGTGACAAGCGACGAATAAAGATCTTCTTTGCCTTGCCCCTCCGCCAACTGTGTTGATAATCCAGACTTGAGCTCGTTGTAGACGTATGCGGCAATTTTGGCGGTTGCGTTTTCGCAAGTCGTTCCGAACTGGCTAACAGCGCCTTGTCGCTCTTGCTCAATCTTGGCTTCTTTTTCCGCCTGTAGCGCTGTGCCCTTCTCGTAAACGTAATACAAACCGGCCGCGATCACCGCGATGGTCAGTGCAACTCCTCCAACCACACCGAGAATGACTTTTCTCATTTTAGATATGTCCGAAATACCCGGGTTAGCTCAGTCTGACCCCGTTTACGCGAAGCTGACCCCGTTAGCTCGTTTATCGTTTTATTCCGCCCATTCTTCTCTGTAGGCGTTCGAGATTGATGCGATTGCGTTCGTTTGCCGGATCCATGGCCAGAGCCTTCCTGTATGACGTCATGGCGCCCAGATAATCGCCCATCTGCTCTAGCGTAAAACCCAGATTCGCTTGAGCCTTGCCGTCTGCGGGATCAAGGCGAATGGCCTCGCGCAAGATGCGAGCCGCTTCATCAAACTTTCTCTGCATACCCAGTGCGGCCGCCAGATTGTTGCGGACATCCACTGTAGACGCATCCAGCCGCAAGGCTTCCCTGAATTCCGGCTCGGCTCGGTCTGGCTTGCCTTGACTCATGTAGCCCAAACCCAGATTGTTGCGAATGGCAGCTGACTTCGGGGAAGCTGCGGCGGCAGCCACATAATTTTGTACAGCGCCCTTTTCATCCCCTTGGTTAACCTTGATGTACGCCAACTGTTCGTTTGCATGCGCGTCTGTAGAATCGATCGTCAATGCGGTTTTGTAAGCCGCGATTGCCTGTCCCAGCTTGCTTTGTTTTTCGTAGGCCAAGCCCATTCCGACGTGCGGACTAGACCAGCGGGCATCGATTTGGGTGGCTTGCTGAAATGCGTCCAAAGCTTCATCGTATTTGTTCTGCTGTAACAGCGTCTCCCCCATGACCAGATATGCTGTGGCAATCGGATCACGCGATTCCCTGAGATGCCCCTCAGCATAGATCGCACTGATGGCGACCTCCTTGTCCTTGCCAAGGGCACGGACGGTATCCATTCCACCTGCAAACGGCTTGTCCCGGGTCAGAAAGATTATTCGTTTCGTTTGCGGGTCGAACAGTTCCGGCCCATCGCCAGACATGACGGAGCGAATGTGAGACCGCACGTGGAAGGCGCCGAACATGTGAGCAAACTCGTGCGAAATAACCATATCCAGCGTATTGCGCCCACCTTGCTGGCGTAGGCATCGGGTCATGACCAGTGCAGATGCGCCAAAGAAATCGCTCAGACCGCCCAGATGATCGAGGCACTGGCGTTCGAATACCCCCAGAACTGCATCGGCATGC